>LFRW01000025.1 GCA_001512965.1 Methanomicrobia archaeon DTU008
GGACTACCTTGATGCCATCTTCTGTCACGGTGCTGACGGCAACAATCTGGTAGTTACCACTTGGCAACACTGCGGAATAACTGCCATCACTGCCGGTGGTGACCGTTAATCCAGACACTCCCAGGAAGGACACCTCAGCATTCGGTACAAGACTGCCATTGTACCTCACGACCCCGCTGACCAGGTTTCCTGGTACTGTAGTGAAGTTGACGGTAGCGTCAATGGATTGTGCCACGGTTATCGTGGTAAGCACCACTCTTGAATTGTTCGTACCATAGACCGCATACGTGCCAGGAGCAAGGTCCACGGTGTAGCTGTTACCAATGACCGTGGCAACAGCGTCGATGGCCGTCTCACTGAGCGCCGTGAAGGTCAGGGAGAACACATGAGCATCGATGGTGCCGCCGATCGTCACATTATCGTAACCCCAAGTGGTTGGAACGTCCAGTTTGACGCTGGATCCACTGATGGTCTCGTTAGCGGAACCGGTGTAGACGACGTACCGTGTCTTATCCTCGATGACCTTCTTCATGGCCAGCTCGGCACTGAGTGTGTAGGTACCATCTGGCAGATAGATCTGATATTCGCCATTGGATTTCGTACTGATAGGCAGTTCAGCATTGGAAGTGGTGGGAGATATCGTCACCTTGGAGGTGCCCTTGAGGACGTCTCCATTCTCATCCAATATATGGCCGGACAGTAGGCTCGCCTTTTGCAGCTGTATGTTGATGGGACCCATGCCTTCCCTGACGTTCGTGTATCCAAGGTAGGCATAGTAGACGTCGCCATCCTTCATCTGGGCGTAGATCGTATAATCGCCAGGTACAAGGTATGTCCTTTCCTCGCCGATGTCGATCTCCTTGTCTACGCCTGCATCCGGATCGACGAACCGGATCTTGCCATCGACGATCTTTCCACCGCCTTCAACCTCGACGTCTAGGGACACCGAAACCTCCAGCTGAGCGATGAGATCCAGAGATGCTGGCGAGCGGCCGATCGGTACGGTCAGGGTGTCGTTGTAAACATATCTGTGGCCGTCCTCCTCGATATTGACTATGACGTTATATTTGCCCGGAGACAGGCTTACGCTGAACGCGCCATCGACTATCGGGGCAGTAGCGTCAGCCGCTCCTCCGCCGGCGTCATTGAACTCGATGATTCCATCCAGCAGACCGCCGTCTTGGCCAGTGACCGTTCCGCTGACCGTCTGGTTGAGCGCGACCATATTTATGTTCTCGGTCTTGCCAGCGAAGCCCTCGAGCGTGCGCTCCGCAGCCGCGTAGCCGCTCTTGGAGATGGTCAGCCGGTAATCTGATCCTTTTGGCAGTATGATATCATACTTGCCCGAGGAATCGGTCAGGAACGAGA
>LFRW01000035.1:0-136248 GCA_001512965.1 Methanomicrobia archaeon DTU008
AACGGCATCCTCCAGCAGCTCTCCGTTCCTGCGAACCGTGTAGGAGCGCACCGTGGCAGCCGGTACTCTTCATCGGAACAGTTCTTGAGTGCGACATCACCCGAGATCGCAGTGATATCCGCGGGCGCCGGCAACACCTATGGCCATCCTCACGAGGAGGCGCTGGAGAGGCTCGAGGCAAGCGGAGCCACCATCTATAGGACCGACATGAATGGCACCATGGTCATATAACGACTGACGGTGTTGACTGGAGCGTCATAACCTGAACGGTCGTGAGTCCATCACGACTATCGATCCTTTTCATCACTGATGATGTTCGAAACCCTCCCTGATGCGCTCATTCGATTTTTATCGTAATGATCGGCTCCTCATTGCTCTCCGATGATTCAAGTCGATCATACACCCGTTGGGAGATGCTTCCCTTCCTAGTGATAGCGGGTCGCCTCGAGCGGAGCCAAATATCCTCGGCTCCCCCGGCCTCATTGGGAAACCCATGGGTGGGATGCGGCGATCTCAGAAGGAAGTAAGCCTTCCAGTTGGAACGAGATACGCGATCTTTTCCATGAGGTCATGGTAATTGAGTGAATTCCATGAGGTTCCATGCGACTGGCCTCAATAGGTCGCTGGAGCCAACTGGTAGGATAGGTGGAGAGGTTCGTCGAGGGATCGATCGATGGAACAGGCGGTGAATGTGGTATTCGAGGCAGAAGAGTGGTTCCCTTCGTACTTGATGATGCAAGAGGAAATGATCGATCGATGCTTCGATCGAATTGCCGTCTCACGGGAGGTAGTATTCATGCTGTGGATCTTCCACTTTATTGGTATGGTGGAGAGCGTTATTATTATATTATAATAAAAATTTTGGACTTCGGCCGTATGACGGGAAAGATCCGTTATCCATCATTGCATTATTGGTTCTGATCATGATTGTGTCATTGGTGCCAGGAGAGTCTCAGGCATCCACGGAGTATGTGCATGATGGCTTCAGGATTCTCGATGGAGGTGAAATGGCATTGGAGATCATTGGATACGACAGGGACGGAGGCGACATCATCATCCCCGATGAAGTCGATGGCAAGGTCGTCACCTCCATCAGGTATGACGCCTTCTTTAGTTGCCAATCCATCACATCCATCACCATCCCAAGCAGTGTCACCTTGATCGGCGATTTTGCATTCATAACTGTTTCTCCCTCAAATCAGTTCCTGGGCGGCAACACCTCCATAGGCGCTGCGGCATCGGGGGCTGCTACTCTCTCACTTCTGTCAACATCTCGGAGGGAGTCACATGCATAGATGAATTAGCCTTCTCTGGCTGTGAGTCCCTAGTGTCCATAACAATTCCCGATAGTGTCACAAGCATTGGTAACCATGCTTTCACCGTCTGCTCCTCACTGACCTCCGTCACCATCGGCAACGGCGTCACTCGAATAGGTAACTCGGCCTTCGCCGACTGCTACAACTTGGAAAAAATGATTTTCAAGGGAGATGCACCAGCGCTCGGCTATAATTGGAATCAGGGGTGCGTTAGGTCGGTCGTATATTACTATGAAGGGAGCAGTGGATTCAAGACTCCGATGTGGCAAGGGATGGTATGCTTCTCGCTCAGCCCGAACGATATAGCGGGAATCACGACCCTTCATCCCGGTTCAGCCGATGGTTCACTTCCGAATCTCATCGCCATCCTGGCATTGTCTACCATTGTCGTAGTGACCATAGCGGCTTTTATGTGGAGGGGATCAAGGGAGTAAGCAACCTACCTGAGATGAACTCTTCTTGGTCATGTCCGGAGGGAGGGTCGATGCAGGAGACCCTCCTCACCTTGGATAGGAGACCCTCCTCACCTTGGATGGGGGATAGGGAGCATTAGATGGTATGAACCGCGATCCTCGGTTTGATGGAGGATTCAGTACGGAAGGGATGCAAGCATCATCGTCGGCCTCACCAGCATCATCACCGCAATGGAGATAGAATGTGTTCGAGGCGGCAATGAGCGATCATCGATGAGCTCAGCAGGACCTTTCTGTAAGGCAACTACTTGCTTAATGGCTTTTCAGACGTCCAAGAAGGGTGAGGCGTTCCTTATAGTAACACTGAGGTGGTTGAAGGAAAAGTATGGTGGGTCTGTCCGAATTTGAATCGGAGTCACCAGCACCCCAAGCTGGAAGGATACCAAGCTACCCCACAGACCCGTGGATAAAGGGGTTATAGCGAAGAGGTTTAAGAGCTTATCCCAGAGGGATGACCTCATCGACGAGATCAGCATGGGCGACGATCATGCGGCGGCAGCAATAACGCTTCAAGCCTAGGTCGTCGAGGACCGCTTTCGGGTCCTCCCCCATCTGCACCCTCTTTAGGTATGTGGGGTAGACGCTCCCTACGATCTTGCCGCATGTGAAGCACCTTACTGGGATCATCATGAGGCTCACCTATAGGACTTCTGCCTCTTCTTCCTTGCGCCACGTCCCTGGGGCTTCTTGGGAAGCTTCCTGCGTGGGTCGCTGATGAGCAGAGAGCGATCGTACTGCTTGAACATCCGCTCCAACTCCTCATCCTGAAGGAAGGCCACCAGGCCTTTGGCGATCGCGGTGCGGCTGGCCTCAGCCTGCCCCATGAAACCGCCTCCCTGCACGTTAACGCTGACGTCGACGCCGGACACCTTGTCGCCAGCCAAGGTCATGGGCTCCATGATCTTGAGGCGGGCGATCTCAGGAGTGAAGATCTCTATTGGAACATTGTTGATGCGGACCTTGCCATTGCCCTTCTTGACCACGGCTCTGGCGATGGCCTCCTTCCGCTTTCCGCTGGTGTTTATTACATCTGCCATGTGATCACCTCACCCTGGATCCCAGATGCTCGGAGATCTCTCCAAGCGTGACATATTTGTCGGTCCAGACATTGGTGGCGGACTCTACCTTCATCATGTCGGCGTTTGCCATCTCCTTGGGCACACCAACGTACACCTTGAGGTTCCGGTACACATTTCTGCCAGTGGAGCGCATGAACGGGATCATCCCGCGCACGGTCCTCTTCATGATGAGGTCGGCCCTCTTAGGGAAGAACGGCCCATTTGTGACCTTCCCCCTCTTGTACTTGTCATAGTATCTCTTGAATACCTCATCCCGGGAACCGGTGATGATGGCCTTCTCGGCATTGACCACGACAACCTCCTCTCCATCGAGAAGACGCTTGGCCACATAGGTGCTGAGCCGGCCAAGGACATGTCCTTCTGCATTGATGACGACGACCATCTAGATCACCCCATGATCCTGACCTTGTTGCCGGAAGGGTTCTCCTTAACCAGCTCAGGTATGGTCATCCGCTTGCCTCCCGCTTCCTCGATGGCCTTTGCGGCCGAAGCGGAGAACTTGAACGCGGCGACAGTGATTTTCTTGTTGATGCTGCCGGCTCCCAGGACCTTTCCCGGCACGACGATGACATCTCCGTCCTGCGCCAACCTCTCAAGCCTGCTCAGGTTTACCTCAGCCCAGTTCCGGCTGGGTTTCTCCAAACGCTGAGCAATGTCTCGCCAGATGGCGGCCTCCCTTTCTCTGGTCTCCCTCTTCAGGTCGTTGATGAGGGCCACCAGGTTGGGGTCCGTCTTACGAATGGTCTTCATTCTGACTCCCTCGACATTGTCGTAACTGGCGCTAACGGGCAGGTCTCTTATAAACATTTCCCCATCTGGAAAGTGATGGCCAGCACCATCAGAACCTCTTTCCGATTATCTCCCCCGTCCGGACCAATTGTCCTGATGCGATGAGGCCTTCCACGGCCTCGTTGATCCTCCGCCGGGCTTCGGGAGACGGTCTTTTGTATCCATATAGGGCGGTCGTCTCCTTCACCAGGCTCTTCTCGTCCATGGACTCGTCCTCGAGAAGGGTGATGATGGCCGACTTGAGCTCCTCCATGCAGACGTACCATAGCTCCCGTCTCTCTCCGACGGTGGAGCGGCGCACTGGCGGAGCATCCATGCCGCATGGCCATAGGAAGTTGTTGGCCTGAACGAGGCGGCCTTGCGCGGCCAGACGCTCGATGGCACTGGTCTCTTCGGCCTGTCCGAAGCCTTTCTTGATCCCTGCGACCTTGCACAGTTCGCGTATGCGCTCATGGACCACGAGCTGATGCACCGGTCCCTCCGCCGCCACCACGGCCTCGATCGCCTCGGCCAGGGCCTCATCCGGCTGGGAGCGCAGCTTGGCGGTCAATCCCGGATAGGCGCTCCAGTCCACTTGTATGTACGGTGCGACGGTGACGGTGGGTTCGGCCAACGGCGAGGAGGCGGCCTGGGTGGTTGCCATGACCTCGCCCGTAGGTCCATCGCAGATATCTTCCTCCACCGTTGCTTCGTGGAGCACGCTCTCCGTCGGCTCCGGAAGGATGGGAGCGGCTTCTTCGACGATCTCCCGGGACCGTGCGGCCTTGGCGGCACGAACGATCCGCTCGACCTCTACGTCAGGGTCCCTGACCCAGTCTGAAGACCAGGTACGATGCACCGTCCATCCGAGCTTGACCAGCATCTCCTGTCTCAGGCGCTCCCGGTCTCTTGCGGTGGGGCCTGAGCGATAGGACGCCCCATCTGTCTCCACTGCCAGGGACATGTCTCCGTTCGCCCCTTCGACCGCCAGATCGATGCGGTAGCCGGAGCACCCCCACCTGGGGAGCACCTTGAGACCTTTCTGTTCAAGGGCCTTGACCATCGTCGCCTCCAGGGGCGAGAGGGGCTCGCCCTCCGGTTCGGAGGATAGGGCGTCCCGGTCCCCTCCTGCCATGGCGTACTCCATGAACTGCCTGAGAAGCTTCGCACCCGTGGAGGTCGGATGAAGGTCCTGAGGCAGGATCGACGACACCACGGTAAGGGACTTGCGCGCCCTTGTCACCGCAACGTTCAGGCGGCGTTCCCCTCCCGCCCGGTTGAGGGGGCCCAGGCTCTGATGCATCTTCCCCCTTGCATCCTTGCCATACCCAAGGCTGAACAGGATGACGTCCCGTTCGTCTCCCTGGATGCTCTCAAGGTTCTTGACGAAGAACTCCTCATGAGCACCTTCCTTGAAGTGCCTGGCGAGTTCAGGCTGCTCCCTTATCCTAGATTCAAGCTCCTCCAGTATGGCCATCTGCTGAGCCTCGCTGAACGCCACCACGCCCAGCGATAGGTCGGGGCGCTCCCGGAAGTGCTGGATGACCATGTCCGCCACCCTGGCGGCCTCTGGCAGGTTGCGCCGGCTGGCGCCTCGATCGTAACAGCCCTCTGGAACATGCACGAAGTCGATCCCGCGCCCTTGTGCCCTGCCCGCCGAAGGGAAGGTGAACAGCTGGCCGCTGTAGAAGTGGAGATTCGAGAACGCTATGAGCGACTCATCCTCGCTGCGATAGTGCCATCGCAGCATTCGCTGAGGCAGGCATGAGGCACACTCGTCCAGGATGCTCTCTAGATCTGGTATCTCGTCCTCTTCGTCGAGGTTTTCACGGAAGAAGTCGGTCGGGGGAAGCTGCATCGTGTCCCCGACTATGATGATCTGCCGTCCCCTCATGATGGCTCCTATGGCATCCTCGGGCCTGATCTGCGACGCCTCGTCGAATATGACAAGGTCGAATCGAATGCGTGAAGGGTCGAGATGCATGCTCACGGAGAGAGGGCTCATGAGCAGGCAGGGCTTCAACTGCAATATCGCGTCCCCTGCCTGGGTGAACAGCTCGCGAAGGGGCTTCAACCCCTTCTTGCGGTTGACCTCGTGGCGCAGCACCCACATGGATGTCCCTAGTGCGGGGCTGGGATCGTTGATCAGTCTCTCTCGCCGCTTCTGCAGCAGCGCGGACAGGCGCTTGGTCGCTATGTCCAACTGTTGCCGGTCAAGATGTCGGAACCTCTCCACCGCCTCGGCATGCATCTCCCGGTCGAACTCGCGCAGCCTGCTGTCAGTGGCCATAAGGTGATCGTGCCAGAGAGAGTAGTAACGCTTCCTCAGGGCGTCCCATAGGCCCTTGGAGGGGAGCTTTCCCTCTTCCGCCAGGGTGAGCAGTTCGTGCAGGCCGTGCTGGGCGCAGCCCTTCCTGATGCCGTTGATACGCACCCATTCTTGGGCCTGCCCGATGGTGTCTAGATGCCCCTTTACCCAGGATGCCATCTCGTCCAGCCCCACATCGCGGACGGGCCTTCCTGCCATCAGGGAGGCGAGGTCGAAGTAGGACGTCGCGGCGTCCATGCGGCCTTCCACCAGGGCAGCTGCCGCCTCAAGCTCCTCCAACTCTCGCGTCACAGAGCCGGACTCCGTCCCTTCGGCCATAAGGCCCTCCAACGCGGGGCAGGGCGAGCCATATCGCTGGCAGTATGAATCGCACCAGTCCAGCATGCGTTCGATGGCCTCCCACTCGGTGCTGCGACCGAAGAAATGCTCCCCCAGCGCCTCCGAGCATTCCGCCTCCAGGGCGGCGACAGATGCGGCATCCTGTCTGACGGCCAGTGCGGAGGCCACATCGGCGGCCGCCTCGTCGAGGCTGAGCTTCATCAGGGAGGTGCGGTGCTTTCTTAGAACGCGCATGTCCTTCCAGTAGCTGGTGCGCAACCATCTGAATGGAGAGCGGTAGATGGTCCGCATGCGCTGATCGATGCCATCCAGGTCGAGGGACAGTATGCCCTCGTCGTAGCGAGCACGAAGCCCTTCGACCTCCTCGTCCAGCTTACGGTACGCCTCCCTCATCTCCTCCAGCTTCTCTCGGAGCGCCTGTGGCTCCTTGAACCAGTTGGCACGGGGGCGCGGCGAGTCGATCGCCAGGCGCAGGTGGTCTATCAAGGATCCGATCTGGGACAGGGTGGCAGGGGCATGCATGCCGAAGCGCTCTGCCAAGGCGGACGACCGCCGCAAAGCATCCTCCAGGGCGTCGCGGCTCGAGGTCAATAGGCCTTCTAGCTCTGGCAGGGCGCTCACCTTCCAAGAGTCTAGGATACAGTCCCTCCAGGGATGCTGATGCCCCTTCCTCAGCAGGTGCATGTCCCTTTCCACTTCCCTTGCCAACGGCCCGATCCCTTCCAGGTCCTTGACGCTCATGTCGTGCAGGTTGGGGAAATGAATGGGCAGGTCCGGCACCGACCGGAGGGAGATCAGCTCGGAATTGATCCGATGGAACGAGATGCCTGCTCCCGGGCGTATCTCATGCAACGCTTCGACATGGTCGTTCAGACGCTTCCGCAGACCTGCCAGCTCTTCAAGCGATGCCGTTTCGACAACGGACGTCGCCTTGGGGTGTAGGCATCTACCCAGCTCTGCGACGACCTCCTGCCGGCTCGCCTTATGGCTGTGCAGCTCGAGACAGTAGTCTCCCAGGCCGCGTTCGTCCAGCCTCCTCTTCACGACCTCCAATGCTGCCATCTTCTCTGACACGAACAGGACGGTCTTCTCCTTGGCCAGGGTTTCGGCGATGATATTGGCGATGGTCTGCGACTTGCCCGTGCCAGGGGGCCCCTGGAGCACGAAGCTCACGCCCTTGCGGGCAAGGGCTATCGCCTCCTGTTGACTGGAATCGGCGTCCAGCACCTGAAAGATCTCCGAAGGGTCGTCGCCGCCGTCAAGCTCCTCGGGGGAGATCGACCCGGCGGAAGGCAGCTCGGTCGGACAGCCTGCCAGGGCGCGTACCACTGGATGCTCCAGCGCGAGGTCCCGGTAGGCGGTCAGCTCCTCGTACATCACCATCTTGGCGAAGGAGAAGAGGCCAAGATAATTGCCGGTAGAGACCATCCAGCCTGCAGGAGAGACAGCTTCCTGGACCATCTTCATTGCAGCGTTCACCGGATCGGAGGTTTGCTCGGACGGCATCGACGGCAGCTCAAGGCCGTACTCGGTGCGCAGCCTGTGAGCAAGGATGGGATTCACCACCGCCCCTTCATCGATCGCGGCGACGCGGTATGGCTGCAGCGGTCCGCTCCTGCGAAGCTCGGCAGGGATGAGGATCAGGGGGGAGCGCAGCTTCTGCCCGCTCGTGTCCTTCCATTCGAGCATGCCTATGCTGAGGAACAAAATGTTGATGCCCTGCTCCCTCTGGGCCGCGCGCGCCTTCAGACGTAGGTTCAACAGCGTCCTGTCCACGACCGCCCTGTCGCGGTCGGACAACAACATGCCAGAGGAATCGGTCCCCTCTTCATCAAGGCCGATCTCCAGCTCCTCACCTCGTACGACCAGGCGGTCGAAGATCACCGACCCTTCGGGCCGGCTCAGTCGGAGGACGCCGACCGATTCGGTGAAGTTTATGAGCCTGTTCCTGATACTGGTGTCGATAAGGTTCCTGCGCCACCTTTCGAGCCTTTCAACTACCGCTTGATCGTTTTGAGTGCTCATTCCCATCCGATTTAGAATAAGGATTCAGCAATTAATATACTTTCGACGCTTATCACAGACGTCAAGAATGATACTCATAGATTCTTCCTCGGTGGCTCTCCAGTCCGCTGATGGGTAGACAGCATTTATATATACCAGCCCTCATAATGAGTACCCGACAGGGGAAACCTTGGCAGTGATGGTGACATTATTATGATCAGGTTTGGACCAGCTGGTATTCCACTTTCTTGCAAGGGGAGGACTTTGAGGGACGGCATCGAGGATGTACACAGTCTCGGTCTCAACGCCATGGAAGTCCAGATGGTCCGGGTGAACGTCATCGACCGATTCCCTGACGAAGAGGAGGTAGGGCTGACCCCCTTGGAAGTGGTCAGCGACCTCATCGTGGAGATCGAGAGGGTGAAGGGGAAGAAGTCGATAAGGATCACCGACCCTGAAGAGGAGATACGTGAGGATGATACGCTCATCACTCTCGCCTCCGGCCTCGTACAGAACTTCGAGGAGGTAAGGGACCTTGGCAAGATGGGGAGGGAGTTGGACGTCGAACTGTCGATCCACACCCCTTATTACATGGACCTGGTCTCCAACTCCGACCTCACTGAACGTTGCATCGACAACATCCGGTGGGCGGGAACGATCGCCAACCAGATGGGCGGCGGCATGGTGGTCACCCATCTTGGCCTGTATGGCGACGGGGACCGAGAGGAGGCCAAGAGGTCCATAGTGGACAATGTGGCGGCGATCATGGAATGGTGGGAGGACAACAAGCTCAGCCCGTTGCTTGGTCTGGAGACCTCCGGTCGCCAAGAGGTGTTCGGTTCCCTCGATGAGATCCTGGAGATATGCGACAACATCAAAGGCACCGTGCCTGTCATCAACTTCGCACACATACATGCACGGGAAGCTGGCGGGTTGAGGGAGCCTCAGGACTTCGGTGCGGTATTGGACCGCGTGAAGGACTACGTGGGCGGGCACCATTACACCCACTTCTCGGGCGTGGAGCATGAGGCCGGGAACGAGAAGAGGATAACGCCCATCAAAAAGGGCGATCTCCGCTTCGAACCGCTAGCAGAGTACCTGGCGGAGGAGAACCCAAACATCACGGTGATCTCATCATCGCCCTTGCTGGAACACGACGCCATGTACATGAAGGTCATCTACGAGCGCGTGCTCACCAAGCGCATCGCCAAGGAGGCGAGGCTGAAAAGGAACAACAAAGCCTCCGAGGCCGTGGAAGAGGAAGAGGATCTAGCAGAGGACCTCGAACTAGAAGACATAGACAAGCCTCCTAAGATAAAGTTGAGGAACAAGGGCGGAAAAGCGCCTGAGACCAGTAAGCCCGCATCGCCCAAGGGCGATAAGAAGGCCACCAAGAAGAAGTGACCATGTCAGAGGACCTGATGCAGACCTCATCCCACTTCATACTGGGGGAGATGGAAGCCGCCCTCAGTACCATCGACCCTCAGGCCCTGGAGGAAGCAGTCACATCCATCTTATCGGCCAGAACGGTCTTCATATATGGCGTCGGTCGTTCGGGCCTCATCGGCCAGGCGTTCGCCGTGCGACTGGTGCAGCTAGGTATCGACGTTCATTTCGTAGGCGATATGACCACGCCCATAGTCTCAAGGGAGGATGTGGTCATAATCGTCTCCAACACCGGCGAGACGATGTCCGCGGTACAGACCGCCAACATCGTGCGCAGGGTCGGGGCCAAGGTGATATCCATCACCGGCAACCCGAACTCCAAGTTGGGCCACGCCTCGAACATAGTTCTTGAACTCCAATCGTCTCGGGACGAGCAGAGGAAGAAGTATGCTCCTCTCGGCACCATATTCGAGGGGGCCGCGCTGATACTGTTCGACTCCATGGTGTCGATAATAATGGAGAAGACCGGGCAGAATGAAGCGTCACTTCGCCGCCGTCACGCCATATGGGTGTGATGCCGGGACGGAGACCTTAATGATGGAGGACATCGTTCGCTAGCTCAGGACGCGATGCTGTTTTCAGACATCGATCCCGGACCTGATGGATCCTGCTGAACTAGCGGAGCCTCGAAAGCGGTCGCTGGTCGGGTTGCCGCGATGTCATGACTTGTCCAAACCGGCCTGTCCAATGGCGGCCTATCCTGGACACGATCGGACCGGCCCCGGATGGTATTGAGCAGGCCATCGACATATGGCCTATCGCTCATGGACGAGATCTAACATATCTCCATCCTGTATGGCCGCTTCCGCAACGGTCTCCTCTGTCCCCAACACCTTCTCCCCATGACGCAGCATGGATGCGCCTGCATCGACCTGCCAATATCTGGCAACCCCTTCGATGATCTCGCCTACGGTGTTCTCGTCTTCCACGTTCAGGTCTACGACGGCACCGCTCTTGGCGTCCCTCACCGTGATCTTGAGAGACATATGATATGGCAGATGATGTTAGGAAATAAATGTATAGCCCATTGTAAGGACCGACGAATATGACATCATGATCATCGCTTCGCCGCCATATAGAGTACGGCGTCGGACATCGACGCCACGCCGCTTGCTTGGACCTAGAGCGTTTTTTTAATGCGATGACGGCGGAGTCCAATGACCGTGAAGGGACATCGCGAGATGAATCGCGAGATGAACATCGTATGCCAGGTCTCAAAACCTTTAAAGCGGTCTATGCGCTCATGCCGTCCAGCATGAATGGGGACACCTCGTTCACAGTGACCCCCTGGGAGGTCAGCGGGGAGATCGACTACGATCTGCTCATCGAGAAGTTCGGCACCAGGCGAATCGACCAAGCCCTAATGGACAGGATGGCCAAATATGGCCCCATCCATCCGCTCATGCGGCGCGGGGTGGTGTACTCGCACCGCGACATGGATTGGATATTGGACAGATATGATGCTGGTGAGACGTTCTATCTGTACACCGGCAGGGGCCCATCAGGTCAGACCCATCTTGGTCATCTCATGCCGTGGATGTTCACCAAGCATCTGCAGGACGTGTTCGGTGCGCAATTGTACTTCCAGTTGACCGATGACGAGAAGTTCCTCTTCAATGACGGTCTGACCCTGGAAGACACCAAGGACATGGCGTATCAGAACATGCTTGACGTCATCGCCCTTGGTTTCGACCCAAAGAAGACCAAGATATTCCTTGACACTGAATATATCCACAACCTATACCCCTTCGCGTTGCAGGTGGCCAAGAAGATCACCTTCTCGACGGCCAAGGCCGTGTTCGGATTCGAGAACAGCACCAACATCGGGAGCATCTTCTATACCAGCATCCAGGCGGCGCCGGCATTTCTGGGCTCCGCACTTGCTGGGAGGAACATCCCTTGCCTGATCCCATGCGGCATAGATCAGGATCCGCACTTCCGGGTCGCCAGGGACATAGCCCCATCGCTGGGATACTATAAACCGGCCTTGCTCCACAACAAGATGTTCCCCGGTCTGAGCGGAAGTGACAAGATGTCCTCATCGCAACCGGGCAGCACGATATACACCACCGACCCGCCAAAGATAGTGCGCAAGAAGATAAACACCGCCTTCACCGGTGGGGCGGTTAGCGTGGAAGAGCAGAGGAAGAGTGGCGGCAAGCCTGAGATCTGCTCGGTGTTCAAGTACAAGTTCTATCTGTTCGAGCCAGATGACAAGAAGCTTGACGAGCTGTACGATCGGTGCAAGAAGGGCGAGGTGCTTTGCGGAGAGTGCAAGAAGAGCCTGGGCGATGCGGTCGCCAACTTCTTGGAGAAGCATCAGGAGGCACGAGAGAAGGCCAAGGACCGCATTGATGAGTTCATCCTGCGGGACTGACCCATGATGCAAGGCAGCATGTCCCGATGCTACCTAGTCCGCCATCGGCTGCGGGATCGGCATGGTCATGAACACTACAGGGGTCAACCATGGAGTTGCGTCCAGTAGGCCGAGTGGCCAAGGTGGAGGGCGGCAGGTCCGAGATCGAGGTCCTGCAAGAATACGCGGAGGGCCTGTTCGGCATAGAGAAGTGCGACAGCTTGCTGATATTGTTCTTCTTCGACCGGTCGGACAGGGTCGATCTGAAGGTTCATCCTCGAGGGGATCCCAGGAACCCACTTGTGGGCGTATTCGCCTCTCGCAGCCCCAACCGGCCGAACCATATCGGGGCCACCGTGGTGAGATTGGTCGGAGTGATGAACAACATACTTACCGTGGAAGGTCTGGACGCCTGGGAGGGAACGCCTGTCCTGGACATCAAGCCGGGGATAGTGGGTTGGAACTCCGCCGGCCCCTGCCATCGTCTTCCGGATGGTAAAGAATAATAAGACCAGCTGTTTTCACTGGAGCATGAATGCCTCGGAGATCCTCACCGGGCTGAGCGCCAACGAGTCAAAGCTATTGCTCGCGCTGGACAGTCTTCATGGAAAGGCCGCCCCGGAGCAGGTGTTCGAGGCTGGGGGCTTTTCCCAACTTGTAGAGGTGATGAACGCCGGCTCCTGGCTGCAGGCCAAGGGGGCGATCACCATCTCCGAGGTGGCTCGAAAGGTCTATTCGATCAAGGATGCATCGGTGCTAGAGCGCGGTCTTCCAGAGAGGCGAGCCATCCGTATGCTGGCCGACAGGGGAGGAGAGGGCGACATGGCCGACCTCGCCGCCGAACTGTCAAAAGGGGAGATGTCCATCGCCCTTGGCTGGCTGAAAAAGAAGAACCTCGCGACCATTTCCAAGGTCGATGGCCGGACCGTACTGCGCCTTACCGAAAACGGTCGGGAAGCTCTCGATAGGCCCATGGCAGACGAGATCATGCTGGAGCAACTGGCCCAGGCTGAGATGTCCGAGGATGTGCTCGACAAGGATGTCATAGCCACCCTCCGCTCCCGCCAGGACATGGTGACGGAGAGACTGGTCGTCAACAGGACCATGGAACTGACCGACCTTGGCAGGGAACTGATATCATTGGGCCTGGAAGTTAAGGACGAGGTCGCCCAGCTGACCCCGGAGCTGATACAGACGGGCAAGTGGAAGGAGGTGCAGTTCCGCCGTTACGATGTGAGGACCTTCGCGCCCGCCGTGTATCCGGGAAAGAAGCATCCGCTCACCCGCATCGCCGATGAGATACGGGCCATCTTCGTAGACATGGGGTTCACCGAGATCGATGAGGAGTACGTGCAGCCTGCGTTCTGGAACATGGATGCATTGTTCACCCCGCAGGACCATCCCGCTCGTGAACTCCAGGACACCTTCTACCTTCAGAACCCTTGCAGGATCCAGCTGGAGGACGAGGAGATAATCGAGCGCGTGTGCGAGATGCATGAGACCGGGGGCAAGACCGGTTCCAAGGGATGGAGGTACAGATGGTGCCGCGAGGAGTCGGAAAGGGCCTTGCTGCGCACCCACACCACGGTCAATACCATCAGGCACCTGTGGCGCCATCCTGAGCCACCGGTGAAGGTGTTCTCCCTCAGCAAGGTGTTCCGCAAGGAAGCCATCGATGCCACGCACCTTCCGGAGTTCACCCAGATCGAAGGGATCATCATGGAGAGGAACGCCTCCTTCGACATGCTGTGCGGTGTCATCAAGGAGTTCTATCGCCGCATGGGCTTCGAGAACGTTCGCTTCCGACCGGGATATTTTCCTTACGTCGAACCCGGCCTGGAAGTGGAGGTGGAGTTCAAGGGCAGCTGGCTGGAACTGGGTGGCGCGGGCGTCTTCCGGCCCGAGGTGACCGCCCCGTTCGGTGTGAAGTACCCCGTTCTAGCGTGGGGCATGGGCTTCGAACGGCTGGCCATGCTGCGATGGGACCTGAAGGACCTGAGGGACCTTTACATCAGCGACGTGGACATGCTCAGAACGTCCCCGATTCTCTGAGCGAGCTGGCCATCAGGGAGTACTCCAGCGATTTGTCCCTCATGCCGTTGGCATAGTACATCTGCGATATCTTGGTCAGCAGCTCCACCTGCTTCGATTTCATGGCCGCGCGAGACAGCTGGAACATCCTGAGGGCCTCATCGTCCTCCCCGGTCTTGATGGCGATGATCCCTAGCAGGAAGTATGCCCTGGACTCATCTTCCGGGTTTTCGATGTGCCTCTGCAATAGTTTCTGCAGGATCTCCTTGGGCTCGTGGTAGTCGCCGTTGCGTATCAGCACTTCGGCGATGTTGCACTCCAGCGTCGTGTTGACGCGTCCATCGAACACGTTGCGGGCGCGGATGAACGCCTTGTATGCATAGTCCCACTCCTTGCGGTCCATGTAGTTCAGGCCTTCGATCATGTAGCCGTCGAACCGCTCCGAGGGGATGCTCGACGCCTCCATGAGCTTGCATATGATGAGGCAGTATTCGTGCTTCCCGACCCGCCTGGCGGTCTCCGCCTGCACATAATGGACCGTCCCGCTGTACCCCTTGGTCACATCCCTGATGTTGGAGACGGCCTCCAGCAGGTCCTCGTCCGGCGACAGGAGCAGTTCATTGGCGTGATTGTAGACAAGGATCTCGGCGTCCACGTATCGGCGGGCGCATACAAGATGGTACAACACCTCCTTCAGGTCGTCCCAGTGCAGCCAGTAGTCCGCCGCGAAATTATGGTAATCGCGAACCTTCTCCGGGTCCGTGACGGAGAGGACGTACTCCTTCAGTTCCTTCGGCAGGTCGACCATCCCCCGTTCGTCCACTGGCAGCAAGGACGTTGCGATGTCGGGCAACACTTCGCGGCGGAACGGCTTCCTGAAGACGCAGGACATGGCCACGACGGGCTTGAACTTCTCATCCAGGACCCTCCACAGCTCTGGCCCCTTACATTTCCTGATGTCCTGATACGGTGTCAGGTCGATGTCGTTCTCTTCCGCATATGCCTTGATATCGCGGGCCCTTTCTTCACCGAGAGGGGTCAGGAAATAGACCTTGCGCTTGGTCCTCCCCCTCTTGATATGCGACAGACGTTCCTTTACCTCGCCCGCGTTCTTAAGCTTCTTCAACTCCAGCGCAGCATGGGCGCGGGAGATGCGCAAAGCGGCGGCTATGCCGTCCTGCGTTATGTCTATCGGGGCATCGAAAGAATCTATGTATTTCGAATATTGTAGCAGATGGAACAGGATACGTTCACCCACCGTGAGCGTAATGGCCATATCGTTCCTCCCGCCGAAGGTATCGCCTGAACCTTATTTATCTGATGCCCTACCCAGAGCCTGATCGCGATTCCAATGTTCCACGCCCGCCATGCCTATGCCGCACCAGGTGGAGTGCCCATAGCGCCTTGTTCCGCGAGGACCAGGTCGAGGTCGTGTCCGCAAGTGTCGGTGTAACGTAATTCGTAGGGCGGAGCAACATAAATAGATGGGCCGCGGTTCGACCGTTCGCCCATGGTGAACAGGATGAGATTGATAATATGCAGCCGGAAGGATGAGGCCAGCATCAACATCGCAGATGCCATGCTTTCATTGGCCGAATGGGCCGAGGAAGGCGAGTTCAAGGGCCACCCCGTTCTACGTCACGGAGATCAATGGTTGATATCCATAGATGAGCTCCACATATATGCCGAAGGCATCGACCGGGAGGTGGAGGATGCGCTCGGCCTCGAGGTCGAGGAGATCGTGTTCCTCTCTCGCCATCGTGCAGCATCTGGAAGGCCGTCCCTCACCGTCCACCCCATAGGCAACTGGAACAAGGCCGAGTATGGAGGCCGCGATGGTGAGCTGACGCCCGCCGCTCCGCATCTGATGACCTCTCTCCTGCGACGAATGAGGTCGGAGGCGGAGACGCTGCAATACGACGTCGCGTTCGAGGTCACCCATCATGGCCCCCTGCTGTCCCGGCCGACCTTGTTCATCGAGATAGGCAGCGACGAATCGTGCTGGAGCGACAGAGATGCCGCGGCCGCCCTCGCCAGAAGCCTTCTGGACGTGGAAGTGGCGCAGCATCCCGTGGTGATCGGCATAGGGGGCGGCCATTATGCCCCGAGGTTCAGCGAGGTCGCGCTATCTCGTCGCGTATCGTTCGGCCACATGCTCCCTGCATATGCGATGGACCTCACCAATGCCGATTCCATCCGTCACAGCATAGCCATGGCCATGAAGGCGAGCGATACGACGACCGCATACGTTCACAAGAAATCGATGAAACGGTCGGAGGCCAGCATGGTGTCGTCCCTGGTCCATGAACTGGGAGGGGTGACCGTGGACAGCTCCGACCTTGAGAGTTTGTAGTGCGGACCGTGCCTCACTCGCGCTGGCCGCCGCAGCAGCCTTTCCTCGTGTCGGCGGTTCCGCCCGGGGTGTTCTCCGGGACAACCTCATTGGTGCCCTCCAGCTCGTTGAACACCTGGGTAAGGCCCTTCTTGGCCACGGACCAGGCCGGTACGCCGCCCGTCACGACGGCCACGTGCATGGCCTCGACTATCTCCTCCTTGGTGGCACCATAGTTGACGGCGGTCTTGGCCTGGGCGTATACGCAGTCCTCGCACATGCGGACCGCCACGCAGGCCATGGCGATGAGGCGTTTGGTCTTTCGGTCGAGGGCGCCGTCCTCCATGAGCACGCGATCCAGTTCCTTTATCACCACCGCCAGCTCAGGGTTGTGCTTCCTTATGTGGGCGAGCGTGCTGGGAATGTAGTCCCCCATGCGGCACCTTATCTCGTCCAATGCTTCATCCGCGCTGACAGTGTCCTTCAGGTTACCAGTGCGCTTGCACTGCTTCTCATTGTCATCGGCCATGCTCATACCTCCTTGATACGTCCATAAATCCCACAGGGAGCAGATAACCTTATGCCCTTATCGGCCATCGATCACCGTGCCCTTGATGGGCAGGCCTTGAACCGCTCGAGACATCTCTTCCAGGTCCCTTCCCGCTATGACCATCAGCGGTATGCGGCTCCGCATGACGATTGACGCACCCATCGGGTCGAACACTCCTGACGCTCCAGCGCCATGCTCGTTCCCGAGAAGGTCCTTCAACTGCTGGAACGTCAACCGTTCGTACCTCTCCGCATCCTTGTCCTTTCGAGGATCGGAGGAGTACACCGCGTCCACCGAGGTGGCGTTGACTATCCTGTCAGCGCCCACCGCCTCGGCCAGGGCGGCCGATACGCCGTCGGTGGTGTGCCCAGGTGTCGTTCCGCCCATGACCACGATCCTCCCCTTGCCTGCTTGTTCAGTGGCTTCCTCTATCGTGGAGGGAACCGTCTGCTCTGCAAGGTCGCCAAGGGCGAGCTGCAGAAGACGAGCGTTCAGCCGGGTGGCCATGATCCCCATCTCATCGAGCCGCTCCTCGGAGACGTCGAGCTCTCTCCCCAGGTTTATGTAGGTGCGAGCGGTCTTTCCTCCACCGCAGACCACGAACAGCTCCCGGTCCTTGGAGAGGTCCCTCAGAAGGGATGCGAGACGTTTGATGAACCCTCCGTCACGGTCGCCTGGGATGATGATTGAACCTCCCAGCGAGATGACCACCCTTTCCATGGTGCCAGCAATGGGATTGCCCTTGATAATCCTTGCCATGTGCGACCCGGTCGACAGGCGACGACCTACGGCCGACCCAGACCTCACCCGTCGCGCTTGCTGAACCCGGCCGACATGACCACGAACGATCCTTCACCATGCCCCTCGACGACCGGCTCAGATGCGGCCAGCCCCCTTGGGTCGCTGAATATGGTCCGATATGTTTCCTTCGCTTCGGCGCCGATGCGCGGAAGAATATCCTTCATCTCCTCCGCAGAACGGAACCGCGCGCCCTTGTAGAATGGGCGATCCCTCATCCCCCCCGGTATCCGTGTCCGATCCGGCTCCCCCGGTCGATGAACCCTATGATCACCCGGCCATGTTCACGCAATGCCATTCTGGCTTCAACCAATGCCATCAGTGGGTCGTCGACGAAGCATAGCGTCTTGACGAAGGTCACGATATCGAAGGTCCTGTCGCGGAGCGGCAGACCTTCTGTAACTCCCATGACCACCTTCACGCCGCTCCGGCGGGCGATCGAGAGCACCGATGGCGACGGGTCGATGCCGAACCCATGCCCATGGATCCAGTGAATCGACCGGTGCCCACCCCTGCATCGAGACCGATGCCTTCGCGGGACGCCTTGCGCAATGCTCCCAGCTCCGACCAGTATGCTGCTGCATGCTCATCGAACCATGCATCATACTGCTCGGCCCGCTCGTCGAAGATGCTGCCCAACGTAACTCCCAATGGCACGGCATCCTCTGTCATCCCTCACCGCCAGTCCGGACGGGGTTGGTGATAGGGTTAGCAAAGATTTATTACAGCCCTTTATTTAGAGATGAGCGCAGAATCAGGGTTGTATTGATCATGGCTCAGGATGAAGCCGTTAATGAAAGTATGATGGAGAAGCGCCGGTACGATTTCAAGCGCGCGCTGGAGGAGATCCGGGAACTCAAAGGGCGCGGTACCGAGCTGGTATCAGTGTACATACCCCCGGACAAGCAGATATTCGATGTGGCGAACTACCTGCGGGGCGAGCTGTCACAATCACAGAACATCAAGAGCAAGAGGACCAACAAGGCCGTCAGCGGAGCCCTGGAGTCGATCCTAGCCCGGCTTAAATATTTCAAGACGCCGCCGGCCAACGGTCTGATATTCTTCGTGGGCGAGGTTGCCACGGTCGGCGATCAGACGAAGCAGGTCCAGTATGTGCTGGAGCCTCCGGAGCCGATAACGACGTTCATGTACCGATGCGACTCCGAGTTCTACACCGAGAAGCTCTGGGACATGCTCGACGAGAAGAAGACCTTCGGATTGCTGGTCATCGACAGGGCGGAAGCCACCATAGGCCTGCTGAAAGGCAAGAGGATAATTCCGGTCAAGAACTTCCCATCCTTGGTACCGTCCAAGCACAGCCGTGGAGGTCAATCCTCGGTCCGTTTCGAGCGTCTGATCGAGATCGCCGCTCATGAGTTCTTCAAGAAGGTCGGCGAGGTGGCGTCGGAGACCTTCATGAGCGAGTCCGATCTTCTTGGAGTGATCATCGGGGGCCCAGGCGCCACCAAGGAGTTCTTCGTCAAAGAGGGCTACCTACATCATGAGATCCAGAAGAAGATCGTTGACACGTTCGACACCGGCTATACGGACGAGTATGGCCTGAAGGAGCTGGTGGAGAAGGCCAAGGACTCGCTTCACGAACTGGACCTGATGAGGGAGAAGGAGCTGATGCAGCGCCTTCTGGAAGAGATCAGGAAGGCCGATGGAGGTCTTTCCACATATGGGGAGGACCAGGTACGCCAGGCCCTTCAGATGGGAGCGGTCGACATATTGCTGTTGTCCGAGGGCTTGAGGAAAAGGCGAGTCACGTTCCAGTGTTCCTGCGGTCAGGCCGGCGAGGTCACCGTCGACAAGGATGAGGACGTCAAATGCTCCAGATGTCCTGGGTCAAGCCCCGAGATAATCGAGAGCAAGGACCTCATAGACAGCTTCTACGAGGAAGCGGAGAAGGTCGGAACGACCGTGGAGCTGCTATCAGTCGATTCTGAGGAGGGCGAGATGCTCTCCAAGGCCTTCGGAGGCATCGCTGCAATACTGAGGTTCTCAACGGGAGTGATGTAATGGACCCTCTCAGGCGGTTTCGTTCTGAAGTGGAGAGCGCAGCTAAGGAAGCATTTCGCTCCATGGGGGCGGACGTATCGTTCGAGATCGAAACGCCTTCCACAGGGATAGCCGACCTGGCAGTGCCATGCTTCCCTCTTGCCAAGGTGCTGCGCAAGGCGCCTGTTGCCATAGCGGAAGAGGCGGTCAGCAAGCTCCCTCCCATGGCCACGATATCCAAGGCATGGGCGGAGAGGGGATATCTTAACTTCAACATGGACACCGCGGCTCTGGCCGCTTCGACCGTCCGAACGGTGCTGGAGGAAGGCCCTCGCTACGGCCAGGGGGAGGAGAGGCCGGAAAAGGTATTGCTGGAGCACACATCCGTGAACCCGACGGGCCCGATCCATGTGGGCAGGGCACGCAACCCGATCATCGGCGATACCTTGGCAAGGTGCATGCGTGCGTGCGGCTACGATGTCACCACGGAGTATCTGGTCAACGACGTGGGCAAGCAGGTGGTGCTTCTCGCATGGGGTCTGGAAAACATCGACCCATCAGAGGTTGACATGGTCGACAGGGACAAGGCGGACCATCGTCTCGTACCGTTCTATCGCAAGGCCAACCAGATGATGGAGGAGGATTCCGAGGTAGCCGAACAGGTCGCCGACATGCTGGTCCGCTTCGAGGCCGGTGATGAAGAGGTGATCGAAAAGGTCCGCAAGACCGCCAGCATCATGCTGGACGGCATCGTGCAGAGCTTGAACGCCATCAACGTGAACATCGACCGCTTCACATGGGAGTCCGATTTCATAAAGGACGGCTCGGCTCGGAAGGTCGTAGATGAGCTGTCCAAGTGTGCGGTGTGCCGCGAGGACAAGGGGGCGAAGTACCTGGACCTGGAAGGCTGCGGCATCCATGGCCGAGGGACCAAGTTCTTCTTCACCCGGGCCGACGGGACCACGCTGTATACCACAAGGGACATCGCCTATCATCTGGACAAGTTCTGCCGCTCGGACCGCACCATCAACATCCTGGGAGAGGATCAAAAGCTGGGACAAGCCCAGCTCGCCAATGCCTTGCGGTTCCTTGGCGAAGAAAGGGCGCCGGAATGCATCTTCTATTCGTTCGTCTCGTTGCCGCAAGGACGAATGTCCACCCGGAAGGGCGTGGTGGTCTACCTCGACGATCTCATCGAGGAAGCGGAGGAGCGTGCCATGGAGGAGGTCCGGAAGCGCCGCGACGACCTCTCCGAGGAAAGGATGGAGGAGATCGCTCGAAACATAGGGCGTGGGGCTGTGCGCTACAACATCGTACGCGTTCAGCCGGAGAAGCAGTTGACCTTCAAATGGGAGGAGGCGCTGAACTTCGAGGGCAACTCGGCGCCGTTCGTGCAGTATGCGCATGCAAGGGCCTGCAGCATATTGCGCAAGGCGGGCGACTATGACCGTTCGGCCGACCCGTCGGTGCTCACCAACGAGTACGAGGCGAAATTGATCAAGGAACTAGCCAAGCTACCTTCGGTCATAGAGGAAGCAGGGGAGAGGGCTCGCATCCATCTTCTCCCAGCGTACTGTCATGATGTGGCGTCGGCGTTCAATCAGTTCTACACGTACGTACCTGTCCTGAAGGGAGAGGAGCTGAGGGATGCTCGCCTGGCACTGGTCGAGGCGACCCGCATCGTACTGGCCAACGCGCTGCAGATCCTTGGCCTCTCCGCCCCGGAGGAGATGTAGATGAAGATAGTTCCGCTCACCGACGAGGACCGCGTCTCGGTCCGCATGCTTGAGCTGGCGTGCATACGAGAGTATGTGGAAACGATCATCGGGAAGAAGTGGGAGGAGTTCGACCAGGAGGTCAGACAGAAGCTGGGGGCATCCGCCAGCGGATCGTTCTCCCATTATCGCGATTCCGGATTGTCCTTCGTTGCGAAGGAGGGCGACAAGGTGGTGGGCTTCGTCTTCGCTCAGATGATACCCTGGGTCGACGGCATAGAGAAGGCGATATGGGTGGAGAACATCGGGGTGGACCCGGAGTTCCGCCGCATGGGGATCGGCTACATGCTGATGCGTCGCCTGGCGGAGGAGGGCAAGAAGATGGGAGGCAATGTTATACATTCCTCCATCTCGCCTGACAACATCTCCTCGCTCCTATTGCATAAGAAGCTTGGGTTCCTGGCCGAGGACAGAAAGATCGCGTACTTGGACCTGAGCAACTTCTGAACCCTCACCGCATGAAGATGTACTCTTCGGCGGAATGCTTGGTCTCGATCAGGCGTGCCGTCAGCCGTTCCTCGACGTCGCTCAGGCGTCCCTCGACGATCCGCACATCGAAGCCTCGCTGGAAACTATCCACCAACGCTTTCGCGACACTGTCCATCGATGGCGAATAGCCCAGCTCCAGGGCCATGGTGGTCATCCCGTCGATCGCCCTCTTCGCAGAGGGCAGGACCCTGTTCATGAGCGCAAGGTCCGTGTCCACCAATATGGTGCCGTGCTGCGCCACGCACCTACCGCGGCGCGCCTGAGCGCTACCAGAGATCTTGCGCCCGCCGACCAGCACATCGTTGGGGCGATGATGCTCTGCCTCAATGCCGAAGGACGATAATGCGTCGATCAACACCCCGCATATCTTATCAAAAACATCCTCCGCGGTGCCCGGAAGCTCGTCTTCGTCGGCTATGAGGGAATAGATCAGTTGCCCCTTGTCCGTATATATCGCGCTTCCTCCCGACATGCGACGGACGATGGAGACCCCTTTCTCCCTCGCCACGGTGAGGTCGACGCATTCCCTCACTTTCTGGAAATACCCCAAGGACACCGCCGGAGCATCACGTCGGTACAGGTGCAGGGTGCTAGGCGCTGAACGCTCGTTTCTTGCGATGAGCATGGCCTCGTCCGCCGCGGCGGTGTAGGCGGCGTCCTTGAAGCCCGAGTCGATCAGACGCCACGTGTCCATCTCTCAGGTGACGATCTCCTCGAGTCGGTCCTCCTCGACGGCACGCCTGACCTCCATGGCCAGCCTGCGGCCGGTGGACATGTTGACCCTCCAAAGGGAGTTGCCGTAGGGATGGCCGACGTTCATGTGGACGTTGGTCCCTCCGCCGATGCGGGGCGCCACATCGTAGATGTAGAAGTTGAGGTCCTTGTCCACGCATGTCTGCAGGCAGAACGGACCGATGATGCCCGGGGAGAAATGCTCCTTTGTCGCGGCGACGAACCTCTCCGCCAGTTCGAAGGCCTTATCCAGCAGCGACTCCCGGAGGGTGGCGGAGTTGTGCCCGCATACCGTGTACTCAGGTATCCTCTGGTCCTCGTTCAGGGTCAGCTGCTGCGGGGCGGGGATGCGAACATGACCATCCAGGGAGCTCTCGAACCTCCAGTCCACTCCCAGCAGTTCGACCTTCTCCCCCTCCTTCTCCAGAGGCGAGTAGAAGAAGTCCAGGTTGAACACCGGCCCAATGATGTACTCTTCCATCCTGGCAGTGTCAAGACACTCCTGGTCTATCACTCCCTGCTTTAACAGGGCAGCGGCCTTCTCCTTGTACTCCTGGTATGATGCACAGGTGAAGAATCCTCTCTCCAACTTCTTCTTGGCATGATGGAGCTTGATGATGCTAAGGGAATTGATGTCCTTGGGATCGGTGATCTTGCGGGGGGATGGCAGGTTCGCCTTCTCCAGCAACCAATAGTAGTCCTTGGGTCCCCCGCGGTCCTCGCTGCGAAGCAGGTTGCGGGAACCGACCAGTGGAACCATGAAGTCGTTCTCCACGGCATCCATGGAGACATAGGAAGTGAAGGAACGGTTCGGAACGAACAGGACGTTCTGGGAGCGCAGCTTTTCCATGTTCTCCTCTTTCATGACGTCCTTGAACCGGGGGAGGAGCATCACTTCGTCCACCATGCCCCTGCGGACCTTTCCGGACGGATCGCGCTGGGTCCTAAAATAGCGGGAATAGGGGACATCCCTCCCTTCCTGGCAGACGGCCAGGGTGCGGAACCCTTCCTCCACCGCGCCGTCGCAGGTGTCAAGGGCGGAATGGGAACCAATGACGCCGATCTTCACCTTGTCAATGTCATAGTGCTCGAGAAGTTCGATGATGGCCTTCCTGTCTATCATGGACGCTCACTCAGAACCGGAACGGACTAGAAGCTAAAAGGTTGTTGTTCAGCCTAGCCCCATCAGCAGGATGGTACCCATCAAGGCGAACGATCCGATCATGTCCACCGCCGATGATGTCAGGGGTATGGAATGATCATCGGGGTCCAGGTTCATCCGGTAGGTGGCGACCGCGACATAATAGGCGATGATGTTGAGCACGGTGACGGTCATCAGTCCGGCGACCAGGGTGAGGACCACCATGTCCCATAGCGGCGGGGACTCCAATCCAATCAACCAGGCGACCGCAAAGGTGGATACGCCCACCAGGGTGAACACCCAGAGTGCGAAGACATATGTTATGGCAAAGTTCTCCCTCGCCGTCGCCCCGGGCGTGGCCGCTGGCTCCATCTGACCCATGTGCAGCATGGTCGAGAACCTTGAGGTCAGGATGCCCCCAAGGGCGTTGGAATCCTCCAGGAAGGGAGGGATCAGCACTAGGAGCGCGGGCAGGGCGACCAGACTCTCAAGCTGGTTGTCGATGGTCAATCCGGCGACAAGGTCCAGCACCACGCATACGGTGAGCACCGGGAAGCTCTGGCGGACCACCCGCTTGACTTCCCTGTGCCCCTTCCGGAACAGAGCCACTGTCAAGGCCAACGTGATAGCGATGAATAGTGCAAAGAAGACGTCGATGATGAGCTGAGGAGCGTTGATCACGATGATGGCGGCCAGGAACAGCATCGGCAGGGTGACAATATCTCCCGCGGCGGTGATGAGCGGTGCGGAGATATTGTCCACATCCCAGTTCCTCTTGAACCCGGTCATGGCCACGACCACGTTTATCACGAAGAGGATGAGCCCAGCCAGAACGCCCCCTAGCACGGAGATGAATACGAAGTCCTGCATGGAGATGCTCTGCACTCCGAAGGCTTCCGCCACCATCTTGGCCAATATGCCCATGAGGAGGGACATTATCAGGGTCAGAATCAAGGACGACTCCATGTTCTGGCGCAGGATCGAGCGAGGCCGGAACGAGACCTCGAACGTCCCGATATGCATGGCCGTTCCCAGGCGGCTGCCCAGCGCACCGAAGATGTTCCCCCTCATGCCGATGGCCGGGGGGATCAATATCATCAGGCCGGGAAGGAGTTCCATGGTATTGGTCATGAAGCCGAGGGTGGCTCCGGCCAGTAGGTCTCCGAGAGAGGAGATCATCAGGGCGACCAGGCCAAGGGAGAACACAGACCTGTTCCTTGAGAAAAACGATCTTGCCCTCCTAGCCACTTACGTCACCTCGCAAATGTAGCCTGCCGCCGTTTTTATTCTTTTGGTCAGGCTTCGGTGACGGAGAAGGCATACCTAATGTAAATATATGTCATTGGGCAATTAACCGGCAGGAGGGGCATCCTGCTCAGATAGTGATGGGTAATAGTCCAAGACATCGGTTCCGCGATCGTAGGGTCTCTGCTCCCTTATTTCCGCGCATGAGAGGAGTAGCAAATGCGGCTTGATGAAGCGGGCGAGGAGGGACGCTATACAGTCCGGGAACTCCTCACTGAGATGAAGGACATCTCCGAAGTGGTGGTGGACCTTGCATATGCTTCTCTGATTTTCGACAGCCAAGAGATCGGTCAAGAGGTCAAGCATCTGGAGTCCCGCGTGTCCATGCTCAATCATGAGATCAAAATACGCGCAATGCTGGCCGCTCGAAACAAGGAAGATGCCGCCATGCTATCCGGACTGCTCGAGGTCGCCGAGGCTGCCGCCATCATCTCCCGGGCCGCGGGAGAGATGGTCGACCTGCTGGAGATAGGTCCATCGCCTACTCCTTTCCTTTCCTTCGTGCTGAAGAACGCCGAGGAGAAGATCCACCTTCTCACATTGTCGGAGAGGTCGGACATGAAGGGCCGCACGATAGAGGACATGAGCGTTGAGGCCGAGACAGGCATGCGCATCATAGCCGTCAAGAGGGGCATACGCTGGATCTACGATCCTGAGGAGACGCTTCGTCTGAAGGATGGGGATGTGCTGATCGTCAGAGGGACCGAGGATGGCTACGAAAGGCTGAAACGCTTCGCATGCGGCGAGGAGATGTGGCCAGTATATCCGGAGGATGAGTGAGCATGGGCCTAGAGGACATGCTGCTGGAGATCAAGGACACTTCGGAGCTGATGGTGGACCTGGCCTATTCCTCTCTTCTCTATGACAATCAGGAGATCGCCGAGGAGGTCATCCAGCTTCATGGTAGGATGGAGGAGCTCGGGGACGAGATCGAGGAGCTGGCGATAAAGCGGGCCATAGAGGACCGGGACTCGCCAAAGGCGCTGGCCACCATCAGGATGTCGAAATCGGTGAGGGACATATCCTATGCGGCGCTCAAGATCGCCCAAGTGGTGCGCTCCGACCTGCCCCCTCATCCAGTGATCGAACTGTCCCTGAGGGAATCCGACGTGATCATCACCACGGCGACGGTGTCGGCCAATTCCGATCTTGCAGGAAGCACACTAGGCGCTGTCAAATTGGCCACCAATAGCGGGATGTATCTGATCGCCATCCGACGTGGTCGCCGCTACATATATGGGCCGGACCGTGACACCATGCTCATGGAGGGCGACCTTCTGTTCGCAAGGGGTCCCTTGGACGCGGAACAGTACTTCAGGGACCTGGCGGCCGGTGTGGAGCATCTAGAGGCCAAAGACCTGATGAGATAGTGAAGAAGAGTAGCCCCGGGCAGATTCGAACTGCCGTCGCAGGATCCAGAGTCCCACATGATTGACCGCTACACTACGGGGCTGTGTGCTTGCCAGGAAATTGCTACAATATTTTAAATGTTTTGTTCGGGAGGGGCCTCAGCACCCTCCCAGGGTCCTCTCACTTCGCGAATCCGCGTATGGCGTCGGCGATTCGATGATATACTTCATCGATCCCGCCGCGTCCGTCCACCTTGATCAGGATGCCGCGCTCCTTGTAGAAGTCGACCAATGGCTGCGTCCTTTCATGGTAGACCTTGAGCCTCTCCCGGACGGTCTCCTCGGAATCGTCGGTCCTCTGGTAGAGCTCCCCGCCGCACTGGTCGCAGACGTCGGCGGTCTTTGGAGGCCGTGCCGCCAGATGATACACCTCGCCACACTGCCGGCAGCTGCGCCGCTTGACGATCCTGTCAACGATCATCTCCTCATCCACATCCAGTTCCACGGCCATGTCCACATTGGTGATGCCATCGAGCATCCTGGCCTGCTCCAGGTTGCGTGGGAAACCATCCAGCAGGAAACCTCCCTCGAGGCCTTCCACCTTCTCCTTTATAAGGCCGATGACAAGCTCATCGGGCACCAGCTTGCCGGCGTCCATATACCTCTTGGCCTCTGCTCCAAGGGGCGTGTTGTCCCTGACCGCCTGGCGAAGGAGGTCGCCGGTGGAGATGAGGGTCAGATCGAATTCCTCGCACAACCTTTTGGCCTGAGTGCCCTTTCCAGATCCCGGGGCCCCCAGAAGTACGATTCTGGCATCCATGGCATGATCGTATGCCCTTCTTGCTTAAGACCTTTTCACAGGCCACGTTTTTATCCATTTCGTACACTCTATCCCAGGGAGCGTGAGGAAAATGGTCTCAGGGGAGGATATACATCTCAGGTCCCTCCGTACCGAGGACGTCTGGCTAATGTACCGTTGGTACAACGACCCCCGGGTAATGGAGGACATGACGCCTCGCCAGGAACTGTTCGCTCCATCGGTCGAAGAGATCAGGTTGGCCCTTGAGCAGGCGGTGGCATCGACGACGGAGCGGTACTTCGTGATCCAGGATGGAGCCGGCAGGGCGCTAGGGTTCACATCCCTCACTTCAATGGACATGCGAGCCGCTTCTGCACGATTGACCGTGGTGATAGGTGATCGGAACGATTGGGGCAAGGGATTGGGAAAGGAGGCGACGAAGCGCATGATAGACTATGCCTTCAATGTGCTGAACCTTCATCGCGTATATGCCATTGTGGCGGACCACAATCTCAGGGCCATCTCCTGCCTTGAAGCATGTGGCTTCGTCCACGAGGGGACCTTGCGCGATGACCATTATCGAAGGGGTGCATACCGATCCAGTCACATCATGAGCGTACTGAGGGACGAGGGCTTCACATGCTAGAAGGGGACCTGGTCCGCCTGAGGGCGCTCGAGCGCTCCGACCTGCCCGCGGTGGTAAGGTGGATGAACGATCCCGAGGTGACGCGATATCTGCTGTCCGCTCCATTGTGCGGATTGGATGAGATGGAACGCTGGTACGATCAGCACGTTGGAACGGACGATCGCGCCTTGGCCCTGATGGATGAGAGCGGCGACCTGATCGGCTATTGTGGCATCACGCGGCTGGACTGGGGGGAGCGACGTTGCAACCTATGGCTCATCATAGGGGAGCGGAGGGCCTGGAACAAGGGCTATGGCAAGGACGCCGTTAGGACCATGCTGCGATATCTGTTCGATGAGCTTAACCTCAACCGTGTCTACCTTACCGTAGACGAGGAGAACCATCGTGCCATGCGCATATACGAGGCCTGCGGTTTCAAGAGGGAAGGCATAGGCCGAAATGCACGGTTCAAGAACGGACGTTATCGGAACGACGTGACCATGGCGGTCTTGAAAAGAGAGTGGAAGCGATGAGTCCTCCTATCAGGGTCATGCTCTGCCCATCTTCGTCTGGCCCATACCTTGACAACCTGTCGGAGGAGCTACGTTCACAAGGGATCGAGGTGACCTTCATACCCTGGTTCGGCAAACAGATGCCGTACTCCCTACTTCGCCTCATGTGGTCTCGCGCGCGTGGCTTCAGGGTAATGCATATGAACTGGATGCCGTTCAACAGCTTCTGGCAGCTCCGCGTGACCACTCGCCTCACCAAGGCGTTCGGCATCAGGACCGTATGGACGATCCATAATATGGCCCCCCATAGGGTGCAGTTCGGTACCGAGGAGAAGGACAAGGAGGCAATGCGGACCATGTTCGCATGGGCCGATCGCGGCGTCGTCCACAGCGTGCGGGTGATGGAAGCCGTAAGGGCGGAGTATGGCGACGGTCTTCCGCTGGATGTGATCCATCACGGCAGCTATGCGGACAGGGTGGAACCTCTCGACCAAGGAGAAGCGAGGAGAGCCTTGGGGGTCCCTGAAGACGCCTTTGCCGTACTGCTGCTGGGTCCGAACCGATGGAACAAGGGGATACGAACCTATCTAGATTCCATCTCAAGGCTGCCGAAAGGCTTCATCGGTCTAGTGGCTGGAGCCTGTCCGGACCCTGGGATCCGGGACCTCATCCTCGATCATAAAGAACGGAATCCCGGCAAGTTCATGATAGACCTTCGACGCCTGTCCGACGAGGAGGTCGCCGAGTACTATGCTGCATCGGACATCCTCCTGATGCCATTCGAGCGCGTTACCACATCGGGCACGGTGATAGAATCGCTCAGTCACGCCAGGGCGGTCATCACGACGGACCAGGGAGATATGCGCGAATGGGTCCGCAATGGGGAGACCGGCTTTCTGGTCGGGTCGGTCGATGACATAGTTGCGGTCTTGAGCGGATTGGACAGGGATGTGGCGAGACGCATGGGGGCCAACGGTCGCGCTCTCGCCTTCCAGAGAAGCTGGGCAGATTCCGCGGACCGCTATGCCAGCATATTTCGTGAACTTGGGCGGAGCGTGTAGTTCATATTGTCTCGATATCGACAACGATGCTTTCATGATGATGCTTTCCGGTCAAGAGACTTATCTTCGATCCCACTCTTCATCTGTCTCCAGGGTTGAGCCGTATGAAGTTCGAAGAGTTCACGAAGGACACTGAGGTCAGGGCGTCGGTACGGGAGAAGGAGTACAGCATCGCCAAGGTCAATTCCATCCCAGCCATGTCCCCTGAGATATTCGCGGTGATCACCGACGGTCACGAGATCACCGTGATAGCGGAGGTGGACCATCAACTGGACGTCCTGAAGGAGGAAAAGCCTTTCCGCATCATATCTTTCGACACCGCCCTACCGTTCGATCTGATCGGTTTCCTTGCGTATATAACAAAGCTGCTGGCCGATCACAACATCTCGTTGTTCGCCATCTCGTCGTTCTCAACCGATCACATTCTCATGAAGGAGACCTTTCTAGAAAGGGCGGTGGAGGTTCTGCGGGACGCCAATGTGAAGATAGATTTCAAATGAAAGATGGAAGGGGTTTGGGAACAGATAGTTCCCAGTTCAGGCTATCTGGCGGCCGCCATCCCAGGTGGGGCTCTCGTTCCATATGGAGTCGGGAGTGAGCAACCACAGGCCCTTGAGATCGAACTTCATCTGGGCAAAGGCCTCTTTCATCTTGTCGAACACTGGCCCAGAGGTGACGTAGTCCTTCACCAGACACCTGATCTCATATGACTGCATGCCCTTGCTGACCAGCAGAGAGGCCCTTGTCCCCTCCTTCTTGGCCAGTTCGAGGTTCTCGCTGCTGGCCTTCATGAATATCTGGCCAACGAAGATGGTCTCGGGATCAAGCGCTCCGGACCCGCCGACATTGATCAAGTGTACGTCTCCATTGCTTGCCCTTGTCCCCAGGATCTTCGAGGCGCCCTTGTCGTTGACAAGTTCCAATACATCTTTTGGAAGTGCTACCACTTGTCTACCTCCTGTTAATGCATCTATGACCGTCTGATAGGAAATAACTTTGCACTATTTTGCACTATTATTATAACAATATATTCCCGCTATTCCCGCCCCGGCAAGCAAGATGATGCGGTTTCCGTCGAGGAGATGCTCCTCGACGCAGGCTTGGCGGTTATCAGGGAGCATGTTTTTNNCTCCCGCCATGGTGTGAACAGTGATGTCATGGATCAGGATGTGCTGGCCGAGATAGGGACGATCGTTGGTGAAGGAAACTATTCCACTCGCATCGCGGACCTCTACACTTACGGGTTCGACTCTTCCATCCATCACGTCACTCCCGACGTGGTGGTGCAGCCTCGAACCCCTCAGCAAGTGGCCGATATCGTAAAAATGGCCAATCGTCTGCGGATCCCGGTGGTGCCTCGGGGTGCCGGCACAGGCCTATGTGGCGGTGCTGTCCCGCTGGAGAAGGGCATCGTCATAGACCTCACCCGTATGAACAAGATCAAGGAGATCAGGGTGGAGGACCTTTATTGCGTGTGCGAGCCAGGCGTGGTCTATGACCATCTGCAGAAGGCTCTGGGAAAGTATCATTTCTCCTTCCCCCCTGCCCCTGGCAGCGCAGAGGCGGCGACCATCGGAGGAATGGTCGCAACCAACGCCTCGGGGATGAGGGCCATCAAATACGGCGGAACGCGCGATTACGTCCTCGGTCTGAAGGTGGTGCTCCCCACTGGCGAGCTCATCGAGGTGGGGACGAGAACGCTGAAGAACGCGTCCGGCTACCAGCTGGAGAGGCTGTTCGTGGGTAGCGAGGGAACCCTGGGCATCATAGTCGAGGTCACCCTGCGGATAGTTCCCAAGCCGAAGAAGACGGCCATGATCGTCGCAGGCTTCGACACGCTGGAGAAGGCTGGGAAGTGCGTTTCAGCGCTCATCGCCAAGCCACTGCTTCCCTCCGCGGTGGAACTGATGGACTCCACATGCATCACGGCCGTCAATCGGGTGGTCAACGCTGGATTGCCTGATGTGGAGGCGCTGTGCATGATAGAGGTGGATGGCCACCCGGCCATCGTGGCTGAGGAACTGGAAGAGGTCGCCAAGGTGTGCGAGAGCGTCGGGGCGTTAGGCCTACAGCGGTCGGACGATCCCGCCCAGATGGCGAAGTGGACCGCCTCGCGTAAGAGCGTCATGTCATCTCTCTCGCGCCTGTACCCCAACCTGTGTTCCGTCTCTCTCGCCGACGACATGGCGGTACCCATCTCGAAGATACCAGATGCCGTGGTGGCGTTCGGCCAGATAGCAAAGAAGTATGGAGTGATCGTCGGCACCTACGGCCACGCGGCCGATGGCAACCTGCACACCAAGATGCTTCTCGACCCCGAGTCCGAGGAATCCTGGAAGAACGGCGAGAAAGCTGTGGAGGAGATCTTCGACGTCTGCGTCCAGCTTGGCGGGACGGTCACTGGTGAACATGGCGTGGGCATCTCAAAGGCGCCCTACTTCCAGAAGGAGCGCTCAACGATGCTGGCCGCCATGGCTGCCATCAAGAAGGCCCTTGATCCCAACAACATCATGAACCCAGGGAAGCTGCAGGCTTGGGAAGGCAGCATAATCTCCCACCTGCGATATCCCTGCGATGGTTATTGCGATCGAGGATGAGCCTCACAGCGCTCCGGTGAATATCAGGCCGGCCATCACCAGTGAAGCTCCGAAGGCTGCGATGTAAGCGGGAACGCTCCATCGCAGGACCTTGGAGCCGTCCAGCGGGGGTATGGGGAGCAGGTTGAACGCGGCAAGCAGGAAGTTCACCGAGCCTATGATGTAGAACGCCGTGGCCAGCAGGCCCGACCCGCTGGCAAGGTATAGCGCTATGAACGCCGCGCCCAGAACGATGTTCGTGGCCGGGCCGGCAAGGCTGATGAGCCCGTTCTGCTTGCGCGAGATCATGCCTTGGATGTATACTGCCCCGGGCAGGGCGAAGATGAAGCCGAGGAACGAGAACACGATCCCCATCATGAGGCCGGTGGGCTGAGCCCGGAACTCCGCCCATGCTCCCGCCCTCTGGGCCACGAACTTGTGCGCGAGCTCATGCAGCATGAAGCCGGATAGAACGGCGATGAACGATATGGCAAGAGCATACAAGGCCGTCACCACGTTGGCCGAGATCAGGCCCGCCAGCCCTCCCAGGAACGTGATGGTGAACGCCACGGTGAGCGCACCCACGGCTATGAGGATGTTCTTTATCTCGGTCCTGCTGAATGCGACCCTCCCATAGTTCTTGGGGATGTTGATTACACCATAATCTCGCATCTGTCCCGTCCATGAGGCGCCTGCTCAAATACTTTTTCTTTTTAGAGACTATACCGGAGAGCCCAACCGGCGATGTACGATAGTCTAAAGTACGCCTCGCCCATGGCCCATGCCGCCCATGGACCTCCTATCGTTCATACTGAGCTTCATCATAATCCTGGTGAGCTGCGAACTGTTCACCAATGGGGTCGAATGGACGGCACGGAGGTTTGGGCTGTCCAAGGGGGCCGTGGGCAGTGTCCTTGCCGCCATCGGAACGGCGCTACCGGAGACCATGGTCCCCCTTATCGCCATCCTGTTCGATCCATCCGCTGGCGATGTGGGTCAGGAGATAGGTGTCGGGGCCATAATGGGCTCGCCCTTCACGATAGGCACACTGGCGCTGTTCGTGTGCGGCCTTTCGCTTTTCCTGTTCAGAAGCCGCAGGGCGTCGAAGGTCCTGAACGTCGACGGCGGCCTGGTAAGGCGAGACATGTCCTTCTTCTTGCCGGCCTATTCGCTCGCCGCCTTGGCGGCCTTCCTCCCAGCCGGAATGCAGTGGGCCCGCTACCTCCTTGCCATGGTCCTGGTGGTGCTGTACGGTGTGTACGTCTGGGAGACGATGCGCAGGGACGACGGTACGCTGGATGAGGCCGAGCCCCTGTACAGTGACCGCCTGCTCGGTCTTCTGACCGGGGGCGGCAAGGGTGTAGAGCCTCGCACCCCCATCATCGTCGGCCAGGTGTTCCTGGCCGTGATCGGTATAGTGGTCGGTGCGGCGATCTTCGTCGAACAGATCCATGAGATCTCCATGGTCATCGGCGTTCCGCCGCTCGTACTGGCCCTGCTCATCGCACCCATGGCCATCGAGCTTCCGGAGATGTACAACTCCTTCATATGGGTCAGGTGCGGCAAGGACGTGTACGCGCTGGGAAATCTCACGGGCGCCATGGTGTTCCAGTCCTGCATACCCGTGACGGTGGGACTACTCCTCACACCATGGCATATCAGCCTGCAAGAGCCGCATCAGGTTCTGCAGGCGGCCTCCATGCTCATCGCGTTGGTCTCCGCCCTGGCGCTGTACGTCCACGCATCGAAACGGGCCATTGGCCTGCCCAGTCTCCTCTTCGGCGGGGCCCTCTACGCGGCGTTCATCCTGTTTCTCCTTCTGACCTTGTGAAGGGGAGCAAGCAATACTTGAAATATGGAATCCATTTTGACGTGATGCCCCGTTTTGAGCATGGCAAGGTTGGTTTCCAGTGGTGCGATGGATGCGGCACGGTCATACTGGGTGGCAGTTGCGACGTCTGCTCATCTCGCGGCAGACGCTTCGAGGTGTCGAAGCCTGGTGATCTCCGCCCGGCCATGGGTCGGACCGTGAGCGTTCTCAAATCCCTCTTCGAAAGACACTTCGGCGTATCTCACTTCCTCAACAACCGCCTGGTGTTCCTCAACAAGGTGGCTGGAGAGGATCGAACGGACGAGGTGGTCTTTCAAGGCCATGTCATCGCAGCCCTGCGCTACGATCTCCGCGCCAGGGACTTCACGCTCGACCTAAAGCTGAATGGGGCAAGGCTCCTGGCACCCATGGCAAGCAAGGGAGTGGTGGTCCTGGAGCACGGTACTGGACACCTCAAGGGAAAGAACTTACCAGGTAGGGCGGTCCGGGAGGTCAAGGGACCTTTCAAGGCCGGGGACCCGTTGATAGTGATCGCCGGCAGCCACATATGCAGCGGGGCGGCCAGGGCGGACAGTGACGTTCTAAGGTCAGTGGATAAGGCGGTAGGCGTTCGTGATGTTGGAAAAGAGGTCCTGCCATTGGCCAAGAGGAAAGCGTCCTGGACGGGCTTCGTCAACGCGAACGAATCCCACATCAGGGCGCTTGAGTCGAAGGCGGTCTCGGACATCCGCTCGTATGCCGGGAACAACAAGGAGCCTCTGAGCCTCTCCTTCAGTGGAGGGAAGGATTCCTTGGCCTGCTATGGGCTACTGTCCCGGGCGTCTCAGAGGTTCTCCATGATCTTCGTCAACACTGGCCTTGAGTTTCCTGAGACGCTCCGCTACGTCAGGGATTTCGCACATGGCGAGAAGCGGAAGCTGTTGGTCGCCGACGCAGGCACGGCCTTCTGGGACAATGTCGGCGATTTCGGGCCGCCTGCCAAGGACTTCCGGTGGTGCTGCAAGGTATGCAAGCTTGCGCCGCTTACTGAACTGATCGAGGGACATTTTCCTAAGGGCACGATAACCGTGGAGGGCAACCGCGCCCTGGAATCGTTCTCCCGTTCCACCATCGGGTTCGTGGAGCGCAACCCCTTCGTTCCGAACCAGACGATCTTGAACCCCATCCGCAAGTGGAGGGCGGTGGATGTGTGGGCCTACATATGGTATCGAGGGATGGACTACAATCCCCTGTACGATGAGGATTATGAACGGATAGGCTGCTATCTTTGCCCTTCTTGTCTGGAATCGGAGTGGCGGACGACCGCCAACCTCCATCCGGACCTTCACGGGCGATGGGACGAGCACCTGAGGCAATGGGCGGAGCGCAGCGGCACCGATGAGAGGTTCATCGGATACGGGTTCTGGAGATGGAAGGTGTTCCCTCCCAAGATGCGGCGCATGGCAGAGGAAATGGACATCCCCATGCCTCACATGCGATTCGACACCCTGGAGCTGAAATGGGTCAAAGGGGTCTCCCCTTGCCTTGCCGGAGGCCATTCCGCAGAGGGCGTTCTCCTGGTCCCCAGGAAGAGGGATTTCTCCAGGGTGGTGGATGTGCTCCGCACCGTGGGAAAGGTGAAGCACTCTGGAGAATACGAGATCGCCCTGGTCAAGACGAAGGATTCCACGCTCAAGGTCTTCGGGGGAGGACAGATCGTTGCCGTCGGGCCGACCCCCGAGAAGGCCCGGGCCATGTTCGAGGCCGGCGCCAAGGCCCTGCTTCGCTCCCAGCTCTGCACCCAATGTGGCATATGCCTGCGCAGCTGTCCCACCAAGGCGCTACGCCTGGACGACGGCATAGTCGTCAATGAAGAGAAATGCACATCTTGCGGACGGTGCGCGGAAGCTTGCGTGGTGGCGCACTACTATGACAAGCTCGTGACCTAGATTTATATAGGGATAGGTTCTCCCAGAGCTGAATGGAATACGGCTCCTTCATCGCCGCTGCCATTGGCTTCGCCCCAGCCATCGCCCTGATGCTGTGGACCCTGCAGCCGTACACCTATCCGAAGGTGGAGAGGCCTTACTTCAGCGATCCCACGCTCTTCGGCATGTTCGCCGCAGGGATAATCATCGGCGTCATCTTGCACGCCGTGGGCGTATTCCTCTCTCCGTACTACATGCTCGTCGCCTTCATCCTGGAAGAGGCGATAAAGCTCCTCGTTCTCAATCTCCCCCGCTTCCAGCGCAGGGCGGACATGCCTTTTTACGGCTTCGGGCTGGGAGCAGGAATGGCGAGCGCCTTGGCATACGGTGCCATCAATATCGTCCTTACCAACACGGACCCGGATGCAGTGAGCATGCTCATCATCATCGTATATTCCATCATGCTCTCTCTCCTTCAGATCTCCAACGGGACCACCATAGGCATCGGCGTCGCACGAGGGCAACCTTTCGCATTCTTCGGGCAGGCGACGGTGGTGCACCTGGCCTTCGCCCTCCTGCTGATACCTTTCCAGCAGGTCGCGGACACGGGGGTGGATGCGATCGCCTTCATCCTGTTCGGGGTGGCGGCCATGTTCATGGCCACATACTATTTCTACATACACAAGAAGCTCCTCCCTGCATACGTCAGGGATGCCTTGGCCGAGCTGCAAAGGCAGAAGGAGCGCACCAAGGCGCCTGACAATGATGGGAAGGCCAAAAAGATACCTAGGACGAAGCATTAATAAAAAGGCGACTATCTAAACACATTCGTGAATAGGGGCTGGGCTGCCGGCAAGGCGATAGTCACGATGGCCACGATCGCCGTGGCGATCATATTGCTCATGACACCGTCGGTCCAGAGCTTTCTGTGGGACACGTTCAGCTCTCCCTTCAGGCCGAAATATCCTGAAGAGGCCACCTTCACCCTGGAGCGGACCATCACCATCGATCCCAACGGCGGCACCATCAACCGCTTCACGATAGACATGCCGGAGCCCATGAACCTCATCGAGAACGATAGGCGGCTTCAGGTCGTACATTCGGTGACCTATTCCGTCGACGTTGTACGCGAGGTGAGATACGGGCATGATTGGATGGTATGGACGTCGGACCTGCCTTTCTCCGATAGACGCACCATCACCGCCACGTATGAGGTCACGTCCAGGACGGTCACATGGGACATCGACGCCGCGGCCTCAGGAAGCGTCTCCGACATCCCTGCCGAGCTCGTGGACCGATACGTTCACGACCAATGGGTCATGGCCCCAGGCCACCCGGACATCGTCGCACGGTCTCAGGCGATAGTCGGGGACGAGGTCAACGTCTACACCATCCTCAAGAGCATATACGATTGGATGAGGGACAACGTGGAATACTCGACACAAACCTTCTCCAGCGGTCCGCAGGACGCGGTGGAGACGCTTGAGCTCGGGGCGGGCGATTGTGATGACCAGGCGGCCCTCTTCTGCTCCCTCGCCCGCGCGGCCGGGGTGCCAGCATGGCTGCAGCTAGGGGCGTTGTACGACGGCAGCAGGCGGGCCTGGGGGGGACATGCATGGCTGCAGGCCTATGTCCCGCTGAACGAAGGAGGAGGCGAGAACGTGGTCATAGATCCAGTGAACGGCGAGTTCATGGTGTGGAGACCGAACCGCCTGGTCGAGTATACCGACGATGGGGACCCTGAACACCTCTTGGACTATTATTCGATCTATAATGCCAGCGTGAATCGGGGCACCAATACTGTGCTTTACGACGAATATGTCGGCCTCACCTACGAGGAGTCGGGATGGATGATAAGCTTAGATGTCATGATGGCGGCCGACATCATGTCAAACGATAGGTTCCTGGCCCCGTCTCGTACATGATCCCCGCGGCCAGCAACTCCTCGATGAGCTCATCCAGATCGTCTCCGTCGATCTCCAGGATCTCCGAGAGGTCCCTTGCGGTGAAATCACCCTTATCTCGTCCAAGCTCGCATATCGTCGACTCGACCGTGCCTCGACCCGCTCGGCACCTTCCCGTTCCTCTCGGTACCGGGAAGGGGATATCCTGTCCTCTCTTCAGGCCGGCATAGCGGCGGACGGCCTCGGCCAGCTCTTTAGGTGAATCGGTCGAAAAATGCACTATCGCCCGGGACAGATCGATCTTGTGCTGGCACCTTGCACAACCTATCCGGGCATGGGAAAGGTCCGCCCCTTGCACCGTACCGCACTTGGGGCAGGTTATGACACCATACATCAGTACTCTACGAACACTAGGGCGGCGACGCAAGCGCCATAGTTGTCCATGGGCACGGACAACTCCTCGATGCGGTACTGGATGGGCTCCATCTCGACGCCGCGGAGCTTGGCCATCTCGTCCATCTTCCACTCCATGATCTCACGGAGCGCTTTCTTTGAACCATGGATGTGTCCTTCGGCGACATATCCGCCCTTGCCGTCCTTACGGAAGCCATATGCGATGCCGGCGGAGATCATCTCACCTTCTCCTCCCCTCATCTGCGCTAGCACGCAGTGGGTGACGGCGCCCATGGGGAGCTCTCTGATCCCCACTTGTTCCGCGCCAACGGGCAATACGGAGGATACGGACACGATGTTCAGTTCGCCTACTCCCGCTTCAAGAAGGGCCTTGTCGAACGCATTGAGGTCAGAGACCTTGCTTACGGCGCAGCCAGAGGAGATAAAGAACTTCTTCGGAACGAGATGCATGAAGCGGAGTAATCAGGACTACTGATTTAAGCGTTTGCTTTTTCCCTAACTCATTTTTTGAGACACTGGCTCGACCTTCCTTGGAAGTCTCCACTGCTGATGAGGAAAGGATGATGGAGGCTCCTATGCGGCGATCGTCATCACCCGTACACTATGGACTCTTCGATGGTCGGTTTCTTCTGTTGTTCCACGCTCTGCATGGCCATGCGTATCTGCTTCTCTATCTCCTCTGCTTCCTTGAACAACGGCTCGGGGTCGATCTTGATCTCCGGCAGCATCTTGGCGATGACCTCGAGAAGCTTGGCGGACCCACGGGCGTCAGGGAAGTTCGCCCTGGCCGGGCCGAGCAGGCATATGACATCGATGTCTCTCATGTCCCCTTCGAACAGCATGACCCCGGAGATGCCTGAGACCATGCCCTCCTTCATCTCGTCTATGTCGTATTTCTTCAGTATGTCCCTCGACGCGTTTGTCGAACCCACGCCGAGTATCTTGGGCTCCTCGGCGCCTGGCTGATCTATCCCCTCCATGACCACCACGGTCTTGATGCCCTTCGCCGACGCGTAATCAAGCAGGCGGGACACAAGTGGCTGCACCAGGTCAGGGCGCGGCATGAACTCGGCCGCCACGGCCACTATCTGCTGGCATGGCTCTCCATCATCGCATTTCCGCTCTCCAGCATAGATCCTCACAGGTGGGGATGGCACGCCCTCGTGCACCAGGGTGAACGGGGGGAAACCGCTGGCAGTGATGCCCGCCACCCGATCCAGCTTCCCCGTCCTGATTATGAAGTTGGCAGCGATGCTGCTCACCAGCCCGACCGACGGAAAGCCCACGATCATCAATGCGCCATCGTACTTCTCGTCACGGTATTCATGCAACCTTACTTCATCAGCCATGTCGTTCCACCTACGCTATCGCTTGCGAAAGCGGGAGCGGGATATTAGTGCTTTCCTGAACTGGACAGGGTGGCCGGCTCCACCGGCCACAAAGTAATAATTCGCTGTACCCCGTCACCATGGCCGTGAGCGACGAGATCACGACGACCCGGACCCCTGCCGGCATTCCGGTAGTGGTGGAGCGACTCCCCGACTTCCATTCAGCATCATTGTCCGTATATTTCGGAACGGGATCGAGGGACGAGAGCGATCAGAAGGCTGGCATAGCCCACATGCTCGAGCACATGCTGTTCAAGGGGACCTCGAATCGCACTGCCAGGGAGATGTCCGAGCAGATAGAGGCGGCGGGCGGAGAGATGAACGGCTACACCACCAAGGAGGTCACCAGCTATCAGGTGTTCGCATTGGACGAGACGGTGGAGGTGGCGGAAGATATTCTGGCCGACATGATCCTAAACCCTCTACTGGGCGAATCCTGCTTGGACACGGAAAGGAACGTGGTCATGCAAGAGATCAACATGCTCCATAACGACCCGGACGATTACATACATGTGCTGTTCGCCGAGACGCTCTGGGGAGGGCATCCCATGGGCCGTTCGGAAGCTGGTACGCTGGATACGGTGGGCTCTCTGACCAGGGAGGACGTCAGGGACTTCTTCGCTCAACATTACCGCCCGCCGCGAATGGCCGTGATAGCGGTAGGGAACGTCGATCCGGTCCAGGTCACCAACTGGGCGAGCGAAAGCTTCGACGACCTCTCCATGGCCAAGTCCAACGAGGATCGGACCGCTCCTCGCCCCAACGCTACCTTCAGGGTGTACCCGCGTGAGGATAGCCAGGCCTATGTGGGGATGGGCTTCCCGGGATGCTCCTCGGTCGACCCGGACCGCCACGCCCTGCGCCTCGCCGCTTCCATCCTGGGCATCGGAACCTCCTCCCGCCTGTTCCAGGAGATCAGAGAGAAGGAGGGCCTGGTGTACGAGATATTCGCATCCTCATGCAGCTATACCGATTCGGGCGCCATGCAGATATTTTTCAACACCAACGTGAAGGACCAGGAGAAGGTCGTGCGACTGGTGGGGAAGGAGCTGAGAAGGCTGAAGGACGATGGGCTGGAGAAGGGGGAGCTTGAGAGGGCGAAGCGCTTGCTGAAGGGCGTGTACGTGAGGAGACTGGAATCATCGGAGACCCGGATGATACGCCTTGGCGAGATGTTCATGTCCACCGGGAAGGCGGTGAGCCCGGAGGAGAGCCTTCACAACATCGACGTGGTCACCGAGGAGGATGTGCACCGCATCGCTCAGAAAGTGATGTCGCGAGACCGCCTTTGCATGGCGATGCATGCGCCCGGCAAGGAGTCGGAGCAGGCGGCAAAGAGCCTGGAAGACCTGGACTTCTGAGGCTCAGGACCGGATGAGCTTCAACACGGTCTCGACCGCCTCCGGCAATGCCGCCTCCACCTCGGGCGTCATCTGCTCGGTGACGGTATAGACGTCCTTCACCTCCACCGCTACGAACTTGATGTCGCCTGGGAACCTATCGGGCTGGAGTCGCCTCCCGAGCTCGATGGTCGTGGCGATGTTGGCCTCATGCGGATTCGTCCCATGGACCGTATCTGCGAAGGCTTCCGTCCCCAGGATCATCACGGTGCCCGGGGGGTGGCCGGAGTCGATTATCGCATCCACTATTATGACGCGGTCGTAATCCATCATGATCTCTATCAGGTCCAGGCCGGAAGCGCAGACCTCTTCCAGGTCCACACCTTCGAGGTTAAGGGTGGCAAGCTCGCCTAGCACTCTCAATCCGATGGCGTCATCGCACATTATCGGGGAACCGATGCCTAGAACCAGTGTTCTCATGATGAATCGGTCTGATGGAAGGGCAATGCGTACAAAAGCTTTGCTTTGATTGCTCCATAACTCTCGATGCCCTTCTATGCGAAGTACCAAAGGATTGATGACCGCACCGGTGATTAGCAGGGGAGCGTGAACGGGATGGAGCCGGAGATCGAGCCGTCGGTGTCGTTACGGATAGGGGGCAGACACCTGACGACGAGGCAACTGGAGGTATTGTCCGCCATCCACCGGGAGGGCAGCCAGAACCGGGCAGCCGCTCGGCTGGGCATCTCCACCTCGGTCCTGCACCGCTACGTATCGCAGATGGAGGGCAAGGTCGGGCGCCCGCTCGTCGTCACCTCTCCAGCCGGCAGCGAGCTCAACGAGCTGGGTTTGAGGATAGCGATGGAGTACGAGGCTCTGGAGGCCCGGATGGGGAGAGGGACGTCGATGGTGGTGGGGGGGACGATAGTCACCGAGGAGCTGTTGCTCAACGCTCTTTCCAAGATGGACCGCGAAGGCCTCTGCGAGCTCATCATCTCCGACGACGCAAGGAACCTGAAGGACTTCCAGGCGGGAATGATGGACCTGATGGTCGTCGACGATCCGCTGTATCTGTACGATCTCGAGGATGTGATCTGGCAGGAAGTGGCGACGGACAGACTGCTCCATGTCGACAACGGGCCAAAGTATGGACGATTCATGTACGGGGCCCAGCGAATAGGATTCCGCCATCTGGAGCTCACTGGATCCCGATACGAGGTGGAGGGAGCGTACAGGTCCCTGTCAGCCCTGCAAAGATCGGGACTGAGCTTCTTCGTCAACGAGAGCCTGGCGTTGAGGAAAAGGCTTGACCTAAGAAGTGCCACCGACCCCTCTCTGCTGGAACATCGGATAAACGCCGTATATCGAGAGGAGAGCAAGTTCATCCGGGACCTGGTGGTGGCGTTGCGAAATGAGGGCCGCATGGTTTCACCTATTTAGATGAAACCAATGCCGTTTTTTGTATACGTTTAAATACTGTGGAGCTATGGCTCATCCAAAAAGGTGACAATCATGGTAAAGGAGCCCAACCCGCAATTTGCCATTGAGGTCTCCCAGACCCCGGGAGGAGAGACGCTCTCCTTGTGCTTCCAGTGCGGAACCTGCACCGGCAGCTGCCCGTCGGGACGCCTGACCTCATACAGGACCAGAAAGCTCATCCGCAAGGCCCAGCTGGGTCTGGAGAAGGACGTTTTGGAGTCCCCCGACCTGTGGATGTGCACCACCTGCTACGCCTGCCAGGAGCGCTGCCCCCGAGGCGTGGAGGTCGTCGATATAATCAACGTACTGAGGAACAAGGCCGTCAAGCAGGGCGTCATGTCCGGGGAGCACATCAAGGTCGGCAACTACCTCCTGCAGAACGGCGCGACCGTCCCGCTCAACGAGAAGTATGAGGCCGTCAGGGAAGAGCTGGGACTCTCCCGCCGCCCCGCCAACGTACTGGGCGACAAGAAGGCTCTGGAAGACTTCCAGAAGATACTTAAGGCCACTGGCTTCGACAAGCTCCTGGAGGAAAAGAAATGAATCTGAACAAGAAGTATGCTCTCTTCCTTGGTTGCGTGGCGCCTGCCAGGTACCCTGGCATCGAGGCGGCTACCCGTGAGGTCTGCAAGACCGTCGGCCTGGACCTGGTGGAGCTGGAGGGTGCTGGATGCTGCCCCGCCCCTGGTGTCATCAAGTCCTTTGACCAGGACACCTGGCTTGCCATCGCCGCTCGCAACCTGGCTCTCGCCGAGAAGCAGGGCGCCGACATCCTCACCATCTGCAACGGTTGCTACGGCTCCCTGTATGATGCGGCCCACATCTTGAACGGGGACGCTGAAAGGCTGAGCGCCGTGAACAAGATCCTGAGCGAAGTGGGTATGGAGTACAAGGGTACGACCCAGGTAAGGCACTTCGCCGAACTGCTGTACAAGGAGATCACTCCCGAGAACGTCAAGGCCAAGACCAAGACCCCTCTTGACATAAAGGTCGCGGTCCACTATGGGTGCCACTTCCTGAAGCCCAGCAAGATCAAGGAGCTGGATGACCCCGAGAGGCCCCGTATCCTGGACGAGATCGTCGAGGCCACCGGTGCAACCAACCTGGACTACCGCGACAAGCAGATGTGCTGCGGCGCGGGAGGAGGCGTCAGGTCCGGCAACCCCGAGCTGGCTACCAAGTTCACCGTCGAGAAGCTCAAGAGCATGAAGTCTGCAGGCGCCCAGTATATCATCGACGTCTGCCCCTTCTGCCACCTGCAGTTCGACAGGACCCAGAAGGATGTCCAGGGCTACGACCTGCCGGTCATCCACCTGGCTCAGCTCCTTGGACTCGCCTTCGGCGTGCCCGCCAGCAAGCTGGGCATGGACTATCAAGAGGTTCCGGCGAAGTTCTGAGGAAGGCGGCGCCTTCCTCCGACAAAACACCTTCCTTCATTTTCTCTTCATTCCTTTTCATCCATGGCCACCATCTTTCGATGAACAACAACCTTTATATCGGAGCGGTACACCGGAAAAAGTGAACGGAAAGGGTGCCGAACGGTATCACGTCCTACCACTTTTACCATCTGGCTCTTCTCTATCCTCAATGAAAAGAAATATATATGGCGAATCTCTACGGTCATTCCTCGATTACATTCACGGAGTGTCACACATGGCTGTTAAAAAAGGTAAGGCCGCCGCTCGTAAGGTCAAGGACAAGTGGAAGGCTAAGGAGTGGTATAAGATCTACGCTCCGCGCATGTTCAACCAGGTGGAACTAGGGGAGACTCCCAGCTCCGAGCCTTCTTACGTCATGGGCAGGCAGGCTGAGGTCACCGTTCATGAACTCACTGGAGATTTCTCCAAGATGCATATCAAGATCCGCTTCAGGGTCGAAGACGTCAAGGGTCTGGAGGCTCACACGGTCTTCACCGGCCACGAGCTCACCTCTGACTATGTGAGGAGGCTCACCCGCAGGAAGAGGACCAAGACCGATCACGTCGTCGATGTCCGCACCAAGGATGGCTATCTGATCCGCCTCAAGCCGATGAGCATCACCGAGCAGAGGATCCAGGCTTCCCAGGAGACCGCCATCCGTGGCCTCATGGACAACCATCTCAAGTCTGCCGTGGCCGACATGACGGCATCTGAGCTGGTCAAGTCGATCATCTCCGGCGATCTGACCAAGGACCTGTCCCAGGCTTGCAAGGTGATCGTCCCGATAAAGAGGATCGAGATACGCAAGAGCGAGGTCCTGGAAGCCGGCACCCCCTCCGCCGAGGAGCTCTCCATCCAGGAGAAGTTCGGCCAGGAGGCCGCTGCCGCTGCTGCCGCCCAGGCAGAGTCCGAAGAAGCCGCCGAAGAAGAGACCGCTGAAGATGAGACCCTCGAGGAAGAGGTCTCCGAGGAGGTCCCTGAAGAGGCCACTGAGGAAGAAGAGGTCGTTCCCGAAGAGAACGAATAAACCCTTTCCATCAAATGCCGGGATGGCTCAGCCTGGCGGAGCGACGGACTCATATGACCCGAGCGCACCTTGCTCGGGTCCGAGAGATCCGTAGGTCATGGGTTCAAATCCCATTCCCGGCACCTCCTTTCCCCTTCATCGATGCGGCATCCGACCAGATGGACCCTCATTTTTCCATACAGATTAAATAAACCGTCCACTCTTTGAAACCCGGTGATCTTTTGAGGATTCTGATCTATACCGGCAAGGGCGGGGTCGGCAAAACGTCTGTCGCTGCGGCCACTGCGCTCCGAGCCGCCCGGATGGGCTACAGGACCATGTTGATGTCCACCGATGCTGCCCACTCCGTATCCGACTCCCTGGAGGTTCCCCTGTCTGGAAAGATCACCAGGGTGGAGGAGAACCTGGACGCCATGGAGGTGGACATGCTGCATGAACTGGAGACACGATGGAAGGAGGTTCAGGGCTACATTACCAACTTCATGATGTCCCAGGGATTGGACGGCATCACATCGAAGGAGATGGCCGTTCTGCCTGGAATGGAGCTGATGTCCGCACTGTTCTATGTGGAGGACTTCTACAAGAGGGACGCCTATGACCTCGTGGTCATGGACACCGCGCCCACTGGCGAGACCTTGCGTCTGCTCAGCTTCCCCGAGGTCTCGGAATGGTACAGTGAAAAGCTTTACAAGATGGTCAAGAACATGCTGAAGATCGCCCGGATGACAGTCGGAAGGGTCGTGGACACCCCCCTTCCATCCGAGGACCTGCTGCGCGACCTGGAGGACATGGCCGCCCGCATGCGCCGTGTCCAGGCCATCCTTACGGATCCGAAGATAACGTCCATACGACTGGTGGTGAATCCGGAGAAGATGGTCATCAACGAGACCAAGCGTGCGTTCACCTACTTCTGCCTCTATGGTCTCACGGTCGACGGCCTTGTGGTGAACCGCCTCTATCCGGAGGATAGCAACAACGGCTGCTTCAAGGAGAAGATAGAAGAGCAGCGCAAGTACATGCAGGTGATCAAGGAATCCTTCAGCCCTCTGCAGGTGATGACATCCTACCAGCAGCCTGTCGAACTTGTGGGGATAAAATCGCTGGAGAAGCTGGGGGACATGGTCTTCGGCGATCTTGATCCGACGGTCCCCCTGTCCCTGGACAAGCCTCTTGAAATATTCAGCGAGGACGAGTTCGATATCGTCTCGATCAAATTGCCCTTCACCATGAAGGAACAGGTCAATCTCTTCAAGACGGCCGACAGCCTGCTGGTCGAGGTTGGTCATTACCGCCGCTCCTTGACCTTGCCAGTGACGCTGGTCAATAAGGAACCGGTCAAGGCTGAGTTCAAGGAAGGGAGGCTGTTGATAGGGTTCAAGGAGGTGGGCAAGGATGACAGAAGCCGAGCAAGCTGAATCGCCCACGATGGGCGAGGATGAGCGCGAGGAGCTCAGGGTCCGCAAGATCAGGGCGGATGCGGAGAGGATGTCGGAGGCCATATTCAGCAAGGAGGTCCGCGATCATCTCGTGCGTGCCGGTACGGAGCTCCTATTGGCCCTGGATGCCATGGTGCCGCGAGACATGGTCCCGCCCGAGGTGAAGGAGCACTATCTTGGTGCGAAGCGAGAAGCCATCATGCTGATGAAGGCGGTCCTGGACGCCCAACTGGGATTCATCGAGGACCTCCAGAAGCCGGTGGAGAAGCGCGAGGATGAGATAGAGCCAGGGCTGAGAAGGATCGAGCTGGAGTGATCATTGGGTGGGGTCTCGGATGAAGATCTCCCGACACTCCGCACACAACAGGCCCCCTCTGCCGCTGGCCCCACCGGTCTGCCTTAGGTCATAGGAGTAGTTCTCGCAGTTCTCGCAATAACCTGCCATCGAGACCGGCTCGCGCTCGGCCTCGACCGGGGTGGAGATGCCTCTCCATTCCCTCGTAAGCTCTATGAGCGACGGCGACAGCCTGGTGATATCGTTCTCCGTCAACATGCCGATCAACTGATCGCCCTCCACCACTGGCAGCCGGCGAAGCCGCATCCTCCCCATCTTCCTCCCGGCTTCGGCCACGCTCTCCCTGGGCCCGATCGTCACTACCGGAGAGCTCATGATCTCACCTGCCTTCACGTCGGCGGGCCGGCGATCTTCGGCCACTATCTTCTCAACGAAGTCGCGTTCGGTGACTATGCCGATCGGCCGTCCATCCTCGAGGATTATGACGCTCCCTACCTTCCAAGATCGCATCAGGATGGCGATGTCCCGGGCTGTCAGATTGGGAGAGCCGATGACCGGTACCTTGGTCATGATATCCTCGACGTAAATGTCCCGCACACGCTCCATAGCCATGCAAATCGATTGATAGCTTGGCCTAGAAATAGGTTTCATGCTCGCGGGCGCATGCTTCGGCAGGATGTTCATTCCGTCTATGGCACAGCGTCAAGGGATGGCGGTCAAAAGGGCGGTGAAGGGCACGATAGAACACAGAGGCGCTCCAGGAGATCCCGCGTGGGGCCCTGGGCAACCGATGCTTCCGGCAACTCATAAATGCCATCAATGGGATAGTCTCCTCGGATGGTCTAGATGAATGACTTCGAAGGGGAAATAGCGGTCCGCCTGGCCCGGGAAGTGGTCGAGGCAGAGGCGAAAGGCAAGGAGACGGGACATGTGGACGTGCCGGGGAGCTTTCAGGAGAAGCGCGGGGTGTTCGTGACCCTTCATACCTATCCAGCCAACCGGCTTAGGGGATGCATCGGCTTCCCGGAACCCATATTCTCTCTAGCCAGCGCCCTCGTTCAGGCAGCTCAGCATGCCTGTCACGACCCACGATTCCCCGACCTCGGGGAGGATGAGCTGGACAGGATAATCGTGGAGGTCTCCATCCTGACCCCTCCCCAGGCCGTCGAGGTGTTCGACCCCCGGGAGCTGCCCAAAGTGGTCCAGATCGGCGTCGACGGCCTCATCGTCGAACGTGGACCTTGCCGGGGACTGCTGCTCCCTCAGGTCGCCCTCGAATGGAACTGGGACGCCGAAGAGTTCTTGGGACAGACTTGTGTAAAGGCAGGCATGAGTCCCGATATGTGGATGGATGAGCGGACCAGATTCTACACCTTCCAGGCCGAGGTGTTCTCCGAGGACACCCCTGGAGGAAAGGTATCGAGAAAAGAGATGGGCGGGTGCAGGTAGGATGGACCTGGTGGTGGAAGGCCGCGCATACGTCCGCGGAAAGCTAGGCCATTGGGCCATAGGCATCGAGGACGGCCGCATAGTTGAGATCGCACGTAGCATACGCGGCGCCGAGCGCATGAACCTCGGCGACCTCATCATCTTGCCTGGAGCGATCGACCCCCACGTGCACCTAAGGGATCCAGGTCTGACGGACAAGGAAGACTTCGCCACTGGTACGTTGGCGGCCGCCTGTGGGGGTGTGACCACCGTTCTAGACATGCCCAACACGCTGCCGCCCGCCGTAACGGCAGAGAAGCTGGCGGAGAAGAAGGAGGCCATAGCCCGCAAGGCCTGGGTGGACTATGGACTGTTCGCCGGCTGCATGCCCGGCGCCGACATCGAGGCCATGGCGCCCATGGCGGTGGGTTTCAAGGTGTTCATGGGATCGTCCACCGGCCGCCTGCTGGTGACCGAGGATAAGGACCTGGCAAGAATCGCCGCGCAGGTGAACCGCACCGGGAAGGTCCTAAGCGTGCATGCCGAGGACGAGAACCTGATCCAGCATGATGTGGAGAGCACCCCGCCGGACCACTTGCGGAACCGGCCTGCCGCCGCCGAGGTCTCCGCCATCCGCCGCCTTTCCTCCCTGCCCGGCCAGATCAACGTCTGCCACGTCTCCTCGGCGGAAGGCCTGCAGGCACTGAAGGACCTCCCCTTCACCAAGGAGGTGACGGCACACCACATGCTGCTGGACCGTGATAGCGAAGGAAAGGCATATGCGAAGGTCAATCCTCCCCTCAGGACCAAGGAGGACCGCCTTGCCCTGTTCCAGGCGTTCATCTCCGGCGAGATCGACATGCTCGCGTCCGATCATGCGCCGCATACGATAGAGGACAAGGAGATGGAGTTCGACGCCGCCCCGTCCGGCATGCCAGGTGTGGAGACCGCGGTGCCCATGATGCTGGCGTTGATGAAACGGGGGACGGTGCCGGTGGAGGTACTGGTCAGCGCCATGGCCGAGAAGCCCGCCTCGGTGTTCGGCCTGGAAAAAGGTCGGCTGGAGGTTGGACGCGATGCCGACCTCATGGTCATAGACCCGCGCGCGGCCTCCCCCATAAAGGTTAATAACCTCCACAGCAAGTGCGGCTGGACCCCCTTCGAGGGCCGGGAAGCAATCTTCCCCCACATGGTGTTCGTCCGAGGGCAACTGGTGGTGGAAGACGGAGATCCGGTCGGCGAGAGGGTGGGAAGGGATGTAGTTGTTGCCAAGCGATCTCGATCTTGACCTATCTGAGCTGGAAGGCCGAAGGTTCACATGCGACCCCAGCTGTGGGCTGTGTTGCCTCTGTCAACCGGAGGTGCTTCCCCACGAGGAGGAATGGTTCAGGCGCAATCATCCCCAACGCATCATAGTGAAGAAGCGCCCTCACAGACACATCGCCCTCGCTCTCAAGGGGGGACAAGGGTCGTGCACCTTCCTCGGCCCCTCCCGTCGCTGCGAGATATACGGCCACAGGCCGCATTATTGCCGGCAGTTCCCGTTCCACGTCCATCTCGGCAAAAGGGTCCAGGTGGAACTGGACCTCTCGTGCCGGGGCGTCTGGTTCGGCGGCACCGAGGACGCCCTGGTGGAAGGCGGTCGCCTTGTCCATGAAAACATTGACGCCATCCGTAAGACCCTGGCGGAGACCAGGGAGGTCTATCGGGAGTTCGAGGCCAACTGCCATGATGCTGGCATCTATCGCCCGGAGGAGGCGCTCCGACGGGAGGTAGGCCGCAGGCTGGACATGTTCGCAGAGCTGCCATATCTCGCACATGTGCTGGACCTCTCCGCCGAGGATGAGGAGATGGGCATGCCAGATGGGCCAGGGGGCCCGATAGATGCTGCAGAGCTTCGAAGATCGGTCATGGAGATGGGGTTGGAATCCCTGGCCGCCGAGGACGTCTTCAGCGCTCCAGTGTACTGCGATCCGAAATGCCGCTGGAACATGTTCCTGGCGAAGGACGGCGGCTTGAAATGGGCGATCCTCAACGATGATGGGACGCTCGATGCGGTGGGGGACATCGACCCGAACAAGATCAAGCTGCTCACGCCCGAGGGGGAGGGGAGGGAAGTCTTCATCTCCTACCTGAGGACGCTCAACCGAAGGGACAGCATGATGGGCTACGCCGCCTATCTCGTGGACGACTACGGGTATGAGGATTATCTGAGCAACACATACTATGGCGTAATGGCCACCACGGCCCTGGACCTTCTTTGGAGGGCTTCGCTGATCGCATATCTGCATGGCGGAAGGCTTGATAGGGCTGGCATGATCGAGGGAATAATATCCTATGACATGGACCGTCTGGATGCTCCTACCATCGGAGCGTTCCTTTAGGATAAATCAGTAAGCTTAAAATAGTCCTCGAATAATGAGCCTGTCTGGTGGCTGTTGTATGCAAAAACCCCTCACCGTTCTCAATCAGGCGATCAACCGCCCTGTGATCGTCGAGCTGAAGGCCAACAGGGAGTACAGGGGAACACTAGATGGGTACGATCCCCACATGAACCTGGTCCTGAAGAACGCCGAGGAACTCATCAATGGTGAGGTAGTAAGAAAACTCGATGTCACTATAGTAAGGGGCGACAACGTCATCTACATATCACCATAAGGAGAGATCATCATGAGCAAGGGAACCCCGTCAATGGGCAAGCATAGCAACAAGAAGCAACATATTCCTTGCCGCCGCTGCGGAAGAAGCGCATACAACATGACCAAGGGAGTGTGTGCTTCCTGCGGCTATGGCAACTCACCGAGGCTGAGATCCTATAATTGGGCAAAACAGCACTGATCATATGGCAGCCTCCATGGATGACGCCATGGACGATGCTCCCAAACATTTCTGCGGCATCGTCGCCATGGCATACAATGCCAATGTGAAGCACGATCTGAAGAAGGCGCTCCGCGTCATTCAGCATCGTGGGCAGGAGGCAGCTGGCATTGCTATTTTCAACGGCTCCTCCGTCAAATACGTGCGGGACATGGGGCTTGTACACGATGTCCTCATAGGGCCCGAGTACGACCAGATGGCCGGAAACGTCGGGATCGGACACGTCCGATACTCCACCACCGGCTCGTCCTGCGCCCAGAACTGTCAGCCCATCACCGTCACCACCAACGTTGGCGATGTCGCGCTTGGCCACAACGGCGATCTGGTGAACGCCACCGAGCTGAGGACCAAGCTGCAGAACGATGGCTGGGCGTTCCTCACCACGACCGATTCTGAGATCATCATTCGCATACTCGCCACGGAACTGACGCAGAACCCCGACCCCATCAAGGCGATCCGTTCGACAATGAAGTGCCTGGACGGAGCTTACGCCCTGGTTATCATGGTCGGCGGAAGGGTCTTCGGCGCAAGGGACCCCCTTGGCCTGCGTCCCCTGTGCCTTGGAAAGATGGAGAACGGCTACTGCCTGGCTTCCGAGTCGGCGGTGTTCGACATCCTGCAAGGCGAGTTCGTGCGGGACATCGCGCCCGGAGAGATAGTCGAGATCACCCCGACAGGGTTCACCTGCAACAAGGTATCCGGCCCTGCTCACACCGCACATTGCATGTTCGAATGGGTGTACTTCGCCCGACCGGACACCATCATGGATGGGCGGGAGGTGTACGATGTCCGCAAGAAGCTCGGTCAGGCTCTTGCTAGAGAGCACCCGGCGGATGCCGATGTGGTCATCCCGGTCCCAGACTCCGGAAGGGCCAACGCGCTAGGCTATTCGCAGGTGTCAGGCATCCCATACGAGGAGGGCTTGATGAAGAACCGCTATGTCGAGCGGACGTTCATCCTTCCCGAGCAGTCCAAGCGCGAGGAGGGCGTGTCACTCAAGCTGAACCCCATCCGTTCCACCATCAGGGGGAAGCGTGTGGTGGTGGTCGACGACTCCATAGTTAGGGGAACCACCTTGCGCAAGATCGTACAGATGCTCCGCCGCGCCGGAGCGACAGAGGTCCACGTCCGCATCGGATGCCCACCGGTCATCGCACCGTGCTATTACGGCATCGATATGAAGACAAGGGAACACTTCATCGCCGCCGGCAGGACGTTCGAGGAGATCGCTGAGCTGCTGGGGGCGGACAGCGTAGGCTACACTTCCATACAGGGCCTACAATCCGCATTGGGCCTCTCGGAGCAGGACCTGTGCATGGCATGCCTGACCGCAGAGTATCCGACATGCGTGCCGGGTGAGAAGATGCGGTTCCAGAAGACCCTCATCTGAGCTTCTCCCGTACCGGCCTCCCTTGCATGACCCATAAGGAAACGGCGCCGATGACGCGAAGCATGCGGTGTCTCTCTTCTTCCCTTTTTCCTTGTTATCGATCGAACAAGAATCGAATGGACCACTCACCTCATCCAGGCCTGGACAGCAAACTTTAATTACGTTGATTTCTTTGCCATGGCTACACCGGGCAGGTAGATCAGTTGGAAGATCGCTACCTTGGCATGGTAGAGGCCGGGGGTTCAAATCCCCCCCTGTCCACTTTCATTCTAACTAATTCAATGTGGTAATGTCGCGATGATCCATAGGGCTCATGGATAATTCCTTGTCGAAGTGTGACAATTCGCTAACCTAGGCGCTCCAGTTCTCTCCTTATCAACATCGTCGCGATCTTGAACGCCTTGATCCTGCGCACGAGCAGCGTGTGCTGGGAAGTTCCCTGTTTCAATTTCGGCTCGACCTTCTCACACTTGTCTATGGTCGAGGTTATCGCCCGGAGAGCCTCTTCCAACTCCTCCATTGTGACATCATCCATGTCCATGGGCCCATTGGATGTCCTCTTCCTACATCATGATGCCGATGCCGAGGACATGACGAGATGCATCGTCCAATTACCTTGCCAAGACCGCAGGACTGCCAGTCGGACGACGATGCCCATAGGCGCTCTACCGATGAACTCGATCCCTGGAATGTCGAACAGAACCTTCCCCGTGTTTCAAAGATATAAACATCTCATGGCGCATTATGCCTTCAATGTCCGATTTCGAGCTGCCGGCCAAGAAGGTCACCATGAACGTTGAGTCCGGAGTATGCAGGTTCACCGCCCGGATCACTGCTTGCATGGTCGATGAGAACGTTCGTATCTCGATCGTTAGCGATTGCCCGCAGGTGCGCGAGTTCGGTGAGAGGGTGAAGCTGCTGGGGATGTTCGAGGCTCTCAAGATGCCCTTCTCGGAGAACAAGGTCTTCCTGCATGGAGGGGAGACCTTGAGGCACTCTTCCTGTCCCGTCCCTACCGCGGTCTGCAAGTGCGCCGAGGCAGCCGCCGGATTCGCGCTGGAGAGGGATGTGAGCCTGAAGTTCGAAAAGGGTGAGCGAACATCGGACCAGAACCCTCATTGAGCACCTGATGTCAGTCCTTGCTCGTCCTATGCCGTTCGCCATACGGACCACCTTCATGGCCCCATGCTCATTCTCACCTTTCCAGGGATCGAAGGACGCCATGTAAATTTCCTTGATGGAATGAAAAAAGACGGGGATGCCCCCCGGAAGTTTCCTCATGCACTGACCGATCAGTTCGATATGTGCCGGTAACCCATCATTGGTTCGATGTCGTACCCGAACTTGTCGTTGTACTCCTCAAGAAGCTCTGCCGATGATATGTCCAACACACCCGGATGTAGCGCCTCGAAAAGATACACCAGACCTATGAAGATCCGCGGCCCGGATAGCATCCCGGCCTGGGTGATTATGTAGACATTGTCGTTCTTGACAGCCTCGATATTGTCCCAACCTGGCCGGGCTGCCAGGTCCTGATACTTCTGCTCAGCTTCAGCCTCACTGACGATGCGGCCTTCCCTCACGAAGACGAACTCCGGTCCTTTACCGCCATCATATGCTATTATCGCCTCGTTGCTAACATGATCGGTCGATGAGGTCGGATTCTCTTTCAGATCGACCACGATATTATGCCCACCGGCGAGCTCGATCAGAGATGACATCTCGGACCTGGAGGTGTACGCCTTCCCATTGCTCAGTTCCATGTATACGCTTGCTCTTGAGTCAAGGGCGGCGCTTGCCTGTTCCACGGCCGCCATGGTCTCTTCATACATCTGGATATATACCTCGGCCCTGGCCTGGGCTTCATGTCCGAAGAGGCTGGCCAATTGCCTCAGGTCATCGGTCAGTTGACCCATGCCATAGCAATCGAGAAGGATCGCTGTGATCCCCATGCCCTCCAGCACCGCGGTGTCCTTGATGGCCATACTAGTACATTGCCCTACGACTATCGTACAGCCTAGCTCGAGCATCTTTTCCCCGTTAGGCGTACTGTATGTTCCAATGACCGGCACATCATCGTAGATGTACCCGAACTCCGTGTCCTTTGCGATGGACTCGCTGATCCCGACGACCCTGTCGCTCACGCCAAGGATGTGCAATAGTTCCGCCGCGTTAGGATTCACGACGCAGATCTTCTCCACTGGCGTCGCCACGGTGACCTTCCTCCCGTCGTTCTGAGTGATGGTGACCGAGCTTGGATATCTCCCGTTTGATGGTCCTTCGCCGTCATTTGCACCAGAATTGCTGATCAATGCCACGCCTGCGACCGAGCAGACCATGATGACGACCACCGATATCGTTAACAACTTCTTATCGACCATGTTTCCTCCTAAGTTGGATGATACATCCAACTAGAAAGTAATCTTCCTTCGCTTTATAAAAGCATCGCTCATGAAATGAAGATGATCATGAACATACTAGCTAGGGCTGTTTTTAGCACGTTTTTTTAAATATGGTTACAACTAATATAACCCCTTGAAGGAGCATCCTCTCTAGGGTTTTCATCATCCTTCGGCGCATGTCCCGTCGGAAGGTTCGTCAGGAACTATGAACAGACCTCGTTCACTCTCCATGATGAACGATTCGACACCGTAGACGTCATGGATGGCTTCCGGGGTCAGTACGTCCTCTGGTCTGCCATAGGCGTATACGCCCTTGTCCTTCAGCATCAGTACCTTATCGCTGTATCGAAGCGCCAGGTTAAGGTCGTGCATCGCAACTATCATCCCTCTGTCTTGCCCGTGCACCACCTCATGCATGATCCTCATGGTCCGGAGCTGATGCTTGAGGTCCAGTGAACTGGTCGGCTCATCGAACAGATAGAACTGAGGGCTCTGGGCAAGTGCCCTGGCGATGAACACCCGCTGCCTTTGTCCTCCGGAAAGCTCATTGACGTACCTGCCCCTAAGGTCCAATATGTCCATCGTCTCCATGGCCCGGGACGCCATATCCAGATCGTCCATGGAGTACGACCATTGGACATATGGGCGTCTTCCGACAAGCACGGTGTCCAGCACCGTGGTGAACGGCGCATACTGGACGTTCTGAGGGACATAGCCGATCAGCTTCGCTCGCTCGATAGGCTGAAGGCATGCGACGTCCCTGCCGTCGATATCGACCTTCCCGGCCTTGGGCGGCATCAGGTCGCATAAGGTCTTGATCAGCGTGGATTTCCCAGAGCCGTTGGGGCCGAGCAATGCCACGACCTCCCCGGAGCATGCAGAGAACGAAACGTCCTTCAGCACCTCGTTGCTGCCATACCGCTGGCTTATGTTGTTGACGGTCAACTTCATGCCAACTGCCTCCCGGAGCGCCTGGTGACCAGCCATATGAAGAAGGCTCCCCCGATCAGATACATTATGACGCCCACCGGCAGCTCGACAGGCCTCATGATGACTCTTGCCGCGGTGTCCGATAACAGCAGGATGAGCGACCCCATCAGTGCCGCGGCCGGTATGAGATAGCGGTGGTCGTTCCCGATGATCATCTTGCAGATATGCGGGGCCATGAGGCCGATGAAGCCGATGACGCCCGTGAACGCCAGGCACGCCGATGTGACGAACGCGGAGATGACCAGGCAATGGATCCTGAGACGGCGAACGTTGACGCCCAGGTTGCGTGCTACGTCGTCGCCTCCTGATAATGTGTTGAGATCGACGGCACACCTCTCCATGAGGATGAAGCACACGGCCACTATGGGGATGAGCACAGTGACCGAGCCCCATGTCGCTCCCCACATGCTCCCCATCAGCCAGTTGGTCACCTCGCGAAGGGCGCTGTCATCCGAGATGTACTTCATGAACGATATCCCAGCAGAGAATAGGTAGTTGACGACGACCCCGGAAAGGACCAGCACGGACTGTGAGAGGCGATGCGTCCTGGCGATGGCCAAGACAAGCACCACGCTCGACATCCCCACGATGAACGCCATCAATATGATGAGCAGGTTCTTGTTGGTTATGGATTCCTCAAGGAGCTCGAAATGGCCGAAGTATGCACTGCCCAGAAGTACCGGTCCGAGCACCAGCGCCATGGCCGCGCCGAACGATGCCGCTGATGAGAGGCCAAGGGTGAACGGGCTCACCAGGGGATTGTGCAGGATGCCCTGCATGACCACTCCGGCCATGGCCAGGCTGGCACCGGTCAGTGCCGCAAGGATGATCCGAGGCATCCTAGAGCGCAAGATGATGGTCGAATAGTATTCCTGATGGGGGGCATCGATCCAGTCGGGGAAGAAATGGTGGCCCAGGACCTTCAGGGTGTCCAGGGCCGGGATGTCCACCGCACCGACTCCCAGGGCGACCACCGCGACGAACACCAGCATGATCGACAGGGTGATCACCATGATCACCTTCTTCCGCCGGGAGGCATTGAAGGTGCCGATGACACCTTCCCGCTCGATGTAGTTCCCTCTGATCAGGCGGAACGCCTCTTTCAATCCAGAACCTCTCACCCCTTCAGCGCTCAAGGGCGACCACCTCCCCGATGGAAACGGCAGGATGGCCTCCCTCGCACCCTCTTCTTTCGATCGATTCGAAGGAGCGACGGCCCAATGCCCTCGTTCTCATCGTCAGCTGGCCCCGATCTTCTCATGATTCACCTGCCATTGGCTAGTATCAATGAGAACAGGCGGGAGGAGGCGACTGGCGGATGCTCTGCGGTCCCGAAGGAAATGGTCTCGGTCGGATAACCCAGTTCCTCGCACAGGATGATGGTGCAGTCGATATCTCTCTGGATCATCATCCTGGCAAGCGCATCGATGTCGAACTCGGGACCGGTGAGCACGAACGGGATCCTCCCCCTCTCGACCTCGTCCAGCATATCGTTCACTGCCGCCTCTTCATCCTTCGCATGAGCGTCGACCACTACCGCCCTCGTCATCGGCAGACGCAATCTTGCGAAGGCGCACTGCATCGAAGATATGCCCGGTATGACCTCCTCTCCCAGCCTGCCAAGGCCGGCAAGCATGGGATCGCCGGTGGATAGCACCACGGCGTCCTCCGGGAGCTCGTTCAGGTGGGAGTAGTCCTCTATGATGGTGACCTCGCAACCCGGCTGGATGTATGGCCTGGCCAGTTCCAGGGCGCGAGGCGAGCCACATATCCTCCTGGCCTCCTGCAGGCGAGCCATGGCCTCGGCCGTCATCATTCCCGGCCCGCAGCCCACGCCTATGACCATCATCAGGCCTCCCCCATCACTCGCCCTTCACGGTCGATGATCACGATCCCATGGCCCGGGTGAACGAGCTTGAACTTCTCGATTGAGCCGCGAACGACCTCTTTCCCTTCGTCCGAGGACACCAGTTCCTCGATCGTTCGATATCCGGTCCCGTCCAGCACGTTCGGCTCTATGTATCTGATTATCAGCGCCGGCAGCCCGAAAAGTGTGAGCCCCTCATCCTTGGAGCCGAGCGCCTCCTTTATCTTAGCCCCTATCAAGACCACTTCCTGGTCCGGGTAGAGCAGCCTTGCGTATCTCAGACCGACACGGCCGGTGGTGACGACCGCCCTTTCCGCCCTTCTCGCCCTCTCCACCGCATCCTGGCCAAGGTCGTCGTCCCATGGCTCAACCAGGCCGGTGGAGCCCAGGACGGATATGCCGCCCACTACACCGATTCGGCCGTTGAGGGTCTTGAGAGCGATCCGCTCGCCATCGACGGCCTCCAGATGGACCAGCGCACCCTTTCGCCCGAAGGCGGCGCATGCCGTCGCTATGGAATCGACGATGCAGTCCATGGCCGTGCGGCTTATGGCAGGCTCTCCTTTCCCGTGGCGGGGGGTGTCATGGTCCCATCGTCCTATGCCCGCGCCGACGTCCAAGCCCACATCGTCCTGGAACCGGACGAACCTGGCCCGGAACTCTATGCCGGCAGTGACGTCATCGGGGTAGTCCCCGGAATACTTGAAGCAACTTGCCATTCCGTCACGCGCGGTCACGCCCACGTGGGTGACGATCCCGCAGGCCAGCCGTACGTTCAAGCCGTCCAGTTCACCACCCTCCGCCGTCCGTACGGCCGCCTGGCATGCGGCCGCCGCCGTGGTGCCGGTGGTGAAGCCTCTCCTCAGCACGGCGCCGTCGGAGGTGAGCACGGCCAATCCTTGCTTGACCAGCGCGAGCGCCTCACTGTCCTTGCATCGCGATACCCAGGCATCGGGATATTCGAAATTGGATACGGGATCGATCATATCATCAACCCTTCTCGGCGAACATGGTGATGATCTCGTTGAGGGCGGCCACGGCCACGGGGGTTCCTCCCCTGGTGCCTTCAGTGCTTATGGATGGAACGTCCAACCCTCTCAACGCCTCCTTAGATTCGGCCGCATTGACGAATCCTACCGGACAGCCCACCACCAAAGCCGGCCTGATCCCCTGGCCATACATCTCGCACAGCGACAGCAGGCAGGATGGAGCATTTCCGATCACCACTATCGATCCATTCAGCGTCTTGCCTAGAGATAGCATCCCCGCGCTGGTGCGGGTGATGCCCTTCTCCCTCGCCAGCTCCTGTCCGTGATCCAGCAGACAGCCCACCGGGGAATCATGCCCCTTCTTCTGGATGCCGACCTGGACCATGCGAATGTCCGCATATATCGGGGCCCTGGCCTCTAGGGCGTCGAGCCCCGCCTGCACGGGCGAGCGTTCGAACCGCATGAGGCTGGACATGGCGAAATCGCCAACCGCTATGGAGCAGCGCTGCCTTATCCGGTCCTCAGGACCAGTGTTCCCGATGGTGCGCCGCGCGAGCTCCCGGCTGCGGCTGGATATGCTGAACCCCTCCGGAGTGTCCGCCCCAAGATCAGTATACGTACTTCCGGTGGTAACCTCTCGGCGTGATGATCCCTTTGACATCCTCCCCCTCCTTCAACAGACCGGTGCTCTCCCCTCCGATGATGACGACGGAATGCATGTCGACCATTCTGTCATCGTCGTAGAGGGATGCCAGGTCGGTGATGGCGAAGCTCTCTTCTTGACCGCGATAGGCGTTCCTTACGATGCCCACCGGAACGTCGGGCCGGGCGTGTTCAAGGCCGATCCCCAGCGCCTTGTGCAGATTACCGGGGCGGTTGTGGCTTCGAGGGTTATACACAACCATGGGTATACCCATCTGGAACCCCAGCCTGAGGCGCTTCTCGATCACCTCCCAGGGCGTGAGCAGGTCGCTCAAGGATATCACAAGGAAGTCGCCCGACAGCGGGGACCCGAGGATGGAGGCGGCCGCGGTGGCCGCCGTGACGCCAGGCACGATCGACACCTTCAGCCCTGGCGCCTCCTTCTGCGCCACTTCCAGGACTATGCTGGCCATGCCATAGACGCCCGCGTCGCCCCCGCTGACCATGGCCACCTTCGCAGACATCGCCAGTCTTACGGCCTCGCGGGCCCTGTCCACCTCCTTACCCATGCGCGAGGTTATGACCTTCTTTCCGTCCAGCAGCGGCCTTATCTGGTCCAGGTAGAATCCGTTGCCGATGACGACGTCCGACTCGCCAACGGTCTTCTTGGCCAGAGGAGTCATGTTATCCAGATCCCCCGGACCGATGCTTACCACGAACAATCGCCCCATGCTATCATCTTGCGATGGCGACCGTGACATTTCCATATGCCCTCCTTTTCATGATGATCTCCTTCCTTTTGGCCAGCGCCAGAGCCGATGGCTCGGCCACCCCCACCAGGCCGATGATCTCGGCCTTGGAAGGGGACACCGGCTGAGAATTGATGGTGTCATCGTCGATCAGGAACAGCCTGCCGTCCAGCTCGCGTACGGCCGACAGCAGACCGGCCTCATCGGCCTTCTTGATCGTAGAGGTGTATGCCAGCACCTCCTCTGCCCCGATATCCATCGAGGCAAGTGCGTCCAGCACGGCCTGCCTGATCTCCTCCGCCGCGGTGCCTCGGTTGCACCCGATGCCCACCACGTATTCGCCCCTCATCGACAGCACCGAGACATTAGATGACGCCAATACGACCGCGGGGCCATCGATCCGGTATACCGGGACGTCTCCGTCAAGGAACGCCCTGTTGACGGCAACCGTGGAACTCTTGTTGACAACCTCCATGCCATGTCGGCCGGCTATCTCCTCCACCGAGTCCTTTCCCAGCGCGTCGGTTGCGGTCGATATGACCGGCGTCAGCCCATGCCCCGCCAGCGTCCTGGCGATCTCATTGCCGCCATGATGCCCTCCGAGCACTGGAACGCAGAACCGGAGATCAGGGGTCACGACCACGACGGCGGGGTCGACCCATTTGTCGCGAACCAGCGGCGCGATCTTCCTGACCACGATCCCCATCGCCATGACGGCCACCACGCCCTCATGTTCATGGAACGCCAGCTCCAGGGCGTCCGGACGCTCCACAACTTCGCCGTTCAGCCATCTGGCCAATGTCCTTGCCTGCTCTGGATGACCGGTATGGACGACGGCTATCCTCAAGAGTACAACACCGACCTTTGATAGCGCCCCGCGGGGTCGACCACGCCTCCGACTATTATCAGGGCGGTCTTGCTGATCCCCGCCTCCTTTACCTTCTGTACGATGTCCCGCACCTGTCCAGTGACTATCCTCTGGTCAGGCCAGGAGGCATGATGGACAACCGCTGCGGGGGTGTCCGGAGGACAGCGCAGTTTTCCGACGATCTCCTCCAGCCTTTCCGTCCCGAGGAAGAACACCATGGACGCGCCCAGCTCGGACAGTCTGGAGATGTCGTCCCTCTCCAATGTCTCGCCGGCCGGCCTGGTGACGATCAGGGTCTCGGAGACGCCCTTCAGTGTATACTGGGTCTTCAAGGCCGCCGATGCCGCGAACAACGAGCTTACGCCCGGAACGATGTTGACCTCGACCCCATGCTTCTCCAGCTCGGCGATCTGCTCCACCATCGAACCGTAGAGCGCGGGGTCGCCGCTGTGCAGGCGAACTACCTTCTTGCCTGCCCTGGCGGCGTCCACCATGATCGGGACCATCTCCTCGATACTCATCCCCCAGCTGTCCAGCTTCTCCTTGGCCCCGGACCTCTCGACAAGGGCGGGATTGACCAGCGAACCGGCATATATCAGGAGGTCGGCGGTGACCAGCAGCTCGTTCCCTTTCATGGTGATGAGGTCAGGGTCACCTGGGCCGGCTCCCACGAACCATACCACGGGAGCGGCCATCTCACGCCCTCCGTGCGAACATGACGCTCATGTAATCGCACCTCTCCGGGATGTCATCCCCATGGTACACCCTCTCCCCATCCAGGAACATCTTCTCCACCAGGTGGAACTGCGAATATCCGGAGGAGCGGAGCCGGTCCATGATCTTCCGGGGCGAGCGGACCTTCAGCATCACCAGGCACTCTTCGTCAGATCCGTCGGTCACCGTGAAGCCCGAGTTGACCGGGACCTGCAGTCGGGAGGCGAATGCGGTGATGGAGCTTATTCCCGGCTCTACCCTTACCTCTATCTCGGGGTACATCGACCTCAATATGTCGGTCTGCCGGGAGAACGTCGAGTAGAAGTTGGGGTCCCCCAGTATGCCGAGCACGGCGGTGCCTTCCATGGCCGCCGGCGCTATGATCTCGGCGTTCCTCTCCAGGGCCTCGCGTATCATCTCCTCGTCGTTCACCATGGGGAACTCCAGCACCACTGGCTCACAGTAGTCATTCACGAGTTCGCGGGCCATCCTTCCAGGGACGAACACCGCGTCCGCCGAGCGGAGGATGCGCACCGCCTTTAGCGTGAGAAGCTCCTTGTCCCCGGGTCCAAGTCCTACCCCTATGAGCATCATTTCACCTCTCCGACGATGACGAACACCGGGTCGATGGGACGGAACATGATGCTGCCAGCCAGTTCCTTCGACCGGCCGATCTGCACCTGGACCGCCTCCTTGAAGATCCCCAGCTTGGTCATGCTGACCACCGCCTTGTTCATGGAGCTGAGGAGTACGGTATTGACCACGATACGCCCTTCAACGCGGTCCTTCAGCAGAGTCAGCATCTCCTCCAGTCGCCTCGTCCCGCCTACGAACGCGCCATCTAGGCGTTCGCATTCCTTGAGAAAGTCGATACCGTCCTGTTGCCTCAGTTCGATGTTGTCCTTCCCCCAGGTCTTCAACTTCACCCTGGAGACATCCATGGCCTGCTGGCTGACGTCGATCGCGTAGACCTTCTCAGCGATCTCGGCCATGGCCATGGCCACCTTGCAGGTTCCGCAGCCTATGTCGGCCACGACATCCCCTTTCTTGAGGCCAAGCTTCTGAAGTGAGACAGCCATGACCTCGTCCTGGGTTGGCCCACCCTTGAATCTCATGAGTTAGATGTAATATCCGAGAACTATTTAAGATGGATATATCATCCAACTGCATCCCCCCCGCTTCATTCGTCATGATCATCGATAGGGTCATGGCCAGTAAGTGGTCCGCGGCCCTCTACCCTGTCCACCGCAAGAAGGAACACCCATCCTGGATGATATCGAAGGTCGACGGCCGTTCGGCCGTCGAGCGCTCTCAGGTCTAGGTACGGGGATCGAGCGCCCTTATCCTCTCAAGGGTCCACTCCGCTCCCTTCCTTACATGCAGGCTCTTGTCGTCAAGGAGGCCTTCCAGCAAGGGTATGGACGAGCGGTGCGCCAGGCGCATCCTCTCCGCCATCCTGCCGAGCGCCCAGACCGCCATGCCCCGGACCTGGGCGCTGCCATCGCCCAGCAAGGCGTTCAGGCGTTCTATCGCCTCCTCTTGTCCGATCCCCACGCCGGCCCCCTCCCCGAGGGCCCATGCGGCGTTCTCCCTCACCTCGGCGTCCTCGTCCCCGAGCAGGGCGATCAGCCGATCGAGGGGAGCATGGTCGATGGCCTTGTTCTGGGCCAGCTTTCCCACGCTCCACGTCGCCTCCCTCCTGATCCTGGCATCATCATCGCATAACAGAACGGTCAAGGGCGGGATGGAGGTGTCATCCGCCTCCCTTGCCCTGAGCATCTCGTTGAGGGAATCCAGGGCCTGGACCACACGTTCCCTCTCCCCTGAACGAAGGTCCTCGTTGATCCTTTCCTGTCTCTCCGAGGTCATGGTCATTTCTTGGGATCGGGCTTCGGCATGTAATAGTCGCACTGACCGTAGAAGCTCTCTCCCTCGCACATCTCATAGTCCTTGATATGCAATACATCGCACCTAATGCGCCGCGCCTTGCAACTAGAGCAACGACCGTCCGGAGCGTGCCACAGACATCGCTTCATTCCCTCTCCCTCACCGCTCATGTCCTCGCCTCATAAGGTTTCCAACATGGCCATATGGTGTGATAAACCCTACGCGGCACTCACCTCTTCAGCGTTGCCTTGGGCGCGCGTCGACCATTGGGGCAAGTAATTATAAACGAACGTCCAAGCCCATGACGATGGCGGCCGTGGACCTCATGGACCTGGTGAATCAGAGGATCGAGGATATCGACGATGAGGATGAGGACCTCGAGACGGACGCCGCCTATTTCATCGGCGAACATGGCCCCTGGGGCTTCATCGTCATCACGTCCGATGGCGAGCCCATCGGCTTCGAGTTCATCGAGTCGGGGGACAGCTGGAGGCGCCCCGAGGCGATGGACGAGTATAACGCGGCCGCGAGCCTCGACCTCGAGGTGCTGGTCATAGTGCCGGACGAGGCGTTCGCCATGGCCACGGAGATGATCTATGGGTCGGGGAACCCCTCCATCACGATCTCCAACTATCATGCCATGGAACTGACCCCTCGTCCTCTGGCATCGTGAGCGGCCAAGGACCGTTAGCCCATCCGATCCTTTCTGCGCTTCTTCTTGGCCCTGCGCTCCCAGTCCGGCGGCCGTTCGCTGTACCCCTGGGCACGCCAATACGCGATGTTGTTGGGATTCAGCTGGTTGGAGCGTACGTTCCTCTCCTCCACGTAGCTCCTCATATCTATCGGGCGTCCTTCCGCATCGGTGACCTTCAGTTCTTCCACGGACACCTCCATCGGAGGGGCTCTCCTCTCCTTCCGGGCCTTGATCGACCGGTCCACCAGCTGAACGATGTGGCACCCGAAGCCCAGCTCGTCGCACCTGGTTATCAGGTAGCTTGAAATGGAATTGGCCTCGCCAAGCACCGACGCCTTCTTCCCATGCTCGTAGATATAGTCGAGGACTATCGTGATGTCCTTGTCACCCGTCGCAAGTACGAATACTTCCGGGCAGTCGGGGTCGTGCAAGCGGTCGACGACCGCGCAGTGCATGGACGGGTCGGTCAGGCTCTTGCCGAACACCACCCTCTTGGTCCTTGGATCGATATGCCTGAACGATTTGCTCTCGACCAGGACGAAGCCCCAGCGATCGTAGTCCTCCCGCGTGCGGTCGGACCTCCACATGGTGCCCTCATCCACGAACACGCGACCCTCTATCACCTTCCCCAGGGCGGAGCCGTACTCCACGAGCAAGGTGCCTATCTTCTCCAATATGGCGACGTCCCCTGAATCCCATAGGCTCCGTTCCATGTTCGGCCCATCGACATAGATGCCCACCGTGGTCACTGGCTCCCCTCCAGGCGCTCGAGGATGATCTCATCGGCGCTCCGTTGCTCAAGTACGCGGTTGAGCAGGGCGAGCAACATGCGAGGCATCGTGAACGTGACGGTCTTCTCCTCTTCCAGATATTTCACGATCTGCTCGCTCAGGACGTAGCTGTACCTGGCAAGCGCCTCGTAGTAGTCGAGGATGGTGATCTTCGCGACGATCTCCCTCGCCACCTCCTCCGTCAGCCCTTCCTCCTCCGCCTCGGCGATGAGCCGGTGGACCTCCGCATCGAGCTCGTCGATGTTCGGCTGCGGGAACCTGGAGGGTTCGCGGTACGCCCGACGCGATAGGTCAAGGAGCCTCTTCCCGATCAGCACCACCACCTCATGCATGCTGCGGTCGGACGCTTCGGCCCCGTCGATGAACATGCGGCCGGTCTCATGGTCCACGGAGATGTCGAAGTCCAGCACGGCAAGGTCGTCCCTCCCGTCAGCGCTGCTCTCGCTCACCGGGAACAGCACCTCGACCCTGATGCCGCTCAACTTCCTGAGGAGCCTCCGGAACTCCTCCAGCCCCTCTGGGGAGAGGTCATGGGCGATGCATCCGCGTCCGTCGGGCAACTCCTCATCGCCCACGTCCGTCTCGATGAGCATCATCTGACCCAGGACCTCGTCGTCCTCCGGGGTCCAGCCGTGCACCGTGACCTTGCATCCCTTGATGCATCTCTTGCGCGCGTCTCTCGTCAGGAACTCCACGAGACCGTAGTAGTCAGGATTCTCGCTCCTCCCCAGTCCAAACCTCTTCGAAACGTCGTACAATCTCAGAGAGAGGCTGCCGGAGGCAGGGACGATCTCCATCTCGAAGGTGCCCTGGTCAGGCGAGATGAACTCCCAGTATCGCTCGATGATCTCCGGCGGATAGAAGAACTCATACTGTCCGTAGATGTTGTTCAGGCGGAACAGGTTCTTGAGGAAATATCGCGAGTATTTTCGCAGGTCTGCGGGGAGGTCCTTCGGCGGGATGCGATGCCTCAGAACCGGCAGGACCACCTCCCCTTCCTGCAGATCGTCGGCGTCCATCTCCTTCACGCGGGGCTCTCTGCTCCCCTTCCACTCCTCCAGGGAATAGCGGAGCATGTCCTCGCTCTCATCGCTCATGCAGGCGGCCAGTTCATCGATGACCTTCTCGACCGTGGGGCGGAAGAGCCGCCGCATCATGTCATCGCGGCTCTCGCCAGTGGCGGAGGCCTCGATCAATATGCGGAACAGCGTGGACGTCCTGATGGCCACGGTCTTGGACGCCATCTGCGTATATCTCTCCCTGAAGACGCTCTCGGCATTGAACTCCATCGCCCTGGCGAGCTCGATGCCTCTGTCGCGATCCCTAAGGTGGCGCGCTTCCTCCACCTTATCGATGACGTCCCTACGCCCCATCAGGACATATCGATCGCCATCGAGCACCGGTATCAGGTCGAGCAGAGCAGCCAGTATCTCCGCGTCGATCCTCTGGTCGGCGGGGACCTCTCGAATCCTCATACTCCAAGTATCGGCCCCGGCGGATTTGTTACTTTTCGCCTACAGCTCTATGTTCAGGCAGCCGTCTATGACCTTGACAGGATAGGCGCGCAGGTCGTTGACGCGTTCCCCCGGTCCGAGGCCCTGCACCACCTTTCCGGTGCGGATGTCGAAGCGCGCCCCGTGGAGGGGGCAGGTGATGATGAAGCCGTCCCTCGAGCCGAGCGACAGGTTGGCGAACTGGTGTGAGCAGGTGCCGTCCATGGCATAGAACTCGCCATCCACATTGGCGATGAGTATCACCCGGTCCATCAGGACGAACTCCCTCATCTCGTTCAGCGGAACATCCTCCGTCATGCAGGCCTTGACAAGCACCATGGTATGAACAAGGGATGTCGTGATATTTCATCGCCGTGGCGGGGGAAGGATAAATAATCTGGAATGCGCTCGGCAGGGCGGCGAGCGGATGATAATCGACGGTCACGTTCATCTTTGGTTGAGGGACCACCTTCCAGACAACATGGTGCGCATGTACCTGGAGCCGCTTCAGGCCCTCAAGGGAGTGATGGATTGGGAAGTGGACATCGACGATGTATGGCCGGAGTATGGGGCGACCGTCCCGAAGCTCCTGGAGATGCTCGACGCCAGCGGCGTGGACATGGCAGTGGTGCTGCCCATCGACTTCAATCTTGTGGAGCAGGCCCGCATAGGCATCGAGGAGTACAACACCTGGGTGTTCGAGAGCTGTGCTGAACACCCTGACCGGACGATACCCTTCATCGGGGTGGACCCGCAGAGGGGAGAGCCGGCGCTTCGGATGCTTGACCACTTCGCCTCGAAGTACGATGCTCGAGGGGTCAAGGTATATCCGCCGACCGGCTGGTATCCGAACGACGAGCGCTTCCGCGCCTTCTTCGACCGCGTGGACGACCTTGGCCTGGTGATGGTCACCCATGCCGGGGCGGCCTGGACGTCGCTCGATGAGAAGTATGCGGAGCCCCGGTTCTGGGAGGAGTTCCTGGAGAGATATCCGGACACGAATCTGGTCATAGCGCATCTAGGCGGCAAATGGAGGTCTCAGGCGCTGGAGCTATGCGAGCGGTATCCCAACTGCTACGCCGACTGCTCGGCCTTGCAGGGCTGGCTCCCATCCGACCCGGCCACCGCGGAGAGCCGTCTGAGGGAGATCGCGGAGAGGGTGCCCGACAAGGTATCCTTCGGCACCGATTACCCATTGTTCGAACTCGGATATCCATCGTCGATGTGGGTCGATTTCGTCAAGGACAGGCCGTGGGCGGACGAGGACGTCAAGGCCAAGCTGCTTGGCGGGACCATGAGGAAGGTTCTCGGGATCTGATGCGCGTCGTGAACGGGCCTCAGGGCAGGAAACGGTCGATTCGCTGGGAGATGCGGGTGTGAAGCGGAGCCTCCGCGGGGATGGCCGCCCCATCTCGGCAGAGGCGGCCCCTGGGCGGATGACCGTCCACTCTATTCGGGGAACGGCTCTCCCCATCTCTCGTCGAAGAAGGTCTCGCTGGGCGGCAGCCGTTCCGGTCTTTCCTTCTGCTGCCGCAATTGCTTCTCCGTAAGCAGCGAGGTGTCCTCTCCGGGATAGCCGCAGATGACCAACGTTATGACGACATAGTCGCTGGGGATCCCGAACGCCTCCCTGACCTTGACCGGATCGTACCCGGCTATGGGATGGGCCGTCAATCCCAGCTCGGTGGCCCGGAGCAGCATCTGTCCGACAGCCAGGCCGCAGCTGAACTGGTAATAGTCCCTGCCCCCGTTCATGCGGCAGTCCAATGATGGTTTGGAGGTCACCGCCATGATCAGCGGTGCGGCCGTAGCCCATTCATTGCCGCGGTACAACGTCTCCTTCAATGAACGAAGGTTCTCACGGCTGCACACCACCACCCGCCATGGCTGATTGTTGTTGCAGCTAGGAGCCAGGCGCATGGCCTCGAGGAGGGCGGCGACCTTCTCCCTCTCTACCGGCCGGCCGGCGAACGCGCGGTTGGCTCGTCGGATAGCGATGGCATCCATGACGTCCATGATGGTATGGTATGCACGAGGGGTCACAAATCTTTGTTGCATCCATGTTGCATCGGGGTCCCTGAATGTGGCCGCTTGGGGCAAATCTTTTAATTAAAAAGGACTATCGAGGGCTTCGCGGGCTCGTGGCTTAGCCTGGATATAGCACTGGCCTTCTATCTCGGATCGCCGAGGGAGCAAGCCAGTGGTCTCGGGTTCGAAACCCCTCCTAGGGGCGAAATTCCCGACGAGCCCGCCAAATCCGACAAAAAGATTCATTTAGGTCCACATGATGTGGGGCAAGAATACAAATGGGAGTAATTTAATGAAGAGAAGCTCACGCGCTTGGAAGAAGCGAGGCAACCAGAGATGGAAGTGGCGCAAGAAGAAGATGAGGCGCCGCAAGCGCCAGCAGAAGATGAGAAAGGCCTAACGCTGACCAGTGGGGGTATGGGTTAACACGGCATACTCGCGGGCTCCAGTTATCGGGAATGACTGCGAACGGGTTTGCTGACCGGTGATGACTAACTGGAGCAAGGACCCGTTGATTCCTGCAGGGTAGCTCCCTGCATGGTGGAAACCCGCTGATCTGGGTTCAAATCCCAGTGCCCCCACTCTCAAAACCATCCAGTCACTCTATTATCATTTTCAATGGCGCTCTACTTTGGCGCTATCATCTTAGATATCTTCCATGGCTTTTGATGCATTTTCCAGCATTCGACCTGTCATGCACCGCTAGGTCACATTGTGATGAGATGTCCTCGCCGTTGATGCATCAAGGCTTCGGCTCGAACGATCTCGACGATATCATTTCCCCGTTGGAAGCTGGGCTAGGATGGTCTGATCGTCGTTACATATGGCATCGTGGCCTCCAGTAATGAAGCCAAGCTCGATGTGCTCGATCGCTATTGCCTTGGCTGCCGGTGCCCCGGCGTGACCTGGCCTTGCCCCTTACCTCACGATCTCGACCACGTCATCAGAGCGTCTTGCCGATGGAACGGGCCTGCTCCATCAGTTCCTTGTTCTCCTTCGCTGTCGATGGAGAGTTACCGGCGGTCAGGTGCAGCTCATCCACCTTCTCGAACCCATACATCTCGAGAAGCTTGTTGAAATCGGTGAACACGTTGCGGAAAGAATCGACATCTGGGTTCCCCTGACTGGTCACCACCACTGCCTTCTTTCCTGCCGGCAGTGTGACGGAGAAGTCCTGGCCCAGGAACATGTACAGTCGGTCGATGAACGTCCTGAACTGTGAGGAGAACTGCCAATAGTATATGGGGGATCCGAACACCACGGCGTCCGCCGTCTTCATTTCCTCCATCAACTTGGACATGTCATCGTCTTGTCTACATTTGTCATGGCTCTTGCAGTACATGCATGCCTGGCAACCTGCATACTTCATCTCGCCGAGGCGGTATGCCTTGGTGGAATGCCCGGCCTCGGCAGCCCCCTTCAGAACTTCATCCACTAGCGTGGATACGTTCCCATTCTGGCGTGGACTTCCTATGATCCCAATGACGTTCATGCACCCATCAGGAGCTTCGCAACCGATAAAGATTACCGACCAGCGATGCCAGGTCCACTGATGCATCTTACATTGCGCATGAGATGCCATGCGATGGATTAATGAAGCACGCGCACGAAAACTACCGAAGTATGGAGCGAAGCGCTCCTGGAGGCGGACATGGCATACGAAAAAGTGAGTGAACGATGGTGGGGCAGGGTGGTCCTGGGGATCATCGCCATCATCGTGGGACTGGCGTTCCTGGTGGTCCCGGGCATCACGCTGGTGGTGTTTCTGTGGATCTTCGGGGCGTTCATGATCTTGACCGGCCTGGTCCTGCTATCATATGCATGGTCCAGACCGGCTGGGACGAAGCACCGGGGCTTGAACTTCCTGGAGGGCGCGATCAACATAGTGATAGGTACCATCGCGCTTGTGGCACCTGGATTGACCTCCTTGCTGGTCGTATACCTGGTGGCGGCTTTCGCGATACTGTCGGGCTGCCTTCAGATCGCCGAAGGTATCATCACCCCGTCTGGAAGGACCACGTGGGGGGCGTCCAGCCGTTCCATGCTGATCATCGGCGGAGCGTGGGCGCTTCTCATCGGGATACTGTTAGCACTCTTCCCCGCTGGCGGGATACTTGCGCTCATGTAGCTCATCGGCCTCTTCCTCATAATCCTGGGGATCTTCAACATCCTGTCGGGTATACGGGGCAGGTCGATCAAGAAAGCTGCCGGTGTGCCGACCAGATAAACCTATTCCATCCTTCCTTTTTTCCCCGACTCTCCCCTAACCCGCCCGTCAAGATGGCAGGTATCGAGCGGTGACCTTATCATCTGGATGCGATCGAAGCCTATTATCCTAGGTTTATCATACTGTAAAAAAGATAATATGCGACCAATTCATCATTTAAGAAAAGTGTTGAAGCAGAGCAAAGATTTTTTTAACACTTCCATAATATTCCCTTGGGGAGTCCCCGTGGACCTTCTCCAACTTCCCCACCATATTCTTTAATCTCCGGGGGCTCCTCTCACCTTAACAATTTCAAAGTCACCTATTACGTCCTAACAAGATCTGGCGATGCGCTGTACTTCTTCATGCACCTCCTCGGAGGGCGCCACAGTGTTGACCATATGGACCTCACAACCATCAAGATAGCGGCGAAAGAACTCGGTGCGAAGCCTTAGCTTCCTATCGTCCCTCACCAGTTGATGAGGATTGCAGAAGTCGTTGTCCAGAAGGTACTGCAATGCTTCCTCGGTGCCCAGTTCCCTTGACAGCGCGTCATCGCCCCTGTCCCGCTTGAGCAGGATCACCTTGCGTATGGAGGTCATGGGAACGACGCCGCCCTGCCCCACAGCCCACCGGACGTTGACGATGGCGCGGCCCTTGTTATCGAACTCCGCCTTGTCCACCAGGGAGCGGTACTCGGGCCAGATCCCTCCGATGTCCTCGTCGATGTAGAAGTTCTTCTCCGAGCCGTATGCCAGGGGGGAACGTTCCGAGAGATGCACGAAGTACCAGTCGTCGGTTATCAGTCTAGCGTCACGCCCGCGCAACAGTCCCCAGGAATGCGTGGTCTTCCCTGTCTTGGACGGTGCGATGAGCGAGACCCCGGTTCCTGCGACATCGAGCGCGGCGCCATGCACGGAATAGATGCGGTGCTGGTCCTCCAGAAGGTCGGACACCACCGCAAGCGCCACGCTCTTTATCCAGCCGTAGTATTCGAAGTTGAACAGGAACGCGGTCCGGGTGAGGGGATCGTACCTGACCGTCAGCCCTTCCCCAGGGAGATCGAGGACGATAAGGCGGCAGTGAGAGCGTACGTTCTCGGACATGTTGTAGAAGTTGTTCTCCCACACGTCCTTCGTGCGCTCCTGATCGGTAAGCAGGCGTACGCAAGCGCCATGTATCTCAGACTTGACCGTGTACAGGAACCTGTCGCTCAGGCTCTCGAACAGTTCCTTGGTCTCCCCCGGTCCGATGGGCTTGACGATGTACATTCCCTTCGGGCTCGTTAACTATCTGCAACCAATAAAAGGGTAACCATCGGATGTAAGTTCTATCCAACGCCATTGGAATGCTTCAACAGCTTGTACTCCATGCTGTCCAGCAGGGCGGCCAGGGACGCCTCGATGATGTTGGTGGATACTCCCACGGTCGTCCATGTCTCCTTACCGTCGGTGGAACGGATGAGCACCCTGACCTTGGCGCCGGTGGCATCCTTTCCGTCGATCACCCTGACCTTGTAATCGGCCAGTCGCACTTCCTTGAGCTGGGGGTAGAACCTCTCCAGCGCCTTCCTCACCGCACGGTCCAGGGCATTGACCGGACCATTGCCGTTGGCGGCGGTGTGTTCCATGAGCCCATTGGAGTCCAACACCTTTATGCTGGCCTCCGACGAGACGTTGGTTCCGCTCACGTCCACGAAGATGCGGAAGCCTTCCAGGTGAAACGGGGGCTTGATGCCGTTGCGCAGGCGGCGTACCAGCAGCTCGAAGGACGCATCGGCCCCCTCGAACTGATATCCCTCCGCTTCCAGCTTCTTGAGGTGCTCCAGGATCGCCCTTCCCTCGTCCTTCTCGGTATCGATGCCGAACTCCCTGACCTTCGCAAGGACCGAAGCGGTACCGGCGAGCTCGGACACCAGCATGCGGCGCTGGTTCCCCACCAGCGAGGGATCGATGTGCTCGTACGTACGGGGGTCCCGCATCATGGCGCTGATGTGCACGCCGCCCTTGTGGGCGAAGGCGCTGCGCCCCACGTATGGGAGCTTGGGATCGGCCAGCACGTTCGCGGTCTCCGCAACGAAGGCAGAGAGAGGGGTCAACAGCTCCAGGTTTGTGGCAGTGATGCTCCTCCTCATCTTGAGGGCGAGGTTGGGGATGATGGAGCACAGGTTGGCATTGCCTGTTCTCTCCCCGAGTCCATTGACGGTTCCCTGCACCATCCTGGCACCGGCCGCAACCGCGGCCAGGGAGTTGGCGACGGCCAGCTCCCCATCGTTGTGCGCATGGATGCCGGTGGGGACGTCGAAGCGCTTGCCGACCTCCTGCACCACCTCATTGACGAAGGTGGGCAGCGACCCGCCATTGGTGTCGCAGAGGACGAGCCAATCGGCTCCCGCCGAGGCAGCGGCCTCCAGCACATCCATTGCATAATCTGCATTGTTGGCATAGCCATCGAAGAAGTGTTCGGCGTCGAACACCACCTCGCGGCCGTTGGCCTTGAGGAACGATACACTGTCCCTGACAAGCTCCAGATTCTCCTCCAGCGAGATCTTCAACGCGTTGGTCACGTGAAGGTCCCAGCTCTTGCCGAAGATGGCCACGCATTCCGCTCCCGATTCCAGTATGGTCTTCAGGTTCGGGTCCTCCGCGGCAGTGGTACCTGCCCGGCGGGTGCTCCCGAACGCGGTAAGGCGGGCGTGCTTCAGCTCAAGCTTGGAGGCGGCCTCGAAGAAGGCGGCGTCCTTGGGATTGGACCCGGGCCAGCCCCCTTCGACGTAGTCCATCCCGAAATGGTCGAGCTTCTTCAGGATGTCCAGCTTGTCCTCGGTCGAAAATGAGACGCCCTCGGTTTGAGAGCCGTCTCTGAGCGTGGTGTCGTAGATGACCACTTTATTGGCCAATAAATAAATCCCTTTCTTTGTTCTTCATGGTAAACCACTCCGAGACGGTCATCGTCATGAGGCGGACCATATATTAAATGATGGCCCGGCGGGTTGCATTGCGGCGGGCCTCCTCGTCCTTGAAGATGGCAAGGATGTCGCTGAGCAGGGCGCTCGCGGTCTCCATTCGTCCCGCCCCCCGACCGACCACGGTGACGTCCCCGGCCATGTCCGTCAATATCTGGGCGATGTTCAGCGTTCCTCCGATGCTCAGCTGATGTCCTGCCGGGACCAGTCGCGGAGCGACCTCCAGTTTGTCCCTTGACACCTCCCCTATGAGGCGGATGACCTTGTTCTGCTCCGCGGCAAGGGAGATGGCCTCCTCATTGATCCCACGGATGCCCGTGCGTACGACGTCCGAATAGGTGACATCGCGTTCGAAGATCGCGTTCGCCAAGATGGCGAGCTTGCACGCCGAGTCTACGCCGTCGATGTCGTATGAAGGGTCCGTTTCAGCATATCCAAGCTCTTGGGCCTCGCGCAGGGCGAAGTCGAAGGAATAGCCTTCCACCTTCATGCGGTGGAGGATGAAATTGCACGTTCCGTTGAGAATGCCGCGGATGGATGCGATCTCCTCTCCCATCAGAAGGTCGCGGGACAGGTTGATGACAGGCATAGCGCCCCCGACCGACGCCTCGAACCGCAGCTGTACCCGGTTGCGGGCCGCCAGCTCGGTAAGCTCCCGGAACCTGAGCGCCAGGGGGCCCTTGTTGGACGTCACAACGTGCCGGCCGGCCGATAGGGCGGTGCGGATGTGAGTGTACCCCGGTTCACCGTCCACGATGTTCGTCGGGGTGACCTCGAGCAACATATCGTACGCCGTCTCTCGCAATAGCTCCTCGATGTCCGTGGCGACCGGCACCTTTCCCACCTGGCCGGTAGCGAGCTTACGGCTCAGCAGCTCCGTGGGGTCCAGGCCCGAGGGGTCAAGGGCCATGGAGCGCCTATCGAAGGCGCCCACTATTCTAACGCGCTCTCCGAACCGCTTCATGAAAAGGTCCTGCTTGTCGCGGATGACCTCCGTTATGCCCTGGCCGACCACGCCGAAGCCTGCTATCAGGACATCCATCATTCCAGCCCCCTGATGAGCATGTACCCGCCGTCCTCGGCATGCTGGCGGAAGAACCGCTCGATGGTCTCCAGCGATCCATGCCTGGTGACCCTTCCGGTCACCATCGCCGCCCGCGAGCCCGATGTCATGGAGCCGGTTATCCGTATGTCCATGGACTCCAGTCCCTCCATGGACTCCAATCCGTGGGTGAGCTTCTCGATCTCACTTGACGATATGTCTCCCACGAGGAGGTACTGGAGAGGATATGATTCGTAGACCGCGTTCATCTTGACGACGACCACGTCGTTCCTCTTCCACACCTCCAGTATGCGTTCCAGGGACTTGTCGGTGAGGACCTCGAAGGTGAGGTTGACGACGATCCGGTCGCCGATGACGACGTCGTGATGATGCACCACCCCTATGATGTTCCCGTCGTTTGCGGATATGGGCTCCAGCGCTCCCACTAGCTGACCGGGAACGTCCATGAGGCTCAGGTCCACGTTTACCTTCATTTCGATCCGTCCTTTCCGCTAATCGGCAAGAGACTAATTAATCCGATGGTACGCATGCAATGAATCAAGGTAAGAAGGATGGCGCCGAGGGTGAGATTTGAACTCACGAGTCCTTGCGGACACAAGCTTTCCAGGCTTGCGCCTTACCGGTCTGGGCCACCTCGGCCTGGTGGCTCCTTACCGCTTCCTATCATTTAAATGTGTCGGATTTTTTGCTGGATGGCCTCCGCAAATCCTTATGGGACTTCGGAAAGAATCTCGCAGCGTCGGCCTTCCTCTTCGTGCGGAAAGAAGCATCTCCCGGTCCAGGTCGATGACCTTCATGTCCTCACGGAAGTATGCGGCCTTGGTCAAGCGCACTCCCTTGGGGTCCGCCGCCTCCGCCCCTCCGAAGAACACCTGATTGAGCTGGGTGCCCGCCTGGTTCACATATATGCAGTAGGCGGTGTTCTCCATCGCCCTTGCGGGGATCAGCCCCTCGAACGTCTGGAGGGAGGTGATGGGGGAGGCCGACAGGCACACGATCGCCTCCGCTCCCTGAAGGGCATACCATTTGCTCAGCTCCGGGAACGACAGGTCGTAGCAAATGACAACACCGATCTTCGTCCCGTCGACATCCATCAAAGCGGGAGAGTCGCTGGGCGTATAGTACAACCCTTCTTCGAAGGGGCCGAAATTGGCAAGATTGACCTTGTCGTACCTCTGCACCCGGCCATCCGGGGAGACCATGACCGCGCTGTTGCGTAGCGCCCCGGGCATTTCGTCATCCCACGCGGCCATGCCGAAGAGGATGGAGGCCCCGACCTCCGATGACATCCTTGCCACCGCGTCCACCGAAGGCCCGTTCAGGTCCTCGGCCAGGCGGAACACCTCATCCCTGATCATGTAGCCAGTGAGGAAGAGTTCGGGGAATACGTAGAGGTCCGCATCCTGCTTCGATATCATTCGCCGCATCCTAGAGAGGTTCTCCTCCTTGTCCCCCAGGGCGCATGGGGTCTGACAGAGGGCCACACGGATCATCGGAGGCGAGATGGCCATGGCTCGATATTAGGCTTGGCAGGATAAGCCATAAGTGCTGCCTCTGCCTTTTGCTCTCGATGAGACCGCAGCTGAAGGAGCACGCAAGAGAGGCTATCGAGGACTTCATTCGCCAGAAGGTGGAGGAGAGCGGCGGGAACGGCGTGGTCCTTGGGCTCAGCGGAGGTCTCGACTCGGCCACCGTGTCCAAGCTATGCTGCGACGCCATCGGTCCGGACAAGGTGCTGAACATATTCATGCCGTCCGCCACTTCATCGGCGAAGGACCTCCACGACGCCGAGGAGCTGTGCCGCCTGACCGGTGCGGAGTTGCGCGTCATCGACATCTGTCCTGCGGTGAACGCGTTCGGTTCCATCCTGCCGGGGATGGACCAGAAGGGCATGGCCGGCAATGTGATGGCCAGATGCCGGATGGTGGTGTTGTTCCACCACGCCCGCCTGACCGGCCGTGTGGTGATGGGGACCAGCAACAAGAGCGAACTCTTGATCGGATACTTCACCAAATTCGGGGACGGCGGCTCGGACTTCTGCCCCCTTGGCGATCTGTACAAGACGGAGGTGCGCCAACTGGCGCGTCAGATCGGAGTGCCCCGGTCCATCATCGACAAGCCGCCCTCCGCCGGGCTGTGGGCCGGTCAGACCGACGAGGCCGACATGGGCGCAACGTATGACGAGCTGGACCAGGTGCTCTTCGGCATCGAGAGGAACCTTGACGACTCGGTGATCGCGGCCGAAACCTCGATCCCTGTCGATACGGTGGCGAGGATCCGCTACATGCATCGATGCAGCGTGCACAAGCGGAAGATGCCCTTGATTCCTAAGCTTGGCGTTAGAACCATCGGCCTTGACTGGAGGGAATGAGCGCTTCGAGGGCTTTCCATCGGACGATCGTCGCGAAGGCCTCGCAAAACGCCAGGGCTGCGCGCTTCCCTGTGAGGAAGAGGTCCTGCAGGGGTCGCCGATCGGATCGATGCGCATCCCTCCGGGGGATCGGCGAACCGTTGTTGGAATCGGGGTGGAAGATGGCAGATAGGGGAACCGGTTCCGGATGTCCGGCATAACATATTCGTTCCTCGACCGCACATGTGTCGTCGCTCATTCTTGAAAACGACCAAAGACGGCGCTTCAGAGGGAAAAATTTATCAAATAGCTCTTTATTTGCGGAGGTAACGCTCCCGTAGTGTAGTGGCCAATCATGAAGCCCTCTCGAGGCTTCGACTCGGGTTCAAATCCCGACGGGAGCACCATTCTCCGTTTCTTGAAATGTTCTCTCCCCTCCCTATCAAATTCCTATCGGTCCCTGGTCCTTCTCACGTTCAGGTTCGATCCCCCTCCCGTGGGATCTCACCCGGTGCGATCTTCGTCACGGCCCTCTTGGACCATGCCTTCCCGAGCCTGCTTCCAAAGCAGATCGGCTTCATGCCCTCGTAGATCGCTAGATCGACGCCAGAGCCAGGCAAGAGCTACCATGGCGGCTACGATGGCGATCGCGATAAACATCGCCTCCCTAGGCTGGACGATCCGCATGTTCCAACCCCGGAGATGTGCCCGGGCGATGAGCACTGATCGCAATTTCCCTTTTAAAAAAGAAAGACGTTTTTAATGCCCCTCGATCGACCCTCTATCGCGGGCTACCTGCACTTGTTCAGCATGTAGCTCATGCTCTCGTTGGTGACGATCCCTATGACCCTGTTGTCGCAGTCCACCACTGGCAGGGCGGATATCCTGTTATCTTCCATCTTGCGGACGGCCTCCTCGACAGGCTCGTCCAGGGTGGTGGTCACCACCGGGCTGGTGGTTATCTCCCTCAGGTCGTGGAGGCCCTTGGCCACGGCCTTGGCGATGTCCCAGGATGTGACGATGCCGATGAGCCGATCGTCGAGTGAGACGACCGGGAGGTGGTTCGTCTCCAGGCGGATCATCAATTCGGCCGCTTTCTCTATGGTGGTGTCCTCCCTGATGGTGTGGGCCGCCCTCGACATGACATCGCCTGCCGAGGCCTGGTCAAGGAAGGACTTCAAGAGGTAGTTCAGCTGTCCCTGCTCGAGCAGGAACGCATCGTGGCCATAGTTCGAGCGTATCTCTCCATAGAAGGCCTTGAGGCCGTTGGCCCGTAGGGCGGTGACTATCTCCTGAGATTGATACGGAGGGTAGAGCCAGTCAGAACTGATGCCTATCACCAGCACCTCGGCCTTCACTCCCGAGAGGCCGGTTATCAACGACCCGCGCACGTTCAGGTCGAAGTAGTCGATGGCCTTCGTGATGTAGAGATACGAGTTGGGGTCGAAGCGCTTGATGAAACTGTCGCCCTGATGGTTCAGATAGCTCTCGACCTGGAAATCGGTGGAGAAGTCGAAACCGACCGTCTCCTTCCCCTGTAGGTTGCGGCCGAACTTGTGAAGCATCGACTCGTCGCTTAGATAGGTGATGTGCCCCACCATCCTGGCCAGCGACAGACCGTCCGATGGAGGCCTTCTGCCGTAGTAGTCTCCCTTGTTCCAGGCAGGGTCGGAGATGATGGCCTTCCTCCCCACGGCGTTGAACGCGATCTGCTGTGGGGTGGAATAGGCCGTGCTTGCGATGACCACCGCCTTCCTCATCATTTCCGGGTAGGATACTGCCCACTGCAGCGCTTGCATGCCCCCCATCGACCCCCCGGCCACCGCGAAGAGCTGGGTGATGCCCAATCGGTCGACGAGCATCTTCTGGGCGTTCACCATGTCCTTGATGGTGACGACCGGGAAGGATGTGCCGTAAGGCCTCCCGGTCGCCGGGTCGATGGAAGAGGGGCCGGTGGTCCCCTTGCATCCACCCAGGACGTTCGAGCAGATGACGAAGAACTTTGTAGTGTCGAACCCCTTCCCCGGCCCTATGGCGATGTCCCACCATCCTGGCCTGGACTCCCCGTCATGGAAGCCTGCGGCGTGGGCATCGCCGGAGAGGGGGTGGCAGACGAGGATGGCATTGCTCCTGTCCTTGTTCAGCCGGCCATAGGTCTCGTATGCGATGCGCAAAGGGCCGATCTTCGCCCCGCTCTCCAGTTCCAGAGGTTCTTGGATGTCAAGGTACTTCGTGACCGACGCTCCAACGCTCTGGTACATGGTTCACACCTCCTTGAGGGCCTGGTCCAGGTCGGCGATGATATCCTCTATGTCCTCCAGCCCAACGGCCAGGCGAATGTAGTCTGGAGTGACCCCTGTCGCTGCCTGCTCCTCCTCGGTCAATTGCTGGTGGGTGGTGCTGGCAGGGTGGATGACCAGGCTCTTGGCGTCGCCTATGTTGGCAAGATGGGAGAACAGCTTGACGGACTCGATGAACCTCTTGCCCGACCGAGCCCCACCTTTGATGCCGAAGCCCACCAACGGGCCGTAGCCGCCGTGAAGATATTTCGAGGCCAGACCATGGCTCGGGTGGTCGGGGAACCCGGGGTAGTTGACCCACTCCACCTTGGGATGGTCCCTTAGGAACTTGGCCACGGCGAAGGCGTTCTCGGAATGGCGCTCTACCCTGAGGTGAAGGGTCTCGAGCCCCTGGAGAAGGAGCCAGGAATTGAACGGGGATATCGTCGCCCCCGTGTCACGGAGGAGCTGGACCCTGATCTTGAACGCGAGGGCGATATTACCGATCCCTGGGAAGTCGCCGAACGCGTCCCAGAACACAAGGCCATGATAGCTCGGGTCAGGCTCGGTGAACTCAGGGAACTTGCCGTTGTTCCACTCGAACCTTCCGGAATCGACGATCACCCCGCCGAGGGAGGTTCCATGGCCTCCGATGTACTTGGTGGCCGAGCTGGTGATGATGTCCGCGCCATGGTCTATGGGTGCGGTAAGGCCGACACCTATGGTGTTGTCCACGACCAGGGGTATTCCGGCATCGTGGGCGATCCTGGCTATCGCCTCGAAGTCTGGAACGTCCAGCTTGGGATTGCCGATGGACTCCAGGTAGATGACCCTGGTCCTGTCGGTGATCCCTTCCTTGAAGGCCTGGACATCGGCAGAGTCTACGAACCTTGTCCGGCGGCCGAGCTTGGGGAACGTATGGTGCAGCAGCTCGTAGGTCCCGCCGTACAGGTTGTTGGCCGCGAGGACCTCATCCCCGGGGCGAGTGATCGCCAGCAGTCCATAGGTGATGGCCGCCTGCCCGGAGGCCACAGCCAGTGCGGCGGTACCGCCTTCGATGGCCGCGATGCGCTTCTCGAACACGTCGGTCGTAGGGTTCATGAGGCGCGTGTAGATGTTGCCAAGTTCCTTCAGCCCGAACAGGTTCGCGGCATGTTCGGCGTCCTTGAACACATAGGAGCTCGTCTGATAGATCGGGACGGCACGCGAGCCCGTGACGGGGTCAGCGATCTGTCCGGCGTGTATGGCCAGAGTCCCAAGTCTTCGTTTGTCGTTACTGCTCATCTTGAATTCCTCCTTATTTCATCGTCGTCTTGCTCTCGTTTCTTCGATCGTCCTGCTGTCCATCCTCGATACGAGGGTCCGATCTTCCGTGAAGGCCCCCTGAGCTCGATAGCCTGAGCTAGACCAGTCATCATCATGCTCGGACCGGTTCCCGCCTGGGCAGGGGACGGTCCAGAGGCGATGCATCCCGGTCGGCCCGCGCTTCGATCCCGGGCCTTCAGCCGCACCTCACTCGGGGAACAGGTCCGTGCTGAGATACCTCTCCCCGAAGTCCGGCGCGACGGTCACCACCTTCCTTCCCTTCCCCAGCTCCTTCGCCAGCTCAAGGGCGGCGGACACCGCAGCCCCCGATGAGGTCCCGACGAAGATGCCCTCCTTCTTTGCCAGTTCCCTGGCCGTTGCCTTGGCGTCCCCATCCTCGACCTGGATGATGCGATCGATGAGCGCGGTGTCCAGCACTCCAGGCACGAAGCCGGCCCCGATCCCCTGGATGGCGTGCGGCCCTGGCCTGCCACCGGAAAGCACGGGAGACGCGGCAGGCTCGACCGCTACTAGCAGAGCCTTGCAGCCGGCCTCACGGAGCCTCCTGCCAACCCCGGTGATGGTCCCTCCGGTCCCGACCCCCGCCACGAACGCATCAAGGTCCGGCATGTCCTCCAACACCTCTCTCCCGGTGGTCTCGTAGTGGACATCCAGGTTGGCAGGGTTGTCGAACTGCTGGGGCATGAAGGCGTTAGGCCTCTCGGCGCAGATGGTCCTGGCACGATCCACTGCGCCCTTCATCCCCTCGGCCTTCGGCGTTAGCACGAGCTCCGCACCCATGGCCTTCAACAGCCTTCGACGCTCCAGGGACATGCTCTCCGGCATGGTCAGGGTGAGCTTGTAGCCCTTTACCGCGGCGACCATTGCCAGCCCGATGCCGGTGTTTCCGGATGTAGGCTCGACGACCACGATGTCCATCCCGGGCCGGAGCTTCCCCTCCTTCTCCGCTCTCTCGATCATCGCTTTCGCGATACGGTCCTTCACCGACCTCATCGGGTTGCATGATTCCAGCTTGACGTAGACAGCCGCCGAGTCCGGCCCTGGCAGCTTGTTGAGACGGACCAGCGGGGTTCTGCCGATAGTTTCCAGTATATTGTTGAATGTCATTGAACCATCCTCGCTTTCGCCTGATCCACTTGATCAAGCAGGTTGTTGAGCTCAGGAACGCCTCCGGACGATGCCCGGAGGCCTCACATCATCATGGAGAAAACAGGGAGCTGACGCATACGACCAAGGGCGACCTCGTTCACAGCCTTCGCTGCCGCCGTCCTCAGGTCCCTGGATGCGTCGCATCTTTTGCGCGGTCTCGATAGATGTTCGCCTTTCATTTCCGCACGTCCTCCCCGGTGAACATTGTTCGCGTTATCCGGGTGATAGATGTAACTATCGTTAATTTATTTAAGATTTGGGATTAGATGTATTCCCATCATTATCGATGCCGGGCCGATCCTCCGGGTCAGGAGATCAACCTCATGGTGACCATATCTCCGCGATCATGCTTCAGATGAACCTATTGAGCAGGGGCGGAACGAACGATGCCGATGGCCCTGATGGTCCGTGGCGGTCCCAGGGCCTCATCTGGGAAGGCGTTCTACAGGACCTTTCCCTGCCCATGGCATTTGTTGCAGACACCTGTTTGATAGCAGTAATGGCAATCATTGAAATTCTTGATGTCTCCGTAGCCAGGATACCCCACCTTCCCGGTCCCCCTGCACAGCTTGCATCTTCCGGTCCCATTGCACTGTGGACAGGTCTTCATGCTTCCCGGATCGTTATATCGGCATAAAATCTCTTCATCTAGATATACTGCCCATGAGGATAAGCTCATCGCTCATGAGGGAAAAGGAAAAAGTGGGTTCTGACGGCCTGCCGATGTGCAGGGCCGCCGTCCCCCTCTCACATCACGCGTTGGCGTTTATGATGCGCTCGATGTTGGTATCGACCAGTTCGATGGTGACCGTCGCGTTGTCGTCATCGGTCACCGCGCGGTACAGGATAGGTAGGTCCTTGCCGACATAATAGTCGATGACCATGGATCCTTCGACCACCCTGTAATGCAGCACGTTCCTGGGGCCGAACACGGTATCGACGGTCTCCTCGCCGATCAGCTCACCGAACTCTTCCGGGTCCTCTAGGTCCGGGGTCGTTCCCAGAGTGTCATTGGCATCGCTCTCCCAGCTGAAGGTGAAGACCTGTCCGTCGACGGTCTGTTCCATCCTGACATCATATTTTTCGATAGTGACGTTCAGGAACGTCAATCTCATCGTGCCGTCCGTCAGACCTTCCGCATCGAAGATCGAGTATTCGATGAAGTCGCCGTCGTTCAGATCGAAGGCCTGACTCAAGGAGCCTCCATCGCCCCCGATGCCGCCATCGTTCGACCCATCTCCTCCGCTGGACGGTGAGTCGAACGCCCCCAGCATGTACGCCATCGCGGTAGCTATTATCAGCACCGCTGCGATGGCAACCACCGCCAAGATCAAGCCACGTCCTGACCTTGGCTTCGGACGTACAGTGTCGTCGCTCATTTCCATCGAGATGACATTGCGAGCAGGAGGAGATATAACATTATCTAATGAGATAATATAAGCTATCGATATTTTTTCGATGATATGAACGAAATGAGCAGGTCTGGCCCATGATGTCGGTCCATCGGCGTCGTGGGCTGCATGATCGGAGGGGCGTATGGAAAGTGCTTCGACGACCCGACATGACCCTGGCCGTTCCATGGGTTCGTGAGCGCCTTCACGATGGGAGCGATGGATGCGGCCTCGCGCACGGCCGTGTTCAATGACGTCCGCCCCTGTCATCGGATCCACCCCGCCCATTCGTGATCATCCATCGTCCGTCGCTCCATCTCATCTCGCAACGGTCCGTTACGATGTAGAAGTCGACGATCCTCATCCGGCGTGTGAGGGCCATGTGAGCGATCTTCCAGAGAGTCGTGCTCCCATCCTTGCATCGGATAGATCTTGCAGACAATTTCTTCGAAAACGTCTCATAGATGTCTGATTATCTTTGATGGTAACAGTAAAATGCATATATCATCAGCATCCAAGAATAGACGGTTAATGTGCCTGGCTCGACAAGCAAGGCGAGGTTGGTGAAACGAATCGGAGGATGGAACAGCGGAATAGAACAGGCCGAAATCGAAGGGCGAAAGGCGGCCGAGCTGAAGAGATCATGGCCGAGATCGGCAAGGATGAAGGAAAATCATGAGGTAGGATCATGAACGACCCACAGAGGGAAGCTAGAAGAAGGCTTGAGGATGAAGAGAGGATCCGCCGCCTCAGAGAGGGCGGCGAGAGCATGAGAGCGCAACTGGCCATAGAGGAGGCGCAGAGGAGCAGGACCGGAAGGGAGACCACAGGTTTCACGGGCCTCACCCCTGAGGAGGAGGAAAGGCGCCGGCTCATGAGCGCCGAGAGGTCCACACACCCCGGCCTGGGAGAGACCCAGCGTGCCACCATGTCCATGTGGGGCAGGGAGTCTCGTGGCATGGAAGGCCGTGGGGAGATGACCATGGAGGACCGCATCGCGCGGGAGATCGAGGCGGAGCGCCGGCCCCTGGATGTTCCTGGCCCAACGCCGGCCGAACAGATGGCCGAGATGGACATCGAGAGGAGATCCAGGATCGTGGAGGGCCGCCAGTATGGGACCGCCGAGAAAGCTGCCGAGGGTGACCTGGGAAGGGCCGGCGGCGGCACCTACTACTATGGAGGGCGTGAGTCTCAGGCAGGAGGGCTCGCCTCCACGGGAAGCTCGTTCGGCCGGTCCGAGCACATGCCTTCCAGAAAGCCCCCTATAGAGGCCGAGGCCACCCCCATGGAAAGGATGAAGGGGAGGGGCGAGGGCGTCGTGTCGACCGCCGGACAGGTGGGCGGAGAGGCCGTCAGCCGTACCAAGGTGGTCGGCGAGCAGGCGGTCGGCAAGACCCGGGGGTACGGTCGCCGCCTGGGAGAGAAGACCAAGGAGGTGACGGGTGGGCAGAGCGCCGAGGACCTTGCCGCCCAGGCGGGAGAATCGATCGGCAGAGGCATCCGCAAGGTCATGGCCGTAGGGTCTGGAATACTGTCCGGCCTCCGCCGCGGTGTGGAGGAATCCTCCAGATCGTCCCGGGAGCGTCGCCGCGAGAGCGAGATGGAGCGAGAGGTACGAGAAGAGCCTGAGCGGTTCGAGGAGAGGGAGACCTACAGGTCCGAGGTCAGCGAGGGCCGCGAGACCCAACCTCGCAGGGAGATCCGGGAGACGGAGTATAGGGAGGTCAGAAAGAAATAATCACCCTGATACAGAGGCATCCGCGAACCAACGCCCCGGGCGCCCTGCCCGGGGCTGAAAAATTAAAAGATGGCCCTGCGGCTCATCCAAAGGTTTTCTTGTATAGCTCCATGCCGTCGAGGACGCACTGCATGCCAGATTCGCGACCCTCCCAGCCAAGCACCTCGGTTCTCTTGTTCTCCTCGAGATGCTTGTACGTCCGGAAGAACTCGGCGATCTCATCGAGGTAATGGGTGGGCAGGTCGGTAAGGTCATGGTACTCGCGATTGCGCGGGTCCCTGATCGCGGCGCACAGCACCTTGTCGTCGGCACCCTTCTCATCCCTCATCCGCAGCACCCCCAACGGCCTCGCCTCGATGACGCAACCGGTGAAGGTAGGTTCGGAGATGACGACCATGGCGTCGATGGCATCCCCATCCTCGTAGAAGGTCTGTGGGATCATTCCATACTCGAGAGGGAAGACAACGCTGGAATGGAGCACACGGTCCAGGATGATCGCATCATGCTCCTTGGACACTTCATACTTGTTCTTGCTTCCCTTGGGCGTCTCCACAATGACGTAGATATTTCGAGGTGGATCCTTGCCAGTAGGTAGCTCTTTGAATAGGCTCATTGTATTCCCAGGGGAGCAAGTTGCACCCTATATTATTGTTTTCGCATCTACCATCGCTGACGCTATGGAGGGTCGAAAAAGAAGGATCGGGCGATGGGCTCAGGTCGGCCAGATGGCGCCTGCCAGCAGGACGACGGCGATGGTCATCACGATGGCCACGACTATGTAGGTGGGCTTCAGCACCGGCCCCTTCTCCGTTTCGGAGTCGAAGTAGCGGATGAGCCCGGCGGCGGACTGGAATCCCTGGTTCTTCTTGCTCTTTGGGGGCATGGCTATCGGACCGAGAATCCACTATGCCCGTATTTAACCTATGCGGCAGAGACCGCATCGATGACCTCGGCCGGATATCGTCATGCGACGTAGGGCGATCGACGGGGCCGTCAGATGTGACGGCGATACGTGCCACGTCCCCCCATCATCCCATGTCGAAGAGCGCCGACGGACCGCCTTATCATACATGTCCAGGTTCACGCCGAACATCGGTCCAGCAAGATAGGTTTTATATGATTGTGCCCGTTTGCGCTAGACGGTTAGCATGCACTGGGCAGATGTAATCGCTCGGGATCTTATCTCCAGGACTGAATCCAACCTGATCTCCACTGGCATCACTCCTTCCGGCACCCTCCACGTGGGTACCCTGAGGGAAGCCATCACCGCTGAGGCGGTGCGCAAATCCACTGTCAAGGCCGGAGGGAACGTGAGGATGATCTACCTGGTGGATTCCTTCGATCCGTTGCGCAGGCGATACCCCTTCTTGCCGGAGAGCTTCGAGGCTGAGGTGGGAAAGCCTCTTGCCTACATACCGTGCCCGTGCGGTGAGCATGATAATTACGCCCAGCACTACATCCAACCTTTCCTCGACTCCATCCAGGAGCTGGGCATTCACTGCGAGGTCCTATGGACCCATGAGCAGTACGAGCAGGGCAAGTTCGCCGACGTCATCGACACTGCCATCGTGAACAAGGACCGCGTGAGCGAGATCCTCAAGGAGGTCAGCGGAAGGGACCTTCCGCCAGACTTCTACCCATATTCTCCAAGGTGCGAGAAATGCGGCCGCCTGACCCATGCGAAGGTGACCGGCTATGAGAAGCCGTTCGTGAGCTATGAGTGTGCATGCGGTCATTCCGGGAAGGCGGACATACGCAAGGCCGATGGGAAGATGCCCTGGAGGGTGGAATGGGCGGCGAAGTGGAAGGTGTTCGGGGTCACCTGTGAACCGTTCGGAAAGGACCATGCAGCCGCCGGCGGTTCATACGACACCGGCGTCAGACTGGCCAGGGAGATCTTCGGAATGGAGCCCCCTCGGCCGATACCATATGAGTTCGTCCAGCTGAAGGGTAAGGGACAGATGCACAAGTCCACCGGCTCTTCCGTGACCGGCGTCGACGCTCTCCGCATCACGCCGCCGCAGGTGATGAACTACATCATCTTGAGGGTGAATCCGGAGAGGCACATCGACTATGACTCGGGAATGGGCATCCTGGACATGGTGGATGAGTACGACAGGACCGAGAAGATGTTCTATTCTGGGGAGGTCGAGGAGAGGGATGCGGACCTGCTCCGCGCTTACGAGCTCTCGCAACCCGAAGGTCCAAGGAGCAAGCAACCCCTCCAGATACCTTATCGCCATCTCGTCTCCCTTGTCCAGATCACCGATGGCTTCGATGGGGTCGTCGCCATCCTCACGCGCATGGGGATGCTCGATGATTCGGTGGCCCCGGAGGACATGGCGATCCTGAAGCAGAGGGTCGACTGCGTGAAATACTGGCTTGACGCCTTCGCCCCGGATCAGGTCAAGTTCGAGGTTTGCCAGTCCATGCCCGGATGCCAGCTTTCCGAGCAGGAGAAGGACTTCCTGGCCCGACTCTATGATTCGATGTGCGAGGCGGAATGGGAGGGAGAGAGGCTGCACGATGCCATCTACACCTGCGCCAAGGAATGTCCAGTGGGGCCGAGGGGAGGCTTCCAGGTGCTGTATCGGATATTCTGCAATCAGAAGCAGGGACCTCGCCTGGGATTCTTCCTCTCCACCCTGGACCGCGACTTCGTGCTCGGCCGGATCAAGGAAGCATCCGACTGAGCCTCACCGTCGAGACGCCGGAGCATCTGGCAATGGTCCCAGGATATGGCATCGGCAAGGTCCAACGAGCGTAGGGGCCGCTTCTGCACTTTCCGCTCCATCGAGCGCAGCCTCCATCGTTGCTTGCGCAAAGCCTCCTTATGGTCTATGGTGAAAAACGATAGGCCCCACCTCGTTAGCTGGACCCATGGCAGCCGTAGGTTCTATGTCCCCGCATGGCGGCAGGCGTGAATCGCGTCAACGCGCTTCCTGACCGCAGATCTCCATGAATTAGCACGTAGTCCATCGCCGCCTTTCTGTCGTTAAATGATGAGGAACGATTTAGGTACGCCAAAATTAAATACTTGAAAGGAATTTGGCTAACCTAAAGTGAGGTTACATGAGCACATTGACCTTGGACGAACTGGAGCCAGGAGAGAGCGCCATTGTAAGGAACGTTAATGCCAAGGGGCCCGCGAGGCGAAGGATCGCGGAGATGGGCCTCTGCGCTGGAGCCGAGGTCACTGCCGTTCGCCGGGCTCCCCTGAACGATCCCATCGAGATCATGGTCCGAGGATACAACCTCTCGCTGAGGAAGGCGGAGGCGGTCAACATCCTCGTGGAGCGAAAGGAGGCTCGTTGATGGTCGCGAAGATGCCGCTGAGCGTCGTCAGCGACGGCAGCGAGTGCATGGTCCACTCGCTCCGACGATGCAGGGACTCCTCCCGCCTGATGGAGATGGGCTTCGTAGACAAGGCAAGGATCAGGGTGCTAAGCCGCAGCGATTCAGGCATCATAGCCAACGTGAACGGGGCCAAGCTGGCCCTGAGCATGGAGCTTGCGCGTCAGATAATCGTCACTTGTTGAGGGGCCGCCATGTCAGGCACCATACGCATCGCATTGATAGGGAACCCTAACGTGGGAAAAACCAGCATCTTCAACTCGCTGACCGGTTTAAGGCAGCACGTTGGCAACTGGCCCGGGGTCACCATCGAGAAGAAGTCCGGCGAGTGCCGGCATAAAGGTTGGACGGTGAAGATAACCGATCTGCCAGGCACATACGGTCTGGAAGCTCGCTCGCCAGATGAACGGATCGCCAACGAATACCTTGTCAGCGGCGAGCCTGATGTGGTCGTGCAGGTGGTCGACGCCACCAATCTGGAAAGGAACCTATACCTGACCACCCAGCTTCTGGACATGGGCGGGAAGCTGGTCCTGGCCCTCAACATGGCGGATATGGCCGACGGCCGTGGGGACCGCCTTGACATGTCCCGGCTCATTGGTTGGCTGGGCGTTCCCGCGGTACGCACATCGGCCATCCATGGAACGGGGCTGGAAGACCTCCTAGACGCGATCATCGACGCATATCAGAACGATGGGGTCCCCAGACCCGTGGTGGACCTGGGAGCCGAGATCGAGGGCAAGGTGGCCGAACTTCAGGGATGTCTGGACGATCGAAAGCACCTGGCACGCTGGACCGCCCTTCGGCTGCTTGGAGGGGTCCTCGACCCCTCCGAGGTCACCGCCGACGGTTCCGTCACGGCAGGCCTATTGGAGGCCCTGAACGGCGTGGACAAGGAGGAAATGGAGCTGGACATTGTGGACCGCAGGTACGCGGCCATATCCTCCGAACTGAAGGAGATCTACAGCAGAGGTGCCTCCAGGCGCTCGCTTTCCGATGCGATCGACCGCGTGACGACGCACAAGTATCTCGGCATCCCGATATTCCTCTCCCTCATGTGGGGGATGTTCCAGCTCACCTTCGTGGCCGCCGCACCCTTCGCCACGGCCATCGACTCGGGCTTCATGTGGCTCGCATCGTTCGCGGCCGAGAACATCCAGCCCGAGTGGCTGGCATCGCTCCTTGGCGAGGGAGTCATCGGCGGCGTCGGGGCCGTCCTGGTGTTCCTGCCGAACATAATGGTGATGTTCCTCCTCATCGCCATATTGGAGGCAAGCGGCTATCTGGCCAGGGCCGCCTTCATAATGGATCGCGTGATGTCCCGGCTGGGCCTTCACGGCAAGTCCTTCATACCCATGCTGCTGGGCTTCGGGTGCAATGTCCCGGCCATCATGGCCACGCGCACCATCGAGGATGAGAGGAGCCGCATAGTTACGATCCTGTCGGCCCCGTACATCTCATGCTCCGCCCGCCTGCCGGTGTACCTGCTCCTTGCCGGGATATTCTTCCCCGACAACGCTGGCACCGTGCTGTTCCTGCTATATCTGCTAGGCATCGGCGTGGCCGTCCTGTCGGCCCTGCTGTTCCGCCGGACCATATTGAAGGGCGAGAGCTCCCCGTTCATCATGGAGCTGCCTCCCTACCGGATGCCGAGGCTGAAGGACGTGCTGCTCCAGATGTGGGAGAGGGGCTCCATGTACCTGAGGAAGGCCGGCACGATAATCCTGCTCGGTGCGATCATGGTATGGGCCCTTGCCAGCCTGCCATGGGGCGTGGAGTATGGAAGCGAGGCGAGCTACGCCGGTGCGCTCGGCCATGTCCTGGAACCCATCCTGGCTCCCTTGGGCTTCGACTGGAAGATAGCGGTCGGCCTGCTCTTCGGCTTCATGGCAAAGGAGATAATGATCGCCGCCTTGGGCGTCCTGTACGGGGCGGAGGAAGGTGCCGGGCTCGAGGAGGCGATCGCCGCTGACCTGTCCGCTTCGACCGCCGCAGGCCTGATGACCTTCACGCTGCTCTACACGCCATGCATCGCTGCCCTGGCCACGATATGGAAGGAGACGAGGTCCGTGAAGTGGACGGCCTTCTCGGTGGCCTACAGCCTTGCGATCGCTTACATCATCAGCTTCGCGGTCACCAACCTGGGGGTGCTACTATGAGGTGCAGGGACGGAATTAGAAACGTCGCCGCGCCCATGGCGCTCGGCATTGCGTTCATCGCGGTAGGCGTGCTGGAGATGGGGGCGGCGGTTTTCGGGAGCTTCCCAGGTCTTACGAACGGCGATCCCGCCATGGGGGCAGTGCTCGTCCTGGCCGGCGCGACCGTCCTGAACGCGGCCAGGGAGTTCCGCGTCGGAAGGGACGGGGACGCCTTCATCATCGTCGGGTCGGCACTGGGGCTCCTCGCTGGCACGATCGCCATAATGGCCTTGATCGCCACTGGCATGGACGCATGCCTGCCGGGAGGAGAGGGTCGGGCCAACCGGGATCCGCTGGAACATGCGACGCTGGCAATGCTCATGGTTTTACCGGCGGCGGTGGCGCTGCGCCGTTCGCTCCGGAGATCCCGTTCCTTGCGAGAGGAGGTGAGGCCATGATACGCGAGCTGCTGGAAGCGATGGCCGCCTCATCCTCGATCGACGACATCTCCCGGAGACTTGAGCTGGACCCGGACGACGTTCGACAACGCCTGCTCTTCCTTGAGGTCAAAGGCCTCGTTCAGAAGGTGGAGGCGGTCGGATGCTGGAGAGCATGCGCAGGCTGTGGATGCTGCAAGGACGGCAGGGTCGATGCCACGGTGGTCTATGAGATGACGGACCGGGGACGCCGCATGCTCGACCGCGTCCCCGTGGAGAGGTGAGGCCTCCTCACTTCCTCATGATGCCGAGATGGCTGAGCTTCTCGGGCAGGTATGTGCTGGTGACATAATCCAGACCGTACTTGGCCAGCGCCTGCTGCTCGGCCTTCTTCCCCAACTTCAGCATCGTCTCGATCTCGGTGCGCCAGTAGCCGGTGTTGAACCTCGGGTCCTTCAGCTCGGCGTTCAGGGCGCGAACGTCCATGTCGGTGAGCTTGTCGGTCGGAAGGTCATAGGCCTCGATGTCCGATGCGGTGATCCCGATGAACTCCGCGGATGGAGTGGCCAGGTACTCGGACAGGTGGGCGGTCTTGATGGCGCCGTATGCGACGGAGGCATAGATACGGAAGGACCATGGGTCACCGTCGGTGAATACCACGACGGGCAGGTTCATCTCGTCGTTCAGGCGCTTGATGAACCTTCTGGTAGAGCGAGCGGGCTGGCCCTTGAGGTGCACCAGGATGGCGTCCTCGGACTCATCGAAGCCGTTCTCCACGAGCCTGTCGAACATACCGCCCGTCTCGATGGCGATGACGAACTTGGCCGATGTGGAGACGAGCTCCACCTTCTCCTTCTCCACGTTATAAGGTATGCCATATCCGGAATCTCCGACGTCGTCCCGACAGTTGAGCGCCTTTCGCTTGCCCTTTCGGTCGGTCTCCACTATGTTCAGGTCTCCTATGACCCGGGCGCCGTCCTCCTCAGGGCGGAGCTTGAAGTCCTCTCGAAGGCACTGCGTGACGATCTCAAGGTCCTCGGCGAGCATGTTGCTCTCATCCTGGGAATGGAACTTGGCCTTGCCCCATCCCTCCGAGATGTAGTATGCCTCCCTCAGGGTGGATGAACGGTTGTTGTTGATCATGTCCCTGATAAGCTCCAGCATGTAGGAGGTCCGCAGCAGCATCATGGCCCCCTGGACCTTCTTGGCGGAGCGGGCACCTTTCTGGCTGCCATATTTCCATACGTTGCTCTTCTTGTCGAACCTTATATTGGCCTTGGTGCGGAGCGGAAGCACCATCTTCGGGATCTTTCCCTGCTCCAGCTGATCGTATATGGATTCAGAGATGGCATACAGCCTTCTGACAGCCTCGTTGTTGCGCTCACTGGTCGTCATTGAGGTCCTCCCCTGACTCATCATAGTCCGGCTCTTCTTCCGCTTCCTCAGGATCTGGCTCCGGTTCCGCGGCCTCGCTCTCGGTGTAGTTCAGCCCCTCCACGTCCCAGTCTCCCGGCAGGGGGTCGGCCCCCATGACATATACGGGATTGATCCCAGACACGTACAGGTCCACGTCCTGATACGCTTCGGCATCCAGACCGCTCAGCTCGTAGGACAGCTTGTATATCTCGGTCGAGGTTATGCGAGGCAGCTCCCAGCTGACCTTCTCCCCATCCTTGACCTCGGACGGTGCCAGGGAACAACGCTTCTCGTCCAGGCACCCGTTCGGGACGATGGTGTGTATGGAGAACCTCTGCTGCTTGGGAGTGTAGTTGTATATCGTGACATCCACCTTGTGGCGCCCTTTCTCGAAGGTGACGGAAGAATCGATCCACACCACGTCCATGATCTTGGTGATGGTGCCCCGGAGGTCCGGTACTGGCTTGCCCAGTATGCCTGCGGTCTTCTCGGCCATCAAGGGTATGATCTCCTGGACGATCTCGAACTTGGCGCGGGTCTTGTTCTTCTGCTCCCTCTTGTTGAGATGTGTCTTGAGGTGCCGTCCGCATGCCTTGAGGGCAAGCTCGATCTCTTCCTGGATCTGCGGGATGGAGGATATGGCCTCCTTGGCCTCGGAGGTGAACGGTATCTTGGTGGAGGCCACATGGACAAGGATGATGGCCGGTCCGAAGGGTATGCCGGACCCGCCCCTCTGCTCCAGGCCATACCGTCGCCAGTCCGTGTTCTCAATGGCCTTGGTGATGACGCACGCCCCTTGCTGGTACAGAAGGGGCACACGGTTGGCGAATCGGTAGATCTGCACGGTCTGGTCGCGAGGCAGCCCTCCGCCGTACACGATCCCGACCTCTACAAGGAAGGGATTGCCCGAGTGCACCTTGGGGTCCCGCGTCACCGGGGGCGCATAGAACTCCGGCTTCACATCATCAAGGACATGCTTCAGCCCCTTTCGGATCAAGTTGCCACCGATCGGGGATAGGCAATCGACCTGTGGCGCCATGATCTTGACCTGGCCGATCCCGTCCAGCAGCTTCTTGCACGATTCCAGCGTCATCTGCGACGGCCTGGTGGTCTCAGGCAGCATGGAGGCGGAACAGATCTCCCGCGCGACCCGCTCGGATACGCGATTGAAGTCGTTCTGCAGGAACTTGACCAAGCTGCGCTCCTTGGTCGCCTTGGCCATGTTCATCAGCGTACCTAGCTCGATGCCGTCCGGATGCGGCTTTATCTCCTTCGTCCTGGGCGGAAGAACGTCGGTGGCCCTGTCGAAGAAGTGCCTCTTCCCATCGGGATCTATGAACGTTATTCTTGCATGAGGATTGACGATCGCCGTCTGCCTCAGGTACTCGTACACCGACTGCCGACCGTTGACATAGCGACCGTTCATGTAGAACGATACCCTGGTGCCATGTTCCACTTCGTTCCAGGGGATGTAGTCCTCACGGAGGATGACCGGCATGTTCTTCTTGGTGTCGATGACGATGTCGATCTCCTTCGCCGCCTCCGCGCCCTCGACCTTGGATCGTGCCGTGGCAGCCTTCCCCGTGGTTATCTGACCATACATGATGGTGGCCGATATGCCGATGCCCTGCTGCCCCCTCGACTGCCTGACGGCATGGAAGCGAGAGCCGTACAGCAGACGTCCGAAGACGTTGGGCATGGAGGTTGGCATGATCCCTGGCCCGTTGTCCTCCACGGTGACGCGGTACTCCTTCTGGTCGACCTTTTCGATCTGGACGGTGATGTCAGGGAGCATCTGAGCCTCCTCGCAGGCATCGAGGGCGTTGTCGACCGCCTCCTTGACCCCCATGATGAGGCTCTTCACGGGAGAATCGAAGCCTAGGATCTGCCGGTTCTTCTCGAAGAACTCGGACACCGAGATCTCCTTCTGACCTTTTGCCAGTCTTTGAGCTGTAGAAGTAGAGGGCATCCAATAACCCCAATGAAAAGGGGTTTAAAATGGTTTAGGAAGGGGTGCTGGAAAGTACTACTCCTCGAACTCCTTCCCGCAGTTCCAGCAGCTTCGAGCACCTTCGTCCACGGTCGCGCCGCATTCCGAACACTCGTATTTGCCCTTCTCAGCGCCCTGCGTGTCTTCTTCGAAGCTCTCCCCGCATTGCGGGCACCTGCCAGCGCTGGCAGGGACATCGCTGCCGCATTCCGAGCAGACGAAGCTCTCCTCCTGCTTCCCGACGTCATTGCCCCGGGCCATCTGCTGCCGCTCCTTCATGACCTCCTCCATCCGATCCCTCGAACGCTGGCTGAACCAGCTGAATGCCAGAAGCAGATAGAAGAGCAGGCCTATCTGGACGAGAAGTGCGATCATGTACGCGGGCAGCAGGGTGGTGAACCTGTCCACATCGGACTGATGAACAGGCCCATAGCTCTCGAAGGTGTGGACCCATGCGCCACTGGCGTTGGTGGCGAAACGGTATGTGAATACCGACTGTTCGGTAAGCGTCGTGGCGAACTCGAATCGTTCACCGTCCGCCGTTAGTCCAGCGGACGACATGGTGTAGTTGCCGATGACCTGCCGAGTGTACCAATCATGGATGATGACATTGACGTTGTAATCGCCGGTTGAGGGAGCGGTCACGGTAACCTGGAAGTTGTGGACCGTGTCGGCCCCGCCGCGGTAGGGCTCTAGCGTGCCATCTACCAGCAGCCCGTCTGAGGACTCCAGCCGTACGCCTTCCATCGCGTTGACGTTGTTCACCCCGACAAGCCAGGTGAAGAACACTGCAAGGACCATCACGAAGACGAGTCCCCAGACCGCAAGCTTGCGTCGGTCCTTCAGACCGAAGTAATATGGTACATAGAACCCGATGATGGCAATGATCAGGGCTCCGAAGCAGATGGCTCCGAGAAATGGGACGAACAATATGCCCAGCAGCAGGGCGAGGGCCAGCCCCACTGGAATGGCATACTTCTTCTCCCGAAACTTCAGGAAGCGTTCTTTGACATCATCCTGATAGGACATCACTCCACCATCGATGGACGAGTATATATTTTGCGTACTCCCGACAGACAATCATTATATGCTCGGCTCATTGTACACATCTGGATGACCGGTGCGGTCGTGGCGATAGGGGGCAACGCCATCCTGCGCCGGGGGGAAGCCGCCACGGTGGAGAACCAGATGAACAACCTCCGCCGTACCTGCGCGCCCCTGGCGAGAATGGTCAAGAGGGGATGGGAGCTGACGCTGGTCCATGGCAATGGGCCACAGGTGGGCAACATACTCCTGCAGAACGAGCTATCCCGTGGGGAGGTGCCGCCCATGCCCCTTGACGTCTGCGTGGCCCAGTCCCAGGGGCAGATAGGCTTCATGCTTCAGCAGGCGATGACGGAAGCGCTGCGTCGCGAAGGCGTCGACCATGAGGTGGTCTGCCTCCTCACCAGGGTGATGGTGGCCCATGACGATCCCGAGTTCATCTCGCCGTCCAAACCCATCGGCCCATACTATCGCCGCGAGGAGGCCGAGAGGCTGATATCGCAGGGCTGGCGCATGGTGGAGGATGTGGCCCGCAAGGGCTGGAGAAGGGTGGTCCCCTCGCCGCGCCCCCTGGCCGTACTGGAGGCGGATGCAGTGCGAACATTGATGACGGCGGGCGACACGGTCGTCATCGCCGCCGGCGGGGGCGGAGTGCCGATGGTGAGGCGTGACGGCAGACTGTTCGGGGTCGAGGCGGTGGTGGACAAGGACCTTGCCGCATCCGCCCTCGCCAAGGGTCTCGGGGAGCTGATGGTGTTTCTGACGGACGTCGATGCCGCATATCTCGACCTCAGCGGCCCGAGGCAGAGGGCGATCGCCAAGGCCACGGTCGAGGAGATGCGGAGGTATCATGCGGAGGGGAACTTCCTACCGGGTTCGATGGGCCCCAAGGTGGAAGCGGCCATCGCCTTCGTGGAATCGCAGGGCAAGGAGTCGATAATCACGTCACCGGAACTTTTAGATAAGGCGTTGGATAGTAAGGCGGGAACCCATATTGTGTTATAGATCGGTTATAGGTGAGTAATTGGCACTGACCATTGAGGAGCAGATCAAGGCGATCGAAGAAGAGATCGCCAACACCCAATACAACAAGGCCACCCAGGGCCACATAGGTCTCCTCAAGGCCAAGATCGCCCGCCTCAAGATGGAGCAAGAGAAGCGGCGGGCGGCTTCGGGAGGAGGCGGTCAAGGATACTCGGTCAAGAAGTCAGGCAACGCCACCGTGGCCCTGGTAGGCTTTCCGAGCGTGGGCAAGTCGACCCTCTTGACCAAGCTGACCGATGCCAAGAGCGAGGTGGCCTCTTACGCCTTCACCACCGTCGATGTCATCCCCGGGATCATGTACTACAGGTTCGCCAAGATCCAGGTGCTTGACCTCCCTGGCCTTATACGGGACGCTAGCAGGGGGAAGGGTCGTGGAAGGGAGGTCCTGGCGGTGGTGCGCACCTCCGATCTCATCCTGTTCGTCATCGACGTGTTCGACACCAACATCGAGGTGCTCATGGATGAGCTGTACAACAGCGGCATACGGCTCAACACGCAGCCACCCAACGTCGTCATCACCAAGACCGACAGGGGCGGCATCGATGTCAAGACCACGGTCGAGCTAACAAAGATGACGACGGAGATGGTCGCGAGCATGGTGTCCGCGTACGGTTACGTGAACGCGGAGGTCATAGTCCGTGAGGACATCGACGAGGAGCAGCTCATCGACGTCCTGACAGGCAATCGCGTGTATCTGCGCAGCGTCACCGTGGTCAACAAGGTGGACCTAGCCGACCCAGGATATCTGGAGGAGGTGAAGGATCGCCTGAAGGACCACAACCCCGTGTTCATCTCCGCCAACGAGGAGATAGGCCTCGAGGAGCTGAAGGAGGCCATATTCAGGGAGCTGCAGTTCATCCACGTGTTCCTCAAGCCACAGGGAAAGGAGGCGGACATGGATGAGCCCATGGTCATATTGAGCGGCTCCACGGTGGGAGACCTTTGCGATCGGATCCACCGCTCCTTCCGCCGCAACTTCCGATACGCCAACGTATGGGGGGACAGTGCCAAGTTCCCCGGGCAGATGGTCGGATTGGACCATGTCCTCACCGACGGGGATATAGTGACCATCGTGGTAAAACGCGGCGGCAGCTGAGCAAAGGATATCCGCAAGGCGGTCGATGTCATAACGAGGTCTTGTTATGGCGTACAAAGGCATCTCCACCAAAGCGGTGCATTCCGGCGAGCGGCCAGAGCCGACCGGCGCGGTGAACACCCCGATATATCAATCCTCCACATTCCGCTTCCCGACCGACGAGCCCCGTACCTGGGAGGGGGAGGTCCCGGAAGGCACATATGTCTATAGCCGTCAGAGCAACCCGACCGTGGAGGTGGCGGAGAGGAAGATCGCCGATCTGGAGTCCGGGAAGCGATGCCTTCTTTTCTCCTCGGGCATGGCCGCCATCTCGTCCATCCTGATGGCCTACCTTGGGAAGGGGGACGTGATGGTCTCGCAAGAGGACATCTATGGAGGGACCTACAACCTCTTTCGAAATCACCTGCCAAGGTTGGGGATAGACGTCAAATGGGCGCCGTCCGACACGGAAGCGCTGATAGATGCCATTACGCCCAGGACCAAGATGGTGTGGTTGGAGTCCCCCACCAACCCGCTCCTCCGACTGGTCGACCATCCCGAGGTGGTGAGGGCGGCGCATGAGCAAGGAGCCATAGTGGCGATCGACAACACGTTCGCCACGCCCGTCAACCAGAGGCCCCTGGAAAGCGGAATGGACATCGTCATGGAGAGTGGAACCAAGTACCTTGCCGGGCACTCCGACCTTCTGGCCGGGGCCGTGGTAAGCGACGGGTTCGATATCTCGCCCGTGCATGAGAAGAGGAGCGTCCTGGGCGGCTCCCTCGACCCTTTCGCGTCGTTCCTTCTGGAGAGGGGATTGAAGACACTGCCGCTACGGATGGAGCGGCACAACTTCAACGGCATGTGTATCGCCAGGTTCCTGGAGGACCATCCCGCCGTGGAGCGCGTCCACTACCCTGGGCTTGAAAGCCACGAGCAGCATGAATTGGCGAAGCGGCTCCTCTCCGGCTTCGGAGGCATGCTGAGCTTCGAGGTGAAAGGAGGTCGGCGCGCCGCCGAGAACGTGATGAGGTCCCTCCGGACCATCAAGATGGCCACCAGCCTTGGCGGGGTGGAAAGTCTCGTGAGCATGCCGCTGAACACTTCCCACCGCCCTCTTCCGCCAGAGGAGCGTGCGAGGATGGGCATCACCGACTCGATGCTGCGGTTGTCCGTGGGCATAGAGGACGTCGAGGACCTGGAGGCCGACCTGGACCAGGCCCTCAGGGCCTCATAGGTCTGACAGGGCCCATACAAGCTTGTCGATCTGGACCGCCATGGAGTCCCTTATCCCCAGGGTATCGGCGCCCCTCTCCCGATGCATCCGCTCCATGAAGCTCGGGAACCAGTCGGATATGTGATTGGAAGGCACGGGAAGCTGGACCAGCGTCAGTCCTTCGGTGGAGAAGTTGTTCCTCATCCAGGAGCGGGCCGCCTCCCCCAGCGTCACGATGACATGGACTCCCTGGTCCAGCAAACCATCGACCTCATCGCGGACCGAGGTAGGGGTGAACCGTCCCCGCTCCGACCGCTCATCTATCGGCTCCTTGGAAAGGTAGATCAGATGGCCTATGCGGAAAATCTCGTTCAGCTTCGCCATCTTCTCATCCCTCTGACTGTCCCCCAGCTCCTTGAGGAAGTTGTCGATGCGAACCAGCAGCCGGCCCGGTTCCGCCGAGGCGAATATCATCAATCGGGCCGAAGCATCGTCAAAGGTGCGGCTGACCCTGTACACCGGCAAGAGATGAGGGGAGGGGCTCTCGGCGATCATGACCACCTTCACATGCTCTGGCCGAGGCACCTCGACCCTTTGCCATTCCTCCGCGGGGACGTTCGACTCCATCTTATCGGCATTGTCATTCATGCCTATGCATAAATCTCTATGCAATGGGACGCGGGTTCGACGATCTCGCCCTTCGATGCCATGGACCCACCGGTCGCCAGCGGTCAGGAAACGGTTTAATAACGCCTCCCCCTTGTCCACACGATGATTCAGCGTCCCCGTGGTACCAGGGACTTCGGGCCGGAAGAGATGGAGAAGAGACGCTGCCTCGAGGCGATCATGCGCCGGGAGGCCGCCGTGTTCGGTTTTCGTGAGATAGCCACACCCATCTTCGAATATACTGAATTGTTCACGATCAGATCTGGGCCCAACATTATCGAGGAGATCTATGCCTTCCAGGACAAGGGAGGCAGGGAGATCGCTCTCAGGCCCGAGCTTACCGCTCCGGCCATGCGCTTCTACGTCAATGAACTGAGCAATAGCGCCAAGCCTCTGAAGATGTTCTATTTCGGGCAATGCTTCCGTTACGAGCGACCTCAATCTGGAAGGTTCAGGGAGTTCTTCCAGTTCGGGGCGGAGCTGATCAGTAACCCAGGTCCTGAATCGGATGCGGAAGTGATCGCCCTGGCCGCATCCATCATGCGCCGGATCGGCTTGAAGAACTACAACATACGGGTGGGCCACATAGGGGTACTGCGTAACATGCTCGCCGAGGCCGGCGTCGACTCCGAGGTCGCTCCTCTTATCTTGCAGAAGCTTGACAAGAAGGAGTACGACGAGGCCCGCCAGCGAATGCGCGATGCTGACATGGAAGAGGAGCAGATCGAGAGAGTGGTCGACATAACTAACACGGTCGGCCCCATCGATGTCCTGGACAAGATCGAAGGAGACGCCCGCGACCATCTTCTGGGGATTTTCAAGATCCTCGAGGCGTATGGTGTGACGGATATAGAGGTCGATCTCGGCGTGGTCCGAGGATTGGACTACTACACGGGCATGGTGTTTGAGATCGACGCACCTGTGCTGGGCGCCGAGAAGCAGATCTGTGGGGGAGGTTCTTACTCCCTTACCGAGATGTTCGGAGGCGAGAAGACATTCTCCACCGGTTTCGGGATAGGATTCGACCGGACATTACTGGCGCTTGAGAAGGAAGGTTTCGAAGGCCCGGCTCATAGCATGGATGTGTATGTCCTTCCCGTTGGTGACGCCTGCAGGCAGGAAGCTCACCGCATAGCGGCCGAACTGCGACTTGCTGGGGTTCGTACCGATATAGACCTCATGGGTAGAAGCCTCGCCAAGAGCATGAAGTACGCCAATGCGATCAACGCTCAGCGCGTCGTTATCGTCGGTGAGAAGGAGTTGGCCCAGGGAGCGGTCACGGTAAGAGATATGAATGCCGGTGAACAGAGATTGGTTAAACGGGAGGAACTGCTCGCCAAGCTTGGCCATTATTGATAAGAAATGCCTGAGGCCGGGTTCTTGGTGGGGATTCGGAGGAAAACTACTAAGGAGGAGAGTTGAGCACCAACCTCAGGCACTAGTTATCCCTATTATGCCCTTCTATATAAAGTTTAGGCCTGATACTACATATCGTCCGACAGCCCTTTACCCGCCTGGTCCATAGGCCAGTTTGCTCCACGATGCTGGAAACCATGCTATGGAAGGTTTCATTCTCGGTCTGGCGACGATGTGGGAAGCCATCATGGGTTAGGCTTGCCCCTTGGCATGAGGTCGCGCATTATGTCCTGTTCCTTGTTCAAGAGGGCATCGGCACGCGCCACCATCGGATGGCCCCTGCGGACGTTGGAGAACGTCACCTTGTTGAACTCACGAGAGAGCTTTCTTATCTCTTCGAGGTAGGGCTGCAGGTTGGCCGCCCGGCAGGCGTATTGGCCGTTGACCTGGCGCACCATGAGCTCGGAATCGCTTATAACTTCGACCTCGTCCGCACCCATGTCCATCGCTTCCTTCAGCGCGGCGATCGCCCCTTGATACTCTGCCACGTTGTTCGTAGTGCGCCCAATGTAGCGCGCATATTCCTTGACGACCTCGCCGTCCCTGGTCACCACGATGGCGAACGCCGCCGGCCCAGGGTTCCCCCTGGCGCCGCCGTCGGTGTATATGGTCACCTTCATTCGCTCACCGAAGGACCTGGTGCATGGAGCGTCTTGACCTTGCGGTTCCTTTCATCGACCAGAACGATGTTGGGGACGATGGGACGATCGGTTATCTCGAAGGCCATGATGATGATGCGGTCGCCCGGCTTTACAAGATGGGCCGCGGCTCCATTGACGCATATTACTCCGGAGCCTGGTTCCCCCTCTACGGTATACGTCTCGAAGCGCGCACCGTTGTCCACGTCGGAGATCAGCACCTTCTCCCCGGGCCAGATGTCTGCCTCGTCCAAGAGCTCCTTGTCTATGGTAATGCTCCCTACATAATCAAGGTCTGCCTGGGTCACCACCGCGCGGTGGATCTTGCCCCTCAGGAGGACACGCATGACGTATGTTGAAAGAACCGGGGTTCATGAATCTTACTGTTATCCCCCTGTGTAGGGTTCTTTCACGCCGGGTTTCCTGAGAAAGCTTATTAATAGACATTCGTGTTACCCATTGAGTAAGTCGTAACACTAATCTTGAGTGGTGATCGAGGTGCACAAGAATGTGATGCTGGCGATCGTTCTATCGGTCGTCGTTATCATGGCAAGCCTGACCGGCGCAATAATGTTGCTGGGATGGCCGGGAGCGAGTGACGAGGTAGCCAAGTTCACTATTAGGGATGACCGGGGAGGGGATATAGGTTTCCCAGACTATCCGCAGCGAATAGTGTCGCTAGGCTCATCGTTCACTGAGATCATAATCGCTCTCAACGAGGGCGATCGCCTGGTGGGCGTCGATTATTCAGGCGCTGCCCTGGAGGGCCTTCCCAAGGACGTTGTGGACCTAGGAAAGACGAGCTCTCTAAGCATGGAGACTTTAATGGAGCTCGAGCCTGACTGCGTCATCATATGGAACTTCGGGATGTATCAGGACCTCATAGCGAAGATGGAGAAGAAAGGACTGAAGGTCGTCGCGCTCTATCCCAGGTCGGTCAACGACACACTCTTCGCGATCGAGCGTATCGGGAACCTGCTAGGCACTGAAGCATCGAACCTTGCCGATGAGCTTCGACAAAGGGTCAACGCGGTTTTTGAGAAGACCAAAGATATCCCTGATGAGGAACGTAAAAAGGTCTTTCTCGTCCTGGCAAGCTATGGTGGACAGACCGCCGGTAGTGGCACCATAAGCAATGAGCTGATAGAGATGGCCGGTGGTAGGAATATATTCGTTGACGAGAAGGGCAATTTCCTCGCAAACAAGGAGGAGGTATTGAAGCGCGAACCGGATGTAATCGTGGTGGAGAACTCTCCTCTTGGCGATAACAAATATTTCAACGACCTATATGGCGACACAGAGATCGTCAACCACGATCAGATATACTACATCGACTCCGGGATGCTAACGACCTCGCCTCGGTTGGTGGAAGCGCTAGAGCAGCTAGCCAAATGGCTCCACCCTGAGCTATTCCCGTGATCCCATCAAACCCTTTCCCCATTTTCCACTCGCTTTAGAAGGCATAGCTAATAAATGATGACACTTATGCCGAGTCGCCATGGACGCTGTTGATGTGGCCTCATTGCAGAAAAGAAAGTTCGCTCGCTGGGCAGCGATTACCGCAACCATGGCCACAGGGCTCGTCCTGACAATTCTATTCACGTTGAACATCGGCGCGGTCCACATTCCGTTCGAAACGATCCTCGATGTACTGATGGGAGGGGGGACGAGATTCCAGAGGGAGATAATCCTCAATACCCGTCTACCACGGATTATCCTGGGAGCATTGGTCGGAGGAGCTCTCGCGGTAGCTGGTGCCGCGATGCAGGGCGTGTTCCGCAATCCCATGGCATCACCCTATGTCCTGGGCATATCCTCCGGCGCGGCCTTCGGCGCCTCCCTGGCCATCGTTGCCGGAGTGTCCTGGCTTCCCGGTGAGTTCGCCATTCCGTCGATGGCCTTCATATTCTGCTTCCTGACACTGTTCCTCGTATACGCCATATCAAGGACCAAGGGCGGCTTCGTTCAAGTGGAGACGCTGCTTCTGGCAGGGATAGCGGTGGGCGCCTTCTTCAACGCCCTGGTATCGTTGATGAAGTACTTTGCAGGGGAGCAGCTATCCGCGATAGTCTTCTGGATGATGGGAGGGTTATGGCAGGCGGAGTGGATGGACGTGGTGGTCGCGCTCCCGATGATCACCGTCGGAACGATGATCCTATGGTTACTATCACGCGACCTCAACACCATGATGGTGGGCGAGGAGCATGCCCTCCATCTAGGATTGAACGTCAACACGGTGCGTATGATAATCCTGCTGGCGGCATCACTCGTCACCGCGGCCGCGGTGTCGGTGAGCGGCGTCATAGGGTTCGTCGGCCTGGTGGTGCCTCATGTCGTCCGCCTCCTCGTAGGACCAGATCACCGAATCCTCATCCCCGTCTCCCTGCTCGGCGGCGCTATCTTCATGGTATGGACCGATACCGTGGCAAGGACGATAATCCTGCCTGCGGAGCTGCCGGTAGGCATAATCACCGCGATGATCGGTGCCCCCTTCTTCATCTATCTGATCATATCGCGGCGCCGGAAGATGGGGTGGTGAAGTGAAGCTAAGCGTGCAAGGGGTCTCGTTCTGCTACCGCTCGGAGGACGTCGTCAGCGACGTGAGTTTCGAGGCGGGAGAGGGGCAGATAGTCGGCATCCTGGGGCCGAACGGCTCCGGCAAGACCACCTTGCTGAAGTGCATCAATCGCGTGCTATCGCCGAAGAATGGCACGGTCTTCATCAACGGCGTCGACTATCGGGAGAAGACAAGGAAGCAGATCGCCCAGCAGATAGGTGTGGTGCCGCAGTCGGCCAACTCAAGCTTCCCCTTCACAGCCCTGGACATCGTGATGATGGGCCGCAATCCGGACCTGGAGAGGTTCGAGAGGGAGAAGGAGAGCGACCTGCAGATAGTCAGCAAGGCCATGGAGATGACGAACACCTCGTTCCTTGCGGACCGCCCCATGGACCAGCTGTCGGGCGGGGAGAGGCAGAGGGTCATAATCGCCAGGGCGTTGGCGCAGCGTCCCAGGATAATGCTGCTCGACGAACCCACGCTGCATCTGGACGTAAATCATCAGATCGAGATACTGGACCTCATCTCCAGGCTTGCGCGGGAAGAGAGGATGCTGGTGATAATCGTCACCCATGACCTGAGCCTTGCGGCGCGGTACTGCGATCGCATCATCCTCATGCGAAAGGGGCGCATAGTCTCCGCAGGGGACGTCACCCAGGTGCTGACCAGGGAGAACATGGCCAAGGTGTTCTCCATCAATGCCGCTATCTATTATGACGAGCGTATCGGCACCCACAACGTCGCCATCATCGGCGCGATCAAGGAAGGGAACGAATGACATCCAAGGTGGAAGTGGAATCGAGGATATGCTCGCATAGGACCGTCATAGAGGTCACGGACAATGGGGATGGGAGCATGGCGGTGCACATCGACACGGACTGTCCCAGCGTGCAGACCTATGCATCACTGGTCTCGAAGCTCGACCCCACCGATTACTCGGAGTGGTCGGACTCCGCCGTGTGGGAGATGGCCGAAAAGGCAGGGTTGACCACGACCTGTCTGATCCCGGTCGCGCTCGTGAACGCATGCTGGGTGGAAGCAGGGATGATGTCCAAGCGGCTCGCCGTAAAGGAAGGACCCATCTGCATCCGATTTATCGAGCAGTGATGTTTATTACCCTTCGGTGACCCTGTTAGACCAGGGTGAGGGGATTGGGCGGAAGCACCGCATTCCTATACCACGATGACTTCCTGAAATATCAGTTCGGACCGCATCACCCGTTTCAACCCGTTCGGGAGAAGATGACCCTTGACACCCTACGCTCCCTGGGTGCGTTCGATGGGGACAGCGACATCGTCGTTCCTCGATCCACGGACGTGGAAACGCTGATGACCGTGCATTTTGACTGGTATATCGAGCGGGTCAGGGAGCTCTCCGCGAAGGGGGGACTTCTCGATCAGGGAGATACCCCTGCAAGTCCCGGTCTTTACGAGGGAGCGGTCATGGCCGTCGGGGCCACGGTCGATGCGGCCAGAGGCATCGCGGAAGGAGAGTTCGATCACGCCTTCAATCCTGCAGGAGGCTTACATCATGCATACCCCGCCCGAGCGTCCGGCTTCTGCGTGTTCAACGATATGGCCGTGGCGGTGAGGGTGCTCCAGAGGGAGTACGGTATCGGACGGATCGCGGTGATCGACATAGACGCGCATCATGGGGATGGCACGCAGGCGATATTCTATGACGAGGATGTCCTGACAATATCGTTGCACCGCTTCGGCGACCGCTTCTTCCCCGGGAGCGGCGAGGCAGACGAGACCGGGGAGCTTGAGGGAGCCGGGCGCAACATCAACGTCCCCCTTCCCGGCGGCACCGATGACAACCTTTTCCTCCACGCCTTCCGCTCGGTGGCGATCCCCGCGTTGCAATCCTACCGCCCCGATATCATCATCCAGCAGTTCGGTGTCGATGGACACTACCGGGACCCCCTGGCCGACCTGGGATACACCACACGCGGCTATGCGGAGGTGGCAAGGCTGACCCATGAACTGGCACACGAACTATGCGAGGGACGGTATCTCGTGGTCGGCGGCGGGGGGTATGACCTCGACGCCACCATGCGGACATGGAGCATCATGTACAGCATAATGTCGGAAGCGCCGATCGATCGCCAGCGCCTCATGGAGTTGCACGATTGGGACTCCCCCCTGTCGGACCGCAATACGACCCTCAAGGTGCTCGACACGATAGAGGAGGTCAAGCAGAGATCGCTCCCATTGTTGGAGATGGTGATACGCTACGCTTGACATTGAAGAATTGAGAATGGCGCCCTGGTCGGGATTTGAACCCGAGTCGGAGCCTCGACAGGGCTTCATGATAGGCCGCTACACTACCAGGGCGTATTTCCACCCAAATATGTAGGTCATATATATGGCTTTTCCAAGTGATTTCATTACTGGGTTCATAGAGGGCATGATGCACGACATCGGACGGCCTTTCTTTGAGCTAGAATATGCAGCGGTGAAGGAGGGAGGAAAGCATCAGCTTTATGATGACGTCTCGGAATAGCGGTCGAGGTGCTTGATATGGACGGTAAGCTGAAGGTGAGCGATTACATGGTCCGGGAGGTCGTCTCCATCCCCCCGGACTATACTGTCAGGGAAGCCATCAACAAGCTCATTGCCACCGAATTTCACGGTTTGCCAGTGGAGAAGGACCGCCGCATCCTCGGCTTCGTGACCGCCAAGGAACTCCTTCGAAACATCGACCGTCCTGATGCTAAGATCACGGAGATCATCAAGCCCGGCACGATATCGCTCTCCCCGGGAATGGACATAGATGACGCCTCCCGCGTCCTGTTTCGCTACGGCCTGCGCAACGCTCCCGTGCTGGACGAGGACGGCATGGTGGTTGGAATGCTGAGCAACATAGACATCATCCGCTCTCACATTGAGAAGGCCACGCCGAACAAGATCAACATGCTGAAGACGTTCCTGGAGAAGAAGCATGGCGTCAAGATAACGGTGAGAAGGCGCATCGTCCCCATCGAGGACCTGAGGCCAACTCAGCACGAGGTGTTCGCCGATGAGCTGAGAGGTAGGCAGTATGAGATCAAACGTGGGCTCGTGGAACCGCTCATCGTAATCCAGAAGAATACGCATTACCTTTTGGTGGATGGACACCACCGGGTGCTGGCAGCACGCAACATGGGTGTAAGGCAGTTCCAAGCGTTCGTTCTTGAACCCGACCGGGAGATAGAGCTAGGGATGGAGAGGACCGCGCAAGAGCTCGGCGTGAGGTCGCTTGACGACATCAAGATCATCGAGGGGCAGCACCATCCCCTTGTACAGGTCGCCACCCGGCTGTTAAAGGATGAGGAGAAGTGATCGCCGCCGGCGAGAGGGCGTTCGGTCTGCAACGATCGTCACACCTTTCATCATAGAAAGAGATAAAATGGATTGAAGGAAGAGATTGATGGGGAGGCACCCTCCCTTAGTCTTCCCTTTCCCTTTTCATGGAGCGGATCCCTTCAAGGAGGAGCCGCTGCTCGGCCGCAGCCACGTGCCTGATGGTGCTCAGCACGGTGTCAGGGTTGAGGGATATCGAATCGATGCCTTCTCTGACCAGGAACTCCGCGAACTCGGGGTACACGGATGGACCCTGTCCGCAAATGGACACGGGGATCCCCTTCTTGTGGGCGGACCTGATGAGGTGGGATATCGCCCTCTTGATGGCCTCGTTCCTCTCATCGAAGTACCCCATCTTGCCCAGCACATCGGAGTCTCGGTCGGCGCCCATGGTAAGCTGGGTAAGGTCGTTCGAACCGATGGAGAAACCGTCGCAGCGCTCGGCGAACTCCTCTGCCATGAAGACTATCGCCGGAACCTCGGCCATGAGATACAGTTTGAAGTCGTTGCTGCGGTATAGGCCGACCTCTTTCATCATGGCCTCGATCTTGTCCAGCTCCTCAAGGGTGCGGACGAAGGGAAGCATCACCCAGATGTTCCTCAGTCCCATCTCGTCCCTGGCCTTCTTGACCGCACGGAGCTCGCACATGAACGCCTCGCGATACGATTCGGAGACATAGCGGGAGCAGCCCCTCCACCCGATCATGGGATTGGACTCCTTGGGCTCGTATTTGCTGCCCCCCTTCATGTCGTGATACTCGTTGGTCTTGAAATCCGACGTCCTCAGGACCACGGGGCGCGGGTAGAACGCCTTGCCCACCATCGCGATGCCGTTGGCAAGATTGTCTATCAGTTCCTGGCTGCGTCCCTGTTCGATCAGGGCGCAGGGGTGTTCCTGGATGTAGGAGGTGAATAGGAACTCGATGCGCATCAGCCCGATTCCCTGGACGGGAAGCTGAGCGTACTCCTCGGCCTTCTGCGGGACGCCGATGTTGACCATTATCTTGGTGGCGGTCACCGGGACCGATGCGACGGCTACGGGGGCAGTGCTAGGCGCATCCTTCTTCTCCTTCTCCACTCCTTCGTACACGACACCCATCTGGCCGTGCACGGTCACCATCATGCCGTCCCTCAGCACCTTGGTGGCATCGCTCGCCCCGACAACGCACGGTATGCCGAGCTCGCGGGCTACGATGGCGGCGTGGCAGGTCATGCCCCCTTCATCGGTGACGATGGCGGCGGCGCGGGTCATGGCAGGAACCATGTCCGGGGTGGTCATCTGGGTTACCATGACGTCCCCCTCCTTGACCTCATCCAGGCTCATCTCCTCGCTGAAGATTTTGACAGGACCTCCAGCGATGCCGGGACTTGCCCCCAGCCCCTTCACCAGTATGGTGCGCTGAGACTCAAGCTCCTCCTTGCCTCCTTCCACATTGCAGCTGTGCATCTTCTTCTCATCGTTGGACAACGTGGTGATCGGCCTCGCCTGCACTATGTAGATCTGGTCCTTCTCGATGCACCACTCGATGTCCATGGGCTTGTTGTAGTGCATCTCGATCTGATTGCCGATCTCGGCCAGCTCGTAGATCTGCTTATCCGTGATCTTCTGCTCCTTGGTTATCTCGGAGGGCACCTCCATGCGCATGCACTCGCCGGACTCCCCCCTGATGAGCATCCAGGTCTGGTTGGATATCCTCTTGTTGAGGATCTTGCGGTGGAACTTGTCCACGCAGTAGGTGTCTGGAGTGACCTTTCCTCCCACCAGCGCCTCTCCCAGGCCATAGCCTGCCTCGATGATGATGTGCGGCAGCTCGGAGTTGGGGTCCACGGTGAACATGATCCCGGAGCGGTCGGATGAGATCATCCTCTGCACCACCACGGCCAGCTTGACCGACGCGTGGTCGAACCCCTTCTGCACGCGGTATGCGATGGCCCTCGGGGTGAACAGGGACGACCAGCATCTCTTGATGCTCTCCAGCAGCGACTGGGGATTGCTTACGTTCAAGAAGGTGTCCTGCTGTCCAGCGAAAGAGGCGGTGGGCAGGTCCTCTGCGGTGGCAGAGGAGCGAACCGCGACCAGCGGGTTGCTGCCGTTCCCAAGCTTCTCATACTCGGAGATGATAAGCTCCTCCAAGTCCTCGGGAATCTTGCCTACCTCGAACGCGCGGCGAATGTTGACCGAGGCTTCCTGCACCTTCTCATCGGAAGATACATCAAGGTTCTCCATCACGGTGGCCAAGAGGTCCCCGAGGCCATTGCTTTCCAGAAAATAGTCATATGATTCCGTGGTTAACACGAACCCGGGTGGAACTTCAAAGCCGGCCGAGGTCAGCTCGCCAAGGTTTGCAGCCTTACCTCCCGCGATCGGTATATCGTCTACACCCAGGTCCTTGATGCTTATGATCTTGCTCATTTTTAATCCCCGGAACGTCTCCGTGTTAGGTTTACATGGAGCAAGGCTGGGATAAACTTGTTGTAGATATATCTTGTTGAGGTAGGTGACATATTAGTGGATATTATCCCATCGATTTGAATTAAGGATCGCAAGGGCACAGTCCTCTCCACCATCATCCCCATGCTTCCAGAAAGTGTCCTTCTTCCATCGACCTGCCTCATGTCCAGCATGAGGGGCCATGCAAGATGCCTCACGTTTGCATGCATCGTTCATGAGCATGGTCCCGACATTGATTCTGAACATGCGTTAAATCGATACATTCTTCGAATACCTTCGGTCAAATCCGCTATCCGTAGATTCTATTAGAGCAAATCGCAGAATGTTGCGTAAACAAAACCGGTTTTTAAGATAGGGTTAAATACGCTCAATCGTACACGGAGCCAAAGCGAGGGTTTGATTTGACAACTCACGAGATACGATGGCACGGCAGAGGTGGACAGGGAGTGGTCACCGCAAATGAGATCCTGGCTGGAGCCGCTCTGCTGGAGGGCAAATATATGAAAGCCTTCCCGGAGTTCGGACCGGAGCGCATGGGGGCCCCCATTCGCGCATTCGCCCGGATCTCCGACGAACCCATCAAGGTCCACAGCCAGGTTTACTTCCCCGACTATGTGATCGTCCTTGACCCTACATTGATAGGCAATGTGAACGTCCTTGAAGGTATGAAGGCCAACGGCGCTCTGGTGGCGAACTATGCCGAGGGGACGAAGCACCTCAAGGAGGCGCTTGGAACGGACATGAACGTGCGCGCCGTCGACGCCACTCAGATAGCCCTCGAGACGATAGGCCGGCCTATGGCCAACACCGCAATGCTCGGCGCTCTGGTCCGGGTATCCAACATCGTGAAGTTGGAGAGCGTTTTGGAGGAACTCCGCAACAAGCTCGGGGCCAAGCTGCCAGAGAAGGTGGTGGAGAAGAACATTCTTAGCGTCCAGCGCGCTTATGATGAGGTGGACTGATGAGCACCGCTGAAGATGTCATAGTTGAGCCTGGAACGGCCAGGAAGTATCACACGGGCTCTTGGCGTTCCAAGAAGCCTGTGGTCGACAAGGAGAAATGCATCAACTGCCTGTTTTGCTGGATGTTCTGCCCCGACAACTCCATCATAGTGGAGGGCGGCGAGATGAAAGGGATCAAGTACACGCACTGCAAGGGATGTGGGATCTGCTCCCGCCAGTGCCCCAAGGATGCCATAACCATGGTCGAGGAGGGAGAGGAATGAAGAGACTGGCGATGAACGGGGACCAGGCGGTCGCCCTGTCATGGAAGCAGATAGACCCTGATGTGGTGTCCTCGTACCCCATCACCCCGCAGACCATCATCGTGGAGACGTTCGCCGAGTACGTGGCCAACGGCGAGGTCGGCACCGAGTACATCTGCAGCGAGTCGGAACACTCCTCAATGAGCATGTGCATCGGCGCTTCCGCCGCCGGAGCCAGGTCCGCAACCGCCACCGCTTCCGCCGGTCTCGCATACATGTGGGAGATGCTGTACATCGCGGCGTCCATGCGTCTTCCGGTGGTCATGACAGTCGCGAACAGGGCTCTGTCCGGCCCGATCAACATCCATTGCGACCACTCGGACGCCATGGGGGCTCGGGACAGCGGCTGGATCCAGATCTATGCGGAGAACGTCCAAGAGGCGTACGACAATTCCATCATGTCCTTCCGGATCGCAGAGGACATGGGCGTCAGGCTACCGGTCATGAACTGCCTGGACGGTTTCATCGTAACTCATGCCATCGAGTCGATGGAGCCGCTGGACGATGATGCGGTCAAGAAGTTCGTTGGCGACTTCAAGCCTATCCACCCCCTCCTGGACGTCAAGTCGCCTCACTCCTTCGGACCCTTCGACATGCCCGAATATTACTTCGAGCACAAGTACGCCCAGCAGAAGGCTATGGAGAACGCACTGGATGTCGTCAGAAAGGTCTCTGATGAATATGCCCAGATCTCTGGCCGCAAGTACGACCTGCTGGAGTGCTACCGCTGCGAGGATGCGGAATATGTCGCCCTATCCATCGGCTCCACCGCCGGAACGATGAAGCAGGTGGTCGACGACCTCCGCGCGGAAGGACACAAGGTCGGCTCCATCAAGCTGCGCCTGTTCCGCCCGTTCCCCTTCCAGGACGTCGCAAAGGTCCTGGACGGACGGAAGGGAGTGGCGGTGTTGGACCGCGCCCTCTCGTTCGGAGCGGCCGGTCCGCTGTTCGCTGATGTGTGCAGCGCAATGTTCGGCAACTCCTCCAGCTCTCCGGCCTTCAACTACATCTATGGCCTGGGAGGAAGAGATGTGGGCGTGGAGGACCTCAAGAAGGTATACTTCGACATGGAGGACGGCACAGCAAAGGCCGTCAACTACCTGGGGGTGAAGCTTTGATCACAATTAAGGAAATGGCTGAAATGCCGGTCAGACTGACCGAAGGCCACCGGCTGTGCGCCGGTTGTGCTGAACCTATCGTGGCAAAGCAGGTCCTGCTGGCCACCGACAAGCCCGTCGTGGTGGCCAACGCTACCGGTTGCTTCGAGGTCTCCACCTCCGGCTTCCCGCAATCCGCATGGGAGGTCCCATGGATCCACACGGCTTTCGCCACCACTGCCGCTACCATATCTGGCGTGGAATCGGCATACGTCTCTCTCAAGCGAAAGGGAAAGATCAGCGAGGACATCCGCTTCGTGGCCTTCGGAGGCGACGGTGCGACATACGATATCGGGCTGCAGGCGCTCTCCGGCGCCATCGAGCGGGGCCACCGCTTCATGTACGTCTGCCTGAACAACGAGGCCTACATGAACACCGGCATCCAGCGGTCCGGCGCCACCCAGAGGGGAGCCTCCACCACGACCTGCCCGTCGGGCACTTGCATACCGGGCAAGAAGGAGATCCCAAAGGACCTCACCAAGATAATCGCCGCCCACAAGCTGCCCTATGCGGCGCAGGCGTCCCCCCATAATTGGAAGGACCTCATCGCCAAGGCGGCCAAGGGATTCGAGGCCAACGGGCCCTCGTTCCTAAACATCATCACCCCCTGCCCTCGCGGATGGAGGTATGATGGCGCCAACACGATAGAGATGGCCAAACTGGCGGTCGAGACCGGCATGTGGCCCCTCTATGAGTATGAGAACGGCAAGTGGACGCTGACCGGGGAGACGAAGCGCATCGCCGAGGGCAAGATGGAGAGGCGGCCCCTGGCCGATTGGCTCAAGGCCCAGGGCCGGTTCAAGCACCTGCTCGCTCCAGAGTGGAAGGACGTCGTGGACGATATCCAGAACAACCTCGACGCCAGCTGGGACGAGCTCCTCCGGCTGACCAAGCTATAAACCCTTTCTCACTTTCTTCCTTTTTAGAAATCGGCCATGGATGGCCCTTCCATCGCCAGGTTGCCCACCGTCTTCTGAAATCCCTTAATATGCCATATGCCCTTACCCCGAACGGCGTTAACATGGGATACGATCATCCGCGATGCGACCACTGCGGGGATGTCGGCTGCAAGGCCGGCACGCCTGGAAAGTTCAAGTACTGCCCCACTAACGTTTCTGGCCATGGCAAGGAGGAGATCGCCAAGCGCTACAGCGATCCGGTCCTCCAGAAGATGATGACCACCGCGGCCAAGGTGGAGAAGGAGACGCTCAAAGATGTGGACGGTGTCCGCACGCCCGTAAGGCCAAGGATCTCGGAGATCATGGCCTTCGCAGATGAGATGGGATGGAAGCGCATAGGCGTGGCCTTCTGCCTGGCGGCAAGGGATGAAGCGCTCCGGCTCGTAAAGGTGCTGGAGGCCCGTGACTTCGAGGTCTGCTCGATAATATGCCGGGGCTTCGGCATGACCAAAGGCGAGCTGGGCATCCCAGAGGAGGCGTGCCTGAAGTCACCTAGTGAGACAGTGTGCAATCCCATATATCAGGCGGAACTGCTCAACGAGGCCGGCACCGATCTGAACATCGTGGTGGGACTATGCGTTGGCCACGACATGCTGTTCAACAAGCATTCCAACGCATATGTCACCACACTATCGGTGAAGGACCGCATGACCGCTAACAACACCATCGGTCCGCTCTACTCGAACTTCTTCAACGAAATTCTGAAGAAGAAGTAAGGTTCGACCCTTACGGCATGGCCGGGCCATTCCCCGCTTGGACTTGTGCCAAGCGGGTAACATCTTCCCGGCAAGCGGGAATGGTCCATTCTCCCAACTTTTCCAATGTCTCTGCCATATGCTCCGGTGTCAGCTTGGGGGCGCCATCGACATTGGCTGATGGAGATGAGAGAATGCTCCATGGATGAGAGGGTCGATGGGCGGTCCTCCTCTCAGCCGATCTGCGGATGGCAAGCCCTCGGCATTGGTGTTCGACCGGGGCAGGGAGACGAGGATCAATCCTCGAGCTGGGCCTCGTGCTCCAGAACTTCCTGCCAGAGCTTCAGGGTTTCCTGTGCTTCCTCCTCATCCACCTTCTCGATGGCAAAACCGGCGTGGACAACGACCCAGTCCCCTGGAGCGGATTCCACCAGGGAGACGTTCACCTTGCGGACCACCCCGCCGAAGTCCACCTCGGCCTGGTTCCCTTCTATGTTGATGATCTTACCAGGAACTGCTAAGCACATGGTACCTCACGATGACATGATGCTGAGGATGGCCTCTGCCGGCCGTCCTCCAGAGTCTTTCAGCGCCTTGATCGCACGCTCGCGGTCGCAGCCAGTCTGGCCCATGACCAGCTCAATGTCCTCTTCCGGAATCGGCGGTTCAGCAGGCTGGGCGGGTCCTTCCTGACGGTCCCTGATGACCGCCTCCCCCATGACCTGGAACGTCTTCTGGCCCTGCATGTCCATGAGCGTGACCGCCGCGTCGGTGAGCACATATTCCTTGCTCTTGGTGCGGATGATGACCTCTTCCACATCCTTGAGCTCCTCGGTGGTGATACCCAGGCGCTTCATTGCCTGTTTCATCTGACGGGGATTCACTCCTCTCATGCCCGGCATCATGGTAACTGCCTTTGTGATGGAGGGGGAGTAGTTAAAGGTTTTCCGGGAACCTACCGAAGTATCCACTCGATCATCGCTTGCGTACTGCCAGTATGAGGAGTGCGCATGATGCGACGCCTACGATCCCCAGCAAGGGTAGCATGTAGCTCCCCACTCCGGACGCATCGCCTTCCTTCTCCGGTATGAACACGGTCATTGGTGGGGACCGCTCGCTCTCCTCCCCATTCACCACGGCCGAGACCTCATAGGTGACGTTGACCCCCAGGGGTGGAGACGCATCGACGAAGGATGTTGTGTCTGTTACGAACCTGTCCTCGGTCCCTTCATAGCTGCGGTATACATGAAAGACCATGTCGTCGCTCAATGTGCCGGCCACCTTTTCCCTACTGTGCACCCTCTCACTCTCAGGCAGCGGTATGAATCCGTTCTCCCTTAGGATCGTCTGTCCCTTGCCTGGGTCGAGGACGAAGTCGATCCATGAGCCGATCGCGCCATCTGGCTCACCATCCGTCACCAGATGGAACGTCCTCGATAATGGGTAGGCGGACGAGTAAACAGTGGTCTCATCAGGAACCGTGGGTCTGCCATGTTCGGTGACGGATATCCCAATCATCATGTCCTCGGCGTCCGTCGGCATCAGCCCGTATAGGAGGAATCCGATGGCTCCCTCTCTGCTCCTCACTTCCGCCGGCACATCGACGTCGTCATGATGCGACATGTTCGCATATCCAGCGCCGTTCAGGACCATGCTTCTGATGAGATTGTATGCGCTCTTCCCCTGTACGGTCCCCACGCGCTCCACCGGTACATCCGGACCTCCAACGGCGGACCAGGTGTTTATGGACCCGTCAAATATTCCGCGGAGCTGTTCCATGCTCAGGCTCTCGATTCCCAGATCGGGGTTCACGAGCACCGCAACTGCCTCCGCGCCAACCATGATATCAACGGGGTCCAGGCCTTCCTTTTGCGCGGCAGACCTCTCCACCGGATCGATGGCGCGGGACGCCTGGGCGATGTCTGACCGCCCTTCGGTCCATTCGGTGAACGCGAATGTATTGGTGCCGCCTGTCAGCTCGATCTCGATCGACGGATGGTCGGTCATGAACGCCTTGGCGATCGGCGCCATGGAGAGATTGGAGGCGGTGCAGCCCGATTGTACGATTACGCTGCTCGCGAACGTGGGGGACCAGGAAATGTTCACCTTGTCGGCGTCCACCGTGGCGACCCCGTCCGATGGCGAGGAGGGCACCGCCGCAGAGGCCGACAACGCGCTGACGCACATAAGGGCGACCAGCAGTGTGGCCGTAATGCATCTTCCCATCCCATGCATCTTTATCGATGACCTGAGCGGCGATTATATAAAATGAAAGGACGCCCGTGAGGGCGGTTCGGGTTTAGAGCGAGCCGAGATACTTGCTCACCTCCCAGTCCGTGACCATCGTGCGGTACTCGTCCCATTCCTGGCCTTTTATGGTCTGGTAATGTTCGAAGATGTGTTCGCCAAGGGTCCTCTTGACCAGCTCGCTCTTGCTCATGATGGCGAGCGCATGGCCCAGGTTCTCGGGCAGGGGCTTGATGCCATATTGCGCCCTCTCCTCGGGACTCATATGGTATATGTCCTTCTCGACGGGCTCGGGAGGCATGATCCCCTTCTCAATCCCCTCCATGCCCGCCGCCAGCATGATGGCGAACTGCAGATAGGGGTTACCGGCCGGGTCAGGATTGCGCATCTCTACCCTTGTCCTGTTCCCTCGGCCTGCCGGCACGCGGATGAGGGCCGAACGGTTCCGGTTGGCCCATGATACGTAGCAGGGGGCCTCATAACCAGGCACAAGCCGTTTGTAGGAGTTGACGTGGGAGTTCAGGATGGCGGCGATCTCATTGGCATACGTCAGCAACCCGCCCAGATAATGCATCGCCGTCTTCGACAGCCCATACTCCCCATCGGGGTCGTCGAAGGCGTTCTTGCCATTGGTGAACGCCAGGGACTGGTGTACGTGCATCCCGGAGCCAGCCATGTTGTGGATGGGCTTCGGCATGAAACTGGCCCATAGTCCGTGCCTCATCGCGATCGTCTTCACCGTCAGCTTGAAGGTCATGATGCGGTCGGCCATGGTCAAGGCCGAACCGTAACGCATGTCCACCTCATGTTGGCCGGGACCTACCTCGTGGTGCGAAGCCTCACAATCGAAGCCCATCTGGTCCAGGTTCAGGACGATGTCCTTTCTGACCTCCTCGCCCCGGTCCAGGGCCATGAGGTCGAAGTATCCTTCGGTGTCCGACGGGATCGCCGTGGGGTTGCCTTCAGCATCCAGCTTGAACATGTAGAACTCGAACTCCGGACCCACATTGAACGTGTACCCCTTCTCGGCCACCTTGTCCACTATCCGTTCGAGCACCAGGCGCGGATCGCCCTTGAACCGGTTTCCGGAATGGTCGAAGATCTGGCAGAGCAGTCTGGCGGTCTTGATATGTCCATTGCACGTCCAGGGATAGATCTGGAACGAGTCCAGGATGGGCTGCGCCCGCATATCCGATTCCTCGATCGTTGCATACCCCAGGATGGAGGAGCCATCAATGAACACCCCTTCATCAAGGACCTTTTCCAGATTGGACACTGGGAAGGATACGGTCTTCACAGATCCCAGGATGTCGGAGAATTGAACCTCGATGAACTTTATGTTCTGCTCCTTTACCGCTCGAAAAATATCCTCCTTGGTTATGTGCGCCTGCATGGGCATGATCATGGTTATATTATGTTAGATTTAATAGCATTGCCCCTGAACGGGACAACATCTGTCTAGGGATGCACGCTCATAACGCACGATTCATCTATCACATGGGCAACCTACCTAGTCGAATAATGTAAAAGCAACACACCTGGTCGAATCACTTTAACACCTGTATCGATTATTTAACTATCGTCTAAATTAATGTTATATAATGTCACATGGTTATCGGTCCGTCCGCTCCGTCTGGCCATTCATCTGGGGTGGACCTATGTGGGTGAGATGCTGTTCAATGGCGATGATGATGCGAGGATCGCGAAGCACCTAGGGTCGAGGAAGGGCTCAGATCCGAATATCTTGCTCGGTTCCGATCGTCCAGCCGCTCTGGCAAGAACGCTTCTCACGTTCGCCATAGGCATTCTCATCGTCCTGATGATATGGCAGGTCTTCGCGTGGACGTACAATGATTTTGTGGGCAGAGCCGTCCTTCGATTCCCTGCGCCCATCGAGACCTTCGCAATGCTGGGCGAGTTCTTCTTTGAAGGCAAGACGCTGCTTGGACATACCATATACGAGCATATAGCCAGCAGCCTGGGGAGGTGGCTGGTGGCCTTTGCCCTGGCTACGGCAGTCGGTCTGGTCCTAGGCTCCATTCTAGGTCATTTCAACTCCTTGTTCCCGATCGGCATCGTGCCCGTATCCGTCTATCAGATGATACCTGGTCTGGCATGGCTGCCGATCGCACTGCTGCTGTTCGGCCTGGGCAGCAATGCGGCCGTGTTCATCATCTTCGTGGTATCGGCCATGGTCATCACCGTCAACGTGGCTGGCGGCATCCGACGTGTACCACCGGTGGTGGTGCGAGCTGCGAAGATGATGGGAGCAGACGATCTTACATTGTTCCTCAAGGTGCTGATACCCTACGCCACGGTGGACATAGTCAACGGCCTGAGACTAGGCATGGGCAGTGCATGGCGGGTGCTCATCGCAGCGGAGATGGTGGTCGGCACCGGAATCGGGCTGGGATATGCCATCACGATGACCAAGGACCTCCTCAACTATGTGGCATCGTTCGCCTGCATCGCCATCATCTGCATCATCGGCCTCCTCATGGACAAGGTGCTGTTCGCAGAGATAGAGAAGTTCGCCCGCCACCGGCTGGGGATGGAGGAGGGATACTGATGGTCCTCATCGAGGTGAAGTGGGTCACAAAGGCGTATTACACGAGCCGCCGGAAAGATCGGGCGAGGATAGTGCTTGACAACGTCTCCATGAACTTCCACGACAATGAGTTCGTATGCCTCATAGGTCCCAGCGGTTGCGGCAAGACAACGTTGCTGAACCTGATCGCCGGCTTCGAGAGGCCGACCGTGGGAGAGGTCCTTTACAAAGGTAGGAAGGTGACATCACCATCTCCCGAGCGCGGGGTCGTGTTCCAGGAATACAGTCTGTTCCCCTGGATGAGCGTCCTGGACAACGTGAGGTTTGCTCTGAACACGATGGACCTGTCCTCTGACAGGAAGGACGACATCGCCAGGAATGCGCTGGCGATGGTGAACCTCACAGAGTTCGCCGATCAGCGACCCAATCTGTTGTCGGGAGGGATGAAGCAAAGGGTCGCCGTGGCCAGGCTATTGGCCATGGACCCTGACGTCTGGCTGATGGACGAGCCCTTTTCCAGCCTGGACGAGCAGACCAGGAAGAAGCTCGACAGTGACATTCTGAACATCTGGCGGATCAAGGGGAAGACGATAGTCTTCGTGACCCACAACGTGGACGAGGCGCTGCATCTGGCCACCCGGATAGTCTTGTTCTCCGAATCTCCGGGGAGGGTGATCAAGGAGTGGAAGGTCGCCCGGGACATGCCCCGAACCCCTGAATCGCCGGAGATGGTCGCGCTTAAGAAGGAGATAACGGACGCGATGCCTGCTTGCGCGTGCGCCGACGTCCGCCCCATTGAGATAATGGAGTGAGAGGCATGAACGGAAAGACGAAAATGATGGCCGTCGCCGCCGTGGTGATAGTGGTCGCCGCGGCGGTAGGGGCGGTCTTCATGCTGGGCAATGACAACGATCGAACTCTCAGCGTGGTGTATCTGAAGAAGTCCCATTACGAGGAGTTGATCGTAGGCGACAAAAAGGGGTTCTTCGATGAGCTGGACTTCAAGGTCGATCGGCACTATGTCACGGGCAGCGGAAAGGATGCCGTTGACGCGTTGATCGCCGGCACGGCCGACATCGCGGCCACGGGAGAGGGACCTGCGGTCAATGCCATAGAGGCGTATGGCGAAGACATCGTGGTCCTGTGCAGCTTTGCTGTAAGAACGGCTGCTCAGGTGTGGGTGGCCCAGGGATCGCTCATCGGCGAGAAGATCGTAGTGGAGGGCAAGACCCCTCAGGAGATCGCCGATCAGCTGAAGGACTCCAAGCTCAAGGCTGGAGTGATCGAAGGGTCCTCGACGGAAAGGTTGTTCAAGAGGTGGCTTGATGAATTCGAGGTCTCCTATAGCACCGATGACAGTGCCGACATACGACTGGTCTACCTGACCGGCAGCACCCTGGTTCAATCGTTCGCCACTGGCGACATAGACCTCCTGGCCGGGAGCCAGCCCTATCCATCCACGGCCATTGAGAACGCGAACGGCGTTCAGATAGGCTCCTCCGCCGACATAGGCGTCTACAGCTCCTCGGTCCTGATCACCACCAAGGACGTATATGAGAAAAAGACCGACATGATCAAGGAGTTCGTGGCGGCCGTCAAGAAGTCCACCGATTACGTCGAGGATCACCTGGAGGAGTGCATCGACATCTGCGCCGATACGATCGGATGGTCGAAGACCGTCCAAGCCGAGGTGTTTGCCAATTCCGAGCCGAGGGTGGAGTTCAATGACAGGATCGTCGACATCATGTTCGCAGCTGCGAAAGAAGGTGTGACGAGGGAAACGATCGCTGATGCCTGCCCTCTGGACATGAAGGAGTATCTCGAACAGCTGTACGCGTGAGCTCGAACGACCGATGATGGTCCATGAGGTAGGTGCACCTCGTGGTCGGAGGCGCATTCCCTCCTTTTTCTTTTTTCATTCATCCTTATTTTCCTGGTCGTTCTTCTCCAGGATGCCCCTGATCTTCACGATCGCACTCACCATGATGTCCTCCGCATGCTCCGGAGTCGGTGCACCTCCTGTGGCGAATTGCATCTTGCCCCCTCCCCTCCCTCCATAAGGGGATAGGACCTCATTGATAAGGGCGGCGCAGTCCATGTCCACATCGGGAGAGCAAGCTACAACCAGCATGAACCTATCGCCAGCGGACCCAAGCACGCAGGCCGCATGGTCCTCGGTGAAACGGGCGGCGGCGTCCAACAACATCTTCTTGTCCATCGCACCGAACAGGCCCGAATACAGGTCGACGCCCCCTATGCGCGATGGTATCAGTTCGTTCAGCGCCTTCTCCTCGTAGACACGTAGCTGTTCCGCCTGCATCTCCCGGTCCCTGAGGACATTGTTCAGGGCCCTGTCCAGGTCCTGCACCCTTGCCCCCAGGGATTCGGTGGCGCGCAGCGCGGCGGCCGATAGCTGCAGCGCGGTTCGCTTGGCCGCCCCTCCTACCTGGAATTCCACTTCGAAATCGGCGGTCGGCCGGGCGGAAGTGAACTTGGTCACCAGCAGCATGCCGATCTCCTTGGTGCTGCGGACATGGACGCCTGCGCAGGCCGCCCGGTCTATCTCACCGATGCTGACCACCCTTACCTCGTCGCCGTGGATGCGCTCCGCCTTCATCCTCGCCTCGCCAAGGGACGGGTCGTCCTTCGGGACGATTTCGATGGTCACTGGGAGGTCGGCCTCGATGGCCTCGAGCGCCATCTCCTGAGCCTTCACGACGATCTCCCAGTCAAGAGGCCCCTTCACCATGACGCTCTTCTTATCCTGGCCGATGGCTATCTTGACCAGCTCCATCTCCGGGCATAGTTGATGGAGGCGGGAGAACAGCAGATGTTCGCCGGTGTGTCCCTTCATGAGCTCGTACCGTCTCTCCCAGTTCACGAACCCCTCCACCTCCTGACCTGCCGTGAAGGTATGGCCGGGAACACGATGCAGCACAGTGCCCTCGGACTGCTTCACCTCGGTGACGGGCAGACCCCCAAGCTTGCCACGGTCAGGTTCCTGACCTCCTCCGCCGGGATAGAATGCCGTCCGATCAAGCGCGATCCACTCGCCTTCGGCGGAGACGACCCTGGCGGTGAATCGGCTGATGTAAGGATCTGAATCGTAAAGACGGTCGGTCATGGACCGGAGACCGAATCCGATGAATATAACCTTTCCATGGAGGCGACTGGCCCCTGGTCGCAGGCAAGCCATATGTAGAGGGCGCTGCGTATTTCACCCATGGCCTGCTGGAAGTGGTTCAACAACATGCTAGAGGATGCCGGGGTGGAGGTTACGGAGGAGAACCGGGAGCGCATCGATGCGGTCATCGAACAGTTCATCGCCGAGCGGTCGGCCCTTGGCAAGTGCTCACGCGTCCCTGCGGAGGCAAGCGGAGAGATATCCGGTGACCGAACCATGCGCGACGAGCTCATTGAACGGCTGAGAAAGGCCGCTGCCCCCCGTTGATGGTCCGGACCGGCCAGGCCGGCATCCGGCGATGCCCGATGTTCCTCTGATATGGTTTATAAACAGGTATGGCATTTAGACATTTGTCTAGGATTTATCGAGGCAATGTTTATGTTGGACGATCTCGACAAGCGCATAATAGAGGAGCTCTGCATATCCAGCCAGGGATCGTATCGTCAGATAGCGAAGAGGCTTGGCGTCCACCCCACCACACTGATTCAGAGGATAAAGAACCTGGAAGAGCAAGGTATCATCCTTGGATATAGGGCAAATGTCGACTATCTCAAGCTGGGCTATGAGTTCATGGCCCTGGTCCACATATATGTGGAAGGCGACGTGCTGGACGTCCAGGGCAAGATAAAGGCCATGGATAACGTGATCTGCATATTCGACGTCACGGGCGAATGCGATTCCATAGCCTGGGTAGCATGCAAGGACCGCGACGAGTTCTCCGACCTGATCAAGCGCATGCTCACAATTCACGGCGTTCGCAAGACCAACACCTACGTCATCTTGAACCTGATAAAGGACCCGTATCAGTTCATCCCCGAGCTGGACATCAGCGGTCCCGTGTGATCGGACCGCAGCTCATGCATGGGCGCATCGGCGAACCCGACCGAATATTTTATCATAGGGTCACTCGTTTGCACGCCAGAATCCTGAGAACAGGAAGGTTGTAAGATGATGAGAACGCACACATGCGGAGAGCTGCGCCCCGACCATCTGGGACAGAAGGTCACTCTGGCAGGTTGGGTACGGTTCTCCCGCGACCATGGCGGAGTGCAATTCATCGACCTCGCGGACACCTATGGCATAACCCAGGTCGTGTTCGACCCTGAGGCGATGGAGGATCGTGCGGCCGTCGAAGGCCTAGAGAGTCTGTTCAAGACCTTCGGCCGAGAGTCTGTAATCTCGGTCCATGGTGTGGTGCGAAATAGGGTGGAGGGGACCGAGGATCCCCGCAACCCGACCGGACAGGTCGAGGTGTTCATCGAGAGCGCCGAGCTCTTGAACCATTCTCGCCCGCTCCCCTTCGAGGTGGCCGAACAGAAAGGTTCGCTGCTCCCTGGAGAGGACCTCAGGCTACGCTATAGATATCTCGACCTTCGAAGGACCGAGATGTCCAACAACCTCCGCTTCCGCCATCGCGTAATAGCCGCAGCCCGCCGCTACCTGGACAACGCTGGCTTCGTGGAGGTGGAGACGCCGATACTCACGAGGAGCACCCCCGAGGGCGCAAGGGACTTCATCGTCCCCTCGCGCATAAACCCCGGCAGCTTCTATGCGCTACCACAGTCCCCCCAGCTGTACAAGCAGATGCTGATGGTGGCAGGCATCGATCGCTACTATCAGGTGGCTCGCTGCTTCCGCGACGAGGACTCCCGCTCGGACCGTCAGCCGGAGTTCACCCAGCTCGACGTGGAGATGTCGTTCGTGGACGAGACCGACGTCCAGGGACTGATCGAGGAAGTGCTGGCGAGCATATGGAAGGAGATCTACGGCAAGGACCTGCCCATACCATTCCCGCGAATAACCTTCTACGACGCCATGCACCGCTACGGGACGGACGCTCCGGACATCCGATACGGGCTCGAACTTCACGATGTGACGGACATCGTGCAACGCGCCAACTACGAGATCTTCCGACGAGTGCTGTCCAAGGGCGGCAGGGTGGTGTGCATGAACGTCAAGGCGGAGTACACCCACGCCACGACCGCCGACGACACCATGATAGGACGGAACGAGGTCGACCGGCTCATAGAGTGGGCCAAGACCCAGGGCATGGGCGGCCTGACGTGGATGCGCATGATCGACGGAGAGCTGACCTCCAACATCGTGAAGTACTTCCCCTCCGACGTCACCGCCGACCTGATCAAGGAGATGGATGCCAAGGATGGAGACCTCTTGCTATTCCTGGCCGGCTCCGAGATCGCCGCCCTGAAGGCAGGCGGGGAGCTACGCCGGAAGCTTGCCCGGGACCTCAAGCTGCTAGAGGGGAAGGACCACCAGTTCGTGTGGCTGGTAGGATGCCCCCTGTTCCAGAGGGATCCGCTCACTGGACAGTTGGACACCTTCCACAACCCGTTCGTCCGGCCCGACGGCTGCCTCGGGGAGGGAGGGGACGACGCCTGCCTGGGCGGGCATTCCTACGACCTGGTGATGGACGGCAACGAGATAGGGAGCGGTTCCCTGCGTTGCCACGATCCCGAGGTGCAGAGGCAGGTATTCCGCAAGCTGGGCATGAGCGACGAGAGGATCGAGAACGATTTCGGCTTCTTCCTGGAGGCCCTCTCCTACGGCGCGCCGCCACACGGGGGCATCGCACTGGGCATCGATCGCCTGGTATCGATAATGCTTGGCAAGGATTCCATTCGCGAGGTCATCGCGTTCCCCAAGAACAAGAAGTTCCAGGGGCTGATGGACCGCTCCCCCGCTCCAGTCGAGGAGTCCAAGCTCGCCGAGCTTCAGATCCTGTCCCTTGCCGGGGACGAGGAAGAGTGAGCACGGCTCAAACCCTTTTGCTCAAACTCTTTTCTCCAGTTCTTTCCTTATCATGTCGGAGACCTCCTTGGACGCGTAGCGCCCTTGCGTCTCCTTCATGACCTGGCCGATGAGGAAGTTGGCAGCCCTGGGGTTGTTGCGGTAATCTTTCACGACCTCGGGGTGTTCGTCGACAAGCCGGACCACCAGCTGCTCCAGGTCACCCTGGGCGGTCGGCGCCGTGGCGATCACGGCCTCCCGTCCGGCAAGGACGTCCAGGCGCATCCTGGCCTCGGCATCGGTGATGGCTCCCGTATGCACCTCCTCGATGATCGGGACCACTTTCTCCCCTGCTCCATCCCCATGGCGCTCTTGCAGCTCCTTCCAGTGCGAGGACAGCGGACCAAGGGTCCAGGTGGTGGCGGTCTCGGCCCCGAAGCGTGCGGCCAGCGTCTCGAACAGGTCGGCCAGCTCCCATGAGGTCAGCACTATCTGCCGGGCCGAGGACGAAGCAAGGCCATGTTCCCGTTCCAAGCGGGATGCGCGGGCCAGGGGGGTTTCCGGCACCTCGAGGGCGCGAGCCATCTGTCCGATGTTGAAGGTACCAAGGTCCGGTTCGCCGATGTAGCCGTAATCCTCCTCGAACTCCTTCTCCCTGGATGGCAGCGTGGTGCCTCGCTCCTCATCGTAACGTCTCGTCTCCCGGGTTATCTTCTTGCCGGCGGCGAGAAGCTTACTCTGTCTCTTGACCTCGAACTTCAGTCCTCGTTCGATGTTCTTCAGCCCGTTGATGTTCTTGATCTCCACACGCTCCTCGCCCACCGAGATGTTGGCATCCGCCCTCACCGTGGTCTCGTCCTGTGCCGAGAGGCCGATAAGGTGGCGGAGTTCGATGAGCAGGTCGGAGAGGAATGCCCTTGCCTCTTCCGGAGACGTCAGGTCCGGGGCGGTGACGATCTCGACCAGTGGCACGCCGGACCGGTTATAGTCGACGAGGGCGATCTCCTCTCCAGCGCGACCGGCACGCTTTATACGACCGGGGTCCTCCTCGATGTGGATCTCCCATATGCCGATCCTGCGCCCCCCGACGGTGAAGTGGCCATCCCTCCCCAGGGGAGTCTCATATTGGGTTATCTGGAAGTTCTTGACGAGATCGGGATAGAAGTAGGTCTTGCGCGAGAACCATACCCTCTCGCTGATGGTACAGTTCAGGAACTTGGCTATGGATATGCCCATTTCCAGGGCCCTGCGGTTCAGCATGGGCCTCGACCCTGGGAAGCCCAGGCAGATCGGGCATACTGATGAGTTCACCTCGTCACCAGCTGTCGAGCAGGAGCAGAACAGCTTGGTCCGGGTTGGCAGTTGAATGTGGATCTCCAGACCGATCTTCATGCTCCCCCCTCCGGTCGGCGGTATTGGAACTCCCTCTCCCAGCGTGCCGCCAGGGAGAGCAGGCGCCCTTCCTCCCAATGGGGCGCCACCAGCTGCATCCCGGCCGGGAGCCCATCGATGTATGCGCACGGCAGCGATATGTGAGGGAGCCCTGCCAGATTGGGCGGGACGGTGAGGAAGTCCGCGTGGTACGCCTCCAGTGCCGACATCTTCTCCACCTCGTCCAGTCGCGGCGCCACGAAGGGCATGGTGGGTGTTAGGACGGCGTCAACTTCGCGGAACTGCCGCTCATATGCCTGGATCACGAGCTTCCTCACCTGTAAGGCCTTGATGTAGTATCGGTCGCGGAGGCCGACCATGCGACAGAACGTACCCAGGAGGATGCGCCTCTTGGCCTCATTGCCAAGGTCTTTCGAGCGAACTTGTGAGAAGAGCTCGTTGAAACCCAGGTCCGTCTCCTCCACGATGTCCCCATACCGCATGCCGCAGTAGCGAGCCAGATTGGTCGACGCTTCAGCGGTGGCCAGGATGTAGTATGCGGGGAGGGCGAAGCGGAGCTCTGGCATGGCCACCCTTCGAACCTCGACCCCCATGCCCTCCAATCTGCCGACCGCCTCCTCGAAGGCCTTGCGCACGCCATCGGACAGGCCGGCCAGCGCCTCCTCCGGGATCGCCACCGAGCCGACATCCCCTTCGATGCTGAGAGGGGGCTGAACCTGGCTGGTGGGGTCCAGGGCATCTGGGCCGCTGATGACCGGCAGGTATCTAGCTATCATATCCGAGGATGAGGCGAGCAGGCCTATCTTGTCGAGCGAGTTGCCATAGTCTATGAGGCCCCACCGGGAGACCCTCCCGTAGGTGGGCACCAGTCCGACCACGCCACAGAAGCTGGCCGGACAGGATATCGAGCCGCCGGTGGACACGCCGATGGAAAGGTGTCCGTCAAGGACGCTGGCCGCGGCCCCTGCCCCTCCTGAGCTGCCCCCGCAGCATCGGGTCGTATCGAACGGATTGAGAGGGACCCCGATGTCCGAGTTGGTACCGAAGGAGCCGAACCCGAACTCGTCCATGTTGGTCTTGCCGATAAGCAATCCGCCGGCCTCCTTAAGCCTCTTTATGGCGGTGGCGTCGAATGGCGGGTTATACCCTTCCAATATGCGGCTTCCTGCCCGCGCCTGGAACTCGACGGAGCACAGGTTGTCCTTGGCGGAGAAGTGAAATGAGTGGCCGCCCTCATAGGCGAGAGGGTCCTCCAGTTTCTCTGCGAACATCCGATATCTTTCGTCCGCAAGCCGAACCGTCGTTGCAAGGTCCTTTCCGGTCATGTCAGTCTTGGCCCCCTTACCCAACCGTCCGCGGCACGCATCTCCCGCCGCAGCCTTTCTGGGTCAGGATACGGCTTCACCTCATCGTCTCGCAACCGGTCCTCAACTGGAACGGGGCCTGGATCGAAGTCTTCCATGGCGGGCGCCTCGTCCAGGACCTCGAACGCGGACAGGATGTCCTCTAGTTCGGCGGCATATCGGCCAACCTCTTCATCGGTGAGATCGAGCCTTGCCACCCTGGCGACCTTTCGGACCATCTCCTCGTCCATGATACACCTCGGAAAATCGCCCGATTATTATGACCTGGCTATTTATTGCTTTGCCGTTCACCATGGGCCCCCAGCGGTCCGCCCGCCTGGCCCCTGAGAAACCTTTTTGTAATCCATGGGATTACATTCCTCGAGGTGCTCAGATGGAGGAAGTCGAAAAGCTGATGAAGCAGGCATATCAGGCTTTGGCCGATGGAGATTATCCCAAGGCCCTATCCAGGTTCGAAAAGGTCACCAAGGTCGATCCGTCCAATCCGGAAGGATGGTATGGAAAGGCGGAAGCGGGCGTGCTCGTGCCCAAGGTGAAGACGGAGGACATCCTTGAGGCGTACAAGAAGGCAGCAGAGCTGGATCCCAAGAACCCGATGTATCACAGCTCCATAGGCTCTTTCTGCGTGGAGGCCGGACTGTTCAACGACGCCGAGGCCGCCTACAAGAAGGCCGCCGAACTGGACCCCGAGAACGCTCCTTACTATTACTCAGAGTTCGGCGTGGAATACTTCCGGCGCGCCCCTGTGGTCATGGAGGATTATCTGGACGACAAGAGCGAGGAGATGATCATGAGGAAGTCCCTGAAATATCTCCTTCTCGCGATCGGTCTAGATGAGGAAGGCGCTCTGGAACTGCTGCAGCGCAAGTGATCTCACAACAGGCCTAGCTTCTCCAGCCCATCGATCACTCCCTCGGCGTGCTCTTTCTGGCTGATATAGCTGGCCGCCGCCTTAGCGGCAGGTGAGGCGTTCGCGACCGCCACCGAGAAGCGGCATTGGCGGAACATGCTGGCATCATTGTCAGAGTCGCCGAAGGCGGCGATCTCATCCATGCGGACGCCTATGATCTCCGCCATTCTTTTCACACCTGCCCCTTTTCCATGGCCCGCGTTCATGATGTGAATGGCGAAACCGGTGCGTTCCACCTCGAGCTCCCATCCTTTCAACAGCTCCCTTATCCGATCCAGATCGGCCCAGCGTTCAATCGCCACCTCCGTACGTCGCCACCGGTTGGTGAACAGCTCCTGGACCTCCATGTTCCTCTGGAGGACCTCCAGCGCCTTCCTCGGAAGCGTCATGTCGAACAGCTCGATGACCTCCGTGCCGTGACACACCACCCCTCCATTCTCGGCGACAATCGGGCCTTTCAGGCCCATGTACGTGCATAGCCCATATGCTATGGGAAGGACGTTTCCGGATACCAGGCTGACGATGGTGCCACCCTCTTGCACGCGACGAAGGGCCTCTACACCGCGAGTGCTCAGCAGCTTGTTGCGATCGGTAAGCGTCCCGTCGATGTCAACCGCTATCGCCCTGATCCCCATGGCACATCGATGGAGTTCAATGGGATAAAGCATGTCCGGGCCGGTCTGCGGCCGAAACCTCTCCCTGGGAGTTCGTTTCCGTCGACCTGTAAAACCCATAATATAATTATATAATCGTATAATAATACCCCCAGCCGGTGGGGATCATGTGGCTCCGCTCGTCGCGAACATCTGAAGCGGCGCGCAATGGTTAAATCTTGCAAGTTGCCACACCGAAGAGGAGGAGGTATGATGCCTGGGGGCCAGTTCGGCGAGAGCTCTCGTCATCTCGGTCTGTGGCGTTACGGAGCGATGATCCATGATCAGGACTGAGGGTAAGGGACGGGAGAGAGAGGGGTTGCACAGCGATGAGGTCATGATACTCCTGGTGGAGGACAACCCCGGGGACGTAGGTCTGATGAAGGCAAGCCTGGAGGACTCGCAATACCACCATCTGGCCGTTCTACATGCCGACCGGCTGCAGAAGGCGGTCGAGATGGTGCTCACCGAACCCCTGGACATCATACTGCTCGATCTCGGATTGCCCGATTCATCGGGACTTGACACCGTGGATAGGATGATAAAGGCGGCTGGACCCATCCCCATCGTGGTCCTGACCGGATACTCGGACGAGAACCTTGGCCTCGAGGCGGTGCGGAGAGGCGCTCAGGACTATCTCATCAAGGGAGAGGTGGACAGCGCCTCCCTGGAACGCTCCATACGTTATTCGATCCAGAGGCGCAGGGCACTGGAGGAGCTCAGGGAGAGCAATCAGAGATACCACAGCCTGTTCAATGACAATCATGCGGTCATGATAATGATAGATCCCGTCGATGGCAACATCGTGGACGTGAACGAGGCAGCGGCGGACTTCTATGGCTATCCAAGAGAAAGGTTCACCACGCTCAACATCACCGATCTGGTATCATTGCCATCCGATGAGGTTTTCAAGATCCTGGGCAGAGCAGCCTCCAAGGACCAACAGCACCTGTTCCTGAAGAACCGCCTTTCTGATGGTTCGGTGAGAGACGTTGAGATGTTCAGCGGCCCCATCAACATCCGAGGACGAGTGATCCTCTATGCCATCGTGCATGACGTCACCGAACGTAAGAGGGCCGAGGAGGAGAGGGAACGGCTCACCATGGAGCTCGCCCAGCAGCACGACCTATTGCAGACGGTCATCGAGAACTCCCCATTCAGCATAATGGTGCTTAGCGGTCCCGATCTGGTGGTAAGGCTGATCAATCCCGCGGCCGAGGACATCATCGGCCCCATGGTCTCCGAGGCGACAGGTCGCCCAGTGGCGCAGCTACCTATCATGAGAGGGGGCGGCACCACAGACCTGTTGGAACTTGTCGAGGAGGCAAGGCGGAAAGGTTCACCTGTCATCATGAAGGAACTGGATGTCACACAACTGCTCAATGGTACTCCGGCGTTCTGGCATGTGGCGGTGATACCACTGCCGGACCCGTTCGGGGACAAGGACGTACTCTTCATGATCCAGGACGTGACCGAGCAGGTCCTGGGACGGCGACAGATCGAGGAACTGGCGCAGCGCGCGGACTCCGAGCGCAGACGGCTTCGAACCATCCTGGACAATCTTCCGGTGGGGGTCATCGTCGCCGACAAGGACGGCAGGGTGCTGGAGCGCAACGACATCGTGGACGTCATATGGGGCGGTAGGACGACGCACGGTAGGATGGTCGGTGAACGCAGCGAGAACAAGGGATGGTGGGCCGATACGGGCATGGCCGTTCGGTCGGAGGAATGGCCCCTATCAAGGGCGGTAAAGTTCGGCGACACTGTGGTAGGCGAGGTCATCGACATACAGAGACTGGACGGCACTCGCGGGACCATCATATCATCGGCCTCCCCCATCCGTGACGCTGATGGAAAGATCTTCGGAGGCGTGGAGGTCGTGCAAGACATCACCCGGCAGAGGAAGCTCGAGCATGACGCCATAGAGGCGAAGGAGCAGGCTGAGCTGTACATCGACCTGTTGTCCCATGACATCAGCAACATGAATGCCGCCATCAGAGGCTACCTGGAGCTAGCGCTGGAGAAGATGGACATCGAGGAGAAGAACAAGCAATACTTCACCAAGCCCATATCCATCATCGAGACCAGCAACCGTCTCATCGAGAACGTGCGCAAGATCCAGCAGGTGGAGGGCCAGGAGGCCAAGCACGGGCTGATAGATCTAGGATGGCTCCTCGAGGACGTCCGCGCGGAGGCGGAGAAATATCCAGGCCGGGAGGTCAAGATCAACTACAAGACCACCATAAAGAAGTTCGTCGTCGCAAGCGAACTGCTGAGAGACGTTTTCGACAACATAATCTCGAACGCCATAAAGCATTCCACCGGACCGGTGGAGATATCGATCTCGCTGTCAAAGATGTTCGAGAACGGGCGGGAATACTACAAGGTTTCGATAGAGGACAACGGTCCGGGCATATCCGATGAGCTGAAGAGCAAGCTCTTCCAGCGAAAGCAGAGGGGAAGGTCCAAGACCGCCGGCAGCGGTCTCGGCCTGTTCCTGGTGAAAAAGTTGGTGGAAGACTTCCACGGCCGAGTATGGGTGGAGGACCGCGTCCCGGGGGACCACACACAAGGGGCAAAGTTCGTGGTGATGCTGCCCGCCGTCTCCGTCGACGGTCGCGGGCAGGTCGCCCTGTGAGCCAGGCCTCAGGCGCCCGAGCGAAGGTCTCCCAGCGTGGTGACCCGCTCGGCGAACGCGTTGTGCTTGTGTATGGACTCCTCGCTCTCGCTTCGAGCGGTGATGAGCGTCTCGTCCGGCAGGTCCGGGTACCGTTCCAGCACCTTGAAGAGGATGGTGCGGACAACATCCTCTACGAACTTCGGTTCGAGATGGGCCTGGAGAACAACCTTGGCCTCGTCGCTCCTCTTCAGCACCTCATAGGTCGGGCTGCTGAAAGACGCCTCCACGATCTCGATCAGATCATTGGCCTCCACGTCGAGGTCCTCTGGCACCTCCACCATGACGGAGGAGACGTTGCGCTGATTGTGGGATATCATCGGCAGGTCCTTCTCCATGGTGACGTTGGTCCCATATTGCTCGCGGACGGTCTCCATGGCGCAGGGGCAGGCGGTCATCCCTATGACCTCCACTCCGATCATCTTCTTCAGGACATCGGTGTTGCGGCTCACCGCCTGGGCCATGATCTTGAACGATTCCAGGTTAGGCTTTCCGCTTGGTCCAGGGCGGGTCATGAAATAGTCGGCGATGACTCGTACTTCAGCATAGGTGGAGTACTCGTGCTTCTGCCTCAGAGAACGGCATAGCCCTGCAGCGAAGACCTCGATCCCCGGCAGCCCTTGGCGCAAACTCTTCTCCACCTCTTCATTGATCGCCTCGAGGTTCCGCGAGAGATGAGAGCCCTTTTGGGTGGATGGTAGATCAACGTAAACATCAATGGTACAGAAGAGCGTATTCGAGGTCCCCTCTCGGACCACCTTCACCGGTTTCTTAACCCCCGTCACCCCTACCCGGGTCAGCATGAACCCTTTGGTGAGGCGACGGTTTTGAACGTCAGCTGAGGCCTGTATGTCCATCACCTTGGTATCGGCCAACCAAAACCATCCTCCCGGATAAAGATATTGTAGCTACTCCCATAATATGTAAGCTTGCATCATATCTCGATGAGCTTGTACGTCCTAGAACCAAGCCCCAGCTCTTCCGCATACCTCAGCTGGGCTGTCCAATCCATGTCCACCAGGGCCCGGATCTTGTCCTCGCCTGGGGCCAGATTATGACCGAGTGCGGTCCCCTCCAGTCCCTTACTGTTGTTGAAGAGGTCAGCGGCGGCCTGGTCTATTGCCACCGGGTCCAGGGATGCCAGTATGCCGACGTCGGGCACGACGGGCCTATCCGACCAACCGGGGCAATCGCAATGAGGCGTAACATCAACGACGAACGTCATGTAGCCGACCCGTCCCTCCTTGCCCTTCAGGATCCCATAGCAATATTCCACAATCTTCTCTTGTATCTCGATGAGGCTCTGAGGGTCCTCGGGTCCGATGGCATCGCTAGGACAGGCCACCCAGCACTCCCCGCAACCGATGCATCTGACCGAATCGATGCTGGCCTTGCCCCTCACGTCGATGGCGGACCTGGGACAGGAGCGGGCACAGGTTCCGCAGCCGGTGCAGACCTCCTCGTCGACGGCCGGATGCGCCAGCTTGTGCATCTCCAGCTTGCCGGCGCGCGATCCGAACCCCATCCCTAGGTTCTTGAGCGCTCCGCCGAAGCCGGTCATCAGATGCCCCTTGAAGTGGGAGACCACCATTATGGAGGATGCGTGATATGCCGCCGTACCGAACTTCACCGTGCGGCAATGCTTCAGGCCGACCTCGACCTCCACCTCGTCCTTGCCCAGCAGACCGTCGGCGATGATGACCGGAGCATCGACGACCGGATATGTGAAGCCGTGGCGCACCGCCGCGTTCAGATGGTCGACCGCATTGCTCCTACCGCCAAGATACAGGGTGTTGGAATCGGTGAGGAACGGTTTGCCGCCATCCTTGCGGATCATGTCCACCACTGCGCTGACGAACTGCGGCCGAAGGAACGTCGTGTTTCCTGGCTCTCCGAGGTGCGTCTTCACCGCCACCAGGTCTCCTTTCGTGAAGGTGCTGCCCAACCGCGCCTTCTCGAACAGGCGATGGATCTTCGACGGTATGTTCTCCGTTTGGCGGTCTGCCCGCAGGCCGGCGAAGTACACTTCGGACATTATATCGCCCTAATATCATGCCGGCTGCAGATGAATCTTACCCATTCGCCGCAGACCGCGATACTCATATATACGCACATCAAAATCGAGCGGCAATGATCTGCGGAGCGGACGAGGCCGGTCGCGGCCCTGTGATCGGCCCATTGGTCGTCGCGGCAGTGATGGTCGAGGACGACCTCTCCCTCCGTGAATTGAAGGTCAAGGATTCCAAGCTTCTCGCTCCTGCAAGGAGGGAGGAGCTGTACGAGCACATCATGGCAATCGCCAGGGTGGAGATCTCCGTGGCATCGCCGGAAGAGATCGATGCTCGAGGCGAAAGCTCCCTGAACGAGCTGGAGGTGCAGCACTTCGCAGCCGTCATCGACAGGCTCGCACCCCAAAAGGTATTCATCGACGCTGCCGACGTGGTCGCAGAGAGGTTTGGGAGGGAGATACTATCGCTGCTGCACTGCCAACCCGACCTGGTAAGTTGCCATCGGGCCGACGTCCTCTATCCGGTGGTATCGGCGGCCTCCATCATCGCCAAGGTGGTGCGTGACCGAACGATCCGCTCGATAGAGGAGGAGCTTGGCGAGCCCGTTGGCTCTGGATATCCCACCGACCCCGTTACCATGGCCTTCCTGGAGCGCTGGACGAAGAGAAACGGCGACCTTCCGCCCCATACCAGACGCTCCTGGACGACTGCCAGGAAAATGTATTCAAGATGCAAGACATCAACATTAGACCAATGGATGGAAATACCATGACAGTCGAACCTCTCCTGCGGGACCTGATAGACAAGTTCAACGTGAAGGCCGATAATGATGAAGCGCTCCGTTCCGAGCTGGAGGGGATGGACAAGAAGGTCCTCATAGACCTCGGCAGTGAGGTATACAACTTTCACTTGCATGACGGCAAGGCCCATGATTTCAAGGAAGGCCGCCTGGAGGATGCCGATCTGACCTTGTTGTCCGACCCGGAGACATTCCAGGGGATAATTGAAGGGAAGATCAAGCCGATGAAGGCCTTTGCACTGAGAAAGGTCAGGGTGAAGGGCGACATCAGTGATGTTCTAAAATTGAGGAAACTGTTCTAGGCGCGCTCAGGGCCATCGATGCATGCTTGGCATGCCTGTGCCGCGGATGCGCGATCAGTTCATCCTCTTCTTCAGGAAATAGGTCTCGGCCAGTTTGCGCTGTGCGTTCTGCAGCGTCTCATACAGCGTCGATTGGCTTATCCCTAGCCTCTTCGCCAGCTCCCTGCCCGTCACCCCGCGCGGATAATCATAGTACCCCATTTCGAGCGCCTTCTCGAGGATCATCTCCTGCCGCTTGGTCAACAGGTTGAAGTCACCGATCTGTCGCTTCCTCTGCAGGGAGACCTTGCTCCCCGCCTCCCGGAGATCATCCACCAGATCTCTCAGGACCGCCTCGTCGGTGGCAAGAAGCCGCCATTCCACTGCCCCTTGCTTCACCGTCCTCGCTCCGATGACGTATATGTTCGTCCTCTGGAGGGCCTGCCCCATCAGCCACTTGTTCACGGTGATACTGCCTAATATCGCGTCCTCCCGCTCCTCGGATATGACGAGCTCGGAGGTGTCGGGATGACGCGCGATCTCCTTCAACACGGCCTCTTTCGTGGTGCCTTCCAGCCGAAACTCCACCAGGCTGCTGATGGTGCCGTCCTGTCCCATCGCACTCTCCACGATGCGGATGGGGACGCTGAGCTTCTTGGATATGTCGATGGCCCAGCTCTCCAGAGGCTTTACCCTGATGGTCGCTTCCAGCATTTCAATGACCCGTTATTCGGACCTAACGATTGGCGACATCATTTGAAAACTTACTGGTCGTTATCGCCAAGTCAAATTAAAAAGTGTAAGAGGTTTGGGAAGAAACACTCGCTCACGCGGCAAGGCCATCAGGCGGTACTGTTGGCCTCTGCAGCCTTGCCCGCGGCGATCCACTCGTCGACCCTCTCGCGGTTGGCATCGATCCACTTCTGGGCCGCTTCCCTCTCGTCCATCCCCTCCGCGAAGATGTCTCGCATCACAGATTGACAGTCCTCCTGGGTCCAGTTGAACGCCTTGATTATCGCATAGGCGCCTGGGTGCTCATCGGCGAATCCTTTGCGGGTGATGGTCTCCACGACCTCCACTCCCCCATAGCACTCCTCGGGATCCTCCAGATACTCCATCTCCCACTCGGAGAACGCCCAGTGGGGCGACCACAGGGTCACGGCGATCCACTCGCCCTTGCCATACGCGCTCTTCAGCTCTGCGAGCATGCCCGCACTGCTGCTGGTCTGAAGGGTGTATCCGTCGAGACCGTATTCCTCGATCGCCCTCTCGGTGGCCATCACGACGCCGGCACCGGGCTCGATCCCGACTATGCGTCCATCGAATTCGGAGACGTGCTCTCTCAGGTCGGCTATGCTCTGCACGCCCGCGTCATAGACATATTTCGGCACCGCCATGCCGATCTTGCAATCCTCCAGGTTTACACCGACACGGTCAATCTTGTCGCCATACTTGTCAATGTAGCTGGCATGGGTGATCGGCAACCATGCGGAGGTGGTGAAGTCCAAGGTTCCCTGGGATAGTCCCTGATATAGTGGACCTGCATCCACTGGGACCATCTCTACCTTGTATCCCGCCTCCTCCAGGATGAGGGTGAGAACGTTCGTGCTCGCCACTTCTCCATCCCAGGTGACGTATCCGAATCTCAGCTCATCTTCGCCGGCGTCGCCGCC
>LFRW01000035.1:136302-178013 GCA_001512965.1 Methanomicrobia archaeon DTU008
CGACGGCCACGGCAGCCATGGCCACTATCTTCGTGTTCTTTACCATATCTATACCTCTTTGTTCACAGACCTTCTCGAACGCAGACGATCAGAGGGGCTTGCTCGCCCCTCCGATGTTCTGCGATATCCTGTCGAGGATGACTGCGATGATCACGATGGCCAGTCCGGCCTCGAAGCCCATCGCCACATCTATCCTCTGGATCGACATCAGGACGTTGTAGCCCAGGCCGCGCGCTCCGATCATGGAGGCGATCACCACCATGGACAGCGACAGCATGACGCACTGATTGATCCCCGCTCGAATGCTGGGCATGGCCACTGGCAGCTGGACATAGGACAGCTTCTGGAGTCTAGAGCTGCCGAAGGAGTCGGCCACCTCGTTCAGCTCCCTGGGCACCTGCCGTATCCCCAGGTTGGTAAGGCGTACCACGGGTGGCAGGGCGAAGACCACCGTGGCGATCATTCCCGGAACATTGCCAAGTCCGAAGAAGATGACCACTGGGATCAGGTATACGAACGAAGGCATCGTCTGCATGAAGTCCAGGAAGACCTTGACCACGGCCTCCACCTTGGTGTTACGTGAGGACATTATGCCCAACGGAATTCCTATGAGGACGGCGGCGCCCGCCGCCACCAGCACCAGGGACAGTGTTTCCATGGTTTGGTCCCACAGCCCCATGTTGTCGATTAGGAGCAACCCTAATGCCACGCCGATCGTCAACAGCACCTTCCTGGTCAGTATCAGGGTGACCACAGACATCAGGAGGATGAACGTCACGGAGGGGAAGAATGCCAGGATGGAGCTGACGGCCTCCAGCAAGAACTTCAGGAAGCCGGAGATGGCATCCAGGAGGAAGCTCAGGTTCAGCGCGATCCATTCGACCAGTGCTTCCGCCCATTCGCCAAAAGGTATCCTGGAGCTCACGCCATCACCTCCTCCTTATCGGCGACGAACTCGTCCGGACGTATCTTGTCCATGACCGAACCCGGGTAGATGACCCCTATCAGGACGCCGGCATCGTTCAGCACCGGTATGGGGTAATCAGTCTCCACCAGGATGGCGATGAGGTCCTCGACCTTGGTGTCTGGCGTCACGGTCCTGATGCTATCGTTGACGGCCTCGCTCAGGGGTGCCGACCTCTCAAGGGCCCTCAGGATGTCCTCGGCCTTCACCAGTCCGACGAAGCGCCTGTCCTTGTCGACGACCATCCCGATCACCTGATCGGAGTCGTCCAGCATCTTCAATGCGGTGCGGGGCCCCATCTTCAGGGGTATGACCAGTTCAGGCCTCTTCATCAGGCTCTCGCATGTCAGAACCTTCGAGCGATCTATGCCATTCAGGAAACTGGCCACATACTCGTCGGCAGGGTTGCTAAGGATCTCTTCCGGAGTGCCGACCTGCACTACCTGACCATCCCTCATGATGGCGATGCGGTCGCCAAGTCTCAAGGCCTCATCCAGGTCGTGGCTGACGAAGACGACGGTCTTCCTCAACTTGTCATGCAGCTCGATAAGCTCGTCCTGCATGCTCCTACGGATGATGGGGTCCAGTGCGCTGAACGCTTCATCCATGAGGAGGATGGCAGGATCGGTCGCCAAGGCCCTGGCCAGTCCCACCCTCTGTTTCATCCCTCCGCTCAACGCGGAGGGCAGGGCCGACTCATACCCCTTCAGGCCCACCAGCTCCAACATCTCCTGTGCCTTGGCGCGCCTTTCTTCCAGCGGCATGCCCCTGACCTCCAGCCCGTAGGCTACGTTGTCGATGACGCTCCTATGGGGCAACAGGCCGAAGTTCTGGAACACCATGCCTATCTGGGTTCGGCGAAAGTTCAGCAGGTCCTTGTCGTCCAGCTTTCGAATGTCGATGCCATTGACGATTATGCTCCCTTCGGTTGCTTCAATGAGCCTGTTGAGACATCTCAACAACGTCGATTTTCCAGAGCCGGAGAGCCCCATCACCACGAATATCTCGCCCTTGCGTATGTCGAGATCGATGTCCTTCAGGCCCACTACTGAGCCTGTGCGTTCCAGCACCTCTTGCTTGTCCGCCCCTTCCTCCAGCATCCTCATGGCCGCTTGGGGTCTGGAGCCGAACACCTTGGTGAGGCCCCTGATGGAGATGATGTCCTCAACTTCTTCCCCTTCGGGAGAGGCGATCTCATATCCTGTTCCAGCAGGGTAGCTGGGATCCTCATCAGGTTGGCCAGCGTATGCCGAGACCTGAAATTCCCTTACCCATCTTCGTACTGGCATGAATAGGTGGTCTAGTTGGCGGGACAGGCTGGTCTCCAGGCGAGCCAGCATATCCTTTGCTGCACTAGTGTTTAATGGCATATTCCATTCCCCTGCTGCGCCATGTCCGTGCCATGCAAGCATGTCGCACCAACGGCGCGGCCAGATATTGGCGCTCGGTATGTGTCCGGTTCGAAAACAAACGGAACACGAACCGTTTCAATCACGGTATCCATTAAGTGATTTTACCCGAAACTCTTTTAAAATAACAGTAATAATTTATATTTAACCTATAATCTAAAATTATGTGGATGCTCGCCATATGATGGGCTCGAGCCCCCGATATGCTGACCCGCCCCGGCGGCCATGGTCAACTAGGGGCTTCAAGCTACATTCTATCCATCGTGCAATGGCTCTAGGAAACTTTATTAAGTAATGCGCAATAGTGGTGCTTACACAGCGGGGTGGGGTAGCCAGGACATCCCGTCGGGCTCATAACCCGGAGACCGGTCGTTCAAATCGACCCCCCGCTACTCCTTTCTTCTATCGTTCCGCCAATATTGATTTATCATCGGCATGGGTTCTCTTAACTCAATGTCCGTTCTTGACATCGTCGATCCAGTTGAGATCGTCGAGATCATAGCTTGGATCATCGCAGCGTTCGGACTCATCATCATAATACTGGCCAGTTTCGATACGTTCATCCGTCTTGTCAACCTTTTCATCATCCGCCATCCAGATGAACAACACGAGCGGTTGGACCTGGTCGTCCTCCGCGAGAAGCTCACCTCCCGCATCATTTTCGGTCTGGACTTTCTGATCGCCAGCGACGTCGTTCTAAGCGTGCTCGTCCCCAATCTCGAGGAGATATTGCGACTGGGCGGAACGGTCCTGATCAGGGTGGTCCTCACATTCCTGATAAGCAAGGAGACACAGGAACTGGAGAGGAGGCAGCAATGGGAGAGGGAGCACGACCATTTGGGCGACCGGGAGGCGTGAAATAATATAAGCAACGAGCGAGCTTGCAGGCCGATGCGTTCGAGGGTGGATGCGCTCATCATAGGCGGCGGTGCAACTGGCGCGGGCATAGCCAGGGACCTTTCCATGAGGGGGGCCAAGGTCCTGCTGACCGAAAGGGGGGACTTCGCAGCTGGCGCCACCGGGGCCAATCACGGCATGCTTCATAGCGGGGCGAGATACGCGGTCAACGACCCCGCGTCGGCCAGGGAGTGCGCTGAGGAGGGAAGGATACTCAAGCGCATAGCTCGGTTCTGCATAGAGGACACCGGTGGACTGTTCGTTGCCGCTGGCGAGGATGACGCAAGATATATGGACCGATTCCTTCCGGCATGCCGCGATGCTGGCATAGGGGTCAGGGAGATAGGGGTGGATGAGGCCTTGGAGATGGAGGCGGGCCTGGACAAAAGCATCCAGGCCGCCGTGGAGGTTCCAGATGCCTCGCTGGACCCGTTCTTCCTGACCCTTGGGAACGTCAACTCGGCCCGCGGTCATGGCGCAACGGTGCTGAACCATTCCCCTGTTCAGAGTATAAGAAGAACCGGGAGCGGCTTCGAGGTCACCATCGGGCGAGGCCGGAGGGAACGCCGGATCTCTGCGGACGTGATCGTCAATGCCGCAGGGTCCTGGGCAGGCGAGGTCGCGGCCATGCTGGGCGCATCCATACCCATATGCGTGGACAAGGGAACCCTGGTGGTGTTCAACGGCCGGCTGGTGAACCGCCTGGTCAATCGCCTACGCCCCCCGTCGGACGGCGACATACTGGTGCCTCACCGGACGGCCACCATCCTGGGGACGACGTCATCGCCAGGCATGCCGGGGGAGGCGGCGACCTCGGAGGAGGTGGAGCGTCTGATCGCTCAGGCCGCCGCCGTCCTTCCCGGCATCCGGGCGGCAAGGGCGGTACGCGCATATGCCGGCACCAGGCCACTGCTTGGCAGCGGGAAGACCGGCCGAGGGGCGACAAGGACGTTCCAGGTGATCGATCATGGCAAGGATGGGATAGATGGACTGATCAGCGTCGTGGGAGGAAAGTTGACGACCTATCGTCTCATGGCCGAAAAGGTATCGGATGCGGTAATGGAGAAACTGGAGCTCGGCGGGAGGTGCCGCACTGCCGATGAAGAGATCGTGCCGTTCGATGATGGCCCGTCCGATCGATTCGACATCGAGGCGATGCGCTACCGGCAAGGAACGAAGGAGTTGAGCATGCCCTTAGTACCCGGGTGCGGCTGCGAGGCCGTCTCCCGTGAAGAGCTCGAACTCCAGGCATCGTCGCCGGACGTTGCCGACATCGGCGACCTGATGCGACGGACGCGAGCAGGCATGGGCTACTGCCAGGCCGGGCTATGTGCGGTGAACATGGCATCGGCGATGGGCATGGGGACAAGGGAGCTTCGACGATATCTCGGCGAAAGGTGGAAAGGTGTGGAACCGGTCCTGTTCGGCGAACAGCTCCGGCAGGAGGTCTTCAAGGCCCACCTCATTAGAGTGTACGGGTTCGACCATACGGGGGCGGACGAATGAGCCTTCCTTCCCTGGACGTCGACGTTCTGGTCGTGGGGGGCGGCGCGGCAGGTCTCACGGCGGCCTCCCGCCTTGCGCTGAACGGGAGAAGCGTCGCGGTCGCGTCCTCGGCCACGCCGGCAACGGCCCTGTCCACCGGTAGGATCCTGCTCGATGTGGACGATCCCGCGGCAGAGGAGTGGGCATCCTTCACCCTTGCCCAGTTCCGTCGGCAGGGGGCATACTACGTCATGTCTAAGAAACCGGTCGTCGCCATGACCAACCTTGGAACCCGGATGCGGCAATCGATAACCAGCCCATTGTTCGACTGGACCCGCACCGACCGGAACGTTGCGGTGGTGGGTTTCATCGGCAACTGCGATCTGGACCCCGACCTGGTGGCCCGGGAAGTGGGGCGTTCGCGTCGCGCCAGGCCAAGGCCGTACTGGTTCTCCCCCTCCTACTCGCCAGAGCTGGACCGGGACCTGTTCGTTGAAGAGCTGGGCAGGGCCCTCATGCAGGATGTCTCCGAGGAGACGGTAGTGCTTCCCCCCATGCCGCAGAGATCACCGTATGACATCATGGCCGAGCTGCGGAAGCGATCGGGCAAGAACGTCGTGGAGGCGGCCACTCCCCTCTCGTGGCCTGGCCGGCGCCTCCAATCCCTGCTGGAAGGCGTAGCCGCAAGGCTCGGCGTAACTCTGCTCAAGGACCGACGACTGGCCTCGATCCAGCTGGATGGGGGGGAGGCATCTGCGGCCCAACTGTCATCGGGAGGAAGGTCGCAGAGGGTAGATTTCAACGCGCTCGTGTTGGCCACCGGCAATGTCACGTCAGGCGGCCTGGCCGTGGAAGGACGCGATATCGTCGACCCGCTCGGCATTTTCCAAGTGGCATCCTCTCCTGCATCCGGCATCGCCTCCCGGCACCTCCTCTCTGCCCTGTCGTCCGGGATGGTGACCCGAGACGGGAAAGCGGTCACCAGGCAAGGCTCGACACTTCGCAACGTCATCCCGGTGGGTTCGCTCGTCAGAGGCATGTCGTATCCCCTGGGCCGTGGCCTTGGCGATGTGGTTCTGCAGGCGTGGAAGGCAGCCCTGGTCGCGGAGGATGCGCTATGATCCGCCGCACCGAGGATGGCTGCATCAAGTGCGGAGCCTGCCAGAGCGTGTGCCCGGTCATGAGGCTGGAGGGCTATCAGCGATTTCCCGGGCCTCGTCGCCTTGCGGTCGAAGCACCGAGATTCTCCAGGGAGCTGGCGGCGCTCTCGGGGCCCCTGCAGATGTGTACATCCTGTGCGCAGTGCGAATCGGCCTGTCCGTCGAGATTGCCGATCACCGATGCGATCATGCGACTTCGCGCCCGGTTCGGGACCTCGACCGAAGGCGGAGAACGCATGCTTCGCAACGTCCGCCAGCATGGTCGAACGGTCGCCCCTGTCAGTAGATCGATGGCTCCGACGGAAGGCTCGGCGCTGTTCTTCCCCGGATGCATCGGTGAGGCAAGGACACCGTTGTCGGTGCAGATGACCCTGGACTTGCTCCTCGCCGTTGGTGACGGGATCTACATCCCCGAACGATGGCACTGTTGCGGCTCCCCGCTGCAGAAGATCGGAGCGCAAGATGAGGCGAACAGGCTTCGAGACCTCAACACCTCCATATTGGAAGGTGCCGAGGAAGTGATCACCGCATGCCCCGGTTGCGCCGTGCAGCTGCGGCGGGCGAACGGGGTGGAGGCCCTGCACGTGTTGGAATACCTCTACGAGTCGATCACACCTTCACGGCTGAGATGGCGTTCGCCCCGCCCGATGACCGTGGCGATTCACTCCCCCTGTCATCTCGTGAGATCGGTAGGACCCCACACCATCGACTATGCACGTGAACTGTTGGCCTCCGTCGACGGATTGAGGGTGGTGGACATGGATGATGAAGGCTGCTGTGGTGGGGGAGGCGGAGTGGCCTCCGCGCGACCGGAGCTGGCGGCAAGGATGGCACGGCGGAGGACCGATAGCGCTACCAGGGCTGGCGCGGAGGTCCTTCTCGCGCCCTGTCCGTTTTGCGTCGTGAACCTGGAGAGGGCTGGAGGGCTGAAGGTGCAGGACCTGACCTCCTTCCTTGCGACTCTTTCGGAGAACCGGCAATAATGAATAAATAGGTCGATGGCGTGGTAGGAGCATTGAACACTGAAAAGCCTATTTGCCTCTCTTGTCTCTACATGGACAAGCGGCCCGAATCGGGCATAAATGCAGGCCTGTTCTTCTGTCAAAAGAAGATGCTGATCCTCCGGCCCAAGGCGGAATGCCCTCTATACATCAAGGCGACCGCCAAGAACCTGGAGAGCTTCAAAGCATCGATCTACGGAACCATGATGGCCGAAGAGATGGAGTGAGGACAGCTCACTCCTGGCAGTCGCCATACATCTGACGGTGCGATTCACCCCGGGTCGCTAGCATTGTGCTCGGACAACTCCCTAGCTTCAGCGCTCTCGCGCCATAGGGACGTTTTCGGCACGCTCATCATCGACGTTGGGTCGACGCCCCTCGCTCGTTCCGAGGCTCGGCACTGGAATCGTCACGCATCGCAACCGGCCTTCAGTATCATGGAGCAGGCCTGCCCCATTGTGGCCTGTATCAGCTTCAGCCATCGATGCTGGATATTCAGCGAGAAATAGATGGAGCGGCCTCTTTCCGCTCTGCATGGTCGACAGGACGATCACGGATGGGCGCAGCCCTCCATGGCCTGCTAGAAGCTCCCATTCGAGCCCACCCCTGGGTCGGACCAGGGAGCATGCGCCATTGGTCAACGCATGGATCGAGCGTTGCTGAAACCTGTTGTCACATCAGCGCATAGCGTGGGACCCGTTTCGATATCTGCGTTTTTTGAATAATATTTAAGTCGCTGTAGTTGAATCGAGATTTGGGAGATCGCTCGTGAAAGCAGTCATTTTGGCAGCAGGGGAAGGGACCAGGTTGCGGCCTTTTACAATGTCCCGTCCCAAGAGCATGATACCGGTGGGGAACCGTCCTATTCTTGAATACATCGTCGAAGCCCTGGTCAGCAACGGCGTGAAGGACATCATCATGGTGGTCGGTTATCGAAAGGACACGATAATGTTGCACTTCCAGGATGGGAAGAGATTCGGCGCGTCCATAGAATATGTGGTTCAGGACAAGCCGCTGGGAACGGCGCACGCGCTCGCACTCGCAGGGCCGTTGCTCGATGGAAAGCCGTTCATCACCGTGGCCGGGGACAACATGATCGATTCCAGATTGATCGCCGATCTCTTGGAGAAAAGGAACGGCCTCACCATGGTGGTGGCGGAATCCGACAATCCCTCCAAGTACGGTGTGGTCGAGATCGAGGGCGATCGGATCGTAGGCTTGGTGGAGAAGCCTGAATGCATGATAGGCAACATCATCAACACGGGGATCTATCATTTCCCATATCAGATGATCGAGATGTTCATGTCACAGACCTTCGGCAAGGAGCTGGGCATCACCCAGCTGCTGTCCAAGGCGATTCCAGAGATGGACATGAGGGTGGTGAAGTCCAAGGGCCAGTGGAACGATGCCGTATATCCCTGGGACCTGGTGAACGTCAATGCTCAGGCCTTGGACGACATATCGCAGGGGATCATGGGGACGGTCGAGCCCGGCGTCACCCTCAAGGGGCCCGTGAACGTGGGAGCGGGGACGAGAATACGTTCAGGCTGCTACATAGAAGGCCCGGTGACGATAGGAGAGGGTTGCGACATCGGCCCGAACGTGGTGATACATCCATCGACATCAATAGGCAATGGCGTGCAGATCGAGCCGTTCAGCTACATCGCCCACTGCCTGATCATGAGCAACGTCATCATCGGTTCTCACAGTCACATATCTCGATCGGTCATCGGCGATGGGGTCAGATCGAAGGCTGGACTGTTCATACCATCAGACTCCTGCATCGTGCGGGCGGATCGCGAGGTGTTCCAGCTCTTCGACGTCGGCGCCCATGTAGGTCAGGACACCGTGATAGGCTCTCGCGTGGTAATATCGCCCGGGACGGTCGTAGGGGCAGGATGCCGTATCAATGATGGAGTGCGGGTCTCCGGCAATCTGGAGAACAAGTGTGTTGTGGTCTAGATGTGCGGCATCGTCGGATACGCCGGTGGGCGGATGGCAGTGGACATCCTGCTCGATGGACTGAAGCGACTTGAATACAGGGGCTACGACTCGGTGGGCGTAGCGATCGCCTCCGAAGGGCTGAAGGTCTTCAAGGATAAGGGGGAGATGTCCAAGATCGAGCCCCTCATACCTCGTTGGAACGGACAGATGGGTATCGGCCACACCCGCTGGGCGACCTGCGGCAGGCCATCGAAGGAAAACGCCCATCCGTTCGTGGACTGCACCGGACGCATCGCCCTGGTGCACAATGGCATCATCGAGAACCACCTCGAGCTCAGGAAGCAGCTGGAGGAAGAAGGGCATACGTTCACATCCGAGACCGACACGGAGGTGCTGGTCCATCTGATGGAACACTACTATGACGGAGACGCCCATGCCACCCTGCGCGCCGCACTGTCCAGGGTGAAAGGCAGCTATGCCGTCGCCGCCATGGTCGAAGGGGATGGCCACATAGTGGTCGCCAGGAAGGAGAATCCCCTGGTGATCGGCGTCGGCGTCGGGGAGAACATGGTGGCGTCGGACGTGACGGCAGTCCTTGGCCTGACTAACAAGGTAGTGTACATCCAGGAGGGGGAAAGCGCCATAGTCTCCGCCGACGGGATATCGATCTTCGATGCCCAGGGCAGCACGGTAGACAGGCAGCCAACCCCCATCACATGGACGGTGGAGGACGCCGAGAAGGGCGGTTTTGAACATTTCATGCTCAAGGAGATATACGAGCAGCCCGCCGCCATCCACAACTCCCTGCTAGGCAGTCTGGACGAGATCTATGCCGGCGCGGTCATACCCGACATCGATGTCAGCTCGGTGAAGCTGGTGGCATGCGGGACATCCTATCATGCCGCCATGGTGGGCAAGTACGTGATCGAGGATCTTGCCCGCTTGCCTACCACGGTGGAACTGGCATCGGAGTACCGCTATTCCCCCGGAACAGGGGAATGCCCTTTCACCGTCCTGCTGACGCAATCGGGGGAGACGGCCGACACTCTGGCAGCTGCGAGGGAGGCCCGCCGGAGAGGGTGCCGGACATTGGCCGTGACGAATGTGGTGGGAAGCACCATATCGCGAGAGGTCGACCATGTGTTCTATACCAATGCAGGCCCCGAGATCGGCGTGGCGGCCACCAAGACCTTCACCACGCAGCTCATCGCCATGTACCTGCTCGGCCTGCGGTTGGGAGCCATGAGGCAGACCATAGACAGGACGAAGGTGAGGCACCTGTCCACCGAGCTGCGCTCCATGCCCCGTTATGTCAGCGGTGTGCTGGACCGGGCTTCACAGATCGAGGAAGTGGTGGAGATGCTGGTGGACGCCAGAGACATCTTCTACCTGGGCCGCAACATCAATTACCCCACCATGCTGGAGGGTGCGCTCAAATTGAAGGAGATCTCATACATCCACGCAGAAGGCTATGCGGCGGGTGAGCTCAAGCATGGTCCCCTTGCCTTGTTGGACGCCTCCACTCCGGTGGTCGCCGCCTGCGTGAACGATCACACTCGCGAGAAGATGCTGGGCAACATCTCGGAAGTGGCGGCGAGGGACTCGCCAGTCCTGGGCATAGGTGTGGAAGGGGATCGTGAGCTGGCTGCCATCACCGACGCCATGATCGGCGTCCCACGTGTTCCGCCAATCCTAAGTCCGGTCCCGCTGACGGTGGTGCTGCAGCTCATCGCCTATTACGTGGCGAAGAAGAAGGGGTGTTCCATCGACAAGCCGCGAAATCTGGCCAAGAGCGTCACCGTGGAGTGACCTTTCGAAGTCCCGGATGCGTCTGGACGGGGCGGCGCTTCCAGCCCGGGCCCTAGGTAGGCGGATGGCAAGATGGGGCTCACATGCCCCTTCGCTTCGTCCGTGTAGCCTCCATGGGTCATGAGCAGAATGGCAGGTGCACCTGACCCGATGATGCTAAGAGGAACGTGGGTCGCTAGGCTACCGGGCCTTCACATGTCATCGACCGATGCCATGTCCCGCTCTCCAGCGTGGGCGATGGCATCTAGGTCTTCATCCGCTGCACCGAACGGACGGCGGCATGGCGGTCCATGATGAAGGAGCCGTCCGCGGTCGGGGACATGCCCGCGTACTTCGTCGCGTCATGTCCTTCTACCGATCGCGATGGTCAGGCGTGAGGGCTTTGAGGCAGTTCTTCTGGGCAGAAATCATCCCCTGCTTTCTGACAGTTCATGTCGCACAGGGAAGCATCGATTATCTCGATGCCGGGCGGGCAGTCCAGGTTGTCAACGTGCCCGAACCAGTACACCACCACGCCGGGGCCGAACATTTCAACATACTGGGCAAGCTGGCCGCGTATGTTCTTGTTGAACTCTATCCTGTCTCCGAAGGAGGCTTTGCTCTCGATCCAGTTGATCGTCCATCCGTTGAGCCTGATGGGTTCGGTAAGGAGGCAGTCAGGCGTCTTGGAGTACTTGCCCCTAAGGTCGTTCTCGGTGTGATAGGTGAGCTCCTGTTCGTCCAGCCACTGCTGGAGCTTGGCCTCTCCCCACTTGCCTCTCTTGAACTGCACCTCGTTCCCCTCGGGGGAATAGATGGTGTCAGCGGCCGTGATCTCCTCGATCTCCTTCCTGAGGCGAGGATCGCTTATCTGTTCTGGTTCGCGCACGTACTTCCAAAACTGCTTCTTGGAGAAGCCGTTCTCTTGGAACAGAAGCAGACCTGTGAGGATAGGCGGGAACCGCCATCGTTTCGCTATCGACAATAGACTGGAGCCAGCCTTCCATTCCCTGAGCAGTCTGGGAGCATTACGCTTCACCACGTGATAGCGTTTGGTCGCATCCCTCACCGTCTTCTGGGTGTAGATGACGTTTAATAGCTCTTCATCAAGGCCGGTCTCCTTGGCGAGTCGTTCAACATCGGAGTACTCGTTCAACTCATCATATATGGCCTTGAACTCTTCGTACTTCATGACAATCCTACTATAGGTTTTGTATTTCCTAAATGGTCGTCCCTTTTATAACTATTGCCGGAACGCCCCGTACGACCGGGAGGACCTGAATCCGGAATGACATATGAATAATTATGTCAGAAAAACGATAGATTCTTTATCAAAGAGGGTAATCAACCGCTCAGCATCAATCATCAGCTGTGGTGACATTGGTAACTATTCCGTATCTAGCAAAGAACGCCGGGCCGGAGTGGCTGCCCCTGGCGGCAGCGCAGGGAAGGGAGTCCGCATTCTGGGGGCAGGTGGCCCTGCTGCTCATGGCCGCGGTCCTGCTCATCGCCGGGGTCGCCAGCATGATGGCTGGTGAGTATTCCATAGGAGTTTACACGATCATCGCATCCGTGGTCAACCTCATACTCTATGCCATGATGCCCAGCACCGTGTTCGCGCCCATGGACCAGGGACGGTTCCGCGAGGCCAGCGACAGGTTGCTCATATGGGGCGTCCTTGCCCTGCTCTTCGGCATCGTGGGTGGGATCGCGCTCCTGATCGCTTACATCCGGTTGCAGGATGTGTTCCAGCCCCAGTATCAACAGTATCCTCCTGGGCAGTACTATGAACACCCTCGATATCAGCAACCCCGATATCAACCGGCGCCTCCGCCCTATCAGGCGCCCCCTAAGGTCGAGGAAGAGATCGTCCCGGCAGAAGTGGAGGAAGCATCGCAACCCGAACCGGAGCCCGAACCTCCCCGCAAGGCGGAGATGACCAGATGCAGGAATTGCGGTGCGCAATATCCTTCGTTCATGAGGAACTGCCCCAATTGTGGCGCTCCTCGCAGTTAAGGAGTGCCTTCCACGATCACTTCCTCCCTATCCACATAGAGGGCCTCGCCGTCCAGTTCTATCAAGCGTATGCGATGGTAGGGGATCCTGCTCTCGGCAGTGGTGAAGAAGGACCTTTCCAGGGCGACTATCTCCGAACCAGAGATCGTCCTTCTATCCCCCGGAGCTCCCCGGTGCAAGTAAGTTATCCTCGCATCCTCTAGCCTGCCCCTATGCCACTTCAGTTCGTTGAGCACTTCGCGAGGGAAGACCATGGTCCGTTCACTGTCCGCGAGGCACTTGAAACCTTGCCCTTCCTCATGCGTCGATGCCTCCGACCACCACATCCTCTCAGGCGCTGGTAGGCATGGCTCGAGCGACATCATCGGAAAGCTTCATCATCGTTCCCCTCTCATAGAATTATCATGCGTTCCGGCATGTACTTCCCGCCCTATGGCGATGCGATCGGCTCCATCGTCGTAAAGCACGTCACTGGATATTTCGTAGACGTGGTCGGGGGAGCGATATATCCCGCCTGCGTCAATTTTCATGAGAGTAGGATCATCCGCATAGAGCGAAGGGTGGCCGTACCTGACCAATACATCCTGCCAGGGTTGATCGACTCGCACGTTCATGTGGAATCATCGCATCTGAGCCCCTACAGGTATGCTGAACAGGCCATCCTGCACGGCACCACGGCCGTCGTGGCCGACCCCTCCCCTGCCTCCGCCACGGCCGGGGCGGCTGGTCTGGACTACATGGTGGATGCCGGCCGCGCCACTCCGTTGAAGTTTTATTTCACCGCACCATCCGACATCCCCGGATTGGGGTGGGGGGAAGTGCGTTCATTGCTATCGAGGGACGACTTCGTCGGCCTTGGCGAGGTAACGGACCACGAGGGCCTGATAGAGGAGCAGCCGAGCATAGCGGGCAAGGTGGAGGTCGCATATCAGACTGGAAAGCGCATCGACGGGCACGCTCCGGGCCTCAGGGGTTTCCGCCTTGACCGATACATCATGAACGGCGTGACGTCCGATCACGAATCGAAGTCCCCAGAGGAGGCGGAGGAGAAGTACCGGAAGGGGATGGCCATCGCCCTGAGGGAGAGCAGCATCAGCCGGGACCTGCGGGCGCTAATTCCATTCGCCAAGGAGAATCCTCATATGTTCGCGACCGACCACCTGCGAGCCAGGGACCTGGTGGATGGCCATATCGACTCATTGCTACGCATCGCCGTGGAGGAAGGGATCGACCCCGTTCAGGCGATAAGGGCGGCGACCATATGGCCCGCCCAGCACTATGGCCTGGACACCGGGGCGCTGCATATCGGCGCTCCCGCCGATATAACGGTGGTCAGCGACCTTCGCTCTTTCAGGGTCCTAGAGACGTGGATCGGCGGGGAACTGGTGGCGAGGAATGGGGAACTTCTGTACCTCGGGAGCCCTCCCATGCCGGTAGCTCCACTGTTCCCCATGACTCAGCTGAGCGAGATCGACGTCCGGGCGTCCGGACCGTCTGCCAGGGTGAAGGTGATGCAGGTGGACCGCCGCGGAACGGTCGCATGGGGGCAAGAGGAGCTTCCGGTCGAGGACGGGAGCATCGTCGCCGACCCCATACGCGACGTGCTGTATCTCGTGTGGGCCGACCCGTCGCGAGACTGGTCGCTGCGCGTAGGCTTCGTCAAGGGCTTCGAACTGAATGGAGGGGCCATCGCCACCTCGGAGGTGAACAAGTTCGGAGGTATAGTAAGCGTCGCCACCACCTTGACCGGGGCGCGGGATGCCATGAACGAGGTGGCCATGGCAGGTGGCGGTTCCGTGGCGATACTGGGGAGCGAACGCTCGGTGTTACGGCTTCCAGTGGCAGGGTTGATGTCCGACCTGCCCGCCAAGGAAGTGGTCGCCAAGGAGATGGAACTCCTATCCTTCACCCAGGCGATGGGCTGCCCCCTGGAGGATCCTTTCCTGACGCTCGCCACCATGGGGCCGTTCCTGCCGGCGGCGTTCCGGGTGGAGCGCAAGGTGCTGTCTGTCGGGACCTAAGTTAAAAATATATCCGCCCTGACGCATCATCCAGTCGGCCTGGGCCCGCATGCCTGGCGGACGGTCATGGGATGATACAGAAAGAGAGCTTCCGATGCAAGTTGGTCACTTACGATGAGATAGTCAGCTGGACGAGGGACCTTGCGAAGCAGATAAGGGCATGTGACTGCAAACCTACCGTTGTCATCGGTCTGACGCGCGGAGGGTGGGTTCCAGCCAGGTTGCTTTGCGACCTTCTCGGTGTAAAGAAACTGTACGCCGTTAAAACGGAGCACTGGGGTGTTACGGCCAACCCCGACGGGAAGGCGCTTCTCACCCAAGAGCTGAACGTGAGCATCGAGGACGAAGAGGTGCTGGTGGTCGATGACATCACCGATACTGGCGAATCGATGTCCATTGCAGAGGCCCATCTGTGCGAGATGAGGCCCAGGGTGCTGAGGACCGCCACCTTGCTGCATATAACCCGCTCCCGGTTCAAGCCTGAGTTCTACTCGGTCGAAGTGCCGGAGGACCAGTGGACCTGGTTCATCTTCCCCTGGAACAGGAACGAGGACCTCAGGACACTTCTTCCCAAGACCCTGTACGAGGAGAAGAGCGAAGCTGACATCCAGAACGCGTTCAGGGAGCAGTTCCAGATCGACGTCCCGATGGAGGACATCCTCATGACCCTGAAGGACCTCGAGGACGCCGGAGCGGTCGTCCAGAATGGAGGCAGATGGACGAGGGCCTGATGCAGGCTTCTTGAGATATAGTGTTAAAAACCGCGTACTTAATGCCTCTGGCGTGCTAGAGCTTCTCCGCGAATCGTTCCTGCGGGCCAAGGTGATCCGGGTCGGTGCGTACGACTACATAGTGCATCCGCTCCTGGACGGCGTCCCCGCCGTCGAACCAGAATTGCTGGAGGAGGTCGTGGATGCCATGTCGGGCATCAAGGACATGGGATGCGACCTCATCGTAGCCCCTGAGGCCATGGCCCTGCCGCTGGCGGCACCTCTCTCCTTGTCAGCCCGGATCCCTTATGTGGTGGTGCGCAAGCGCGCCTACGGCCTGGAGGGAGAGATCAGGATCGACCAGTCCACCGGATATTCTAACGGCACGATGTTTCTCAACGGCGTGAGGGGGGGCGACAAGGTCGTCGTGGTCGACGACGTGCTGAGCACCGGAGGCACCCTTCGCGGCCTCATGAAGGCATTGCGCGAGGCGGGGGCGGAGGTCCTGAAGGTCATGGCGATAGTCGACAAGGGCGGCCGGGTCGAGGAACTGGAAGGGGAGCTCGAGGTCGAGATCGAATGCCTCCTACGCCTGGAAATCCAGGACGGCCGCGTCATCATCAAATGATCACTTGGTCAATCTCTTCTTCATCATCCTCACGGCCAGGTATGTCGCTGCGATGGTCATTATGATGACATATATCATGGCCAGGCCATCGATCGGACCGAGCAGCCCGAGGGACATGTCCCTTATCAGCAAGGAGGTATGGGTCAGCGGCAATATGTATGCGAGCGGCTCGGCAGCACCCAGCTGGCTTATGGGGAAGAAGGTGCCTCCGAACAGGAACATGGGCGTGATGAGCAGGAAGAAGGGGTAATTGAAGGAGTCTATGTTCGGCACAAGGGCGGTGAATATCATCGCTATGGAGGCGAACATGAGGCCTGCCATGAACGTGAGCGGCGGCACCAGCAGTATGGTGAGGGATGTGAACTGGATCGCCGGGAAGAGGAACCACCCCATCAACGTGATGACCGTAAGCACTATGGTGGAGTTGATGAAGCTCTTGCTCGCGCCCCACATTATCTCCCCGACTATGACGTCCTCCAGGCTGACCGGCGTGGCCACGATGGCGTCGAACGTCTTCTGGTAATGCATTCTCACGAACGAGCCATAGGTGCACTCGAAGAAGCCGCCGTACATCGCCGATATGGAGATCAGGCCGGGAGCGAGGAAGCGTATGTATTCGATGGGCTGTCCCGCATAGGTCAGGCCGGCCACCAGGCCGCCGAACCCCAGCCCCATGGCGACCAGGTAGAGCAGGGGCTCGAACACGGAAGGCAGGAAGTTGGTCCTCCAGGTCTTGAAGAACACATCGGCGTTCCGCCTCCATACTGCCACCGCCCCTCGGTCGATGCCCATGATCATTCCTTCAACCTCCTGCCAGTGAGGCGCAGGAAGACATCCTCCAGCGTTGCGGGTCGGATGACGGAATATATTTCCGGATGAAGCCTCCGGAATTCCTGGTTGATGGTCCGACAATCTTTCGAATACACGTACAGGCGATCGGCGGAGCGCTCCACCTGCTGTCCGAGGGAGCGTAGGTACCTCTCCGCCTCGTCGCCATCCGTCTCGATGACCTCCATGACGCAGTCGCCCACCACGTCCGCTATCAGCCGCTTCGGCTCGCCCTCCACCAGGAACTTGCCGCGCTCCATGATGACCAGTCGGTCGCACAGTTGTTCCGCCTCATCCATATAATGCGTGGTGAGGATGATGGTGCGCCCTTCCCGCTTCAACTGCCGCACCCTCTCCCATATGAGGTGCCGGGCTTGAGGGTCTAGCCCGGTGGTGGGCTCGTCCAGTATTATGAGGTCCGGATCGTTGATCAGGGCTCTCGCGACTATGAGCCGGCGTTTCATGCCTCCGGACAGGTTCTCGATCATGACATCGCGCTTCTCGCTCAGCTGCATGAACTCCAGCAGTTCCTCGGCCCTTCGAGCGGCCTGGGCCTTCGGTATGCCGAAGTAGCGGGCGTAGCTTGTAAGGTTCTGTATCACGTTGAAATCCGGATCGAGGTTGTTGTCCTGCGGCGCCACTCCCAGGCGGGCCTTGATCTCCCGAGGGCGCTCACGAACGTCCATTCCAAGCACCTCCAGCTTCCCTGAGGTGACGGGCGACACGCACTGGATCATTCGAATGGCCGTGGACTTCCCAGCTCCGTTTGGGCCAAGGAATCCGAAGATCTCGCCCTGGTTTATGTCGAAGCTGATCCGGTCGACGGCGGTGAGGTCCTCATATCTTTTGACGAGATCTCGAGCGACCACCACGGGGGCCATGTGCATCCAATATCCAGCATCGTGGCATAAAGCTTCGCGGAGAAGGTATCGGGCCGGCAACGCCCCTGAGACACGAACTCTTGCAGCGAGGCATGCGGTGGGAAATGCTCCTTCCATGCTCCTCAGGGCAAGAACGATCCCGGGCCCACATACGCCAGCTGGACCCTCTGGACATGGAGGCGGCGATCGAGGTCGGACGGAAGGCGCATCGTTCCACGGTCGGGAGCACCGCAGGACGAATTCGTGAGCTCCCGGCGGATGCCGCGGCTACCTTCCGGGATCGGATGCCCGGTCTCTGTGGCGAAGTCTGTCTCGTTCGCGGATGCGGTGGAACGGCCATCCGAAGGGCGACAGCAGTTCGGCCGCCCCGCGGTGGACAAGTTCGACATATTTCTCCGCATCATATTCATGTCCCAGGAAGGGCGCTACGCTCACCCTTTCCCATGAACGGTCGCTCTCCGAATCGACCATGACATATTCGATGGACTGTCCTGGCTCCAGGTCGAACCCTCGTTCATGCAGCTGGCGCAGGGCGGCCACCGAATCGTTGAACTGCGAATATTCCTCCAGGCGTCGAGATATCCGCCTTCTGATCACGAGGCGGTCCGTGGAAACCTCTCCGCCCCTCAGTTCCGCAGCATAGCGGTCGACCACTTCCAACGATTCCGGCACCGTCTCCATGAACTGCTCAGCATCGTGCGCGCGGGACAGGAAGTGGAGCATGTCCAGCTGCAACTCCTCCACTATCGCCGGCGTATCCTTGCGGCGCGCGGCGATCCCTCGCAGCTTGAGCTCGCCATCGTCCAGCAGCCCATAGTATCGGTTGAGGGCCCCCACCCCGGTGGACACGTTTGGAAGGAACACGATCCAACGATAATGGCCCTCTATGGCGAGCGTTATGCCGAACTCCGACGATATCTCGTCGCAGAGACGTCCGGCGTCCCCGCTGCCATGCAGCCATAGGGAATCCACGATGCCGTGCAGCACCTCGAAGCCCCTGCCCTCGGCGATCGCCGCCGAGCGTACCAGGATGTCCCGGCCGTATGCGGTTATGCTCTCATGACATTCGATGCGCCCGAAACGCGCGTTTCTGTAGCCGGTATAGCCGAAACAGGTCACCAGCACCCACTTGAGCGCCTTGGCCCTCTGCTGATAGATGACCCCCTTCCGGGGATCATGCTTCATGCTCTTGTACACCTTGCGGCGATTGAGTATCGGCACCAGCACCGTGGGGATGAGCCCCGTCCGTTTCTCGCACACCCTGTACCCTATCTCTGGAACGATGCGGGAGGAGCGGGGACAGCACGTGCAGTTCAGGGTCTCCGGCGAGATGTTGTACCTCACCATGATGCTGGGATACAGGGAGAAGAAATCGAGCCCCCACACATCGTCATGCACTCCGACGCGGGGCTCGTAGATGAACCCTCCGCGATCGCAAGCTATGAGGGCCCCGGCGGTCTTGAAGTCCTCTGGACGGTTCTTCTTCCACCGTATGAGGTGCCCGCCGCGCACCGCCTCGTTGACCTGCATGGCGCTGATGACGCTCCCCGGGGACAGCCGAGAGACATCCTGCAAGGGTATGTGAGACAGCCTGGACATCTCGATGAGCCCGGGCAGCCCCGATTCGCCATAGATGAATGACGCCTCCCGGTCTATGTGCACCCGTCCGCGAAGCTTGTAGGCTGGAGGCTTGTACACGATGCGGCCATAGGTGAAATAGCTCTTTCCTCGCGACGTCCTCTCCCCCTCCTCCCGGCCGAGCTCCAGCTTCATGCCGTGCAGGGAGGCTCGATGCTGCAGATACGGCATCACGAACGAGTCCCCCTTCTCGGTGTAGATCACGTCAGGGTCCTCATCGCGAACCATCGAGGCCAGCTCATCAAGGACGGAATCCTCTGGACCGTCCAGCACCTCGCCGTTCACCGAGACCGACATCAAAGGGTCGTCCATGGTCGGTACTCCATCCCCCCTCACCTTGATGTCGAGCTCCAATCCCTTCAGCTCCGGCACGGGGTAGTCGATGCGCTTCCATGCATCCATGTTCTTGAGTCCATCTATCTCGGTAAGGCCCATGGCGAAGAGCCCTTTGAACAGGAAGTATCGCTGGTCCATTCGAAGGTCGACATTGTACAACGCATACTCACGATAACCTCCCCAAGAGTCTATGGTGGTCGCCAGCGACTGCAGGGACGCATACTCGCGTACCGGGATCGCCAACACCTCCCTTTCCTTGTCACCGAGCGAGGTCCTCCGCATCTCGCTCACCGCGCCCCTCACGCCGATCATGGCAAGGTCCCCTGCCAGCTTCCTTAGGCGCTCTCGCGATGAGCATACATAGATGTACGGCGTCATGTCATCGACGACACGGACCGCGCCGCCCGGCGTCTTGAACCATATTACCATTCGGTTGGCATCCAGGTCCGGGTAGCAATCCAGGACCCAGCCCCTCATTCCTCTCCCTTCAGCCTGCGGATCTCCTTCTCCTGCTCCAGCAGGATGGAGAGGAACGCACCCTCCACGGGGTCGGAGAACGCGGCGTAGGTGGCGGCCGACGCATGCATGCGCGCCCTGTTCACCATCCTGTCGAACGCCTCCCGGTCCTCCTTGGGCAACGCTCTGCGGTAGTCGCTCCAGCTCGCTATTATCGATTCCAGGGTGTTGCGGTATGTCGGCACGGTCCTTCCCATGTTGTCACGAACTCCTCAAGCGTGGTCTGGTATCGGGGCACGGGGTGGTAGATCATCCACTCTTGGCGGTTTGGCAGTGAGATGCGAAGGGCCCGGGACGCCCGTTCAATGCGGATCACATCGTCCGCCGTTTCATAGAACAGCCCCTTCAGGCTCTTCCTCTGCATCATCTTCATCAGGCCGAGATTGGTGATCAAGGTCACCAGCCCCTTCTTCTTGGTAAGGTTCAGGGCGGTTTCGACGCACCGCCGCAGAAGCGAATACGACTCGGACCACCGCATCTCCTTGTCCAGGAACAGGTCTGGGAGGCACGACAGCACCACCATTCCGGCGTCGGTGCGCTCAACTTCATCTTCCAGACGCTCATCTATCAAGGATACCAGTTGATACGCTGTGAACGCCCGCGCTACCTGGATGCTGCCCAGCACCTCATCCCTGTCGCGGCCGAAGCGCCGGCATATGCGGCCGATATCGTACGGGTCGACGGAGTTCCCCCCGTCGATCCATACCACATCCTTGTCCAGCATGCCGACGCCATTGACGCATAATATGTTGGTGAGGTCGAACACCATTCGATCGGCGGAGTCTATCAGCGTCAGGCTGCCCTGTCTCAGGCCTCCGATGAACGAGTCAAGGACGGGGATGAGCGTGCGGACCGTCCTCTCGCCATGCATATCCGGCATCGGTCTCACGCCTATAGCTTCCGCTCGTTCTGTCCAATAGCGCCGTTCCGTCCCCGCGTTCAGGGGTACCACTCCCCTTCTTCCCGTTCGAAATATAGATATTAAATGATGGAAGGGGAGAGGTCCCCGAAACTAGACCTTCGCTTCCGATAGGATGGCAACGACTTTAGGTGTTGAAAGTGACCTCCCCACGAGATCACGGCATCATGCCACCGGTCACAAGACGATCCCCTGTAAGCTAACCGATGATGAGGATCGTTAGCATGCGACGTTCAGCCCCTTCATCGGCCGCTCAGCCGGCTTCATGAGAATGTTTCGTCGGACAGCGTCCTTCACCAAGCCGAAGGCGAAAGGCGCTTTAGATCATGGGTCCAGGCATCTGTCGTCCGACATGCGATCGCCATTTCACGCCGATGATATGACATCCTGTCGGACCGGCGCTTTAGATGCACGACGACGGATTTCTACGAGAAAAGTAAAAACACTGCGTTTAGGGCTTTCCAACACGACGGCCTCTTCCTTGATGATGGTCGCATCTTGTAGCTCATCTAGCTACATCCGATCATGGAAGCGGCCCCTTCGCTCGGGCGCTCACTTCATGATGTCAAGGCCATTTACGCCAAGGCGGAAAAGTATTTGTCCATGGGTTCATGTCGACCTTTGGTGCGAGACCATCTTTCGCCAACTATGTTCCACCGATTCAGAATCTGGACTAGCCAGATGGGTTTTTTCATAGCACGCTAACTTTAAATATTATAACCATTATCGGACCCATACGCTCAACGCGCTGAGGACGTTCGACCAGACGCCATGGGCAATGCTCTTGCATCCCAACTTCCCCTCTATTCCATTCTCGGAGGGCGGATAACGCGTCACGGTCGAAGGTGCTAACCTCGAGCGATCGAGAAAATCACGCGTAGCACGATAGAGAGTGGATTCTCTCCAGATGCGAGAGGGAGAACCATGCCAAATAAAAGACGTCCACGGAAAGGCTCTAAAGCATATTCACCACGCAAGAGAGCAGCTAGCCAGACTCCTAGACTAGATTCTTGGCCAGAGATCAGCGAAGGCCCTAAGCTTCAGGGCTTCGCCGGCTACAAGGCCGGCATGACTCACGCCTTTGTAGTAGATTACAGGCCCAAGAGCCTCACCAGCGGCCAGGAGATACAGGTGCCCGTCACGGTGTTGGAGGTGCCTCCCATGAAGGTGGCGGCGGTCAGGGTGTATGAGAGCACCCGTTACGGCCTGCGCACCGTTGGAGAGGTCTGGTCCAACTCGCTCAACAGCGAACTGTCTAGGCGATTGCCCATTCCCAAGAACTACGATCCAGAGAAGGCTTGGAACGACCTGTCCAAGAGCGACATCGACGATGTACGCGTCCTTACCTATACCCAGCCCAAGCTGGTCTCCGGGGTTCCCAAGAAGGTGCCCGAACTGATGGAGACCCGCATAGGCGGCGGTACCATCGAAGAGAGGCTCGAGTATGCCAAGTCCTTGCTGGGCAAGGAGGTCTCGGTCTCCGACTTCGTGAAGGATGGAGGCATAATCGATGTCTCCGCCATCACCAAGGGCAAGGGATTCCAGGGTGCCGTTAAGAGATGGGGCATAAAGCTTCTGCACCACAAGAACTCCAAGCACCGCCGTCTGGTCGGTAACCTTGGCCCCAAGAGGCCTGGATATGTGCGCCCCACCGTCCCTCAGGGCGGTCAGATGGGCTACCACCAGAGGACCGAGTTCAACAAGCGTGTTCTCAAGATCGGGGAAAAGGGCGAGGAGATAACCCCCAAGGGAGGCTTCCTCAACTATGGGGATATTAGGAACAATTACGTGCTGATCCACGGCTCCGTGCCTGGGCCCACCAAGAGGCTCATCCGCCTCAGGGACCCCGTCAGGCCGAACGGCACCATGCTGAAGGAGGCTCCGAACATAACCTATGTCTCCATACAGTCCAAGCAGGGGGCCTGAATATCATGGCTAAGAACAGCGTCAATGTCTATTCCATAAATGGCGACGTGGTTAGAAGCGTCGAGCTGCCATCCGCTTTCAAGATGGAGTTCCGGCCCGACCTCATACACCGCGTTGTCGTGGCCGAGCAGGCCAACAAGCGCCAGCCCTATGGCCCCAGCCCCACGGCAGGCATAAGGCATTCCGTCTCCACCTGGGGGAAGGGTCGTGGGGTTGCACGTGTTCAGAGACTTTCACAGGGCAGCAAGGCCGCCGAGTCGCCCAACAACGTGGGTGGCCGCCGCGCCTTCCCTCCGAAGCCTGAGAAGGATTATTCCAAGAAGGTCAACAGGAAGGAGAGGCAGAAGGCAAGGCTGTCCGCCCTAGCCGCTCTGGCCGACCCGGAGATGGTCCGCCAGCGTGGTCATCTGTTCAGCGAAGGCATCACCACCCCTGTAGTGGTCGAGGATGCTTTCGAGGCTCTGTCCACCACTGCCGAGGTCTACGAAGCATTGGACAAGATCGGAGTATCCGCCGATCTGGAGAGGGCCAAGAACGGTCGCAAGGTCAGGGCTGGGAGGGGCAAGATGCGCTCCCGCAGGTACAAGGGCAAGCGCTCGCTCCTGCTGGTCGTCTCCGCCCCGGAGGCTTCCCTGTTCAAGGGGGCCAACAATCTGCCCGGCGTCGAGATCGTAAGCGCCGACATGCTCAACACAGGCAGGCTCGCTCCGGGAGGAATGCCCGGAAGGCTGGCCGTGTTCTCGGAGTCGGCCCTCAAGAAGATAGGAGAGTGGTAAGGATGGCAAAAGACAACATCCTCCTTCACCCCTATGTCACCGAAAAGACGATGAACAGCATGACGGGCACCCCTACTCAGGACTTCAAGGATGGAAACCGCATCGAGTTCGTGGTCCTGAAGTCCGCGACCAAGCAGCAGATCAAGGAAGCGTTCGAAGCGCATTTCGATGTCAAGGTCGAGAAGGTCTGGACCAAGGTCACCAAGAAGGGGAAGCGCGCCACGATACTGCTCGCCGAGGGTTACTCGGCAGAGGACATTGGAATGAGAATTGGAGTGTTCTGAGGGGATACTATGGGAAAACAACTCAGACAGCAGAGGCGCGGCAAGGGCACGTCCGTATATCGCAGCCCCAGCCACCGACACGTCGCAGATATTCGGTATCCCCGCCTCGATGCCACCAGCGGCACTATCGAGGACCTTGTACACGCTCCCGGCCGGAGCGCCCCCTTGGCAAAGGTCGACTTCGCCGGAAAGAAGGTCTTCCTGATCGCCGCAGAGGGCATGATGGTGGGGAACGACGTAAGCTATGGGATTCCTGGGAGGATCGCTCCTGGCAATGTGGTCCCGTTAAGTAGCGTCCCCGAAGGAACGTTCGTATACAATATTGAGGGGCAGCCCGGCGATGGCGGCAAGTTCGTCCGCACCGCCGGAACCTCCGCTACTATCGTCAGCAGAGGCGACAAGGTCGTCGTGCTCATGCCCAGCGGCACTTTCAAGTCGTTCGACCCCCGCTGCACCGCCACCGTTGGCATCGTTGCAGGCGGCGGCATGAAGGACAAGCCCTTCGGCAAGGCAGGCAACAAGATCCACGCCTACCGCAGCAGAAGCAAGGCCACTTTCAAGGTGAAAGGTCTGGCCATGAACGCAGTCGATCACCCCCACGGCGGTGGAGGTCACCCGCATGTGGGTAAGCCCAGCACAGTAAGCAGGAACGCACCGCCAGGCCGTAAGGTCGGCCGTCTATCCCCCAAGCGGAGGAAGTGATTAAATGGCAAAGGAAAAGACAGGCGGCCAGAAAGCCGCGCGCAGGAGGCAGCGCAAGAAGAAGGGCGGCATCACGGCGAAGAGGAAGAAGGAGTTCACCTTCCGCGGCTACACCATGGAGGAGCTCCTCGAGATGCCCTTCGACGAGATGGTGCTTTTGCTCCCTGCCAGGGCAAGAAGGACTCTCACCAGAGACATGAACGATGAGCAGAGGATCGCGTTCGAGGTCCTGAAGAACGAGAACCGCGAGGTCACCAGGACCCACCGCCGCGATGTACCGATAATCCCTCAGTTCGTCGGAAAGAAGGTAGCGGTCTACAACGGGAAGGAATTCATCGAGTTCGAGATCAAGCCCGAGATGATCGGGCACTTCACCGGTGAGTTCGCCATGACCCGCAGCGAAGTGAAGCACTCCGGACCGGGTGTTGGTGCCACAAGAGGCTCCAAGTTCCTGCCGCTCAAGTGAGGTGAACACACATGGCTGGATACACTCAATATGCTGATCCGGACACCACCGCTCGGGCAATCGGCAAGGAGCTCCCCATCTCCCCCAAGAAATCCCGCGAGGTATGCAGGATGCTGCGCGGCAAGAAGGTCGACGTGGCCCTTCGCATGCTGGAGGAGGTGGCCGAGCTCAAGAGGCCCGTGCAGTTCGCCCGCAACAACGCCGGTGTGGCTCACAAGAAGGGAGTTGGCCCCGGGCGCTATCCCGTGAAGTGCGCCAAGGCCATCTACAAGGTCATCGAGAGCGCCAGGCACAACGCCGAATACAAGGGCCTTGACGCCGACAACCTGAGGATCAAGGTCATCACCGCCAACCTCGGCCGGACAATCCCTGGATACATGCCCCGCGCCTACGGCCGGAGCACCCAGTGGAACCAGCAGACCGTCAACATCGAGGTCATCCTGGAGGAGGTACAGTAATGGCAAGTGAAAGGAAGTTCATTGCAGAGAACGTCCGCCGGGTCCTCCTCAAGGAGTACCTTATGAAAGAGGTCAGCAGGGCAGGCTTTGGCGGATTGGACGTACAGAGGACCCCCATGGGCACCAGGGTGACGCTCATCACCGAGCGCCCTGGCATAGTCATCGGACGTCGCGGTTCGGCCATCAAGAACCTGACCCGCGCCATTGAAGAGGACTTCAACTTCGACAACCCCCAGGTGGAGGTTCAGGAGGTCGAAAGCCCCAACCTCAATGCCCAGATCATGGCCGAGAAGCTGGCATTCGCCCTGGAGAGGGGATGGCACTTCCGAAGGGCCGGCCACTCCACCCTCCGCAGGGTAATGGAGTCCGGCGCTCGCGGATGCCACATCGTCATCGCCGGCAAGCTGACCGGTCAGAGGCATCGCACGGAGAAGTTCAAGGATGGCTACATCAAGTTCTGTGGCGAGACCAAGATCACCAACATGGACCGCGGATATGCGGTCGCAAAGCTGAAGCCGGGCGTCATAGGCGTGACCGTAGAGATCATGCACCCGGACGCCAAGCTGCCCGACGAGATAGAGATCACTACCCCTTCGGAAGCGGCAGAGAAGTTCCCGGACCTTGCTGAGCTCATCAACAAGAAGGAAGCGCCTATCGTCGCCGTTGAGGTGAAGGAGAAGGTCGAGGAGCCTTCTGAAGAGCCTGTCGAGGAGCCGCTCGAGGAGCCGGTGGAAGAGAAGGAAGCTGAGCAGGAAGAACAGCCGGATGAGGCCTCGGAGGCCTCCAAGGGTACGGAGGAGGGTGAGCAGTAATGGCCCTCATTCGCACCGCAGATATCCGGAAGATGTCCGTCGAGGAGAGGGACAAGAAACTCCGTGAGCTCCGCGATGAGCTCATGCATGAGAGGGGAGCGGCCGCCATGGGCGGTGCACCCGCAAACCCCGGGAAGATCAGGGCCCTCAGGTCCAATATCGCTCGGATCATGACCATCCAGAGGGAGGTGGAGAAGCACTAATGGCAGAAATTTGTCCGGTATGTGGACTACCCAAAGAGCTGTGCATGTGCGAAGAGATCGCACGTGAGCAACAGACTGTCCGTATCAGCACAGACAGCCGGCGGTACGGCAAGATTGTCACCGTCGTCGAAGGAATCGATGAGAACGACATTGACATGGACGACCTGGCCAAAAAGCTCAAGAGCAAATGTGCCGCCGGCGGTACGGCCAAGAAGGGCCGTATCGAGCTCCAGGGCGACCACAAAAAAAAGGTCAAGGAAGCCCTCGAACAGATGGGCTTCAAGACGGACGTCAGATGAACAGAGTAAGAAAGAGGGATGTCATGAGATCGGAGCTCATAGGTCTTGAGGTGGAGGTCAGGTCGTCTGGCCAAGGTGTGTTCACAGGCACCGTGGTGGACGAGACCAAGAACACCTTCACCATACGGCGCGAGGGCCGCGAGGTCATGGTGCCAAAGGACCGCAATGAGTTCCAGTTCACATACCAGGGCGAAAAGGTTCTCCTCCAAGGATCGGAGATCCAGTTCCGACCTGAAGATCGAATCAAGAAGATAAGGTGATCCCAATGGCTAATGAAGTCAAGGATATCGGAATCGATGTCAAGGTTCCTGACACCACCTGCACCGACAAGAACTGCCCTTTCCATGGGCAATTGGCGGTCCGGGGGCAGATCATTGAGGGGGTTGTAGTCTCCACCAAGATGGACAAGACCGCAGTGGTCAAGAGGAACTATCTGAACTATCAGCAGAAGTATGAAAGATACGAGAAGAGGACGAGTCACTACTCCGCGCACTGCCCTCCATGCCTGGACGTCAAGGCTGGCGATCAGGTGAGGATCATGGAGTGCCGCCCGCTGAGCAAGACCGTCTCCTTCGTCGTCGTAGAGAAGAGGTGAGGTGATGAAAGGCATCGCAGGAAAGCAAACTCGCGGGGTCTGCAGCGGCTCCGTGCTGAACGTCGTAGACAACACCGGCGCTAAGACGATCCAGATCATCACCGTCCCCGGCTATCATGGGACCTCCCGCAGGGTGCCCTCGGCAGGTGTGGGCGACATCGTCATAGCCTCCGTGAAGAAGGGTACCCCCGAGATGAGGAGGCAGATAGTCCATGCCGTCGTCGTCCGCCAGCGCCGCCCGTTCAGGCGCGCCGACGGCGTCATGGTCATGTTCGAGGACAATGCCGCAGTCATCACCTCCGAGACCGGGGAGACCAAGGGAACGGACATAAAGGGCGCTGTGGCCAGGGAAGCTGCCGAGAGATGGCCCCGCATAGCCGCCACCGCCTCCATTATCGTCTGAGGTGAATGGTATGGTAGTTAGCAAGAAAGCAAGAAAACAGAGGAAGGCGCTGTACAACGCGCCTAACCATGTCCGGAGCGCCATGGTATCCTCCCACCTCGACGAGCCGCTGCGCAAGGAGTACAAGTTGCGTTCGGTCCGCGTGATCAAAGGCGACACCGTCAAGGTCGTGCGCGGGGATGATGATATCATCGGCCTCGAGGGCAAGGTCCAGGAAGTAGATACCAAGACGGGACGCATCGTCGTGGAAGGTGTCACCATAGCCAAGGCTGATGGGACCCAGACCGCGCGGCCCGTACATTCTTCCAAGGTCATAGTCACGAAGCTTGACCTCACCGACGCCCGTCGGAAGGACAAACTCACCAAGGCCAAGGAGGTTTCACAATGAGCAATGAACTAAGGAGACTGACCGCGCCCAGGAGCTGGCCGATCAAGCGCAAGGCGCACCACTGGGTCACCAAACCGTCCCCTGGAGCCCACTCCATCGAGGACAGCGTGCCAGTGACAGTGGTGGTCAGGGACTTGCTCAAGATCTGCGACACCGCGGCCGAGGTCAAGAGGATCCTGTCCAACCGCGACATGCTTGTGGACGGGAAGGTCGTGAGGGACGTCAAGAAGGGCATAGGCCTGATGGATGTCGTGTCGTTCCCCAAGAGCAATGCCCACTACCGCATGGTGGTCAACGTACGTGGCAAGCTGACCCTGGTGCCCATCCCTGAGGATAAGGCCAACTGGAAGCTTTGCCGCATAGACAACAAGACCACCGTGAAGGGAGGGAAGACCCAGCTGAACCTCCACGACGGAAGGAACATCCTGGTCGAGGGCGACGGCTACAAGACCGGGGACGTTCTTAAGATCGAGATCCCCACCCAGAGGATCCTGGAGGCATACAAGATGGAGCAGGGCAGCCTGGCGCTCATCACCTCCGGTTCGAACGTGGGCAAGGCGGAGGTCATCGACGAGATAGTCGTCAGGCGGCTGTCTTCGGACAACATCGTCAACTTCAAGAACGGTTCGTCGACCACGAGGAGCAACGTCTTCGTCATCGGCAGCAAGACGTCAGAGATCGAACTGCCCGAGGAGGCGGCGATATGAGCGACGTCATGAGGGCCCTACGGATCGACAAGGTCGTCATCAACATCGGCGTGGGCGAGGCAGGCGACCGCCTCAACAAGGCCCAGAAGGTCCTTAGGATGCTCACCGACCACGAGCCCAAGGTAACGGTCGCCAAGGTCACCAACCGTGACCTGGGGATCAGAGAGGGCATGCCCATCGGGTGCAAGGTCACCCTTAGGCGCACGGACGCCGAAGAGTTCCTCAGGAAGGCCCTGGCCATCCGCGAGAACCGCATAGCGTCCTACAGCTATGACCCTGAGGGCAACCTCTCTTTCGGCATAACCGATTACACCGACTTCGAGGGCATGAAGTATGACCCTGAGATCGGGATCTTCGGCATGGACATAAGCGTGGTGTTCCGCCGCCCTGGCTACAGGGTCGCGAGGAGGCGCATCGCGCCAAGGAGGATACCAAAGGAGCACCGCATCACCCGCGAGGAGACCCAGGCCTTCATGCGTGAGCGGTTCAACGTGGAGGTGGTCGATTGAAGACTAAGAAAGAGTTCGGTAGGAAGAAGGGCTGCCTGCGTTGCGGCAGGAGGCGCGGTATAGTGCGCAGGTATGGTATGCACCTGTGCAGGCAGTGCTTCCGCGAAACGGCACCGGAGATCGGTTTCAAGAAGTACTCGTGAGGTGATGACATGCAGAGCGATCCACTTAACGATGCCATGTCGACCATCAAGAACGCGGCCTCGGTCGGTAAGAGCGAATGCGTGATCCACCCCTCCTCCAAGCTGATCGGAAGGGTGCTGAAGGTCATGCAGGAATATGGCTATATCAACCAGTTCGAGTTCGTCGAGGACGGCAAGGCTGGAATATTCAAGGTACGAATGCAGGGAAGGATCAACGACTGCGGCGTGATCAAGCCGAGATATTCGGTTCAGAAGAACGATCTCGATAAGTTCGAGTCCCGCTATCTCCCGGCCCAGGACTTTGGCGTACTGATTCTCACCACTACCGCGGGTGTGATCAGTCACGCCAAGGCCAAGGAGCTGGGCATAGGCGGCAAGCTTCTGGCCTACGTGTACTGAGGGATTCAGATGACATTGACTGGATTGATCGAACAGAAGGTCGCCATCCCCTCGGGAGTCACCGCCACCGTCGACGGTAGCAAGGTCACCATCAAGGGGCCCAAGGGCACCCTCCAGAGGGACCTATCCTATCCCAAGGTCGCGATCATCGTAGAGGGCGAAGAGATGGTGGTCAGAAGCGAATTCCCCCGTGTCCGCGAGAAGGCCATCGTGGGGACGTTTGCCGCCCATATCGCCAACATGATCGAGGGAGTGACCAACGGCTTCGAATACGAGATGAAGATCGTTCACTCCCACTTCCCCATGAAAACCTCGGTGAAGGGCGACAAGTTCGTCATCGAGAACTTCCTAGGGGAGAGAGCCCCCCGCAAGGCGAACATCCTAGGCGACACCAAGGTCCAGGTGAAGGGCAACGATGTCCTTCTGACCGGTACCGACATCGAGAAGGTCTCCCAGACGGCCGCCAACATCGAGCGTGCCACTACTATCAAGGGCTTCGACAGCAGGGTGTTCCAGGATGGGATATACATCACTAAGAAGGGAAAGAGGGTGAGCCCGTGAGCGACAACAAGAAGAACATCAACGAGCTGACCGACCTTCCTCGCTACAAGAACGAATACACCGCCCAGCTGGAAGAGATGGGCATCACCACGATCGCCGAGCTCAAGGAGGCTTTGGCAGGCGACGACGCCAAGAAGATCGAGGAGGTTGTCGGTTCCAAGAGCATCGCCCTCTGGAAGGAGGAACTGGGCGTGGACGCCTCCGAGGCGGAGACGGAGATAGTCGAATCCGAGACGGAGGTCGTCGAGGAAGGCGGCTACCGCGTCAAGCTCAAGCCAGAGCTGGATGAGGAAACGAAGAGGTTGCTGGCACTTCGCAACGAAATGTCCAACGACCGCGTCGAATTCCTTCGCCAGGAATGGTTCCGCTACCCCCGCCTGGGCGAGAAGTGGAGGAAGCCTCGCGGTCTGCACTCCAAGATGAGGAGGCATTACAGCTACCGTCCTAACATCGTGAGCGTGGGCTACCGCGGTCCGGCCAAGGTCCGCGGACTGCACTCCTCCGGGTTCCAAGAGGTCATGGTGTACAATCCCGACCAGCTCGACGATATCGATCCCAAGACCCAAGCTGTGAGGGTAGGTTCGAGCGTTGGTTTCAAGAAGAGGCAGGCCATCGAGGCCAAGGCCGACGAGATGGGCATTCGTGTGCTTAACAGGGTGGGATGAACATGGACCTTAAGAACCAGAAGCGTATGGCCGCTGAGATCCTGGACTGCGGATATAGCCGCGTCTGGATAGACCCTAACCGCGTGGAGGATGTGGCCGACGCGATCACCAGGGCGGACATCAGGACCGCCATAGCATCCGGCACGATCAAGGCCCTTCCCAAGAAGGGCATATCCAAGGGCCGGATACGACATAACCGTGCCCAGCGCAAGAAAGGGCGTCAGCGTGGCCCCGGCTCCCGAAAGGGAAGGTCTGGTGCCAGGTCCCCCGCCAAGAGGGAGTGGATCCAGACCATCCGGCCCATTCGCGCCACCCTCAGGGAACTGAGGGACGAAGGCAAGATCTCCCGCTCCGTGTACCGGGAGTTCTATATGAAGGCCAAGGGCGGGATGTTCAAGAGCCGCGCTCATGTGATCTCCCATCTGAAGGCCGAAGGACACCTCCAGGAGGGACAGTGATATGGCATATGGTCCAAGATACAAGGTGAACTTCCGCCGCAGGCGGGAGGGCAGGACCGATTACCGGCAGAGACAGCGGTTGCTCCGCGCCCGCGTCCCGCGGGCCGTGGTGCGCCTGTCCCTGCGCAACGCCAGAGTTCAATTCATAGATTTCGACTTCGCCGGCGACAAAGTACTGGCCCAGGCGAGCTCCAAGGAGCTGACCAAGCTAGGCTGGACCGCCGCGACTGGAAACATTCCGGCATCCTATCTCACCGGCTATCTGGCCGGCAAGAGGGCTCTCGCCAACGGCGTGGAGCAGGCTGTGCTGGACATTGGCCAGAAGGTCCCTGCGAAGGGTTCCAACGTATTTGCCGCCCTCAAGGGAATGGTCGATGCTGGCGTGGACATACCGTACGGGGAGGGAGTGTTCCCTTCCGACGACAGGCTCGCTGGCAAACACATCAGCGAGGACATCGAAAAGATGATCGAAGAAGTGAAGAGCCGCATGGAGGCTGATTAAGGATGGCCGACTGGATACCAAAGACCAAGCTGGGCAAGATGGTCCTGAACGGTGAGATAACCACCATGAGCCAGGCCCTTGCCACCAAGCTCCCCCTGAGGGAGCCCGAGATCGTCGACATCCTCCTCCCTGAGCTCAAGGACGAGGTCCTCGACCTCAACATGGTCCAGCGCATGACCGACTCTGGAAGGAGGGTCAGGTTCGCCGTGACCTGCGCCGTCGGCAATGGGGACGGGTTCATCGGACTAGGCAGGGCCAAGGGAAAGGAGGTCGGGCCGACCATCAGGAAGGCGATCGACAACGCCAAGCTCAACATGATCGAGATCAAGAGGGGCTGCGGCTCTTGGGAGTGCGGTTGCGGCACCGCCCACTCGCTTCCCATGACCGTGGTCGGCAAGTGCGGCTCCGTCGAGGTGACGCTCAGGTCGGCGCCCAGAGGTGTCGGGCTCGCCGTCGGCGATGTGCCCAAGAGCATCCTCGGCCTGGCCGGGATAAAGGACAGCTGGGGCTTCGCCCGTGGGCACACCAAGACCACGGTCAACTATACTCTCGCCACCTTCGATGCTCTGAAGCGGACCGCTGAGATCAGGATCTCCGAGGAGCAGGAAAAGCGTCTCAAGATCGTCAGTGGCCCCACTCAGATCAACCTCACTGGCTCGGACTTCTCTGAGGAAGCCGAGGAGAAGGAAGCGTGATTGAAATGGCATTTGCTGTCATCAGAGTGCGCGGACATATAAACATCAAGAAGGACATCGAGGACACCATGACCTTCCTCCGCCTCAACAGGGTGAACCATTGCGTGGTGATCCCCCAGAACGACGTCAACAAGGGGATGCTCCAGAAGGCGAAGGACTTCATCACCTGGGGCGAGGTTTCGGATGAGATGTTGGCCAAGATGATCCGCAGCCGCGGCCGGCTCTCGGGGGACAAGGAGATCGACGACGCCTACATCGCCGAGAACACCCCTTACGAGAGCGTGGAAGCGTTCGCGAAGAGCGTCGCTGCTGACGAGGTCAAGTACTCCGACCTCAAGGACGTGAAGCCTGTGTTCAGGCTGCACCCTCCCAGGCAGGGCTATGAGGGCGTGAAGAGGACCTTCACGACCGGTGGCGCCCTGGGATATCGTGGCGAGAAGATTAATGCCCTCATCGAGAGGATGCTGTGAGGTATCAAGATGCCTAGCAGAACCAACAAGTTCAGGGGTCGAAGGACCCACGGAAGGGGCAAGAAGGCGGGTCGTGGAGCCGGTATAAGGGGCGGACACGGCAATGCCGGTCTGCACAAGCACAAGACAATCTCCGTGCTCAAGTATGACCCCAAACACTTCGGTAGATACGGGTTCAAGCGCCCCCAGAAGATGGTTTCGGCCAAGATCACCCTGAACGTCGGAGACCTGGAGCAGAGGCTCGAAGAGTTCTTGAAACAGGGATTCGCCGTGAAAGAGGATGATAAGGTAAAAGTAAACCTGACCAATATGGGCGTCGACAAACTCCTTGGATTCGGCAAGATCTCCAACTCCTATGAAGTGGTCGTCGCCGAGTACTCGGCGAAGGCCTTGGAGAAGCTGGAGGCGGCCGGAGGATCCATACAACAGCCGTGATAGAAGTTCAGGGATGAACATATGGCCGAACAGAAGAGCATGCTGTACAGGTTGAAGCCCCTCACGGATAGGCTTCCCACGGTCCAGCGTCCGGAGGGCCACGTGCACTTCCGGACCAAGATCATGTGGGTTATCCTGATGTTGGTCTTCTACTTCATAATGACGAACGTCTTCATCTATGGGCTTGACACCGAGGGAAGCCTTGACCTGTTCGCTCAATACAGGGCGATCCTGGCGGGCGCGCAAGGTTCGCTGATGCACTTGGGTATTGGCCCGATAGTGACGGCCTCGATCATCATGCAGCTCTTCGTTGGGGCCAAGATCATCCGTCTGGACCTCACCAACGACGAGGACAAGGCGATGTACCAGGGCGCCCAGAAGTTCCTGGTCCTCGTCATGATCCTCGTCGAATCGATTCCCCAGGTGTTCGGATACCTGGTGCCATCCAACACCTTCATAGCCGGCCTCAACAACGTGGTCGGCACAGGCGGCCTCATAGACGGCCAGGGCCTTGCGCAGATCATCATCATAGCGCAGCTGTTCATAGGCTCATATCTCGTGTTCCTCATGGACGAGGTCGTATCAAAATGGGGCATCGGGAGCGGTATATCGCTCTTCATCGCGGCCGGGGTGTCACAGGCCATCTTCACCGGTACGGCGAACTGGGTGCCTGCGATGCCTAACGAGGAGGTCAGCCTGAGCAATCCGCCTTCGGGCACCATCCCCAAGACGATATACTTCCTTACCAACATGTCCGCGAGCGATCTCGCAGGAGGAGGCTACGAGTCGATACTCCTATCGCCTCCCAACCCCATGATCGCTCTCATAGGGACGATAGTCATCTTCATGTTCGTCGCCTACATCGAGTCGACCAGGATCGAACTCCCCTTGGCGCACGGTGGCGCTAGGGGTGCTCGCGGCAGGTACCCGATCAAGCTGCTGTATGCGTCAAACATCCCGGTCATCCTCATGGCCGCCCTGTTGGCCAACGTCAGCATGTTCACCCTGCTGCTGTGGAACCCTGACAGCGTGCTGTCACAAATACCACTCATCGGCCACAACAGCGCATTGGGATACTTCGAACCCGGAGAGACGAATCCAGCCGGAGGTCTGGCCTGGTATCTGTCAGCTCCCCGGGGCCTTGCGGATTGGCTGCTCCCCATGCTGAATCCGGAGGCGTACTCGGCGCAGGTGTATGGCCATAGTTCGCTTCAGATACTCATACGAGTGCTGACGTACTTCGGCGTCATGGTGGTAGGCTCCATCATATTCGCAAAGTTCTGGATCATGACCACCAATATGGGGCCCGAAGCCGTCGCCAGGAAGATCGAGAGCTCTGGCCTCCAAATACCCGGGTTCAGGCGCGACCCCCGTGTCCTGAAGCGCGTGCTTGAGAGGTACATCCCCGTCGTCACGGTGATATCCGGTGCGCTGGTCGGTGCACTCGCCGCCGGCGCCGATCTCATCGGTACGGTCGGTAACGCATCTGGTACCGGTGTGCTGCTGGCAGTGGGAATCCTGATCCAGTTCTATGAGGCGCTGGGTCGAGAGCAGATGATGGAGATGCACCCCATGCTCAGGGGATTCTTCGGAGGTGAGTGATAATGACGACCAGTTCGGCGCCGGTGCCCCCGGCGCCCTCGGCCAAAAAACAATCCAGCACGTTCATCACCATATTCATATTCCTCTTCGCGATGTTCATCCTGTTCGACCAGGACCTGCGTTTTGGACTTGGTCAGCTGATCGGCTATGCGCTCGATCCGCTCATCGGGTTCGGAGGATCGTCTCCGGTTCTGACGCTCATGCTGGCAGGCATAGTGATGACCGGATTGACCACTCTACTGAGGCACTTCTTCACAGACTATGTCGCCCAGGCCCAGAGCCAGACGGTGGTCAGCGCATTCAACAAGGAGCTCCGACAGGCCAGGCTGGAGAACAACCTGTACAAGATCAAGAAGCTCAGTGAACAGCAGAATCAGATCCTGCAGAAGAGCATGGAAATGTCCACCACTCAGATGAAGCTCATGCCCGTCATGATGCTGATCATCATCCCCATCTTCGCATGGGTATCGGTGTTCATCGCTGGCCTGCCGCCAGGAACAGCCATCGTGAACGTGCCTTGGGCGGAGGCGGTGGACCTCAACGCATCCACGGTCCTGCCGCACTGGATCCTGCTGTACTCTCTCATCAGCATACCCTTCGCCCAGCTGCTCAACCGGACCCTCCGGTACTACAGCTTCAGGAAGAAGTTGCAGGAGCTTGAGGCAGGGGCATGAGGATCACCATATCGGGTCCTCCGGGTTCCGGCAAGACCACGGTCTGCCGCATCCTAGGGGAGCGCCTGGGCCTCGATGTCGTGGTCTCAGGACACATCTTCAGGCAGATGGCGAAGGAGCGCGACATGACGCTCCCGGAATTCGGGCACATGTGCGAGATCGATCCACAGGTGGACATCGAACTGGACCGAAGGATGGTCGAAATCGCTAGCCGAAGCGAGAACCTCTGCCTGGAAGGCCGCCTGGCCGCCCATATGCTTACCCGCCATGGCATAGCGGCGCTACGCGTGCTCATGACCGCGGACATAGTCGAGCGATCAAGGAGGGTGGCGGAGCGCGAGGGAGGCTCCCCCGAACAGAGAAGGGCCGAGATCGAGGAACGAGAAGCCTGCGAGGCCAAGCGCTACCTGACCTACTATGATATCGATATCAGGGACAGGAGCATCTATGATCTGATAATCGACACCACTGACATTTCCGCGGAAGAGGTGGCCGAGATCATCATCAGGGAGGCAAAGAAGCATGGCGGAAATGCTCGTTAGGGACAAGAGCCCGCTGCCGTTGCAGGCAGGCAAGCGCCCGTCGGATCGCACCATGGAGGAACTGCTCGCGGCAGGCGTCATCAACATGGATAAGCCGATGGGTCCGACCTCCCATCAGGCGACCGCATGGGTCCGGGACATATTGAACGTAGAAAAGATCGGCCACGGTGGGACGCTGGACCCAAAGGTCTCAGGCGTTCTCCCGGTGGCGACGGGACGCGCCGTACGCGCCCTTAGCCTGACGCTCCGCGCAGACAAGGAATACATATGCCTGATGCGCCTACATCGCGACAAGAGCGAGGAAGCGATCCGCAGGGTGATGGACACCTTCGTCGGCCGCATCTATCAGACGCCTCCGGTCCGGTCGGCGGTCAAGAGGCAGCTTCGCGTCAGGACCATACACGCCCTGGAGGTCCTCGAGATAAGCGGCCGCGACGTCCTCTTCCGTGTGGACTGTGATGCTGGCACATACATCAGGACGTTGTGCGTCGACATCGGGGACGCCCTTGCGGTGGGCGCAAGCATGGAGGACCTTCGCAGGACGCGCTCCGGCAACATGACCGAGGACGACGCGTTCACTCTCCAGGACATCAAGGACGCGTATGTCGAGTGGAAGGAGGAGGGCGATGACGCCTGGCTGCGCCGCATCGTCAAGCCGTTCGAGGTCCTGTTCGACCCGCTCCCCAAGGTGATGGTCAAGGACTCCGCGGTGGACGCGATATGTCATGGTGCTGACCTTGCCGCCGTTGGCGTGCATAAGGTCGACGCCTCGGTGGAGAAGGAAGCGATGGTCGCCCTGATGACCGCCAAGGGAGAGGCCATCGGCGTCGGCTCCGCCAAGATGACCGCCGACGAGATGGTCAGGGCGAAAGAGGGAGTGGCGGTTTCGACCGACCGGGTTTTCATGCCGGCCGGCACCTATCCCCGAATGTGGTAGCTCACTTCTTGAGCGACTCGTCACCGTCGTTGAACTGGATGCTGATGTGCGAACCGTCGCAGAAAGGCTTCACCTTGGACGCGCCGCAGCGGCACAGGGTGACGCGGTTCCGCGTTTCGTACTCGGAGCCGTTGGCCGAGACGATCGGTATCCTGCCCCGCACGTACAGCGGTCCGGACACCCCTCTGTGAGGATGCTGTAGAACGGCGATCTCCTTTTCAAGCGACATCTCCAGCACCTCGCCGGTCTCCTTATCCTTCACGACCAATCGTCCGGCCGGGCAGCTGTTCACCACGCCTATGGCCGCCTCTCGCTTGTCAGCCTCGTCGGAGTGCTTTACCAGCGTCCATGCACCGGTCCTTTGCTGGCAGTGGCCTGCCCGGGCGCAGATGTCCTGTCTGTCGTACAGAACGAGGGTGGGGCCCTCGAGCACCTTGCAGCGCTCGCTGAACGGCGCGCGGTCGGCGGTCTCGTCGCCCTTGAAGCCGATCCTGACGTGCGTGCCGTTACAGTAGGGCGGCGTCTCGGTCTGTCCGCATCGGCACAATGTATAGGTCTTCTTCTCCGGATATACACCCTTCATCTCGTATCCAGTGGAGATGCCTCCCTCCGATACGATGTCCTCCTTGACCAGGGGGACGCTGCCACTGACGACGTAGGGCCCATCCTTCACGACGGTGATCTTCTTCGACGGCTCATTGGACTCGGCCATGGTGCTCATGAAATGCTCAGACGATAGTTAAACACGTTCCTGAAGGTGAACCGCATTTGCCGGGCCCCATGATTCCATTGCTACATCGATGATGGACGATAATATGTCATATCATGTCATGGCGGATTTATCCGCCACAGAGTTCTTGACGACCTTGCGTTCGAACATTTCCTCCGCTGAACGCATATCGCGATCATGTAATCCTCCCATGTCCCGGTCACTGCCGGGCCGCAGGAGGAGAATGAGAGATGACACTCGACAGTAAAGCGAGATCTAAGGTGCTGAAATATCGATGGGCGATATTCGGCGTTCTGGCGTTCGCGTATTTCTTCGTGTATTTCCATCGCGTATCGACAGCGGTGGTCTCGGAGGACCTGCAGGGGACCTTTGGAGTGGGGGCGGCCTCGATAGCGCTGCTGAGCTCGGCTTACTTTTACGCCTACACGATCATGCAGCTGCCCTCTGGTCTGCTGACCGACAGCTGGGGCCCACGCAAGACGGTGAGCATATTCACCATGGTGGCGGCGGCCGGCGCGATCCTGACCGGTATCGCCTCCAGCTTCCTTCTGGTCATCGCCGGGAGGCTGTTGATCGGCGTGGGAGTGGCCATGGTATACATCCCCATCATGAAGATCCTGGCCACCTGGTACCGCAAGAACGAGTTCGCATCCCTGTCCGGCATACTGCTGGCAGTGGGCAACATCGGCGCGCTGAGCGCCGCCGGGCCGCTGGCATTGATGTCTGGCGCGTTGGGATGGCAGCAAGTGTTCCTGGCACTGGGCGTCATCACCGTGGTGCTGGCGGTGGCGGCATGGATGATCACCCGCGACCGCCCCGTAGACATGGGGCTGCCCAGCATCCAGGAGATCGAATCGGACGAGACGGGGGAGCCGATACCGCCCGCCAAGGAGGTGGAGAAGATCCCCATGACGCAGGCGCTGAAGATGACGTTCGGCTCGGGGATGAAGTTCTGGCCTCTTGCGGTCTGGTTCTTCTTCATGTATGGTAGCATCATGGTGTACCAGGGGCTGTGGGCCGGACCGTACTACGCCGATGTCCTGGGCTGGGACAAGGCCACCTATGGCATGGTTCTCACTTTCATCGGCATCGGCATGATCATAGGCTGTCCGCTAGCAGGCATCCTCTCGGACAAGGTGCTGAAGTCCCGCCGAAAGGTGCTGATCATCGGGACGGTGGCCTACACCATCATCTGGGCGGCCATCTGGATGTCGACCGGCAGGCTGGACAGCGTGATCGGGCAGAGCGCCCTCAACTTCATGTTCGGCTTCTTCGGGGGCTTCTTCGTGGTGAGCTACGCGCAGATCAAGGAACTGTTCCCCATCAGCATAGTGGGGACCACCACGGCCGCGCTGAACATCTTCCCCTTCGCTGGAGGGGCCATCCTCCAGCAGGTGACGGGCCTCATGCTGGTGGAGCGCACCGCGGCGGGCTATGAGACCATCTGGCTGTTCATGCTGGTATGCATGATCATCGCCACCGTGGCCGGCTTCCTGTCCAAGGAGAAGGCCAGGGTCCCGGCGACCGTGCCGACGGCGGAGAAGCAGCAGGAGATGAGGGGGTAGGCGAACTGAACGAACGGAGGGGGCGTACGCCCCCTCACACATGGATGGAGGAGAACAAAATGGCTACAGAAGAGAGGAATGACAACGGAATGACCCCGCGGGAGCGACTGCTCCGCTCGCTGGCCTGCAAGGAGGTGGACCGGCCGGCGGTGGCGGGCATGACGACCGCGGCCACCACCGAGCTCATGGACTACTGCGGGGCGGCCTGGCCGGAGGTGCATACCAACGCCAAGTTGATGACCAAGCTGGGACTGGCGATGTACCCGTTCGTCGGCCTGGAATCCTGCAGGATCCCCTACTGCCTGACCTACGAGGTCGAGGCGCTGGGCTGCAAGGTCGATCTGGGCAAGAAGAACAGCACGCCCATGGTGAAGTCGAACCCCTTCTATGACCGCATCGACGAGGACCTGGTCCTCCCGAAGCGCGAGGAGGTGGCCACGCTGGCGAGGAACAAGGTGATCCTGGACGCCGCCAAGGACATGAAGGCGGAGGCCGGGGACATGCTGCCCACCATCGTGGGCGTCACCGGGCCGTTCACCATCGCCGGCCATTTGGTCGGGGTGGACAACCTGCTGCTGTGGATAATAACCGATCCAGAGAAGGCCCACAAGATAGTCAAGTTCGCCGCCGAGTACGAGCGGATGTGGCTGCAGGAGGTGGAGAAGCTTCACATCGACCTGATCCAGATGTCCGAGCCCTCGGCCTCGTGGGACATGATCAACCCTGACTGGTTCGACGAGTTCGCCGGGCCGTACGTCAAGAGGGCGTTCTCCGGCCTGGAGGACACCAAGAAGGTGCTGCACATCTGCGGCAACATGGTCCCCATGCTGGAGCAGATGATCGCCACCGGCGCCGACGGACTGTCGATCGAGGAGAAGAGCGACCCCTACAAGGCGGTGGAGGTCGTGGACGGCCGCGCCGCCCTCGTCGGCAACGTGGGAGTGGTCAAGCCGCTGCTGCAAGGCACTCCCGAGGAGGTCCGGCAGGCCGCGCTGCGTTCGGTGGACGCGGGCTTCAACATCATCTCTGCCGGCTGCGGGCTGTCGGCCCTGATCAAGAAGGAGAACCTGCAGGCCATGGTGGACGCCGTCAAGAGCCTCCCGCCCAAGCGACGCTGAGACCTCTTCGCGGGCCGGGAACCGTCGCCATGTCATCCCCGCTCGGCCCGTTTTTTCTTTATCAACGCCCCAGGAACTCGGCCAGGAGCTTTCTCTCGGCCCGGCGCAGAACGATGTTCAACGAAGACTTGGAGCATCCCACCAGGGGAGCGAGCTGTTCCAGGGTGGTGCGCTGCGGTATGTCGTAGTAGCCCTGGTCGAAGGCGATCTCCAACGCCTTGACCTGGTGCGCCGTCAGTCCTGTTCTGGAGCTCAGATCTCGGCTGCTGCGGACCACCACCTTCCGGCCGGTCGCTCTCAGGTCGGTTATCAACTTACCGATCGAATCTATGTCGGGGCCCAGGATGGTCCAGGACACCACGCCGTTCGGCTCCGCCCTGGCCGATTCGACGAAGCAGCCGGAGGAAGGTATCATGCGGCAGATGTCACAGTCGTTGTTGGACACCATCGCGAGATAGTCGCCCGGCGCGTGCTTGGTGAGATACACCGTGCACCATTCGCCCAGCCTGCTGTCGAGATCGGAGATCTCCTTCTCGCACTGCTCCT
>LFRW01000041.1 GCA_001512965.1 Methanomicrobia archaeon DTU008
AGATGTGTATAAGAGACAGGTGTAGATGCGTCTCCCCCATCATCTACATCTGGTGGCGGGGGCGACTCGTCGCCGGAGTCATCCTCCGGAGCGGGCGTCTCTGGCGATCCTGGCGGCTGCTCCGGGATCTCGGGCGATGAAGGCGTCTCGTTCGGCGCCATCGGTACTGTCGGACCAGGGGGCGTCTCATTTGGCACCCTGTCCGGGGTCTCGTTCCGATCCGTGGCGTCGTCCTGCTCGGTCGTTCCGGCCGTCACCGTGATCCTCACCGGCAGCCGCTCGCTGGCATCCTCGCCGTCCGGTCCGACGATGTACAGCTCTCCCTCGTACGTTCCCGGCCTTGTGAAGTATATGGCGGCCTCCATGGTGGCGTTCCATGGCTCGGGGTCGCCGCACGTGGTGTTGCAGTCCCAGTACTGCTGCCCCATGCCATACGCGCTGTAGGCGTGCGCCATGGGCGCCGAGCCGAGCGCCAGCCGCACGCCGCCATCGATCGGTTCGGGCGTCCTGGTTCCCGGGAAGCCCTCATTGGCAGGATCGCCGACGAAGTAGCCGCGCAGGTAGTGCGAGTAGCGAAGGTCGGATGCATCCGTGTCGAACAGGTCAAGACGCCATGAGAATGCCGCATCGCTCTCGTCGATATGGCATGATGTGCCGCCGGGCTCCTTTCTCAGGCTGTCCTTCAGAAGCTGCAGATATCTCGGGGTGGCATCGGCGGTGATGTCGAAACGATACGTAGTGTTGGTGACCATCCCCATGTCCAGGCCGTTCGTGGAGACGTTCGTGAAGTACCGCTCATTCCCTGCGGAGATGCCATCTGCGACCTCGAGATCGATGCTGATGTCCTCGGCCACCTTCACGCATGTCCTGACATCATATGCCGCCATGCTTATGACGTACTCCCCTGGCTCCAGGATGCTCATGTCGATGGGCAGCCACCATTCCTCGCTCTGCCTCGGGGTCCACGTGTAGCCTAGAAGGGACTCCCCGTCCCTGCTCAGGTCGAGTATGGGTCCGAAGACGTATCCGTCGCCGTCGGTCATTTCCACATCAATGTTCCTGAACGGCGGCTGCCCATACTGCAGGGGAACCCGGACGATCACGTCCTCGCTGTCGGCAGGGGAGATGAAGATGAAGTTGAGAACATCGCCCTGATAATCCGGTGTGCTCGCCCATTCGTGGAAGACCAGCGTGAACGCCTCGCCGGCCGTCACGTTGGATGGCGGCGACACGAACTCCATGCCGATGCAGGACTCGGGGTCCACGACCGGCGGTTCAAGGATGTCATCGGCCCCTGGCTCCGGCGGTTGGAGGACCTCGTTCTCCGGAACGTCCGGACGATCTGGGGCGAGCGCCTCCTCGCTGAAGCGCGGCGACGGCGGATCGTCCCTGATGCTCTCGATGATGCTTGGAGGGACATCGGTCGGGGGCGGCTCGTTCACGGTGCCGGGGAGCTCTGGCGACGACTGCTGCAGTCCGACTACGTAGATCGCCCCGAAGAGGGCGCCGACGACGATCGCCACGCCGAAGATGATGGCCGCATCTCGATCCAAGCATCCCCCTCCCTATGAATGGGACGTCTGTTCCAGTGGTATATATCGATGGCCATTGGGAAGCATCGTAACGAGGTCATGGCCCTTTATCCAGGGTGCAATGTGGCATATTCCCCTTGAGACCGGTCATGAACCCATGCCTTAGGTGGAGGCCATGCTATCGCCGTTCGCCTCACGCCGTGCTGGATGCTCCCCGCGGGAGAGCTTCGGACCGGCGGCCTACATCTTGCTGATCTCTATGCTCCAATCGCCATCGGCCTTCACGTCGAGGTAATGGACACCGGGCGTGGTGGCGAAGATGCCTCCTCCCGTGCTGACGGTCGCGCTGCCGCTGTATGACCCTATCTCGTTGGCAAGCATGTCGATATAGTGACCCTCTGAATCGTAGAGGGACACGATGAAGTTGGACGAGCCCTGATGGCTAATGTCGAACCTGACCGGACCATCGGATATCTGGAACGGCTCTGGCACGTCATCGCCCCTTCCCGTCAAGGTCAAAGGGACTGGAGTTGCCGAGGACACTATTGGCTGTTCCACCAGGACCTCCCAGGGGCCGCTGGACTTGATCTCCAGATAGTGTTCTCCTTCAGAGGCGCCGATGACGCTTCCGGACACCCCGATCAGGGTACTGCCGGAGTACGAACCTATCTCGTTCGACAGCAGGTCCACGCGCTCGCCGGCGGATGTGAGGAGCCAGACGATGAAGTTGCTATCACCTTCATACGTCATGTGGAAGATCGCCACGCTGGACTTGAGCTCGAACCGTTCGGTGACGGCATCACCGCTGCCGCTCAGAACGATATCGTCGATCCTGTCGGACGTCGCTCCCTTGGGAACGCCGCTATCGTCATCTCCGGACGGGGCGTTCGTACCGCTGTCGACGCCATTGTTCTGGAGCACCGACCCGATCGCAGCTACCGCGACGAACGCGACGATGAGCACTGCGAGCGCGGCCACCAGGACCTTTCCCCCCGATCGCTTCCTTCCAGGCGGGGACGTATGGTCCGGCGGCGGGCCCAGGGACGCGCCGCAGGAAGCGCAGAACGAGGCGCCTTCCTGTACAGGTGCATTGCATCTTGGACAGTTCAGACATATCCCTCCGAACCCTATTGTCGGACGATACGTTTGCCTGCTCGTTATCCAAATGGATAACTAACATGCCCATGCTCTCACATTGTCCTGCGGCAGGACCGGTCGTACGTCCGCGAACTAGCCTTGTCGCCGCTCATATCGAGCTCCGAGAAGCGGTGGCTGAAGCATACTGGATTCGCCGAGGTGCGGCACCGATCAAGTATTGGGCTCGTCGGGGTCCGGATCGGGCAGAGGCTCCGGTGGCGGGGGCTCGTCCGGACCGGGCTCCGGAACAGGGTCCGGCGCGAACGTCGATGGTCGGTCCAGTCCCCTCACCGCATCTCCGCGGGCCATCAGGCACTCGTCCCAGAGCAGCCTCACGGCCCCCTCGACCCTTGAGAGCGCAATTCCCCGTCGCATCTCCATCGCCATGTCCTCATTCTTCTCCATCCCCCGGTATTTATCTTCTGGAATCTCAGCCTGCGGAGGGACCGAGGCCTTGGTAATGGCATAGATGCTGCCGAGACTGCCGATCGACACGGGGATCGAACGGCGGCCTCACTCCGCCACTTCATCATCGCCCACTTCGTCCACTTCCTCCTCCGGGATGCCTCCCTGGGCGGCATCGGTGTCATTTCCGCCAGATCGATCGGGCTCGTCCGGTATTGGAGAAGGCTCCGGGGACGGCTCCGGCACCGGTTCTGGCATCGGTACAGGCTCCGGTACAGGCTCGGGAGCGGGGGCTACAGGCATGGGCGGCGGTTCAGGCGTCGGTTCCGGCTCAGGGGGCGGTTCGGCGATCGGTTCAGGCGGAGAGTCGTCTGGCGGGATGGCACCGTCGTCCTCATCTCCAACCTCGAAGCCTACCAGGTCAGCGATCACGAATCCCAGCACGATGGCGGCCGCTACACCAAGAACTATCCATGACTCCCTGTCCATCCCATTCCTCTGCAATGATAGTCTGGACGCCGACCTATTTATCGGATGCGCTGGCCGGGGATGCCAGGCTCGATACTCTAGGGCGATGAGGTATGTCGCGAATTCCGCTCCCAATATAGGCTGTCCACTTGATCCAAGTGTTTGGAAGTACGGAGCGAGGCGGGCATTTACCCGCCGCCCTGGATCAGCCTTGATGATACTCGTTCCCTTACTTGTACAGGCACAGTTCGAGCCTTTCCTGTCCGGTCCTGTGTCGAGCATCAACAGATCGGTATGGATATCCTGAGACATCCCTATGGCTCGGTCAATTTCGATCACACGTCCAGGCATATGGCACGCCCAGATCCAAGGGGCTGCGACATAGGAATGCAGGATCGGTCCTGCCGAGGGGAACGGTCAAAAGCCTATGTCGTGATGCGATAAGGTAATTATACTAGACGTGTTACATATGTAACATATATGAGCCACATGAAAGGGGATAATGAAAACAATCGAGTATCGATCGTTTCAGCATATCATCGGAAGAGAGGTACAAGCATCGTAAATGTAAGGGTACCTCAGGCATTGGTGGACAATATCGACCGTTGGGTGGAGGAAAACCATTTCAAGTCCCGCTCTGAATTCATCGTGACCGCAATAAGGCGCTACCTGGACGATCTTTCCAAGGAAGAACGAGCAGCCCAGGAGTATGAACTCTTCACAGCCGGTCGACCGAAATGATCAGCGGCGTATCAGGGAAAATTGCTCACTGGAGTAACGCATCATCCTGATATATTCTACCTCGCAATCCAGTGTGAGTCCACAACCTGCGGCGAGTATGTATTTTCGGTCGATCATCTCGTTCATACACCTGACCGACTGCTTGACCACTTCTATTGGAGGCCCGCCAGTTAACGCTCCTTCAGGGGGCAGATTGCCAATGATTATGGTGTCTGGGAACAGATCGGACACGGCCGATAGGCTGACCGGAGCATCCACTGATAGCATGTCCGCCTCAACCGAGGACATTTCTCGAAAGATATCGAACGAATCCCCACAGATATGCCACATGACATCCCTCCCCCTTGACCCGATCCGATGGGCGAGAGCGACGTTGGAGGACAGCACGAATTTTCGGAACAGATCGGCGCTAAGGAATGAGCCTGACGTGGTGGGATCGGCCACCACTATGGCGTCAGGATCCAAGAGGTCGATCTCCTCGTGGTAACTATTCAGCACCTCATTGGCATATCGCATCATTTCACGAACGGCCCCTGGCTCGATAATGAGGTCGAAGAAAAATCTCTCCAGACCCCTTAGTTCTCCCAAGAGGGTGAATGGTCCTGACATGGTTGCGTAGAGATAGTGGGTACGACCGATCCTCTTATCGATCTCCTCGGCCGCGGCAAGTGAGGAGACAAATCGATGGTCCTCTCGTGGATCGGGCACTCCAAGTCTGTCTATATCACTAAGCTCTTCTATGACCGGTGAGATCGTGGGCATCAAGCCATAGTCTGGAACCTGCGCCTTCGAGCCACATGCCTCGGCAGGGCATAGAAAGTCCGCGATCATCTCCATACCATCGAAACCACACAGCTGTCCCATTTCTATCTGGGCATGGGCGGCCAAGGCCGGGTTGTCTATGGCTTCTTGATTTGTAATTCCATGCAATGCGGTTGCTAAAAACCCGGAGAACGGTGGGAAGACCGGTACCCTCTCCACCCCCTCGCCCTCAAAGAGTGCCCTGACAAGCTCTTTGGAGGAAGAGACCATGAAGAAACGGCAGCCAAATTAACATTATCAATCTTTTTATGTAAATATCTGAAAAATGAGTTGTGTGGTCTATTTGTAATACAATAGTAATCATAATATCTTACAAATTCTATCCCGCTTCATCCCTGAGGGATACTATGGTTACTAATCGAGAAAGGATGAGAGCGGCCTTCGCAATGGATGAGATAGATCGACCGGCGGTGATCGGCAAGACCGTGCTGACGCCGGATACATTCCAGAGGGCCGGTGCGGACCCGGTTGGTTTGTTCGACCGTCCAAAGGATCTGGTCGCATTGGCAAAAGCGGCCGTAGAGCTTTACGGTTTCGAGAACTGGGAGATATTCCAGATATGGTCACACACCGAGTTCCTTGGCGTCGAGATCGAGTACAATGCTCCCAATCCCTATGTCAGATCCTCGCCCTATACGTTGGGTGGGGAGTTCGAAGCGCCCGATATGGATGCGTTCCTGAAGGATCCCAAGATCCAGAACGTGATCGAAAGGTATCGACTGCTCCGCAAGGCTGCTGGCAAGGACGAGGCCATCAGCGGCATCACCAGCTGGGGCCCGCTGACCATGGCCGGCCACCTGGTGGGCACGGAGAATCTAATGTTTGGCATCGCCACCGATCCGGACGAGGTCAAGCGCGTGATCCAGTTTTGCGCCGAGTTCAACGCTGAAGCGTACAAGATGCTGCTCAGCCCAGGGAATGTAGACATGCTCGACTACTTGGCCGTGGCCGATCCAACCGCTTCGGGAGATATGCTCTCCACAGAGATGTTCGTCGAGTATGCCCTGCCGTACAATCAGATCGAGCAAAAGGCCATCCGATCCACCGGCATGCTGACCGAACTCCACATTTGCGGGGATACCACCGATCATCTGCCGTTCATAGCTCAGACCGGGGCAAACGCCATTAGCATTGAACAGAAGGTCGATCCCTACAAGGCCTACAAGCTCGTGGGAGATAAGGTCGCATTATGCGGCAACGTCGGACCCATCATGCCCCTGCTGGAGGGCACCGTTGACGACGTAAGGCGTGAGACTCAGAAGTGCATCGATGCTGGGTTCAGAATAATCTCTCCTGGTTGTTCTATCGCCGCCGCATCGCCAGCAGAGAACCTGAGGGCAATGGCCGAGACGGTAAAGCAGTATGGCAGGCACATCCCTAGAGGTGTCTGATCCAAACCCCTTAATCCATTTTATTAAGGCGCACTTGATGGCGGAATGACGGGTGGGATGCCCAGGGAGCTCGATGAAGGCTCCACGCGGTAGGGCGATCAATCACATGGGTCTTGCTGGTCCACGGAGAGGGCGGGCAGCTCGACCACGAACCTCGCCCCTTGCGTATGATCTCCGGTTACCCGGTCCTCGACCCACACCACGCCGCCATACTCGTCGACCAGCCGCTTGACGAGATATAGCCCCAGACCGCGGCTGATGGGCTTGGTCAGACCCATCAGGGAGCGGTCGAAGATGGCGGCCTTCTTCTCGTCCGGCACGCCGGGCCCGTCGTCCTCCACCTCCACCCGGGCCCACTCTTGGCCACCTCTGACGACGCTGCTCAGTCTCACGACCACGTTCACTTCATGGCCGGAATGTTTGATGGCATTGCTCATGATGTTGGAGAACACGACCCCAAGGAGGTCTGTCGCCATCACGCGGCAGCAGCATTCCTGATGCAGTGCGATCGAGACATCCTTGCCAGGCAATACGCGGTAGTCACGTATGACCTGCTGGAGGATCTTCTCCACCTCCATCGGCCTGTCCCTCTCCCTGCCCGACTCAACCCTCTGCAGGTCCCAGACGTTGGCCAGCAGCTCGGTGCTGTTCCTAAGCTCTTCCAGCGGCTTGATGATAAGCCTTCGGTCCTGTTCATTCAGCTGAAGAACGTCCTCGGCCAGTTGCAGGTATCCCATGGCGGCGGCGTTGTAGTTGCTGATGTCATGCGTCAGCAGGTCCACGTACATCTCCGACCTGGACCTGGCTTCTTCCAGGTCCCTCTCCAGTCTCTTCCGTGATGTGATGTCGATTATCGTGCTCACCGCGCCGATTATCCCTCCGCCGAGATCTCTTATCGGAACAGCGGACGCTAGCAGGGTGCCTGGAGAACCGTCGAAACGCTGGATCTCTATCTCTTGATCGATGATGCTTTCTCCCCTGAAGGCGCGGGCTATGGGCCACTCATCCCTCTTCAAACGCTCCTTCGATCCCGCCAGGCGGCCGATGTATCTATCCAGCCTTCCCTCCTCGGAGGCACCGTCCATCATCCAGATCTGTCGCCATCGTCTGTTCGTTCCTATGACCAGTCCGTCGGAGTCTATCAGGATGATGCCCACTGGCAGAGAGTCGAAGATGGCCTGCAAGCGGGCGCGGTCTTCCTCGATCCGCCTCTGAGACCTCTCACGCATGGTCACGTCCACGACCAGGCCGTCGATCCACTCGATACGGCTGTCCTGGAAGCGGCTGGCGATAAGCGTGACGAGCAGACTGACGGGCCTCCCGTCCTTCCTGCTCGCCACCACTCTCATGTTCTTGATGGCGCCATCCCTCTCCAGCTGAGCCCTGATCCTATTCCTCCTCAGGAGAGGGGGGCAGAGCTCCGAGGGGTCGTGGGATAGCAGTTCCTCCACGTTGCTGTACCCCAATATCCTGGCCATGGCCGCATTGGCCTGAACGAACCTGACGCCATCCTCCAGGGATACGCGGAATATGCCTACGTCGATGTTCTCCACGAGGGCCTTGTATCTCATCTCGCTCTCCGCCAGCGCACGGTTGGCACGTTCCAGCTCGGAGATGCGTTCTTGTAGCTGGGGGTAGTAGCTCTTCCTCTGACCGCCAGCCCCCAGGCCTATGATGCCCTCCCTCATGTCAGCCATGGTCTGGTCCCGCCTACATCGCTCGCTCATACAGCTCCTCGACATCCTTCCTACCTGCAGGCCTCGGGTTGGTGGCCAGACATGGGTCGTGGATAGCGTTCTCGCTCAGCCGGTGAATGTCGCCTCTCCTCACGCCGATGCTCTCAAGACCGCCGTCGGCCCCCAGATCCCTGCGAAGTTCGCCGAGGAGGTCGATCAGCGGTCCCTTTCCTCTCGCAGAGCCGAACATTGCCACTTCCAGTCGGAGATATCTCTCCTCGGCACAGGGATGGTTGAACTCGATCACATGCTCAAGCAGCGCACAGGCGGCCTGCTGATACATGGCATCATGGAACCCTCCGATGCTGTGGGCCATGGCATGGAGCGGTCCCAGCCCGGCGTTGGAGAATGCAAGGCCGGCATACGTGGAGGCAAGCATCATCTGCTCCCTCGCTCCCATATCCTTCGGGTCCTGCCTCGCCGACGGGAGGTTCTCGGCGATGAGCTTGACGGCCTCCAGCGCGAAGAGGTAGGTGAGCGGAGATGACGCATTGGAGATATATGATTCGAACGCATGCGCCAGCGCATCCATGCCGGTATAGGTAGTGAGGTCGGCGTCCATGGTCACGGTGGTCGCCGGATCGATCACCGTCAGGTCCGGTACGAGGAGCCGGTTGATGATGGTCATCTTCTTCCTTCCCTCCCTGTCGGTGATGACGGCGAAGGGCGACACGTCGGCAGAGGACCCTGCCGTGGTAAGCACGCATATGAGAGGCGGGCCTGGTACGCGAACACGGTCCATCCCCTCGAACCACCTGACATCCATCCCGCTGGCTGCCATGATGCCGATGGCCTTCGCGCAATCGATGGGGCTGCCGCCACCCACTGCCACGACGAGGTCGCAAGCATCGTCCAGATAACGTCGCGCTCCCCGTACCACGTCCTCCACGCATGGGTTGGCCGACGCACGGTCGTAAGTGGACAGGTCCAAGCCGCTATTCCTCAACGACGCCTCCACAGACCCGGTCCATCCCGCTTCCCGCACCCCTGCATCGCTTACGACAAGCACCCTCCGGGGGGAGAGGTTCGACGCATGCTGCCCTACCAGTTCGATGGAGCCGCTGCCGAAGATAATCTCGGGCGAGATGAACTTCCTCATTGGCAATCGTGCGTCATTCAGAACCCGCACCCCCAGCCTGAACGGGACATCTACGATTACACGATTGAAAAATGTTCCGGAGGGAGGCCTCACGCCTCATATCGAAGGCGCAGGCTCACCCCGCCGGTGCCAGTGTTCAGAGAGGTCTCGAAGTTTGACTCGCTGGCGTAGTTCTCCGACCTCAGGTCCGTGTCGGTGCCGTTGAATCCGGTCCGCTCCTGCACGGATACGCCGCCAAGCGTGGTCGTGGACGTCACATGCGCCGACGTGTCTCCGGCGATGTTCATTTCAAGCTCGATGCCTCCGGTGTTCGCCGAGGCCGTGAAGGTGAGGTTGCTTCCAAGCCCCTCCGTCTGCTCCACCTTGGCCCGCACCCCCCCCGTCGTGGTGCTGAGGGTCACCGATGCATTGTCACGAGCGACCACGTTGGTCCAGCTCAGATCGACCCCGCCCGTCGTCGCCCGCATGCTCATGGGCCCTTCCAGCGTGACGTTGTCGACCATGGTCGCCCTCACCCCTCCAGTGCTCACGGAGAGGTCCATGGATGTCAGGACGACCCCGTCCGAGGTCACGACCTCAAGCCCTCCCATGCCTGCGGACACGCTCAGTGCTGTGCGCAGCTGGCTGGATATCAGCAGCGTGCAATCGATGTCGCTGCTGAAGAATGGGATGAGGGAGTCGCCCAGTACCACATCGGCATCTACTATGATCGCATCCCCTTCAGTGCGCTCCTCCCAGGTGATGTTCACAGGCTCCCTCGATCCTAGGAGTCCGGTGCGATGGTGGCCGCTGACCTCGAGGGCGACCGCGACGTCCTCATCCTCCACGAATCTGACGGACACCTCGCCTACATCGATATTGACGTTCAGCTCGAGCGACTCGATACCCTGCTCCAGTGCAGCCTGCCGACTCTCGTTCACTGGAATGCTTCGGAATGGGACTATGAGCAACGCTGCCAGGACGATGATGATCACGAGGACCACGACGACCGCCAGGATCAGGCCGAAGCCTTGGCGGTCGCTGCCGAGCCGCTTCATGATAGGAGAACGGTCATGTCGGCATAATAAAATATTTGGCAGGTTCGGCAGGCCGGGTCAAGTTGCGAGCAGCATGAGGTCATCCCGACGGGTTTTGCCGCAGCGGCGAGGCCAGGGCTAAAGGGTAGGGAGCCTCGACGGCGGCATGCGGCTGTAAAGGGTTTAGCCAGGCCGCCCCTTTTGCGGTCCAAGCTGCCTCAGGGAGTGTGACTGAGATGGGGCGGCCCGATGCGAGAGGCTTTCTTACCAGACCCTGGACTTCACAGTCTTGTTCCGGTTCAGTATCAGCATGGTGGCGCCGAAGTAGATCAGGAACGCGGCGATGAATGCGGGCAGGGCGTATGCGTCCGCGAGCCTGTCATATGCGATCCACATCCCGCCGATCACGGCGATCATGCTTCCCCAGAACAGGCTGTAGACGGAGTCGTTGCCCCAGCGACCGCTGGTCCTTGGGCCCCGGAGGTAGGAGAAGGCGCCAAGGGCCATGCCATATATGCCTATCTCTAGCATTATGACTGGAATCATTAGATAGATGCTTTCCCTGACGACGTAGAAAGCTATCAGCAGAGCGAAGCCAAGCGCGATCGTGACGATGCCGACGGTCTGACCGTCGATATTTCTAAGATTGAATGTCTTCCCATCCTGAGACATGTTTGACGAATCGTCATTAAATTATATAAATCTTGTCTGCTCCATGTCTGACATATTTGGTGATTACGTCGGACCGACAACGGATCCCGAATCGATCATGCCGCTATTGATATCCACGACCAGCAACAATGAACATATCGATGCTCGTTGCCCTCGTTCTTGCCTTCTCTCTTTTGACGATCCCGGTACCTTCCACCGAGGTGGAGGAGTGGCATCTCGGCCCTGGGGATTCGATAACCTATGAGATCGACAGCGCGGCCAGGATGCACCTGGCATACACGGCGCGCTCGTCCAACGGTCCGTTCGACATCGCTCTCAGCCGGGGAGGGGAGGTGGTCGTGGAGGACCACGGCACCTTCTCGGTCAAGCGATCGATGATGCTTCCTGAAGGAAAGTACGTTCTCACGATAACCAACGGCTCCCCGACAGGAAACGAGGTGGACCTCTGGATACACATAGACCACGAGGTGTTGGGCGGACTGACCGCTAAGAACCTGCTGGTGATAGGCATCGCCGGCGCGTTAGGCATAGTCGCGGCGGTACGCCTGGCAAGGAGAAGATGACAAGCTTTATTATTAAGCTGCTCCAAAGATAGTATAGGGTGTACTGGACGGTTAGGAATATCCTTCCTGTAATAGCAACGGCTCTTCTCATCTCCATCGTCCTGTTCACCCCTGCCTCCGCAGACACAGGGGAAGTGATGCTTCCTTCCGGAGGATCGCATTCATGGCCTATCGCCCTGGACAGCGAGTCGCTGCTGTCCTACCGGGTCGAGGCAGATGGAGGCAATGTCGACATCTACCTCATGATCTCCGACGATTACGAGCACTTCAAGCTGGGTGAGAAGTATACGTACATCGCCGATGGCTCGTTCGAGAACGTTCCTTCAGCATCGGCCGAACTCGCCCTCATGCCAGGCACCTATCGGCTCGTGGCCGTTGTCGAGGCTGCGTCGGAGGGTCTGGTCATGAGGGAGACCCGGCTGACCTTCGACATCGACGCGGAGGCCAGGTCGGAGACGGATGCTCTGAAGACCATCATGGTATTGGGGGTCCTGACCATATTCGCCCTGGTGGCGATAATCGCACTGGACTTGCTGTATCTTCGAAGGAAGGACTATAGGGACTAGGATGAAGGCCTGTGAGGCTGGCACTTTCGGGGCGCTCCCGCCTCCATTGAAATACATGGACGCATCGTCATGCCCGAGAAGGGATGAAGTGGAAGAGTCACGTTTCCATAGCCAGGGCGATCTCCGCCGAGATGTGCCTGCCGGAGGAACTTGAGAGGGGGCTGTGCAACGGTTCGGTGGAGCCGGACCGGCGTCCCGACCTCGCCTACCGGGAGAACGGCCGTCGACTTCGCATCGTTCGGGCACCTCATCACAACCCTCCCACGGGAACCATCATGGCGTACCTGTGGAGGGCTCGCAGGGCGTACCTCATCGGAAACGATTACTGGGCCATGAAGAATCTGGGCAGGGCGTTGCATTATATCCAGGACAAGAGCGTCTCTCCCGGTCGAAGGTTCCGTCGTCACGACGCCAGGGAGGAATATGTGGCTGACCTCACGCCACCATGGGAGGCGGTGGTGGAGGGCATAGAGATCGCGGAATGCTCACCGCGGTTCGTCCGTGAGTGCATCAGAAAGGTGCGTCCGCTCAGGCGGCCAGAGGAGATCATGTACCAGGCCACGTTGTTCTCCTCCGCGATCGCCGCCTCCGTCCTTGGGCCGCCGGATGCCGATATCGACCTCATGGAGCGGTATCGAAAGGCGGTGAGGGCGCACCGCCTCCGCCCGGCCCTGGGAGGGGCGGCTGCCGCGATCTCGCTGACCGCCGTCTATGCTGGAACGCATCCCGCGGTGGCCGTTGCAGGCATGGCCGTCGCCGCCATGATAATCCTCGACCCAGCCTACCGGCGCATCTGCACCGAGGCAGAATGGTTCGGCCTTGACGATCACAAGCTGTAAGGCCGCCCCTCTTCTGGCAATATGACATCGATGCCGTCATCGGCCAAGCATGTGAAGAACTCGGGCGACCGGGTGTGGACGGCCATCACCGCTTTCGGCCGGACCTCGCGCACCAGTTGCAACAGCTCGGGAGCGGAGATGTGTCCCGACGCATGGTATCCTGGCACTTTCTTCGGGACCTCCCGACCCGCGACGGTCGTGATCTGATACCCCACTGGCTTCATGTTCAGGCGGTGCAACCAGTTCGTCAGACGCCTGAAATCGATCTGCTGTTCCTCGTTGAACGCCTCTGATGAGGAGTATATGTACGTCTCCCCTTCGGTGCGTATGTCAAGCATGCGGCCCAGGTCCCAGAATGAGAAGCTGAGGATGAATGAGCCAGGGGAATCCGCGATCTCGTCGGCTCCCACCAGGCGGTGGGAATGCTCCTCCCTCACCTCCTCTTGGTAGCGTCCTTCGCGAACCAGAAGGTCGTCATATATGCGGACGCCCTCCATTCGGTCAACGCCGTCGGCCTTCCGCATCGATTCCAGCAGATGCGCGTCCTTTAGGAGGATCACAAGCTCCCTGCCGGTGGAGGAGGCGATGCGTCGGAACGTCTCCAGCCCCCGACGTTGCGCGGACCGAAGTCAGCCACGACCAGCCCCCTCTCTTCGCTGACCGCTCGAAGGCAGTTCTCCTCGACCATCTCTTCAGACTCGTCCCGATCCTCCCTGGACGCCCTCGTCCCCTCCACGATGAGCAGCCGGGGTTCCAGTCCACGGGCTTCCTTCGCGAACCTTCTGGTCTCATCCCCGTTTCGGCCGTGCAGCCTGAGGTCTCCCGAGTAGACCACCCAGCCTTCCTCGGTGTTGACCGAGAAAGCGACCGCGCCATACACCGAATGGTCCACGGGGAAGCACTGGACCTCCATGTCCAGGTCTTCCAGGCCTCCGATCGCTCCGGGAATGTACGTGCTTCTGCTCGACCCGCTGCGGGAGGAAGGAGTGGACGAGTACAGCTCGCGCAGGCCGCTGGAGCATTCGTCCGTCAGAAGAAGGTCCCGGCCCATGTACCTCCGCGAGGAGGATACGCACCTTGGCTCCTTCTCGACAGGCGTCCTTATCGAGGAGTAGGGGCAGTCGTACTGGACGTCGCCCTTGCTGCAGTCACGGAGCGATTTGAGGATGGCTGCCGTCATGGGCGTGCAGGCGAACGGGATGCCAGTGTCCAAGAGGGCTGCGTGTCCCACATGATCCATGTGGGCGTGCGAGATGAGCAAGGCGTCCACCGTCACCCTTCGAGCGATGGAGCGGTCCACGTCCTCAGGGATCAGGTCGTGGCGGTAGCATGCGAGCGGAGGGACGATCCCCATGGCAAGCAGGTCATGGATGCCGCGGTTGGAGCGCGGGCGGAGAAATTCCTCGTAGTAACGCTCCATCTTGGAATAGTTCATCCCGAAGTCGAAGAAGACCCCTCTACTCTTGCCACGTTCGTCGGCGAAGGAGAGATGGACCTTGTTGCCGCCTATGCACCCGGCACCATCGAAGACGGTCACTTCCGCCATGCCGTCACCGAGGGGGGAACGGCTTGGAGCTTAGATAATGATCGGTCTTGGAGCGGGACTATAGTCTCCTACCCGTTCCAATGGCGTCATCGAGCGCCTTCATCATCTCGCCGATGCCGCCAATGCCGGCAAGGGGGGCCCTCACCCTCTTTCCTGGGAACACTTCCTCCATCAGAAGGATGAAGCGCATTCCTCCCAGGGCTATGATCGCATCGAAGTCGTCCAACTTCCTTCGTATGGAATGTTCACGAAGCTGATCGGCCGTCAACGGCTGCGTCTCCGGACGGTACAGGCATCGGTCGTGGGGGCTGCGAATGACCTCGTCAGGCCACATGAAGCCGTTGCAGGGGTCAAGGATGCACCAGTGGCCTCGGTAGAATCGTTCCGCATATGACTGGCATTTGCGAGAGAATCCCCCTGTGTATGCTCGCCTGGCACGCACCGGGAACTCTGGAGAGGTGTCCCATATGCGCCTCTCCGACGGCGTGACCACGCAAAGGGTGCGAGGCCCTATGGGGCGCATATACTCGAACGCTGTACGCTCCCCCATCTCGGGGGCGATGGAAGACGGTGACGATGCCATGGGCCGCGACGTGGTCTCAACCTATTTAACTTGGTCGAGGAGGGCTCCGAACTTTGGCGGTCTTCGAAGGGCGGGGCCATCTCTTCGATTATTATAGCCCGAGGCCGATTTGACCAATTAGCTTTATCAACATTCTAACCAATATTCATCTTGAGCAAAATGGTCGCACTTGTCAAGGACTACATGATCAGGAAGCGAGAGATCGTTTCCCCCGACGATTCGGTGCAGAGTGCCGTAGAACTTATGGTCGAGAATGACCAGGGAAGCGTCATCGTGACCGATGCTGACGATAAGGTGGTAGGGATATTCACCGAGCGTGATGTGCTGCGGCGCTATCTGACCAGCCAGGACAAGTTCCTCTATCTGAAGGTCTCGGAGGTCATGAGCTCGCCGGTGACCACGGTCACTCCTGATACGACCATCGCCGACGCTCTCGCATTGATGAACAAGAAGAACGTAAGGCGACTTCCCGTGGTGGATGAGAACGGCCGCATGATAGGATTCATATCTTGGATGGAGATGTTCAGGAACATCCCTATAGCGTGAACACCGAGGGGCCCAGCCCCGTCTTTTTCTAAAGCAGTGCGTTGAACTAACGATTTGGCAATGTCTTTTTACGTAGGTCGATACATATGCATGGTAGACCGGCCTGCGGGCCGAACGGAGATGAGACTATGACCAAGAAGGGTTTTATGACCGACATCGAGAAGGACACAGTCGACAACACGAACTTCCGCAAGGTTCTCTATACCAGCCAGTTCAGCCAGTTGGTGCTCATGAGCCTGAAGCCGGGAGAGGAGATCGGGGCCGAGGTCCATGATGATGTTGACCAGTTCTTCCGCTTTGAAGCAGGCGAGGGCAAAGTCATCATCGACGATACCACATACACGGTGAAGGATGGCAGCGCAGTGGTCGTTCCCAGGGGTTCCAACCACAACGTCATCAACACCTCCAAGACCGCCGATCTCAAGCTATACACTATCTATTCCCCGCCTGAGCACAGGGACGGGGTCCTCCACAAGACCAAGGCGGATGCCGAGGCCGACGACGAGCACTTCGACGGCAAGACGACGGAGTGATCACAAAAGGGGGTTCAACCCCCACATTCCCCTTCGATCCTTTTTTCTTCGATCCTGAGCATCGATGAACATCGATAAAAAAAGAAAAAGGTTGTTGAGAAGGCGTTTCAGTCTTCCAGGGTGGACAGGTCACCAAGAGGCTGGCCAAGTTCCCTTGCCTTCAGCACCCTACGCATGATCTTGCCCGAGCGGGTCTTGGGCAGGGACTCGACGAACTCGATCTCCCTGGGATATGCGTAGTAGGCCAGTCTTGTCTTGACGAACTTGGTGATGTCCTCCTTCAGCTCATCGGAGGGCTTGTATCCCGGCCGGAGGGTTATGAAGGCCTTCACGATCTCGCCCCTCAGCTCGTCCGGCTTGCCGATGACACCTGCTTCCGCCACTGCGGCGTGCTCGATGAGAGCCGACTCCACCTCGAACGGTCCAAGCCTCTCTCCGGAGGTCTTGATGACGTCGTCGGCGCGACCCAGGAACCAGAAGTATCCGTCCTCGTCGCGGTAGGCCATGTCGCCCGCGATGTACCAGCCGGGAACCCGGAAGTACTCCTTGAAACGCGGGGTGTTGCGCCAGATGCCAAGCATCATGGATGGCCAGCCAGGGCGCAGGGCCAGATACCCCTCGGTCATGGGCGGGACCTCGTTGCCCTCCTCGTCCACGACCCCGGCGATGACTCCCGGTATGGGCTTTCCCATGGAGCCAGGGCGGATCGGCATGCATGGGTAGTTGCAGATGAGATGGGCACCCGTCTCCGTCTGGAACCATGTGTCGTGAATGCGCTTGCCCATCGTGCGAAGTGCCCAGCGTATCACCTCGGCGTTCAGAGGCTCTCCGACGGAGCAGATGTGGCGCACCTTGTCCAGGTTGAACTCCTTCAGCACATCGTCCCCCGCTCGCATGAGCATTCGTAGGGCGGTCGGGGCCGTGTACCATACCGTGACGCCGAAGCGCTCCAGGATGTCGTACCAGACGCGGGCGTCGAACCGACCCTCGTATGATACAAGCGATGTGCCTAGGTACCATGGGCCGAAGATACCGTAGGACGTGCCGGTGACCCAGCCGGGATCTGCGGTGCACCAGTATGTATCCTCCTCTCTCAGGTCCAGCACCCATTTGGAGGTGATGCATTGCTGTATCATGGCGCGGTGGCCGAGCAGGACGCCCTTGGGCTTGCCGGTCGATCCTGAAGTATAGTGTATGATATACGGATCGGTGGGCGCCATATTGACCGCCTGGAATCCGGGATCTCCTGATTCCACTACCTCCTCGAAGCTGACGCACTTCTCTCCAAGCTCTCCCTCGGCACCCACTATGATTATCTTGTTGAGATCTGCCAGATCATCCAGTATGGGCAGGATCCTCTCATACAGGTAGGGAGAGGTGATGATTATGTTGGTGCCTGAGTCCAGGGCCCGGTCCTTGACCGCCTCTGGCCCTAGGGCGGAGAAGAGAGGACCGGCGATACCACCCATCTTGATGATGCCCAGCATTGCCATGTACAGCTCGGACGTCCGATCCAGGTACACGAATATGCGGTCACCCCTCTTCGCCCCCAACTTCATCAGGCCGCTGGCGAACCGGCTGGTGATGTCGGACATCTCTCCGAACGTATACTTCTGCACCTCGCCGGAGGCCTTTACCGAGTACAGGGCGATCTTGTTCTTCCTCCAGTTCAGGGCGTGACGGTCTATCGCTTCGTAAGCGATGTTGTACACAGAACCCTTGGACCAGTCGAACTCCTTGTCCACGGACGCCCAGGTGAACTCCTTGCAGGCGACCTCATAGTCTTGGAGATTACCGGCTGACTTTGGCGGGATTTCATCCTCCATGCCATACGCTCCTGGTTATTCGGATTGAGTGAATCAACGGTTGATATAAAGGTTTATCGAAGCTCAACTACGACGATTGCAGATATATTGCGCGTTATCTAGGTAGAGTTACGATTATCACCACTATTCATGCCTAATTAATTCAATATTAACGACGATAAGAAGAATATCTTATCGTGAATTTTGATCGAGAGAACAGTCCTGAACACCGGCAGCAGGGTCGCTCGAGGCTCGTCACGTTCCCGTTGCGTTCTGCGAAATGGCGACAGGGCTTTATCCACCAAGGGACTGTCAGGGGCATGACCTCCATGACCTTCGCCCAGAGGGTCCTGTCTCGAGCCAGTGGACGAAATGTCTCGACCGGGGATATCGTGCAGGCCAAGGTGGACCTGGCGATGTCGCATGAGAACTCCGCTCTGGTCCTCAGCTCGTTCCGCGAGATCGGGGCGGAGAGGATATGGGACCCATCCAAGGTGGTGATCCTGTTCGACCACCGCATTCCCGCAAACACCATCAAGACCGCCGAGTCGCATCGAGAGGTCCGTGGATTCGCCCGCCAGTCCGAACTGCCATACTTCTACGATCTGGGCGAGGGCATATGCCATCAGGTGCTCCCGGAGAAGGGTCATGTACGGCCGGAAATGCTGATCGTGGGGTCCGATTCCCATACCACGACCTATGGGGCCCTTGGAGCGTTCTCCACCGGCATCGGGGCAACCGAGATGGCATCGGTGTGGGCCACCGGGGAGATATGGATGAGGGTGCCGGAGACGCTTCGGCTTCGCATACGGGGGAAGCTGAGGCCACACGTCCGCTCCAAGGATGTCATCCTGAACATAATCGGGGATCAGGGCGCCGATGGGGCGGACTACAGGTGCGTGGAGTTCACGGGCAATGCCGTGTCCGCCATGTCCATAGAGTCGCGCATGGTGCTGAGCAACATGAGCATCGAGATGGGCGCAAAGGCCGGCGTGTGCTTCCCCGACGCCGCCACCGACGGATGGCTGGCGCAGCGGGTGCCAGGGTGGAGCGGCCTGGAGGCTGATTACGGCCAGACCGCCATCCCGGACGAGGAGGTGGAGTTCGACGTATCATCGCTGGCGCCGCAGGTCGCCTGCCCGCACAGTGTGGACAATGTCTGCGACGTGACCGAGGTGGAGGGGACGAAGATCGAGCAGGCGGTTCTCGGTTCCTGCACCAACGGCAGACTGGAAGACCTCGAGGCAGCCGAAGCGTTGTTGCGCGGCCGAAAGGTCCATCGCGATGTGCGCTTCATAGTGGTGCCCGCATCCCGGGAGATATACATCGAGGCGTCCAAGCGCGGCCTGCTGGCATCCCTGGCAACGAGCGGGGCGGTCATCGTCAATCCGGGCTGCGGCCCATGCCTGGGAGGCCACCAAGGCCTTCTCGCGGCCGGGGAGAGATGCATATCCACGACCAATCGCAACTTCCGGGGGCGGATGGGCTCCCCATCGGCCGAGGTCTATCTCGCATCCCCGGACACCGTGGCGGCAAGCGCGATAAAGGGAGAGATCGCGGACCCCCGGAGGGTGTGAGATGCTGACCGGTAGAGTATGGAAGTATGGCGATCATGTCAACACCGACCTGATCATCCCGGGGAGGTATCTTGACGATTACAACGTGGCCAATCTGGCAGCTCATGCCATGGAGGATATCGACCCGGCCTTTGCCAGCTCGGTGAGGGAGGGCGATATCATCGTGGCCGGCAAGAACTTCGGTTGCGGCTCATCGAGGGAGCAGGCGCCGCTGGCCCTGAAGGCGGCAGGCGTAGGCGCTGTCGTCGCGAAGAGCGTGGCACGCATCTTCTACCGCAACTGCATCAATGTGGGGCTGCCGGTCGTGATCTGCAAGGATGCGACGGAGATGTTCAAGACGGGAGATGTGGCGGAGATCGACCTGTCCGCGGGCATGATGCGCAATGCCTCCACTGGCAGCTGCATCCGGTTCGACCCTATGCCCGATTTTCTCCTCGAGGTCCTAGAGGGAGGCGGCCTGGTCCCGTACCTGAAGGAGCGCCTTGGTCGCTGATCCCTGACCTGCGCCATCTGTCTGGCGGCACGATCATCTTGAACCGGGCGCACTTCCCTGGCTCCCCGTTCTCATGCATGTGCATGCCGGACACCTCCAGGATCTCGCGTGCCAGGTGCAGGCCCAACCCCCCTCCCTTGCCATGCCCCACCTCGAAGATGTGTTCCTTGTCCTCCCAGGCCACTCCTACGCCGTTGTCCTGATACACTATCACCATCTCCCCTCCCTCCCCTTCTTCATTCCAGATCATCACTTCCGTGGCGCGGACCCCGTGTCGCACCGTGTTGTCCAGCAGGATGCTGAACACGCTCTCCAGCAATGGATCGGCCAGCAGTTCGATGGCGTCCAGATCGATGGTGACCTTGAGATCCCCTCCCAGGCCTAGCTCCCTGGCCCTATGGACCACCTTCTCTGCCGACTGCCATCGGGGGGACGCTTCCCCCAGGGATTGATAGTCTGCGATGAAGCGAAGCTGCCGTTCGATCGATGCCCCGGCGGATGCTATCTCCCCCCCATACCTCTCGCATGAGGCCGCTTCCGCCTTTCCGCGGGCCATCAGCTCACCGTATCCGCGGATGATGGTCAATTGGTTGAGGATGTCATGCCTGGTCACCGATGCCAGCAGTGACAGCTTAAGGTTCGCCATACGCAGCCGTTCGCTGTTCCTCTTCTCCTCGGTGATGTCCCGCAAGGTGAGAAGTTCGGAGGTAGGGGGCCCTTCACTGTCTAGGATGTGAGTGACCTTGACCATGTATATCGCATCGTCCCCTGGCAGGGCCAACGTCACCGTCTCCCCATCCCTGGCCTTCTCCACGCATTCGGTCAGTTGGGGTGAGATGGTCGATAGTGGCTTTGCATAGGCCTCCTCCCTGCTCATCCCCATCCGTCTGAGGAGGAGGTCGTTGACGAAGAGAAGCCGTCCCTTAGTGTCGGTAACGATGATGCCGTCGTCCACCGCCTCGACTATGCCCTCAAGGGCAAGCGGAACCACGTCGAAAAGCTCGTACTTGAACGATCCGATGAACAGCAACACCGCGGCGGCCGTGAACCCGATCACGAAGAAATAGGTGAGGGAGAGGGGAAAGGCCCTTGGGAGACCGATCGCCAGGGCCACGATGGGAATGAGCGAGGCCGCCAGAACCGGCATAATCTGGCGGCGATGCATCCTCGAAGACCGCAGGTATGCGGATGCCAGGGAGAACACGCTGATGAACAGGAGCCCCAGCGAATATGCCGAATGTATCACGAATCCGATGCCATAGGTGAGCGTGAAGGAGGTGAACGGCTCCCCTGACAGGCCGACCTGCCGATAGAACAGATGATGAACGTCATTGGTCCATAATAGTCCAAGGGTTATCACCGGCACCATGAGCAGGAAGGGGATGACCTTCCATCGCCAGACTATGCTCTTCCCCAGGAAGGTGTATGTGTAGAGGAGGAAGAGCACAGGCATGGTGACGTTCACGACATATTCCAGGCCGTTCCAGAACAGCTTGCCTTCCAGGGTGGGGGAGGCCAGTTCCATCCAGTAGCACGCTGATAGGAACGCCAGGGACAGGTTCATCATGAAGAATAGCTTGCGAACCTTCCTTGCGCTCTTCCACCATGCAAATCCGGCCAGCGCTAGGGAGATCACTATGGCGGCGGCCAGAGGGGCGGATAGCAGAAGAGCGTCAGCCACGTTCGATATGTCGGTGCCCTAGGCATATAGAATTGTGGTGATGCAGCACCATATGCACGGTGAGAGCGACCCGGGCATCGGCAAAGATTAAGAGCACCTTCTAACATCCAAGTAGCATCTAAAAGCCTAGTCACACCTACAAACTAGGATATGGTGATGCCTTAGAACGAGAAGATATGCATGAGATTGAGACATCTGGCCGTCGATTCGGCGCCTTACCAAAGGTTTATAAGCAAACTGTCAATATCAGGCCATTCCCGCATGGTGATAGTGTGAAATATACTAGATTCGAGAAGGCGCGCATTATCGGGGCCCGTGCATTGCAGATATCCATGGGAGCGCCTGTTCTGATTGACGTATCAGAAGACATGATCGACCCAGTCGAGATCGCCATGCTTGAGTTCGATAGGGATGTGCTCCCGATCACGGTTAAGAGAGACGAGTGAGGGTTTTTATGAGCGATGAAATCAAGACCGAGCTTTTGGTGCCCGAGGACGTATATCTCACCTCTGGTGTCCACATCGGCACCCAGCAGAAGAGCGCCGACATGAAAAAATTCATCTTCAAGGTAAGGTCGGACGGTCTATACGTCATGGATGTAAAGCAGACCGACGCCCGCATCCGGGCCACCGCCAAGTTCCTGGCCCGGTTCAAGCCAGAGAACATACTGGTCTCCTCGGCCAGACAGTACGGGCAGAAGCCGGCCAAGATGTTCGCCAAGACCTTGGGGGCAAAGGTATTCGCCGGGCGCTTCGTCCCAGGCACGTTGACCAATCCCGCCCTCCCCGAGTTCATAGAGCCCGAGGTTCTCCTTGTCACCGATCCTGCTGCCGATCAGCAGGCCGTCGCTGAAGCGGTCAACATAGGCATTCCGATCGTGGCCCTGTGCGACGCCAACAATGAGACGAAGAACATCGACCTCGTCATTCCCACCAACAACAAGGGCCGCCGGGCGTTGGCCTGCGTCTACTGGTTGCTCACTCGCGAGATCCTCAAGGAGCGGGGCATACTGGTCAACGACGAGGACTACAAGCTCACCATGGACGACTTCGAAGCCAGTCTGTGAGGCTCGATCGAACGATCTCAAACCCCTTCCGATACTTTTCTTCTTCATTTCAGTGTGCCATCTGAGGGCAACCTCCGCAGGCCAGGTCAGCGGCAAACATTGAAATAAGCAGCAATTCGATTATCTGCTGCATGACCGCCAGACACCCTGCCGTGGCGGGGCAGTTCTATCCCGGCAACGAGATGCAGGTGCGCGCCGAGATCGAGGCTGCCTTCCTATCCCCTCTCGGGCCTGGAGAGGTACCGGAGGTCGTTGGTGATGGGAGGCGAAGCATTGTGGGAGCGATGGTCCCACATGCCGGGTGGATGTACTCTGGACCCGTGGCCGCTCACGTATATGCCGCACTGGCCCGCGATGGCCTTCCTGAAACGTTCATCATCATAGGGCCGAACCATCACGGTGCAGGGGCACCTGTCGCGACGACCACCCAGGACTTCATCACCCCATTGGGATTGGCGACGATCGATCAGGAGATCGTCCGCCGCTTGGGACGCTATGTGGTCGACGACCCCTCGGCTCACCTCTTCGAGCACTCCATCGAGGTCCAGGTACCCTTCCTGCAATACTTGGACGAGGATGTGAGCATCGTACCCATATCCATGGGTGCTCAGGACCCACATACCGCTGCCGAGACCGCGGCCGAGATAAGGAATGCCGTCGCGGACAGGGACGTCGTCATCCTGGCATCCACCGACATGAGCCATTATGTCCCGCCGGAAGTTGCCCGGAAGAAGGACCAGGCGGTCATAGATAAGGTGCTGGCCCTGGATGCCACCGGGGTGTATGATGAGGTCGTGAGCCGCAACGTCACGATGTGCGGTTATGGGCCGGTCATGACCATGTTGATGGCATGTGATGGCACGAAGGCCGAGCTGCTGCAGTATGCCAATTCAGGCGATGTCATGCCCATGCAGGAGGTAGTCGGTTACGCAGGCATCGTGGTTAGGAGGTGAGCATGCCCGACGGATCGTCCATGTGCCCGCGTTGCGGAACCGCGTCGTCGCCGGGAGAGCGTTTCTGCCGCCATTGTGGCTATGACCTGATGACGCCGACCAGGCCGCTGACATCGGGGGATGCGAGGCGGAGGGTCGCGGAGCTTTCCATAGGGCGTGGAGTATCAGATGAGATAATATCGCCGCTATGGGTGCTGGTGCCACTGCTGGCATTGGTGGTGGGATTCATGGCGGGGATCCTTCTGTTGTTCTTCGACCTCTCGACGGGCGGGTTCATCATATTCCTTGGCTTTGCTGTCGCTGCCTTCCTCTTCATCTACATGAACTACAAGCTCATCGACCGCATGAACAAGCATCTGGCGCGCGAGGCCGCCCTCCGGAGGGCGATGATCGACCTCATATTGGCCAGAGGTCAGGAGAAGGGGACGGCGGCGGCGGTGCAACCCTACATCTTCGCGCTGGAGAGCATAGATCAGGGAGCACGGATCGGTGAAAGGCCGCGCTCCACCCTTTGGTCCCTTGCCATATTGATTCCGATAATCGGCATCGTGCTTTACTTCTACACACTATACTTCCTAAGCCAGTTCGCCTTCGATCATGATGACCGCTGGCACGCCTTCGCGTACAACGTCTATCTCGCCTTCGCGGCCAATGGCGAGAACGTTCCTCCACCGGTACCTCGGTCTCCTCAGGACCGAAGCTTTCTACTGTACCTAATCATCACGATCATATTCAGCCCGTTCCTGATCTACTGGTATCTCAAGCTGATCGATGACACCAACAATCATTTCAGGGAGCAATGGGCGTTCGAGGACGGCCTCCGGGCTGCCACCGAAACATTACAATAAAAAAGGAAAGGGGCCCCGAGGGGGCGTTCAGATACGCTTCATACGGCCGATGGTAGGTTCGTAGATCAGGCCCTTGTCCAGGAGCGAGTTGTTAATCTCTTCCAACTCATCCTCTTCGATGCCTAGCTTGGCCGATTCCTTGATCAACTCGGACAGGGGGGCGCCTTTCTTGTTGACATCGAGCTTCTCGATGAGCTTCAAGACGATCTCTTCCTTCTCCCCATCATCGATGTCCTCGCCATCTATGTCAGAGTCATAGATCTCCTCGGGGCTCGGCAGGTCCTGCGGCAGGGGGAGGTCGAAGGCGCGGTCCGGAAGCAGCTGTTCCAAGGCCTCCAGCACCGTCCCGCGGAAGCGATTAACGTCCGGATTCTGGTAGTGCTCCACAGCGCGCACCACGCCATCGGCGAGGCTTGCCGGGAAGCCAAGGTTGACCAGGCTCTGTACGGAAGGCGTCTCCATCTGCAATGCCTCCTCCATGGCGTCTATGCGGCGAAGGGTCGCCCTGATGGTCTCGAGCAGCCAATTGTCCTTGATCCCCTCGTCGACCGACAGCACTTTCTCCGCTCGAACGGACACGTAGAACTTCCCCTCGTCGGAGCTATAGGTACGGCTCTTTCCGATCACCGCAACGAACGAGGGGGGCTCGATCTTGGCCAGCGCAGAGCTCGCCTCTGTAGCGTATTTGCCAGCGTAGATGTAGAATCTGTCCGTGCCGTCCGAAACGGTGGCCCGCCAGTAAGGTTCCTGCTCCGTTCCCAGGTTCTGTATGTCGGTCAGTATGCCGACGATGAACAGCCGGTTGACCATCGCACCCAACGGGGTGACGACATATGAGGGCGCCTTCTCCCCCTCCCCCTTGATCTTCAAGGTGGAGGCGTTGAACTCGGACGCGAAAACCCGCCAGGCTGGTTCCCGTGCTTTCATCAGATCACCTCGATCTTCCTAAGGAGGGCTTCAGCCTCGCTTTTCACGTCCAGTGTGACGAACCTTGCCTCGGAGGCCGTCATGGACAGCCCGTAGTCGTCCGACATCACCGTGCCCCGCACCATCACGGGCTTGGCCAGCAAGCGCTCCTCGAAGCGTTGGGAGATGGTCTCGATGTCCATCGTCTCCCTTGCCTCTTCCAGCGCCTCCTTGAGGGTGATGCCTGTGAGGTTCTCGGAAACCTCCTTCCTCATGACGACGGTCATGGCAGCGAAGCCATCATCTAGTATGGCCCTGACCCTCAGGTCCGGGATCTGCTGGACCTTGCCATGGACTTGGCACACGCCCTTCAGGACCACCCGGTTGCACTCTGGGCAGCGGAAGATGAGCCCGGTCCCCTTCTTGATGTCCACGATGGTCCCATGTACGCTGACGTCGAAGGCCCCTCCGGTCCGCTCGATGTCCTCGATGGTCCTTACTGCCTCCTTGGACAGTTCCTCCGCGGACGGGAAGTCGATCTTCGGCCTGGTGACCTCGGCCTTCTCACCGAAGCTCAGGCGAGGGATGCCTTTCCATCCCTTGACGTAACCGTTGGATATCGTGACGACCTCTCCCTCACGCAGGTTGAAGTCCTCCCAGGCGGTGAACTCCACCCTCCCGGTCTCATCTCCCAATATGCCGCTGAACATCATCTTCTTCCCGGACGGGGTGTCGACCTCGCGGTTCTTCAGGGAGAGGATACGGCCTGTCAGGGTGACATTGTACATGTTGTCCTGCAGTCCGCTCACCTTGACGGTCTGTGGAGCGGAGCGCCCTCCAGAGGACGGTATGCTTATGCCCTCAGGGACTACGACCTCGTCGTCGGGCCTCTCTTCCACCACCACTCTGTTTCCCAGATGGAGCTCCGGCTGCCCGTTCCATTCCCTGGTGTACGCATAGCGGATGAGATAGTTGGTGTTAGGCTGGAGATCCGCCTTGGTGAGGTCCCATACCGTGAACTTCACCGTGGTCCCTGCATCGTCCGCAAGAACTCCGCTCTGGATGGTCTTCGGCGTTCCTGATACGGTGATCTCTCTGGTGGTCGATGACATCACACGCGCCAGTATATCGACGCTACCCTCGTTCAGCCCCAGCTGCGCAAGGGTCTTCCTTTCCCCTTTCGTCAGAGCATTGGGGTCGCCGCCATACTTGCGGACGATGTGGCGTCTCGACGCTTCCAAGGACATGCGGTATACGTTGAGATAATTATCCAGGTCCCGCTCGATGTCCTCTTCCTTCACTCTTCCTTCCAGCACCCTGGCGATCTCTTTCACATGGGGTGCGAGCTCTTCCTTGTTCATCATGTCCTAACCTCGCTTGATGAGTTCCTATGTCTCCTATCGCCTTTGTTATTAAAAGGATATTACCCGGTGGTCCGAAAGTGAAGATATCTTCCTTTCCCGCCCGCAAGGCCCGATCACGACGACATGCGGCCGAGATGCCGGACCTCTTCTAGAGGGCGGAGGAGATGGTCCGCTTTAATTGCTCAATTGAGCAAAAATTACATATATTATTACTCACGTTCGCAACATTGTGAGATGCAGACGAGGCCGATATCGGTGCGCCAGACGAATAGAGAACATCCCCGCCGTCACTTTTTACGAGCCAGCAGGGGGCTCTCCGCCCTCCACGGAGGTCGTCGAACTATCCTACGTCGAGCTGGAGGCGATCAGGCTGATCGACCTCGAGAAGCTCACCCAGGAGCAGGCGGCGACCCGGATGGGTATATCCCGGAGAAGTTTCTGGACCGATCTGGCCTCTGCCCGCTGGAAGATCGCTCATGCACTGGTGAACGGTCATGCCATTAGGATGGTGGGAGGACACTGCTCTGGAATCTCGCGAGGAAATGGAAACCAAGGAGGTAAAGAGAATGCCAAGATATGATAGGACTGGGCCCAGGGGAGATGGTCCCAGAACGGGCCGTGGATTGGGATGCTGCGAGGGAGCCGATGTGAACAGAGGCCCTTATCGGGGTTCGAGGCACAGAGGGACCGGCCGAGGATGCGGACGCCCTCGCCGCCTAAGAGGAAGGACCAACTGGCTGTACGGTCCGAGGACTGAACGGTCGGCGGGAGCATCGTCCGAAGCGGAAAGGTCCCGACTGGAAATGTTAGCAAGGTCCCTGGAGGCCGAGCTGGAAGAGGTCCGCACTCGATTGAACGATCTGCCGGAGTAATCCGGCGCTCTTTTTCCATACTTCCCTGTCGATCAGCACGATCATCTGACGTCCCATGCGCTGCTATCGTCCGATGACCGATGCTGTCGGTATCGTATGGTCACGGGCCAGGCCATTCGATGCCACCGCCCGCAAACGCCGAGAATGCGCTCACCGAGCAAGGCTCAAGGCCAGGAGTGGTCTCCAACTTCGCCTCGGCGATGGCGCCTGACCGAAGGTCTTTCGCTCCTTCACTCGGTGAAGCTCTCCCCCTTCTCGAACTTCTCTGTGAGGGCGGCGATCAGCAACTCGCGATTGCGACGAAGGTGGCTCTCATACCATGCCTTGACGACCTCTCCAAGAGCCGAGTGCAGGTCATCCATGTCCACCTCGTCGAGCGAAGAGTCGTAGATGATGAATTGGCCGAACATCCTCTTCCAACCGGCGTGCTTGTAGTAGCGTTCCCCCTCGGAATGCTCGAACACGATGCGGAGGCGCATGGTCAGCCCGTCATTGTAATACCACACCTTCAGGGAATCACCCATGCGGCCTTGTTCCTGGGTGCGGTCGACCAATTGGATGTTCTTGACGCCAGCGTAGTCGAAGTCCTCCCTCATAGCGTATCTCTCCGGCATGGAGGTCGGCTGGGAGAACACGTTCTTTGCTGGCTCCATTATGAGGTGAACGTCGATCTTCTGAAACCTGTCATTTATCTTGGCGAAGTCCTCGATCAAGGTCCGATTGATCTCGCCGCGCTGGGTGTTGAGCTTCTCGACATCCTTCACTATCTTCTGGGTCTTCTCCTCCAGCTCGGCGTCAAGTTCAGCGAACCAATCGTTCTTCCCTGCTCTTTCACTCGGCCCCATATGAATTCCTGGTGAGGTAATTGGCTACCCGACTTAAAAATATTCCTAATTTAAAAAAATTCTGGACTATCATCTTCCACCTCCTCTCTCACGTTTTATCCGAGCCTTTCACCCTGTTGAACAGGACCGCTTGTTTTATGACCCCCTTACCGGATGGGGGTGTCTCATGGTGCTTTCCGGGCTGATGGATTTCTTAACAGGCATATCTCATGACCCCATCACCTACAGCATCGTCTTCTTCCTGTATACTGTCGCCGCCACGGTCGTCCTGCCAATACCTGTGGAGGCTGGCCTGTTCCTAAGCCCGTCCACGCCGATAGCCCTCAAGGCGCTCATGCTAGGGCTCGGCAAAGCTGCCGGCTCGACCTTGGTCTTCATGCTGGGCTGGAAGCTGGAAAACCCTCTTGACCGCATAACCGCCAAGTGGGGATGGTTCAAGGCGTTCGTAGACCTGATGCAGCGCTTCGTGTCAAAGACCAGCTACCTCGGCCTGTTCATAATACTCAGCATACCGCTCATGGTGGACACCGTCCCGCTATACATCTTCGCGGTGTTCAACAAGGAAGGGACCATGAAGCTGCAGTATTTCGCGTTGACCAACCTGCTGGCAGGCATGGTGCGGGCGGCGATCGTCATTTGGGTCGCCTATCAGTTCGGAATAGAGCTCTACGATCCGATACCGACGTCTTGACCGGGCGTAATGGAGAAAGATTTATGAGCGGGTTTCAAAATCATATCCTATGGTTCCAAAGAAAAGGATCGACGAGATTCTGAAGGATTACGATCCGGAGAACATCACCATTGCGACCCTCTGTTCTCATTCCTCACTGCAGATATTCAATGGAGCCAAGAAGGAAGGTTTCAAAACCCTTGGCATTTACGTGAATCAGAAGACCAGATTCTATGACGCCTTCCCCCTGGCCAAACCTGACGAGTTCATGCATTTCGATTCATATGACGAGTTCAATGACCGCGCTGACGAGTTGCGGGAACGGAACGTCGTCATCGTGCCTCATGGGTCCTTCGTAGAGTACATGGGCCCGGACAGGTTCGAGAACATGGAGGTCCCCACCTTTGGCAACAGGGCGGTGCTGAAGTGGGAGGAGGACCGCGATACCCAGCGCGAATGGCTGGAATCCGCCGGTATACAGATGCCTCGGCGCATACCGGACGCAAAGGACATCAAGGAACCGGTCTTGGTCAAGTACAACGGCGCAAAGGGTGGCAGAGGCTTCTTCATCGCCAAGGACTTCATGGAGTTCAAGATGGGGATCGACCTCAGCCAGGAGTCATACACCATCCAGGAGTACATTCTGGGGACGCGTTACTACCTTCACTATTTCTACTCCCCCATACGCACACAGGGATATCGGGTCGGAGAAGGCTCGCTGGAACTGATGTCGATGGATCGCAGGGACGAGTCCAACATCGATGAGCTTTACAAGCTGGGCGCGACCGAGGAGCTGAAGAAACACGGCATGTTCCCGTCCATGGTGGTGACCGGCAACATACCCGTGGTGATCCGCGAGTCACTGCTCAGCAAGGTGTTGGAGATGGGCGAGAACGTCATCCTGAAGAGCTATGAACTGTTCGGCGGCCTAATCGGCCCGTTCTGCCTGGAAAGCATAGTCACCGACAAGCTGGACTTCAAGGTGTTCGAGATCTCATGCCGCATCGTTGCCGGTACCAACCCGTTCATCAGCGGCTCTCCCTATTACGATCTGGTCGAGCCGGGCATGAGCACGGGGCAGCGCATCGCCCGGGAGATAAAGGATGCGGCAAGGATGGGCAAGCTGGACAAGATCCTGTCATGATGCTGAATCTAGTGCTAGCCGAGGCGGAGCTGGAGCCTGTTCCACGGACGGTCCGGACCCGGGCGCACGTCCCGATATTGGACGCGTATTTCCACCGAGACCTGCTCCCCTCTCTACCGGATGGACCTCGCCGGGGAAGGCCTGACATAGTGCATCAATGCCTGTCCCTTTGCCAGGGATCCCGGTTGAACCGGGCGGGCATGCTTCATGCCTACGTTCATACCAGGAACGACATCGTCATCGAGATCGAACCCACGACCCGGATACCTCCCAATCAGGTGGAGTTCCTTCAGCTCATGGGCCGACTGCTCGACGGCGGTGAGGTGGATGGGTACAAGGCCCGCAACATGACCTTCCGCTCCCTGATGAACGATCTGGATGTGTCCATGGTCATCGCCATGAGCCCTGATGGCCAGGATGTGCCATTGTCAGAGGTCATGGGCGGGCATGAGGACCTGGCGGTGATAGTCGGGGCGTTCCCCTGCGGAGACTATCGTGGGCCAGTGTATGAGCTCGCCGACCTGCAGGTATCGCTCGGCCCTTGGCTTATGACAGTACCTGCGGTCGTGTCCGAGGTCCTGTGCGCGGCTGGTCGCCTAGATTAGAAAAAGATCGTCGTGGAAGTGGTTTTACCAGCCGCGGTTCTGCAGGCGTCCCTGTGGGTCGATGGATGCGGCGTCGATGCCCCTCATCGCGGCCCCCAGACCCTTTGACACCTCAGCGATGACCTTGGGATCGTCATAATGCGCGACCGCCTCCACGATGGCCTTGGCCCTTGGCGCGGGATCGGCCGACTTGAAGATGCCAGAGCCGACGAAGACGCCGTCGGAGCCGAGCTGCATCATGAGCGCGGCGTCGGCGGGGGTGGCGATGCCGCCGGCTGCGAAGTTGACTACCGGCAGACGTTGTAGGCGGGCAACTTCCTCTACCAGGTAGAACGGTGCCTCTATCTCCCTTGCTATCGCCATGAGCTCCGTCTCGTCCTTGCCCTTCAGCTCGCGAACCTTTGCCATTATGGTCCTCTGGTGGCGAACCGCTTCAATGACGTCTCCGGTGCCTGCCTCGCCCTTGGTGCGAATCATCGCGGCACCCTCATCTATTCGCCTGAGGGCCTCGCCAAGGTCCCTCGCTCCGCAGACGAAGGGGACCGTGAACTCCTTCTTGGACACATGGAAGAAGGGATCGGCCGGGGTCAGCACCTCGGACTCGTCGATCATGTCGACGCCCAGGGACTGAAGGACCTGTGCCTCCACAAAGTGGCCTATGCGGCATTTTGCCATGACCGGGATGCTGACCGCATCGATGATCTCCTCGATCATGGCAGGGTCGGACATGCGGGCCACTCCGCCTTCCTTGCGGATGTCTGCAGGCACTCTCTCCAAGGCCATGACAGCCACCGCTCCCGCCTCTTCTGCTATCATCGCCTGCTCTGCATTGGTGACGTCCATGACGACGCCGCCTTGCTGCATCTTGGCGAAGCCTCTCTTCACGAGGTCGGTCCCGTGGCGGAGCTTGGTCATATCCAGTTCAAAGGGCATTTCAACTCACTCGAGCTGGTTAACTCCATACTGTATTTTAGGCTTTTCCAACTTACTGTATAATGGTCGCGGTGGAACGACCATCCAGAGATATATGTCGACATCCATCGCTGCGTGGTCGATATCGCCATGCTACTTACGGTCCTTGTCGAAAACTCACCCGGCCATGACGGCCGCCTGCTGCATGAGCATGGCCTTTCCATGTACATCGAGGCGAACGGGACGAGGGTCCTGTTCGACCTAGGTCAGTCATCCCGCTTCGCCCATAACGCCGAGGTCCTCGGCGTTGACCTCTCGACCGTGGACATGGCGATAATATCGCACGGCCACTACGATCACGGAGGCGGTCTGTCTCGATTTCTGGAGCTGAACCATGCGGCCCCGGTATACATGCGCCATGGCGCTGACGGGTCGTTCCACGCCATCGGTCCCCTGGAGACCAGATACATCGGGCTCGATCCCTGGACGCTAAAGGCACACTCTGAGCGGATCATCTGGCTGGACGATACGACGGAGGTGGCCCCAGGCATCCATCTGCTGACCCGCATCCCGGGGAGCGAGGAACGCCCGGCCGGGAACCGCGGTCTGATGGTCAAGCGGGGCCGCGGGCTTGTCCGGGACGACTTCTGCCACGAGCTGTTCTGCGTGGTCGTGGAGGAGGACGGCATGACGGTCATCACCGGTTGTGGGCATTCAGGCATAGCCAACATGGTCCTGGCCGCCAGAGAGGGGTCCCCCGGACGTGAGCTCAAGGCTGTGGTGGGAGGATTCCATCTTTCCGGCGGAGCGCCCGGTGAACCGGCCGCGGATGTGAAGGGAGTGGATGCCCTCATCCGGTCGCTGGCCGGTCACGGGTGCCCCAAGGTGGTCACCGGTCATTGCACCGGGAAGGAAGCGATCTCCATTCTCAGGAACAGGCTGGGCGAGAGATCGGTGGCCCTGTGTACAGGTATGAGGATTGCACTGTGAGAACCGAAGATGCCTCGCGGAACAGGTGCCACACTCCTTCGACGGAGACGCGGATGCACAAAGAATTATTACATACCCTCGTCATGCCAGTGCCGATGGCCGCCAAGCGCATGAGCAGTGTGCCCGAGTCAGGGACCGTACGCATCGCGAATATAGTTAGCAAGATGAAGCAGGACGGCGTCAATGACATAATCTCATTCTCGATGGGAGAGCCCGATTTTCCCACGCCCGAAAATGTCACCGAGGCCTGCAAGGCCTCTCTTGACCGCCACTTCACTCATTACACTCCCTCGGCAGGGATACCCGAACTGCGCAAGGCGGTGGCCGAGCGCGCCATGGCCGACAATGGCATTCCATGCACTTCGGCGAACGTCATAATCACGCCCGCCAAGCAAGCCATCTTCATGGGCATGTGCTCCATGGTGGACGAGGGGGATGAGGTCATACTGCCTGACCCATCCTGGGGAACCTATGAGGCATGCATCCGACTGGCCGGAGGCGTGCCCCGGTATGTGGGCTCCAAGTCGGGAACGGACTTCCGGTTCACCTGCGAGGCGGTCGCAGAGGCCATAGGACCCAAGACCCGGATGATCCTGCTGAACACGCCCTGCAACCCCACCGGGGCCGTGATGACCAAGGAGGACATCCGGGGGGTGGCCGACCTTGCGAAGGACCATGACCTTTTGGTGATGAGCGATGAGGTGTACGAGAAGATAATCTTCGAGGGAGAACACATCTCCATCGCTTCCCTGGATGGCATGTTCGACCGTACCATTACGGTCAATGGCGTTTCGAAATCCTACGCCATGACGGGATGGAGGCTGGGGTGGGCCATAGCACCTACCTCCATCATCAAGTACCTCAACACCCTGCAGACGCACTCCCTGACCTGCTGCGTATCCTTCGTGCAAGAGGCGACGGTGGAGGCGCTCAGGGGTCCCCAGGACTCCGTGGCCGACATGGTCAGGGAGTTCCGCGCCCGCCGCGACCTGGTTATGAGATGTCTGGATGAGATCCCCACGCTCAATTGCTCCAGGCCTCAGGGGGCGTTCTATCTGTTCCCCACGTTCGACCACGACATGTCCTCCGTGGACATGGCAGCATATCTGCTTGAGGAGGCGCACGTGGCCGTCACCCCCGGCTCGGTGTTCGGGCCATCCGGGGAGGGCCATCTCCGCATCTCCTATGCATGCTCTCGAGAGGACATCGTGGAGGGCATGGGCCGCATAAGGGACGCGCTGGCCAAGCTGTGAGGCCGGATATCGCGCCGAAGGTGAGAACGCTTCAACGATCCTGAGGAGGGAGCATGTCCGGTATGCTTCCAGCGATGGGATAGATGGCCCCGCAGCTGGTGCAGGTGAGCGTGCCCTCTTCAACATCGTCCCCATCCATCCTCGACGCCGTTAGCTCAAGCGGATGGTGGCGACAGTTCGGACAGGCCAAGATGTCAAGAAGATCCTTCTTCACTGGCCGAGGATGGTCCTCGAGGTATTTTTCTCTTTCACCAGCGTTCGTCCTTGGACTGAAGGAGCGTAGAAATAATTATTATCGATATATGTGGTCCAACCACCGTGGCTGGGGATCCCATGAACGTCATTGATCTCAGGAGCGATGCCGTAACACTGCCCTCAAGGGAGATGCTGGAGTCGATGATGCGGGCCGAGCTGGGAGGCGACCTGCTGGGGGAGGACCCGACCGTTCGTGAGCTTCAGGAACTCGCGGCCCGGATGTTCGGGGCCGAGGATGCCCTGCTGCTGATCAGCGGCACCCAGGCAAATCTCGTGGCCATGATGGCTCATTGTCGCAGGGGGGACAAGGTCATCGTCGATTCTAAGGCCGAGATATACCGCTGCGAGGTGGACGGCATGGTGTCCATAGCCGGCCTGGCGCCAATGCCCATCGAGGGGAGCAAGGGAACCTTCACCGGCGACCAGGTCCGTCAGGCTGCGAAGGCGCTCGATAGCGACGCCTCATCCTTGGGCCTGCTGGTCCTGGAGAACACGCATCATCATGCTGGCGGGACTTGCTGGACGCCGTCGCAGGTCGCCGATGCGGCCCAGGCCGCCCACGAATTGGGATTGAAGGTTCACATGGACGGCGCGAGGGTATTCAATGCCGCGGTGGCGTTGGGCGTACCCGTGTCCGATTACATGCGCCATGTCGATTCGATACAATTCTCCCTGTCCAAGGGACTGGGCTGCCCCATGGGGTCGATATTGGTCGGCGATAGCGATTTCATCGACGTCGCCAGAAAGAGACGCGGACTCCTGGGAGGAGGCATGAGAAAGGCAGGAGCGATCGCAGCCCCTGGGATAGTGGCGCTCAACACCATGGTGGATCGGCTGTCCGAGGATCACGCAAACGCTCGCCGACTTGTCGATCACCTCGAGGTGCTCGAAGAGATCGTGATCGACCGGGATTCCGTACAGACGAACATGGTCGTGGCCGATATATCCGCCACGGGAATGACCGCTGAAGCGTTCGTGGCCAAGGCCAGGGAGAAGGGCCTCATGGTCTCCGTTCTAGGGCCGTCCACCATCTGCTTCGTCACCCATCGTGGGATAACGGAAGAGGACGTGGAGCGGGCGGCCATGATAGTGGAATCCGTGATACCCGCCTGCAGATCTGGCGTTTGCTACATCTGATCCAGATGAGCGACTGAAGAGGTTTGCGGTCACTTCTCGGCAGGCGTCCTGGCCTGACCTTTCTTGGCCGCGGACCCCTCCTCCCCTTCCTTGGTCTGGGGGGCTTCAGAGGGCTCAGGCTCCTCTTCTATAGGGATGCATTCGCATTCCTCGACCTCCTCGGGCTCCAGGAAGTCGACCAGGAACGCGCTCATCTCCTCGAGTATGATCTTGACCTTCTTGGTCTCGCCCTTGTCAAGGAGCTCGATCGCCATCTCGAGGTCCTCCTGCATCGCCGAAAGGTCATCGTCTAGATCGTCAAGCATCGCATAGAGATGGTCTATCTTGTTGACCATGAGGGTAGATATGCTTCGCCTTGGATTAATAGTAGCCGTCCTGCGCTCACCGTCTCAATCGCCTCTACATGTGCCAAAGCTCATATCGCTCCATGTTATCACCTGACATACCTGCCGGGGCGGCCGCGGCCTCGATGATAAGTTCCATGCCGCCCATCGGCCTTCAAAGGAGAAGTGAGATGGCATATCTGGACGAACATATGGAAACAATTTCCCGGGAAGAGTTGGAAGAACTGCAGTACAAGCTTCTCAGGTCCCAGGTCACCAGACTCTATTCTTCCTCTCCATTCTATCATGCCCGCATGAGGGAGGCGAAGGTACACCCTGATGACATTCGCTCCCTTCAGGACATCGTAAAGTTGCCCTTCGTGCACAAGAAGGACCTTCGAGACAACTATCCGGAAGGAATGCTGTCCGTACCTCGGAGGGAAGTGATACGGTACCACGCGTCGTCCGGAACGACCGGCAAGCCCACCGTGGTCTGCTATACCAGGAAGGACATCGACACCTGGACGGAATCACTGGCCAGGGGCCTGACCTCCATAGGACTGGGTCCCGATGACGTCATCCAGGTCTCCAATACCTATGGGTTGTTCTCCGGCGGTCTGGGGTTTCACTACGCGGCCGAGAGGATAGGGGCGGCCGTGGTGCCTGCCTCCACAGGCAATACCGAGCGACAGATCGAGCTGATCCTGGACCTGGGGGTCACCGCGATGGCCGCCACCCCCTCATACATGCTCCACCTCGGAGAGGTGGCCGAGAAGATGGGGGTGAGCATAAAGAAGGACACCAAGCTGAAGGTGGGCCTGCTGGGAGGGGAGCCATGGTCCATCAAGATGAGGGACCGCATCGATGAATGGCTGGGTATAAAGGGGATCAACTGCTACGGCAGCTCGGAGATGTACGGCCCGATGTTCACCGAATGCTCGGAGCAGGACGGCATACACATATGGGGCGACATAGCCTACGCCGAGATCCTTGACCAGGAAACGGGAGGGCCCGTCGCTCCTGGAGAGAAGGGCGAACTGGTGCTCACCATGCTTCAGAAGGAGGCTCTCCCCATGATCCGCTACCGTGTCGGTGACGTCACCGAGATGGTCGATGAACCATGCGCTTGCGGCAGGACCCATCCCAAGATCAGGCGCATCTTCGGCAGGGTGGACGACATGCTCATCATCCGCGGCATAAACGTATTCCCGTCACAGGTGGAGCATGCCCTCATGGGCATCCCCGAGGTAGGAGAGCACTTCCAGATCGTCGTGGATCGCAAGGGGGCGCTGGACACCATGCTGGTCCGGGTGGAGCTCAAGAAGGAAGCTTTCACGGACAACATCGTCCAGTTGATGGACCTAAGGGAGAGGATAGCATATCGCCTTCGAGGCATCCTCAACATCAAGGCCGCGGTGGAGCTGGTGGAACCCGACAACCTCCAGCGCTTCGAGGGCAAGGCAAAGAGGGTCATCGACAGGAGGGACATCTGATGTACCAGAAGTACCGGATCAAGCAGCTATCGATATTCTCGGAGAACAGGCCCGGCCGGCTGGCCGCGCTGGCCAAGGCCATGATGGAGGAGGACGTGAACATATACGCGTTCTCCATCGCGGAAGGTGCAGGCTATGGGGTCATTCGTGCGCTGGTCGATCATCCGGAGAAGGCGTTCAAGAAACTGTCCTCGATGGGGGTCACCGTTCGCTACACGGACGTGCTAGCGGTCGAGATGGAGGACCGCCCGGGAGGATTGTACGAGGTGGTGAGGACGCTTGCCGAGGCAGGCATCAACATCGAGTATTCTTACGCCTACTCGGGAAAGAGGTGCGCCGTTGTGATCCTGAGGGTCGAGGACATCGACAGGGCGGCGGAGACGCTGCTAGATAAGGGAGTGAGGCTCTTGGAGATCTCTCAGTTCACCTGAGGGATGTGACACTTGCTACCTTGTGTCTTGCTAGCACGGCACAATTAAAATATTCGTACCTCATTGCACGCCAGACGGAGCTCTCTGCCGATGCGGCGGGAGTCCGCGGACGGGAAGCATAGGTATGTTGGGAATAGAAGACCCCCAGATCGTACTCGCATACGTGCTATTGATCGGCTCGGCAGCGGCATGCATCGCGTATGGCTGGATCAAGCGGAACGAGGCTGATTGAGATGGCTGGACTAATGGGAAGTGCCGTGTTCTGGGTATTCACCATCATATATATGGCGGGGGTGTTCTTCCTTGGCTATCTCGGCTATAAGCGGACCAAGGCCTCCGAGGACTTCATGCTGGCTGGCCGAAAGATCCACCCCTGGGTCATAGGCATATCTTACGGCGCTACGTTCATCAGCACCTCTGCCATCATCGGCTTCGGGGGGACGGCCGCGGTCTACGGCACCGGCCTGATATGGCTGGCCTTCCTCAACATAGCGGTGGGAGTACTTCTCGCCTTCATCGTGTTCGGCAAACCGACCAGGGCGCTGGGGAAGAAGCTCCGGGCCGCCACCTTCCCGGACCTGCTGGGCAAGCGGTTCAACTCTTCATTCATGCAATATTCAGCAGCCATATTGATCCTTCTCATCATGCCGATGTATGCTGCGGCGGTCATGATCGGAGGCTCACGCTTCATGGAGGCGGCCCTCGGTATCGATTACACGCTGGCCCTGACGGTCTTCGTCATCTTCACGTCGGCCTATGTCATCTTCGGCGGCCTCAAGGCCGTCATGTACACGGACGCCATGCAGGGAGTGATCATGGTCATGGGCATGGCGATCCTGCTGTTGCTGACATTCTCCTTGCTGGGAGGACCTACCCAAGCGTTCAACGATCTTGCCGCTTTGCCATCGGAGATGCCGTCGGAGATGATCGATGGTCTCGTAAGCAAGGGATTCACCGGATGGCTGTCCATGCCGGAGGTCGGCTCCGAGTTCTGGCTGGTCTTGATAACAACGATAATCATGGGCGTTGGGCTAGGTGTGCTGGCACAGCCTCAGCTGGTGGTAAGGTTCATGACCGCGGATGACAACAAGGCGCTGAACCGGGCCATACCGCTGGGGGGCCTATTCATCCTCATCACCACCGGAGTCGCCTACACCGTGGGTCCGTTGACCAACCTGTATTTCTGGAATACGCAGGGCAAGACGTCCCTGGCCGCCATGCCCAATGCGAACTCTGACCTCATCATACCCACGTTCATCAACGAGGCGATGCCGGAACTGTTCGTGGTGGTATTCATGTTGGTCCTGCTGTCGGCCGCCATGAGCACCTTGAGCGCCATATTGCATACGATGGGCACCACTGCGGGCTTCGATCTGTGGAGACACTTCCAGAGATGGAGGACCGGCTCCAAGAAGCTCAGTTCGCCCTCCTTGAGGGCGAACCGGGTCGGCACTCTGTTCATGCTGATCGTGAGCTTCGGATTCGCCCTGCTCATGGACGAGAGCATCATCATGCGCGCCACCGCCATGTTCATGGGATTATGTGCCGCGGCGTTCATGCCAGCCTTCGTCCATGCACTGTTCAGCAAGCGTATCTCCACCAAAGCTGCCAAGGCCTCCCTGGTCGTGGGAGCATTGGCGTGGTTCGGATGGACCGCGTTCGTACATATCAAGGAGTCGAGCGTTCTGGGGATCAGCCAGTTCCTGTTCGGTCGGCCTGCCCTGCTGGGGATGCCCTGGCAAGTGGTAGATCCCTTGATAATCGCGCTGCCGCTTTCCATCCTTGCACTTGTCGTCGTATGGTACGCGGACGGGGAGAGCAGGTTGGCGAAGACGAAGGATGCCGAGCCGGCTTGACCGGTCCGTCCATCATCCCCTTTCTTTTCTTTCCATATTTTATCGTATAATTCATACGATTATCGTTTTCAATATGGTCGTTTCCATTCAGTTATGGGCCCCGACCATCTGAGATTCAATAATGCTGACGCATTTAACTAAACATCTTAAATAGTAGTTCCTTAATGTGGCTTTTCATCCGGAAGGGGGCTGGTGGCATGCTCGCACTTCAATCCTCCAGATTGACTCCATTCCCCTCCGGTCATTTTCGATCATCCTTGCAATGGGGGTCTCGGCGGTCTAAGGGGAAAAGGTAAAATGGCCGTCGCTTCCAAATGAACGGTGTGTCCGAGAGATTTCTGGTCATAATCAAGCTCAGGGAGGAATCCTATGGGGGGTCCTCGGAGGAGGCCGCTTACATGCTGGTGGACCAGGTCATCCCCTCCTTGGAGATGATGGAGCGGATGGAGCGTGAGGGAAAGGTCACCGGCGGCTTCTTCATCGGACAGACTGGCGGCATGTTCATCTTCAACGTGAAGGATGACATGGAGCTAGACCGCATCCTGGCATCCCTTCCTATGATGAACGTTTACGATATCGAGATAGCCCCGTTGCAGTCCATAAGTTCGGCCCTGGAGCGAGACCGACGCATAGTCGACGAGGTCAGGATGGCAGCTGGCATCAACGTTCAGAAGTAGATATTATCCCATCATGGCATATAGGTGACGATATCATGGAATTCCTGGTGCTGATGAAGCTCACTGAAGATGGCATGGGGGAGACGGCGGATGAGAACAAGAACATCCTCGAGAAACTCATCATACCCAGCATAGAGGACCTCTTGAAGATGGAGAAGGAAGGCATTGTCAGAGGAGGCTTCTTCGAGGGGCAGAGGGCCGCCGCGTTCATATTCTCCGTTTCGTCAGGCGAAGAGTTGGACGACATGCTCTCCTCCCTTCCCTGTTCGGCGGTGTTCGGCATCGAGTCGATGCCGCTGGAGAGCCTCGCCGACGCATTGACCCGAGATCGCAGGATATTGGAAGACCTGAAGAAGGCCTGAGCGGACCATGGGTCGCCTGGCAATAGGACTGGATGCAATGGGGTCCAGCCCGGTGGCTTGACCCGCCATAGCAAGGTTTATATTGGCAACTCCATGTTACCGTGAAATACCATGCTGGAAGCAACAACGCCCGTCATACCGGTTTTTTTATTCCGTTCCGGGGCAGGCCACATGCTGGGCATGGAACACGTCGCTTGCGGATCAGGAAAGGTATCCGGAGGACGCCCTCAGGCGTCCCCCTCCTTCCCGGCCTGAGCGGCCCTGGAGAATGTCTCGGGGGATGTCTGTGAAACGCACATTGTTCACCGTAGGTCCGGTCGAGGTTCGCAAGGAGGTCCTCGACGCCATGACCCGGCCGATGATCACTCATCGGAGCAAGGAATACGAACAGCTGCAGGAAGGTATCGTGGAGAAACTTCACAAGACCCTCGATACGGATATGCAGATCATCATGTCGCCCTCCTCGGCGTCTGGACTTCTTGAGGCGTGCGTTCGCAACGGCGTCAAGGAAAAGATGATCGGAATGTCCAACGGCTCCTTCGGTGACCGCTGGCAGAGCATTGGAGAGGAGAACGGGAAGCAGGTGGTCAAGGTCAACGGCAAGTGGGGCAAGGCTCTCCGGCCGGACGATCTCCTACCCCATTTGGACGCATCGGTGGAAGCCATCACCGTCGTCGCCAACGAGTCCAGCACCGGTGTCCTCAACCCTGTCAAGGACATCGCCAAAGCCGCCAAGGAGGAGCATGAACCTCTCGTCTTCGTCGATGGTGTCACAGCGGTGTACGGCACCGACCTGAGGATCAAGGACCTTGACATCGACGCGCTCGTGTTCGGCACCCAAAAAGCCTTGGCCCTCCCTCCCGGACTGGCCATAATGTGCCTGTCCGACCGATTGCTAGAAAAGGCGAAGGATGTGCCTTCTCGCGGATACTACTTCGACCTGTTGCAAATGAAGAAGATGGCGGATAAGCACTATTCCTTGACCACTCCCCCGGTCTCATTGCTATACGCGCTCGATTATCAGCTGGACCGCATCCTAGAAGAGGGTGTTCAGGCTAGATATCGCAGGCACCGCGAGATGGGCGATCTCGTCCGTTCCTGGGCCCGCGAGCACCTAGGCCTGTTCGCCGAGCCTGGCTTCTATTCCGACACAATCACCGTCATCGAACGCAAGGGCATCGACTTCTCCAAGCTCAACAAGGGGCTGAAGGAGAAGGGATACGAGATATCGAACGGCTATGGCGCCATAAAGGAGACCACCTTCCGGATCGGCCACATGGGCGATCTGACGGTGGATGAGATCAAAGGCCTCCTGGAGGCCATGGATGAAGTTATGGAGGCGATGTAATGTTCAAATTACTGGTGACAGACCCTCTATCCGAAGAGGGCCTGGAAATGCTTCGCAAGGGCGGGCAGGTCCAGGTAGATGTAAGGCCAAACGTTCCTCATGAAGAGCTATTGAACATCATTGGTGACTACGACGCACTGGTCATCCGCTCTGGCACCAAGGTCACCGCGGACGTGGTGGAGGCAGGCAAGAACCTCAAGGTCATAGGCAGGGCAGGCGTGGGCGTGGACAACGTCGACGTCAAGGCGGCCACCCGCAGAGGCATACTCGTAATGAACACGCCGGCAGCGAACATCATCTCCGCCGCCGAGCACACTATGGCCATGATGCTGACCCTGGCTCGTAACATCGTATGGGCCGACGCGTCCCTGAAGAGGGGCGAGTGGAAGCGCTCCAAGTTCACGGGGATCGAGCTGAACGGCAAGACCCTGGGCATCATCGGCCTGGGCCGGGTCGGCGGTGAGGTGGCCAAGCGCGCGAAGAGCTTTCAGATGAAGCTCATCGGCTACGATCCATACATACCGCCGGAGGCGGCGGTGAAGCTGGGCGTGCGCACGATGCCCCTCGAGCAGCTGGTGGAAGAGGCCGATATAATAACGATCCATGCCGCGCTGACCCCCGCCACCCATCACCTCATCAGCCGAGACCTCATCGCAAAGATGAAGCCCAATGCCATGATCGTGAACGTCGCCCGTGGCGAACTGATCGATGAGGAGGCGCTGTATGAGGCGCTGCAACAGAAAAGGATCGCCGGTGCGGCCTTGGACGTCTTCGAGCATGAGCCGCCGACCGGCTCCAAGCTGCTAACGCTCGACAATGCAGTCCTCACCCCTCATCTGGGCGCGTCCACCAAGGAGGCCCAGGAGAAGGTGTCGGTGGAGATGGCCGAGGCGGTCAAGATGTTCCTGCTGGACAAGAAGATCACCAATGCGGTCAACGCTCCGGTGAGGGGCATGGATCCCAAGGTGCTCCCCTTCATCTCCGTGGCGGAGCGTCTGGGTGCCTTCGCCGTACAGCTCATCGATGCCCCGGTGGCCAAGGTCCAGGTGACCTACTCTGGCGACCTGGCCGGAGTGGATACGAAGATGCTGACGGTCTCTGCCCTCATGGGAGTGCTCTCCAACCTGTCAGGTGAGCAGCCTAACATAATCAATGCAGAATCCATCGCCAGGGAGAAAGGCATCCAGATCGTGGAGGTGAAGTCGGAGGGCTCGGAGCGCTATGTGAACATGATATCCGTATCCCTGCATTCCGGCGACGCCGAGCGGGAGGTCCGCGGCACTGCTTTCCCTGGTTCGGAACCGAGGCTGCTAGGCATTGACGGCTTTGACCTGGACATGCCACTGGATGGGGACTTCCTTCTGTCCATCCATGCGGATGTGCCCGGCATAGTCGGACGCGTCGGCAGCCTCCTGGGCAGCAGGGGGATCAACATTGCAAGAATGGGCCTGGGCAGGGAGCAGAAGGGTGGTAAGGCCTTGCTGCTGATCTCCATCGACAACCCGGTCGACAGCGATGTGGTAAAGGAGATGCGCTCCACCAAAGAGTTCCAGGAGGTCAGGACGGTCCTGCTCTCCAAGCTGGGGGAGCGGGATTACCTGCAGATCTGAGATCTGCCCCTTTCTTTTTTTCTTTATTATAGCGTAAAATGTATCGATAACCGATGATGGTTTTTTTACTTATTACGAGTTCCAACAGCATGATTGTTGGATACCGAGCGTGTAAGGTGTGGAAATGCACTTGAACGATCACCTCCATCAGTGACCGTTCCTTGACTGTCGTCCCTTAATGTACAATGGACACGGGGGCCAACGGATGAGCGGGTGCGAAGAAGGTTTCCGCAAGGACTGTAAAGGCGGGAAGGCAGAGATCGATATGACCGATGACGCGGTACTGCTGGGCAATGCGGTGGTTCGCTCAATGAACACCGCGATAGTCGCGACGGCGTTGGATGGCACCGTCTCCCTCTGGAACCGGGGTGCGCAGCTAACACTGGGCTACCCGGAGAAGGAGATGATGGGAAGGCCCATACAGTCGCTCTTTGATCCGGGCCATGGGGCCAAGGTCGCCGAGGTCTTGGAAAAGATCCAGCAGGCAGGATCCGCCCCCACGTTAGTGGCGAACATGCGCACCCGGCATGGGGAGACTGCACGCGTCTCCATAACAGCATCTCCTCTTCTTGACGGCCACGGGAACACGACAGGCGTCTCGTTCATCATCAGGGACCTGAGCTCAGCGATAGAGGAGAGGATCCTGTCCGAAAAATATAGGCGGTTCATCGATATCGTGAACCAGCTGCCTTATTACCTGATACTGCTGACCCCCGACTATCGCATCGTGTTCGCCAATAGGGCGTTCATCGAGCAGTTCGGGGCACCTGGCAACAAGCGCTGCTATGAACATCTGTTCGGCTCCTCCAGGCCCTGCGAGAACTGCGAATCGTTCCAAGTGTTGAAGACCAACGAGCCGCACGTATGGGACTGGCCCGCGCCCAATGGCCGATTCTATGCCGTTTATGATTTTCCATTCATCGACGAGGACGGGACCTCTCTCATCATGGAGTCTGGCATAGATATAACGGAGCAGAAGCTCGCCGATGAGGCGCTACGCAAGGCGGGCGCATACAACCGAAGCCTCATAGAGGCCAGCCTGGACCCCATGGTGACGATCGGCCCGGATGGGAAGATAACAGATGCCAATACCGCCACCGCGAAGGTCACGGGTGTAAGCCAGAAGGATCTCATAGGCACGGACTTCTCCGACTACTTCACGGATCCGGACAGGGCGAGGATAGGCTACGAAACAGTGTTCCGAGAGGGACTGGTCCGCGACTATGAGCTGGAGATACGCCGAACCGATGGGCATATAACGCCTGTGCTGTACAACGCATCGGTTTACCGCGACGATTCCGGTAATATAATCGGTGTGTTCGCGGCGGCCCGTGACATAACGGCAAGAAAGCTCTTCGAGAACGAGCTCAAGGAGCAGAGGGAAAGGGAGATGGAACGACTTCTGGAACTAGAAAAATTCCAGAGGCTTACCGTGGGGCGTGAGCTCAAGATGGTGGAGCTCAAGAAGGAGATCGCCGCGCTCAAGAAGGAGATAGAGGCCCTCCAGGGCAAGAGGAGATGAAATGTCCTCAGGGCTCATCCCCTATCAGGAAAAAACATTGCTCCAGGAACGTCTGGAACTGTTGAACAAGGAGCATCAGGGGACGTTACGGGCTCTGAACAGCATCATCCATGAGAGCAGGGAGCTCCGGAAGCTCAACATCGCCGCCCTGAACATATTGGATGATCTGGACGAGGAGAAGAGACGCTCTCTCGACACCCAACGTGCGCTATTGAACATGCTGGAGGACATCGAGGCGGAGCGAGCGGAAGTGGAGAGGACACGGGCGGTGCTGGAGGCCGTGAACAAGGAACTGGAGGCATTCTCGTACTCCGTGTCTCACGATCTGCGCGCTCCCCTGCGGGCAATCAGCGGATTCTCTCGCGCCCTCTCCGAGGATTGCGCTGACTCATTGAGCGAAGAGGGGAAGCGATATCTGGAGCTGATACAGGAAAACACCAAGCGCATGGCCTCCCTCATCGACGGCCTGTTGGCGTTCTCTCGCCTGGGCCGGCAGAGGATGAGCACCTTGGAGATCGACATGGAGGACATGTTCGACGAGGTCTTTGACGACCTGATGACTCAGGAACCGGACCGGGACATAGACTTCATCCGCAGCCCACTGCCTCCGATCCAGGGAGACCCACTGATGATCCGGCAGGTCCTGGTGAACCTGTTGTCCAACGCATTGAAGTTCACCCGAGGCCGCAAAAGGGCGGTGGTGGAGGTCGGTTACCTATCCGATGTGGAGGGCGGAACCTACTACGTCAAGGACAACGGCGCAGGCTTTGACATGCAGTATGCAGACAGGCTCTTCGGCGTGTTCGAGAGGTTGCATCCGACAGAAGAGTTCGAAGGGAACGGAGTAGGCCTGGCCTTGGTGGAGCGCATCATAGCCCGCCATGGCGGAAAGGTGTGGGCAACAAGCGTCCAGGGGGAGGGATCCACCTTCTTCTTTACGATATCTGGCTCGGGGTGACTTGATGGCAGGTAATGAGGACATGATATTGCTAGTAGAGGACGATCCCAATGATGCTGAACTGATCATGAGGGCATTCAGGAGAGGGAAGCTGTCTACCAACGTGGTCCACCTGAGGGACGGAGAGGAGGCGGTGAGATATGTGGCGGGTGAGCACGTCAGGCAGCATGAGAAATGGTCCCCCCCCCCGAAGGTAATCCTTCTGGACTTGAAATTGCCCAAGCTGAACGGGATCGAGGTGCTGCGGAGGCTGAAGGCCAATGAGCGCACCAAGAACGTCCCTGTCGTCATCTTGACCTCTTCGCAAGAGGATAGCGACATCGAGAAGGCATACGCTCTTGGTGTGAACAGCTACGTCACGAAACCCATCGAATTCGACGCGTTCTCGCAGGCCATGATGAATCTTGGATCCTACTGGTTACGGTTGAACAAGACGCAGAGGACGTCAGAGGGTGGAGCATAATGTTGGAACGCGATCTCCGCATACTCATATTGGAGGACAACCGATCGGACTATGAGCTTATCAGACGTGAGCTCGTACGAGGCGGCCTGAGGGCGGAGATCGAATGGGCCAATGATCGGACCTCGTTCACGAGGGCACTGGACCGCATCACACCTGATATCGCCCTTCTTGATCATTCGCTGCCAGGCTTCGACGGCATCAGTGCGATGAAGGCATTGCGCGAGCGGTTCCCAGACGTACCTGCCATAATAGTGTCTGGAGCCATAGGAGAGGAGCTGGCCATAGAGGCGATGAAGGCCGGAGCGACCGACTACGTCCTCAAGAACAACCTGGAGCGCCTGGTGCCCGTCACGCGTAGGGCGTTGCAAGAGGCTGAGCAGCTCCAGGCAAGGAGGAGGGCCGAGAAGGAGCTGGAGGAGAGCAGGAAACGATATGAGCTGTTGTTCTCGTCCAGCAGCGAAGGCATCTCCATGCAGGAGATGATCCACGATGAGAACGGCGTACCAGTGGACTACCGAATCATCAACATAAATCCTGCCTTTGAACGTATAACGGGCCTGTCGAAGGAGGACCTGATCGGCACCTGCGCATCGTCCAAGTACGGATATCCTCCCCATCTGGATCGGTTCAGGAGGGTCATGGAGTCCGGCGAATCGATATCGTTCGAGAGCACCGAGATCGCACCTGGCAAGGTCCTGCTCATATCAGCGTTCCCCTTCGAGCTGAAAAGGTTCGCAACCCTTGCCGTGGACATCACCTGTCTCAAGGAATTGGAGGCGCAGCTCAAGGAGAGGGCGGAGGAACTGGCTCGCTCCAACGCCGAGCTTCAAGAGTTCGCCTACGTGGCCTCGCACGATCTGCAAGAGCCGCTTAGGATGGTCATCGGATATCTGTCCCTGTTGCAGAACCGGTACGGCGACAAGCTGGACGATCAGGCGAAGGAATACATCAACTTCGCAGTGGATGGAGCTGCTAGGGCGCGGGACCTCGTAAAGGATCTGCTGGAATATAGCCGGGTGGGTTTTTCCCGGAAGCCTCTGGAGGAGGCCGACATGGAGCGGCTGTTCGATCTGGCATGCATCAACCTGAGAGGACAGATCAAGGAGGAGGGAGCCCTTATCGAACGAGGCCCCTTGCCGAGGCTCATCGTCGACGAGGTCCAGATGGTAATGCTTCTCCAAAATCTCCTCAGCAACGCGATAAAGTTCCACGGGCCCCGAACGCCAAAGGCAAGCATCAGCTGCCGCGAGCGTGGGGACGAATGGGTGTTCTGCGTGCAGGACAATGGTATCGGCATCGAGCCTCAGGACCAGGAGAGGATCTTCCAGTTGTTCCAGAGGCTGCATAGCGTCAGCGAATATTCAGGGACCGGGATCGGTCTGGCGATTTGCAAGAAGATCGTGGAGCGACATGGCGGCAGGATATGGGTGGAATCGCAACCAGGCGAGGGCTCGGCCTTCTTCTTCTCCTTGCCAAAGAACGGAACCGACGTTGACCATCATTGAGTTTATGAGGCCACTGCCGTTCAGCCGCTCTTCTCCTCGACGCTTCTCACCTTCCGCTCGATGGCGTTTCTCTCTCCCTCGCGATCATCGATGCGAACGCAGGTCACGACGCGTGGCGACATGGTACGGACCTTCTTATGGCACTCGCCTATGACCCTCATGACGGCATCGAAGTCCCCTTCTATGATGGTGCAGGTGGCGGTAAGCTCATGCCGAAGGCCGCTGGCCCTGACGATCTTCAGACACTCGGCCACAAAGGGGCTGAGGCTCTCCCCGACCCCGATGGGTATGATTGTGAACTCAGCGATCATGGGTTATTACCTCAAGTGATAATCAGCTGTCGTCCCTTCATATATTCGTCGTTCGGAACATTAATCGTTTGAGGCCTGAGATTAAGTACATGGGGGAAGAACTCTATAAATCGAAAAATATCAGTAAAGCGATTTATATTTCCTGTTCCCAAGAAAGCACTGATCTTAGGCGACATGCTAACTCGTCAGAGGGGAAAGTCATGAGCAGGAAGGATAAGGAAGTGTGCGACGAGACGTTGAACTTGGACAAGCTCACGATAGCGATCCGGAACGGGATCGACCGAAACGGGATGCCGGACGAGCAGGCCAAGGCGATGGCGCAGCATATACTGAACTTCTTCGGATATTCCGAGAGGATAATCGACAACATTCTCGAGCCGGAGGACAGGGACGTGTTCTATATCCTTGAGGACACGGGCATCCTCACCACCGAGAGGGAGGAGACCACCCTCTATGACGGAAGGGAATGGCGCATCCATTACTGGTTGTTCAGGAAGGACCGCATCAACGAACTGGTGGAGATGGAATCCGAATATTTGGACGAGGAGAACAGCGAGTATAACCCCTACGTCGAACTCGGGGACGAAGTTTGGAAAAGATCGGCCTGATCGCCGAATCTGACATTTTTCTTCTCTTTCAAGCAAGGGCAGGCGCGCGTCCGTACTGCCGGACGCCGTCCTCGCAACAGCTTTACGGAGCGATGCCTTTCAGGTCGTCATGGGGCTTCGCACCGCCATGACCACCAGGTTGATCCGGGCCGCTTTCGGACGCCGTTTCACCATGGCCCGGCTCACCCGCCTACCCATAATCGGAACGGGAGTGGAGAAGGCGCTCTTCGATGAGGATCATATGTTCTACCTTCCCCGCGATACTGCCGTCCAGACATCGAGGGAAAGGGTGATCGAGATGGGGGTGGAGGTACGGCCGGAGAACGTCGTCCTGCCCTCGCAGTTCATAGACCACATATTGCGCAAGTCCCGCTACATCTTCATCATGAACTCCTGCATGTGCCGTGACGCAAATGACTGCCACGACTACCCTCATGAGATTGGATGCATCTTTCTGGGCCGCGGGACTACCAGGATATCTCCCGATATGGGACGCCAGGCCACGGTCGAGGAAGCCATCGATCACATGCGAAGGGCTCGTGAGAAAGGCCTTGTGCATCTCGTCGGCAGGAACAAGATCGACAGCGTATGGCTGAACACCGGTCCCAAGGAAGACCTGCTATCGATCTGCAACTGCTGTCCCTGCTGCTGCCTATGGAAGATGCTTCCCGACCTGTCCGATGGGATAGCGTCCGGCGTCACCCGGATGCCGGGGGTGGACGTCCAGGTCACCGACCGATGCACCGGCTGCGGACGTTGCGAGGAAGAGGGGTGGTGCTTCGTGAACGCGATCTCCGTCCGCGATGGTCGCGCCACGATCGATAGCGGTTCTTGCAGAGGCTGTGGGAGATGCGCTGAAAGATGTCCCTCGGGTGCCGTGGAAGTGCTCATCACGGACCCTGCCTTCATGGAGCGGGCGTTAGCTAGCATAGAGTCCCTGGTGGATCTGAACGCCCAGTAGGCGGCAGTTCGCCGATCGGATGACCGAACGAAAGGCCCAAATAGGTAATGGCTGTGGGTTTGAACGATGGAGCTCTTCCCCTACCGTCCGCGCCCCTTCCAGGAGGAGCTGGTGGACACTATCGCTTCAAGTGTGAGGTCCAGGGGGCACCTTGTCCTGGAGAGCGGCACCGGGACGGGAAAGACCGTCTGCGCTCTGACCGGCGCCCTTGGCGCGACGGCCGAGCAGGGGAAGAAGGTGCTGTATCTGACACGGACCAACTCTCAACAGCGTCAGGTAATGCTGGAGCTTCGCGAGATCTCCAAGCGAAGGCCGTTCCTGGGTGTTGGCATGCAGGGAAGGCAGTCGACCTGCCCCCTCATCCAGAGGGACCCTGAACTGAGAAGCGGCACTCCGGAGGAACTTTCCAAGCTTTGCACGGAGAGGAAGGCGAGGTCCATGCAGGGCAAGGAAGGCGGATGCCGGTTCTATGATGCCACTATATCGACCCCGTTCCAAGAGGTGGAGGACTACTGCAGGAAGCATCTGCCGACGGTGGAAGAGTTCGTCCAGTATTGTGACGCAAGGGGTCTTTGCCCCCATGAACTTGCAAAGGACCTCCTACCGGGAGCCGATGTTGTCGCCGCCCCGTATGCCTACTTCTTCATGCCTTTCATACGCAACAACCTCCTCGATTGGATGAACGTTCCGATCGAGGACCTTGTCGTCATAGTGGACGAGGCTCATAACGTTCCGGAGTATGCCCGGGAGGTTCGATCGGTGTCCCTCTCCAGCCGCCTCCTTGATCTGGTGGCCAAGGAGGTGGACGGGCATGGCGACCCTGAGATACTGGATGGCGTGAGCGCCATGGACCTGGTGAACGTGCTCAGGGATAGGCTGGATGCAGCGCTGGAAGAGTATATCATCGAAGATGACGGACTCATCCCTCCGTCGTACCTCGATGAAGCGCTCATGTCGGCCTTCACCGCCACCTCCAGCAACTTGGTGCTGATGGCCAGGAACCTCATGACCTTTGGAGAGACCATTCGGGATGCCAAGAGGAAGGAGGGGCGTCTGCCGCGCTCCTACTTGTATTCCCTGGGCACCCATCTGCTGTTCTGGATCGACATGGACGAGGAGCACTACGTCAAGCTGGTGGTGGGGGGCGACAATCCAGCATTCGAGGCATATTGCCTTGACCCCTCGATCGCGGCCCGGCCCCTGCTTGACTGCTACGCCACCGTTCACATGTCCGGCACCCTGGTCCCTCTGAACGAATACCGCGACTCCCTTGGCCTGCCGACCGATGGCCGCATGTGCATATTCCCCTCACCCTTCCCTCCTGAGAACAGAAAGGTGCTCTACCTGGAAGATGTCACCACAAAATATGAGGAGATGATCCGGGACGAGGACATGGTCGCCCGGATGGAGGACCATGCCGTGGCGCTGTGCAACGTCATGGACCGCAATACCGTGGTGTTCTTCCCATCGTATCAGCTGATGGACCGCTTCATAGCGGACGGCGTCCTTAGACGTATCCACAGGAAGGTGTACATGGAGCGGCGTGGCATGCCGCAGAGCGACCTCATGGATGCGGTCGAGGAGTTCAAGTCGTCGGAGGACGGCTCTGTGCTGTTCGCCGTGATGGGAGGCCGGGTCAGCGAGGGGGTGGACTTCCCCGACCGCGAGCTGGAGGTGGCAATCTTGGCGGGCATACCCTATCCCAAGCCGACCGCTCGCCAGAGGGCCCTGCTGCACTACTACGAGATGAGGTTCGGCCGCGGATGGGAATATACCGTGAAGGCTCCGGTCACCCGAAAGTTGCTGCAGGCGGTAGGCCGCCTCATCCGCACCGAACGCGATGTGGGAGTGGCGATCGTCATGGACCGAAGGGCGGCCCAGTTCTCAGCCCAACTGCCTTCAGTGCCGTCGGAGCATCCAGTGAACGACACCCTCAACTTCTTCAAGGCCAAAGGGCGATGATGGCCGTCGACAGGGTGTACGGCGCCGCCCCTCGAGTCATTAAATACGAAGGAATCATTTCGGTCCCCGACACCTATGACCGACCACCCAGTCAATCGGACCGTGATGATCGATCGAACCGCCAATCCCGCGCCCCTCGGACTGATGGGCTTCGGGTTGACCACCATTCTGCTCAACCTGCATAACGCTGGTATCATCGCTTTGGGTGGAGCCATCTTCGCCATGGGCATATTCTACGGAGGCTTGGCACAGATCGTGGCAGGCCTAATGGAGTGGAGGAAGGGAAACACCTTCGGCGCCACCGCCTTCACTTCCTATGGCTTCTTCTGGCTCACCCTCGTTGCAATATGGTTGTTCCCCGTCCTTGGCCTGGCAGGTGTGGAGACCAAGCAGACGATGGCGTTCTACCTGGCACTATGGGGCGTCTTCACCGCCTACATGTTCGTGGGCACCCTCCGGACCAACCGCGGCCTGCAGTTCGTGTTCCTCACCCTTGCCTTGCTCTTCTTCGGGCTGGCTGCAGGGGACGCTACCGGCCTCGCATCACTGACGGTTGCATCTGGCTACCTGGGCATCATATGCGGAGCAAGCGCGGTCTATGTCGCCATGGCAGAGGTGCTGAACGAGACCTACGGTCGCATGGTGCTGCCCCTCTGGCCTGTGGCTGCCAAGAGCAAGACGGCGACCGCCGCGGCGGAGTGATCTCAAAGTCACTTCGGGCCGTAGATCAGACTGCCCTTCCGGCAGACGTCAGTACATCGGCCGCACAGGTAGCACTCGCTCATGTTACCATCCGGTACGGGCTGCTTCGTAGGGCAGGCGCGGACACATCGTCCGCAATCATTACAGCTTGGCTGCCGGCGCAGGCGCAGGAAGCTTCGTCGAGACGCCAGTTCAGAGATGGCGCCGAAAGGGCAAAGGAGCCGGCACCAGGGGCGGTATACCACGGCGGATACGATCAGCACGGCCACGAAGACGGTGGTCGCCGCCAGGGTGAACTGCAGTCCGAAGAAACGGAACGGGTTCGCCCCCAGTACGAACGGGGTGGCCAGGGCCAAAGCGGCCACGATCGCGGTGACGACCGCCCGGACCAGCCGGGGGCGGAAGCGATCGATGTCGATCCTAAGGTCGCTGGTCCTGGACATCAGTTCCTGGGCCGCTCCCATGGGGCAGGCATGGCTGCAGAACAGCCGACCGGTGACGAGCGCCATGATCGTTAGGAGCGACAGGCCGAACAGAGGCACAATAGGGACATTCCCGAGGGAGAGGCCGCGGAAGACCTGCATATATTGTGCCACCGGGTCGGGGACACCACCGAGCAAGAGGCCTGCCACGATCAACGTCACGA
>LFRW01000031.1:0-1080 GCA_001512965.1 Methanomicrobia archaeon DTU008
GGCGTGACCATGCTGCTTCGTCGGTCCATCTTGGCCGCCGCCGTGCCGTTCAAACGCTCGATGCCGCGTCTTATCGTCGACGGAACGAGGCGTGCCGACACCCCTGGGCCAGCACGGGACGCCTGCCACAATATCATCGGCACCGCCAATGGCGCCGCCTTGACGCTTCTGGCCATTATGTGCGACATTCGTTCGGCCACGTCGTCCTTGACGGCCATGAGGTCCTCGCGGCTTCGCTCGCGATACCATATGCGGTACGAGCGGTAGAGGTAGTTCAGCAGCCACGCAGCCCCGATGGCGTTGCGACGGCTGGCGATCGTGTAGGGGAAGATCAACGAGCGGACGAAGTCCCGGTCCACCGGCCTGGCCATCGTCACCTCCATCGCCCGCCACCCGCAATCGACGATGTGCTGCCGCTGCTCATCATCTTTCCGAACTGAGACTGCGCCATCGTGGATGCGGTAGTCGAGAAGGACGTCCGGCACGTTGCTCATCGAATGGCGGCGCATGATGCGCGTCCACAGCTCGTAGTCCTCCCAGTCCTTGGCCGCCGGTGAATACCCTCCAGCCTCCTCGAACACCGAGCGGCGGAACATGGTCGAGGGATGGCACATCGCGCAGTCGAAGTGCATGTTCCATATCACCAGGCCGGGCGACGTCGGGTACGTCCTCGTTCCGAGATGGCGTCCCCTCTCGTCGATATGCCGTACGGCCGAGCCGACCACGCCGATCGATGGGTTGTTGTCCAGAAACTCGGCCTGCTTCTCCAGCCGTTGCGGCATCGAGACGTCGTCGGCGTCCATCCTCGCAATGTACTCGGAGCGGGCCATGGCGAAGCCGCGGTTGAGCGAGCGGACCAGGCCCGTCGGCGAGTCGTTGCGGACTATCTTGACACGCTCATCATCGAACTCGTTCAGTATCGCCTCCGTCCCATCGCGGGCGCCCATTTCCTGCACGATGATGAGCTCTATGTCCCTCTCGCTCTGATGCAGGATCGACTCGACGGCGCTCCGCAGGTACGGCGCGCTCTCGTACGACGGCATGACGACGCTGACCCGCGGCATCAGCTCACCGTCCGGA
>LFRW01000031.1:1099-1387 GCA_001512965.1 Methanomicrobia archaeon DTU008
GATCACCCTCTTCCCGCCGCCCCCTCCGTCATGTCTACCATCGTCATCGTCAATGGCCGTCTCCCTGCTGAGCGATCTCACATCCAATATGTCCAGCACCTTTGAGTCCAGCAACATGTCGAACTTCCTGGCGAAGAACTTGTTACATCTCTCCAATCGAGGCACATCTTCCGACAGGAGAACGGCAGGCAACGGGGTGCACTTCTTCGACCAATCGGTGTACCTCTTGTTGTCGTTGACGATCTCGTCCCGCACCTCCGAGTTCATCAGGATGGTCTGGAAGAACAT
>LFRW01000034.1:0-10129 GCA_001512965.1 Methanomicrobia archaeon DTU008
CGGCGGGGAGGACGCACCGTTCCGCCACAAGGTCCGAGACCCAAGCTTCTGTAACTGGCTGGGCATGGAGATGGCGGTGCGGGAAAACATCGTGCCGGACTTTCCGTTGATCAACAAGAGCTTCAGCCTGTCATATGCTGGAAACGATCTATGAGGAAAGATGATGCTTGAACTGCTGAGACGAGTGTTGGGAAAAGGATGTAGGACGATACGGTATCCCCATGAGGCCTTCATGCCGCCCTCCGCTTCCATGGGGCGTCCGGAGGTCGATCTTGACGGCTGCGATATGTGCGGTCGGTGCGCCTCTGCATGCCCCTCCAGTTCGCTGACGCTCATCGACGAGGGGATACAGCTGGACCTCTCGTCATGCATATTCTGCGGGGAATGCGCCCGCATCTGCCCAGACCACATCACCATGGGAAAGGAGTTCGAACTGGCCGCAAAGAGCAGAGATGGATTGAAGGTGGTGTTCGCCCGTGGATGAGGCCACCGAACGACTGGGTGAGCAACTGAGGGACCGCATCGTCCGGTTGTTCGGACGCTCCCTGGCCATACGGGAGGTGGACGCTGGGTCCTGCAACGGATGCGAGGTGGAGGTCAACGCCCTCACCAATGCCGTTCATGATATCGAACGGTTCGGCATGCACATAGTCGCATCGCCTCGCCACGCTGACATGCTTCTCGTCACCGGAGCGGTCGCTCGGAACATGGAGATGCCCCTGGTCAAGACGTATCAGGCCATGCCCTCCCCGAAGATGGTGGTGGCCATGGGCTCTTGCGCCGCTTCCGGTGGCCTGTTCGCACCGTCATATGCGGTGGTGGGCGCCGTCGACAGCATCCTCCCGGTCGACGCGTACATACCCGGCTGTCCGCCCCGGCCGCAGGCCATAATCCATGGCATGATGGTGGCCTTGGACCGATGGGAGCGGCGCTCCCGCTAGGGCTCAGCGGATCACGATGACGCTGCAGCGGGAGTTCCTGACCACGTGCTCCGATACGCTCCCCATCAGGACGCGGTCCAGGGTGCTCTTTCCCGATGTGCCTACGATGATCGCCCCGGCGCGGATGCGCTCGGCGGCGGACAGGACGGACTCGTAGACGTTGCCCCCTTCAAGGAGCGTTATGGCCTCCACACCGCTTTCGGCGGCAAGGGACTTCAGCTCATCCAGCCTCTTCATCCCCATATCTATAGCGGCCTGCTTATCTCCTTCATCGTTGCCGCTCACCACGTATATCATGTAAAGCCGGGACGAGGCCAGACCGGCAAGCTCGATGGCGTACTGCGCGGCCTTCATCGAATGCGGCTTTCCATCGGTTGCCAGGAGAAGGTTCCTCCCCCGGATGAGCCCCCCACCTTCATTTCCAACCATCGTATCTTCATCGGTCACTGGATTAATGAATGTTCTCGGCCGACGGCGGAAACCGCCATGGCAAGATAAAACTATACAAGACACACTATCGTATTGACATGGTCGCCGCAGAGGTCGCCATCGTACTGCTCATCCTGGGTCCCCTGGCGGGAGCGGTCGCCAGCCTGGTCGCGGGCCCGCGGAGGGTCCAGGGCTACATAGTGGGAGCTACCGGCGCGGTAACGGCCATCGCTTCCCTTGTACTGTTCATGGAGGTGGCTGGCCAGGGCTTCAGGGCCATCACCCTTCTCATGCCCGGGGGGATAGTACCGCCGGCGGAGGTGCTGGGCGCCGCTCTGGCACTGACGTTCCTCTACCTGGGCTGGAGGACACGCAGCGCCCTTGTAGCATCGTTCTCCGTAGGCCAGCTGGCATTGGTGGGGGCCATCGCCTTCGCCCCGGCGTCGGGGGAGGGGCTGCTACTTATCGACACCTTCGCCCTTGTCCTGATCCTGATAACATCGACGATCGGTTCCCTCATAGCCGTGTACTCGGTCACGCATATGAGGGACGATCCGCGGAGGGCCATCTTCCTCGCCACCATATTGGCGTTCCTTGGCGTGATGAATGCAGCAGTCGTTAGCAACGACCTGCGATGGTTCGATGTGTTCTGGAGCGCCACCACCCTATTCTCGTTCCTGCTCATCGGCCATACCCGGACAGATGAGGCCAAGAGCGCGGCGAGACTGGCGCTCATCATAAACACAGGGGGCGGACTGGCCCTGCTGGCAGGGGCAAGGCTCATGCAGCACTACTATGGCACCTATCAGCTGATCGACATCCCCGTAGGTGGCCTGACCGGCATGGCGCTGATGCCCCTGGCCCTGATGTCGATAGCTGCGTTCACAAAATCTGCGCAGCTGCCGTTCCAGTCCTGGCTACTGGGCGCCATGGTCGCCCCCACGCCGGTATCGGCCTTGCTGCATTCGTCGACCATGGTGAACCTCGGAGCTTTCCTGGTTCTGCGCATCACCTCATCTTTCCAGGGCGAACCGGCCTTCTCCGCGGTCATCGCCCTCGTCGGCGGCCTGTCATTCCTTGCCACATCCCTACTGGCGATGACGCAGAGCAACGCCAAGCGCGTACTTGCGTACTCCACCATAGGTAACCTGGGCCTCATATTCATGTGCGCCGGCGTCGGGACCCCTCTGGCTCTGGCCGCGGGCATGGTGCTTCTCCTGTATCACGCGATCTCCAAGGCGCTTCTGTTCCTGTCGGTGGGAGTGGTCAAGGAGGAGAAGGATTCGGAAGACATCGAGGACATGTACGGGCTGAGGAGGGATCTGCCGCTGGTAACCCTGTCCATCTTCATCGGCATAGCCACGCTGGTTCTCCCCCCTTCGGCATGTTCGTTTCGAAGTGGTTCATCAGCGAGGCCGCCGTCGCCTTCCCCGCGTTAGCCTTCCTTCTTGCAGTCGGCTTCGCTTCCATCGTGGTCTACTACTTCAAGTGGCTGGGCATCCTGCTGACCTCGTCGACCGGCCCGCGCCGCCCCCTCAGGAAGGACATCTCGAACAGGGCATACCAGTGGGAACTGGCGGCCTTGAGCGCGGGGGCGGTGGCGGTCTCGGCGCTCATAGGTCCGATAACCAACTATCTGGTCGCACCCTTCGTGGCCAGGGAGTTCCACCTCCCCGGCCTGACCAGCTCCCTGTCCCTGTTCACCGCCGAGGGGGAGGTTCAGGCCTTCCTGATACTGTTCCTGGTCGCATTGGTGGTGCTAGCGTTCAGACTGCTCAGGCGACCTAGGGGCAGGGTCACCGTGGCCTATGGCGGAGGGGAGGTGGTAAGCTTCCAGGCCGGAGGAGCATATCACCTGTCGGAAGAATGGGTCAACCAGGCTACGCGCATCGAGAACGCGGTGGGCATCGTGCTTATCGCCATGCTCTTGATCGTCCCAATGGTCCTGGAGGTGCTGTGATGGTCCTTCTGGCGATCGCCATATTCATCATCGGCCCCCTGCTGGTGGGGTTGAGCATGGGGCTGGACCGCAGGATCACCGCCCGTTTGCAGAATCGCCGGGGGCCGCCCCTGCTTCAGCCTTTCTATGACATCGCCAAGCTGTTCAGCAAGAGGCCCCTTGTGCTGGGCGACCTGCAAGGAATGTTCGCGGTGTTCTGCCTGGCATTCCAGGCGGCGGCCTTCGGGCTGTTCGCGCTGGGAGGGGATCTGGTCGTGGCCTTCTTCATCAGCAGCATGGGCGCGGTCTTCCTGGTCCTTGGAGCATACTCAACGCCGTCGCCGTACTCCCACCTGGGTGCGAACCGCGAGCTGCTTGCCCTTCTAGCATATGAGCCAGTTCTGTTCCTGGTGATCATAGCGGTGGGAGTCAACGGCTCGTTTCTGGCTGGCGAGGTGTCCCGAGACCTCCTTGGCCGCATTCCCCTGGCCCTCCTGGCCCTCGTGCCGGTACTTGTCATCCTGCTGGAGAAATCCCCATACGACATCCCCGCGGCCCATCAGGAACTGGCTACCGGACCCTATGTGGAGTACTCCGGCCCCTACCTTGCGGTGCTGGAACTTGGTAGGTGGTATCAGCTGGCGTTCGTATATGGCATCGCCACGCTCTTCGTATGGGGGGACAGTGCCATCACCGACGTGGCGTTCAAGTTGATCCTGCCCTTCGCCTTGCTGTTCGCCGCCATAGTGATAGATAACATCACCGCCCGCCTGACCAGAAGGAGGATGGTGTCGTTCATGCTCACAGCGGGGGTGGGACTGATCGCCGTAAACCTCGTCGTATCATACTTGACCGGAGTGATCTGATGGGACTGTTGGACAGGATCGGGGTGAGATCGCCGTGGATATTGCACTTCGACACCGGTTCGTGCAATGGATGCGACCTGGAGGTATGGGCACTGCTAACGCCGAGATACGACGTGGAGCGCTTCGGCGGTGTCAACCGGGCTAACCCCAAACAGGCCGATATATTGCTGATAACCGGACCGGTAACGAAGAAGTGCGAGGACCGGCTTCGTAACCTGTACGAACAAGTGCCGGAGCCAAAGCTGGTGATGGCCTGCGGAAACTGCGCCAGCACCGGGGCGCCGTTCCATAATTGCTACAATGTCTGCCAAGGCGTCGACAAGGTCATACCTGTCGATGTGTACGTGCCAGGCTGTGCCGCCCGTCCAGAGGCCTTGATAGACGGCCTCATCAAGGCGCTCTCGATGTGGGAGGAGAAAGCCCGGGCCGCCAGAGAGGTGAAGGGATGAGCGAAGGTAATGGCGGGAAGCCCCATCAGGACATACGCGGCATGGCGTATCAGATGAGGGCAAGCGGCGCGAGATTGATAACGATCGTCGGAGTGGACCGTGGGGACGGGACCATCGAACTCATCTATCTGTTCGACAGGAACGGGGACGTGGAGGACCGGCGCTTCGTGGTCGAGGCAGAGGAGGAGGTGGACAGCATATCGGACATATACGCCGGGGCCACCAACATGGAGAGGGAGAACATGGACCTGCTGGGGATGAGGTTCAAGGGCCTGGAGCCCGGCCTGCTGCTCGTTCCGGGCAAGAGCGTCAAGGCGCCGTTGCGCAAACGGTCGGAGGAGGGGACATGAGCAGAACGACCATCATCCCAATAGGACCGCAGCATCCCGCTTTCCTGGAGCCGCTCAACGTCAGTCTGGAGCTGAAGGAGGAGCGAGTGGTGGGGGCGACGCTCAATCTTGGCTACAACCATCGTGGGATGGAGCACGCGCTGTCTCTCGACTACAAGAAGTCACAGTATCTGGTGGAGAGGGTGTGCGGGATATGCTCGAACCATCATTCCGCAGCCTACTGTCAGACGGTCGAGGCCATCTATGGTGTGGAGGTCCCCGAAAGGGCCCGCATCATTCGGACCATCACCATGGAGTGCCAGCGGATCACATCCCATCTCCTTGCGCTGGGACACATCGCCGAGGTGGTAGGATACGAGAACCTGTTCATGCAATGCTTCAGGGAAAGAGAGCTGGTCATGCGCCTGGTCAACGAGATCACCGGGAACAGGGTGCACTATAGCACCAACGTCATCGGGGGCGTGAAGAGGGACATCGACGCGGCCATGGAGAGGCGCATCGAAGACGTGATGAGCGATCTCCGTCCCCGGCTGGAGGAGCTGCATGCCATCTTCTCCCGGGACAGCACCTTTGTGAAGAGGACCAAGGGGATCGGCAAGCTCACGCGAGAGCAGGCGATCGACTGGTGCGTGGTCGGACCTGTTGCCAGGGCGTCAGGGGTGGCGCAGGACGTGAGAGAGGACGGCTTCGCCGCCTATGACAGGGTGAGATTGAGGCCAGTGGTAAGGGAGGAGGGCGACTGCTACGCCCGCACCATGGTCAGGATGGACGAATGCCTGCGATCGGTGGACCTGATCGAGGAGTGCCTCCCGCTGCTCAAGGAAGGCTCGGTGGTCCTGAGCGTCAAGGGACATCCAAGCGGAGAAGGCATCAGCCGGGTGGAGGCTCCGCGCGGAGAACTGATGTACTATGTAAAGGCCATAGGGAAGTTGCAGCTGGACCGGGTCAAGATCCGTACGCCCGCCTTCGTCAACGTGCCTGCCGTCCAGGCCATGTTGCCTGGCGCCCGGCTTGCCGATGTGCCCGTGATCACGGTGTCGTTGGACCCCTGCATATGCTGCACGGACCGGTGATGACATGTCGATGCTGACATCCTCCTTCCGCAATCTGTTCCGTCGCCCTTTCACGACATCCTATCCGAAGGGCGGTGCGGACCTTCCCGACACCAATCGCGGACGCGTACTGTGGGACATGAGCAGATGCATCTTCTGCCGCCGTTGTGAACGAAGCTGCCCAACGATCGCCATCATCACCGACAAGGAGGCAAAGACCCAGACGATAATACGGAATCGATGCATAGCCTGCAACACATGCGTGGAGGTCTGTCCGACCCAGACCATAAGCATGGTGCCTGAATATTCCGCCCCCGATACGGCTCCCACCGTTCATGTGTTCTCGGTCGATCTCCCTGCTCACCAGTATCGCGTCGAACACCTCCCGCGCGGTGAGGGGAGGCCGCCATCCTGACGGGCGGGGCTATGTTGGATGCATATGCAGCGTGGTGAAGTCTTATAGATTGTCCGCTCCCCTCTTTCGAACGACTGGAGGAGGAACCATGGAAAGGCGGTTATCCATCGAGGCGGATGTCCAGGATCTTGACAGGCTCTCTCTGGAGGAGTTGCTCAGGACCACCGAGAAGGTAGTGGTCGTGGAGTTCTATCTTACAAATTGCCCTACCTGCCAGCAACTTGCCTCCACGCTTGAGGAGCTATCGAGGGAGCTGAAGGAGGAGGCGGTGTTCACCAAGGTGAACGCGGAGGAGAACCTTGACCTCGCGCTGCAGCGCGGCGTCATGGTGACGCCCACCATCCAGCTGTTCTGCGGACAACGGTTCCTGGGGGAGATAGTGGGCGACACGAACGCGACCATCATACGGAACACTGTCCGGGACGTGATCCGTCACCGCTCTTGCCCGTCACCCGGAGGAAGGATCGACTACGAGCCGGACGGATACGGCTGAGCAGGCAGGACAGGTTCCCTTCGCGCATGCCGCAAAGGCTTAACAATGGCGGGGTGCCTAGTTCCGTGGCGTGGCTGACTGGACGCAGCAAGGTCGTCCCGACTACCGCGCCCGGCGCTACCTCTCTGCCGTGGAAGCCGCGAGGTTCCTTGGGACCACAGTGGATGAAGTCCATCGTCTGGTTCGTGAGAAGAAGATCCCGGTGCAGATAGCATCCAGCGGGCAGCAGCGGTTCGAGCTTGCCGATCTGAGGCCCCTTGCGTCGGATGGAACGACGGCCATGCCGCCACGATGCTCGAGGCTGTCCGTCGGAGGCACGGTACAGGATGTGATATGTGCCGACGCCTCTTCCATGAGGGAGGTCGACGACGAGAGCGTGCACCTTGTGGTGACATCACCTCCCTATTTCAACGCCAAGATGTACTCGTCCCCGCCCGTGGACGGAGACCTTGGCAACGTTCATTCCATGGATGAATGGTTCCAGCGGATAGCCGTCGTTTGGAGAGAGGTCTTCCGCGTGCTTCAGCCAGGACGGAGGGCCTTCATAAACCTTATGAACCTGCCCGTGCGTCTGGACGGCGGAGCGTACAGGACCCTGAACCTTGTCGGGAGGACGATAGACCTATGCGAAGACATAGGGTTCATCTTCAAGCGCGACATCGTGTGGCACAAGACCAACGGGGTACGTGCGCCCCTAGGCACCTATCCATATCCCGGAGGGATCCTTCTCAACAACATGCACGAGTTCATCCTGGAGCTGGAGAAGCCCACGATGGGGCGGGTGAACAAGTACGCTCATGTCTCTCTCGAGGACCGAGAGGCCTCCCGCCTAGACAGGGATTTCTGGTTGAGCTTGAAGAACTCAGACATCTGGCAGATGTCCCCCGAGGGGAGCGGGGACCGGCGCTCCCACGTGGCTCCGTTCCCCATCGAGCTGCCGTCCCGCCTCATCCGAGCGTTCAGCTACAGACGCGAGAAGGTGCTCGACCCCTTCTGCGGGAGCGGAACGACCCTGGTGGCGGCGGCCCGTCTGGGACGCAACGGCATCGGATATGAGATAGTCCCCAGCATCGCTGCCCAGGCGATCGAGCGTCTGATCCATGAGGCGGAGGATGGCGATCGAACGGATGACGTTGGATGGAGGTGACATACCAATGTGCGGCCACGGCGAGAAAGGCCGCGGTACTGCTCGTGCGATCCGCGTCCGTAGGAGCGAAAAGGATTATCCCTGTGATGGGAGGATAAGCATCGATGCAACCCCTGTCTCGATACCTGCAGATCGTCAGCGGTGCCGCCAGACCGCGCTATCTCGCTGCAAGGTCGATAGGAGTGGATGTCCCTTCCTCCCTTGAGGGGCGGTGGAAGGAGCATTCGGCAGCGGTCAAGCGCTCCCGCACCTTATCCGATGATGCCATCTCTCCCATGGCCCCGTCGTTGCTGGACCTCAAGGCCTCCCTTGCCCGGTCGCACATGAACTCGTGCTCCCTATGCCCGTGGAGGTGCGGTGCGGACCGTGAATCCGGCCGTCGGGGAAGGTGCGGCGTCACGCGCCCAAGGGTCGTCAGCGCCTTCACGCATCTTGGGGAGGAGGCGCCTCTGGTGCCATCGTACACGGTGTTCTTCGCTGGCTGCAACCTCCGCTGCGCGTTCTGTCAGAACTATGACCTGAGCACCATGCCCGATCGCGGAGCGGAGCCGTCGGCAGAGGAGCTTGCGAAGGACCTCGACGCCATCGCCGAAAGGAAAGGGATCAAGAACATCAACTGGGTGGGCGGAGACCCCATCCCGGCGCTGCCGTACGTCTTGGAGGTATTGCGCATGATGGAGGCGGACATAGCCCAGATATGGAATTCCAACATGTATCTCGAGGAGAGCTCCATGCATCTGCTGGACGGCGTGATCGATGTATACCTTACCGACCTGAAGTTCGGAAATGACGATTGTGCGAGGCGTTTGTGCGGCGCGCCGGACTATTCGGCGGTGGTGCGCCGTAACCATATCATCGCAGCGGCGCAGGGCGAGGTGCTGGTGCGACATCTCCAGCTCCCGGGACACCTGGAGTGCTGCACCCTGCCGCTCATCGACTGGCTGGCCGAGAATCTGCCCGGTGCGGCCGTCAACCTCATGGACCAGTATCGGCCCGAGCATCGGGCGTATGAGCATCCCGAGCTGCACCGGCCTCTTTCCCGCGAGGAGCACATGAGGGCTCTGGAGCATGCTCGTGATCGAGGGCTCTTCCTTATCTAATGGTTAAATAACGCCGCCTCAGATTCCAACCCATGACCGTCTGGAAAGGCTCTCCGTGGATCTTCCAGCTGGAGAGGGACCGCCCAGCCACGGTGCTCGAGGACAACGAGTCGGCCGATACGATCGTGATAGGGGGCGGCATCGCCGGCCTCGCCACGGCCTTCTATGTACTGAGGGACACCGACCGGGAGGTCGTGCTGCTGGAGGCGGACCTGGTCGCTCACGGGGCGACCGGCCACAACGCCGGTCAGGCCGTCGCCGCCATGGAAAGAAGGTTCGACGATATCGCCGGTGAGCTGGGCGAGGAGAAGGTAGCCCAGGGATACCGGGAGATCCAGTCTGGATGGGAGCGTCTGGAGGAGGTGCTGGAGAGCACGGGCAGACATGGGGACCTGCTGCGCGTGAGAGGGGTCGCGGCGACAGACTCGCCGGAGACCGCTCACTCACTCATCAAGGAGATGGAGAGGTGGAAGGCCGTCGGGGCGGCCCGGACGGAGGTCGCGGTGGTCAAGGAAATGACTGGCCCGGTTGAAGGGGCGATGGAGGTGGACGCCGATCGCCTGGCAGATCTTCTGGGTACCATCGACAGGCGGTATGTCGCCGCACTGTGCGCCCCGTCAGGGGTGCTCAACGCCACCCTCTTGACGGAGGCCATGGCCGAGCACCTTCTTTCCACATACCCGGACCGGTTCCGGATATATGAGAAAAGCCGGGTGAGAAGGCTCCGCCTGGGGGATGAGGTAGCGGCCTCCACCGAGCGTGGCACTGTGATCGCCGACAACGTCGTCCTGTGCACCAATGGATATCTGGGAATGGGGATCGAGGCCTGTCAGGTGCCCGTATAGGTCGGAAACGTGAGGGGAGTGGTGGCCTTCATGGTAGGAAGGTTCGGGGACGGCCGCCCTGGAACCGCCGCGTTCTTCCGCGGCGCCGAGAACAACTATTACT
>LFRW01000034.1:10182-39414 GCA_001512965.1 Methanomicrobia archaeon DTU008
CTCTCGCCGGGAGAGAGGTATGATGCAGGACGGGACTACGGTCCAGACGCATATCAGAGGATCGACGCCTTTGCCAGGGAGACGCTGGAAGGCTATGATGAGCGGGACATGGAATGGACCGGGCTGATGGGATACACATCGGACGGCATCAGGCTTGTCGGTCCTGACCCTGGCAATCCCAGCCTGTTGTACAACCTCGGGTGCAACGGCATCGGCCTCCTTGCCTCCCTGGCAGGGGGGTGGAAGGTGGCGCAGCAGATGCGCGGTGCCCTATTCCCGCCCTCGATGTTCGACCCAGCCCGCCTTGCCAGGGACCGTATCGTGCGGCTAGTGTGATCCAAACGACGACCCCTGTCAGCGCGCGAGGGGCCGTGATATGGCGGTCGATGGTGAAGGGAGGGTAGCGACGACGCTATCACCATCTTCCCATGTACCGCCTCCATAGCAAAGAGGACGCCACGGTCGCGACGATCAATGAGATGATGAACACGGCCACGTTCTGATATCCCGACAGGCCGTCGGCGAAGAAGTACAGCCATATGATGATCAGGGCCGCCCACGCGCTCCAAAGCGCAGTGGTGGCGATGATCCGGCCTCGAATGGTCCGGAACTCCCGCGCCTCCGCCATCTGAGGAGCATACCGCATCCCGATGCTCATGCCATAGGTGACCCATAGGGCGCCCAGAAGGGCGGCCGCCACTACCAGCGAGAGGAATATGATGGCAATGTTCCGGTATATGCTAAGCTCGTCGGCAGCGAAGAACAGCCATAATAGGAAGAACGCCAGCCAGCCGATGCAGATGATGGCAGATGCATAAGCCCTATACTTCATACCGTCAGCAGGACGCTCCTCGCCTTCGATCCATATTATCTCCTCTACCCTATCTTCTCTCCAAGGTGCCATCTTCCCTGCTCCAGCGCTTCAATCCGCCCTCTAGGATGCTGATGTCCTTGAACCCTGCCTTGGCGAGGAAATCGGCCACTCTCATGCTCCTGCGTCCTGAAGCGCAGTACAGCACGATCCTCATCGAAGGGTCCAATTCCTGCCACCGGTGGTCGATCTCGGATATGGGCATGAGGATCGACAGCGGTATATGCTCCGACTCGAACTCTTGGCGCTCTCTAACGTCCAACAAGAGGCAGTTCCCCTCCTCTATCTCCTTCATCAATCCGCGGAGTTCCTCTGGACCGATCACCTTGAACCCTTCGCCCAAAAACTCACCTACACCGCTATGCGCTCCGTGATTATATTCAATCTTTCCCTACCCCATGATCTCGAGCTCTTTCCTCAACCGGCCAGTGGACCTGAGGGCCTCTATCTCGTTCTGCTCGGAAAGCAGCAGCACGAGCTGGTGGCCGTCCATGAACTCTGCCACGGCCTCTGCCGCGCGCCACGCGGCCTGCTCGCCGAGCTCCTTGAACGGCTCATCGAGTATCACCGGAGAACCAGGACAGTTCTCTCTGGCGAAGGCCAATGCCGATGCGAGCACGATGGTGCGATACTCCTCGATGCTTATGGAAGGCGGCCCATCGCACTGTACGCCAAGGCGTCCGCGTTCGTCGAAGATGAGGCAGGACACGGCTGGATCGCTGACCATGGACAGGTAGAGGGACGTCGCCTCCATGGACGATCGAAGGATCGCATCGCTCGCCATCCAGCCCTTCATCTGCTCCAACGCCCTTTCCCCGCCGGTCCGCTCCCCCTGCATGACCCTTCCGATCGACGCCCCGGATATGATGTTGGAGTCGATGCACGCGGATGGGAACAACTGCTCCCGTCTCTCTTCAAAGGACCCGACGGGGCGGACCGTTGGCCTTTCCATCAGGCCGACCCCCGCTACATGTGACATGGAGCGCTCCAGCACGGTGTTGTCAGCATCGGAGAACGTGAGCGATACCATGGTGTCCTCGCCTGCCTCCAACGCTTCCACGTTGATCACGTCGGGCCTTGACATCACTCCTGTAAGGCACCATGCCACTGCCTCTGCTACGCTGGACTTTCCCATGCCCGGCGGGATCTGTATGACGTCCATGCCGCCTGACAGGGGCAGCTCTATCTCCCCCCTGAAACGGCGGTAGTTGCGGATGACGATGCTGAGAACGGGCGCCATGTTACGACACTAAGCAGAGGACAGACATAATCCTTATCAACAATGCCGCAAGAATGAATATCCTGGCCAACACTAGTTTGGTCGCCGAGATGTGTCAGACCATGAATCCATCGCGAAGGACCGAGGAGCCATCCACGCCGATATCCGATGAGGTTGACGCTCCTCGAGCATATAGCATCCCCGACCCTTCCCCGCCGCCCTGGCAGCTAGCTCAGGTGGAGGAGAAGAGCGTTCCGCTCGCCATAGTCTTGGCGGTACTCGTCCCTGGCCTTGGCCACGTGTACCTCCGACGCTTCGCCCAGGGCGCGGCCATATTCATCGTGGTGGCAGCCCTTCTCCTCTTGTTCTTCCTGATCGTCACGGTCGCGGTCGCTGCGGCCATCTGGGCATGGCAGGTGTACGATGCATACCGCACGGTGAAGGAATACAATCGGGCGGTGAGGGAGAGCGGGGCAAGGCCATGGTGACGCATCCAAAGTCCGTCTCGGAAGCGTCCAATGACCTAGCAAAACTATATTATAACACCTAGCTTTGAGATGGATAGTACTTATTGGAGACGTCTTGATGGACGAGAAAAGGATCGAGGACAGACAGCTCGCTTTCTTGGTCGATGGGGACAACGCATCGGCCACTCTTATCGAGGAGATGCTGGCGGAAGCGTCCAAGTATGGATCCGTCATCATCCGCAGGGTATACGGCAATTGGACGGGAGGAGGGCAGGTCAACAATTGGAAGGCCAAATTGAAGGAGTATGCTCTCACGCCCTATCAGCAATTCCCCAACATTTCAAACCGACACGTCACAAAGAACGCCACCGATATCGCGCTCATCATCGACGCCATGGACATACTCCATGATGGCATCGTAAAGGGGTTCGTCATCGTTTCCAGTGATTCCGACTACACTTCATTGGCCATTAAGATCAGGGAGCATGGCCTGTTCGTCATCGGCATAGGCAAGAAGGATACCCACGACTCCTTCCGCCGCGCCTGCGATGTGTTCGTATCCACTGAGAACCTCGGGAAGGAGCACGACGAGGCGGACGGGACGGAGGAGAAGGAGAAGGACCGCTCCCGCGGGCAGCGCAAGCAGAGACCAGTAAGGGATGCATTGGAACTGCTGAACAGAGCGTTCGATTCGGCGGTGAACGACGATGGCAGAGCGCTCAACGGGGACATCGGTGCCGCGCTGCGCCGCCTGGATCCTGGTTTCGACACCCGTACCTATGGCAAATCATCGCTCCTCAACCTCATCGAGGAACTGGACGACGTGTTCGAGGTGGAACGCCTCGACCGTGGCGCCATCTACGTTCAGAGGAAGGGAGAGAGGGCTGAGAAGAGGCTGGAGAAAGAACAGCAGACGGAGGTCGCTCCGGGCGAATGCACCTGCGTTAAGCCCCCAGAGGATGCCCTGGACCTGCTCAAGAAAGCGTATGAGATGGCAGAGAGGTCGTCCGATGGGTGGGTCGACACCTTCAAGCTGTTCAAGACGGCACGCAAGATAGACCCGTCCTTTGACAGCACCATCTACGGCAAGGAGAAGATATCCCATCTTCTGGAAGCATTGCCGTCCCACTTCATGCTCAATCGCAAGGGGAAAAGCATGCTGGTCCGGCTGGTCGACAGTAAGGACGAGCACGAGGAAATGCCTCCGGAGGTCATAGTCTCGGCCGAGGATCCCGCCCCGGCGGAGATGGCGCCTCTGGCGCCCGAGCCTGAACTGAGGCCGATGGAAGTGGTCCGACTGGCGACCAAGGCCCTTGAGGCGACCGTGAAGGACAACGGCCGCGCGTTCCTTCCCCAGATGAGCAAGGAACTCAAGCGCATCGCTCCCGACCTGGACTTCAAGAGCCTGGGGAAGAGCGGCCTGAGGGAGTTCCTGGAAGAGTATCCGGACCTCTTCACGCTTCACAAGGAAGGCCGCAACGTTTACGTCAGTAAACGCAAGGGCCGCCGGCCCGCTCGACCGATAAGCGAACTTGTGAGATGAGTTCTCCATCTCGCATCATCCATTGCCCGCCTCTGGGCATGGTATGGGCCGGGATGCGGTCCGCGACCGCGTCACATCGTGAATCGGGCGGATGGACGTAGGAGTCGAACCGAACATCGATGCAGAACGTCCAGCCGTATCCATGATGCCGTGGGTCATCGCGTCAGGGCCGCATGACCCCGGTGAACGACGTTGAACGAATCGACATGCCACCTTGGGGCGAGCGCCCTTCGCTCAGGCTGTCCGTTCACCTCTCTTCTCCCTGACCTTCCTGGTGGCGGACAGGGCCGCTCCCACAGGTATCGTCAGGAACCACATCCAGAACCTCACCGGGACGTCGACGAGTTCGATGTCCCAGAACACCGGTGCCGCAGACAGCAGGAATATGGCCGCATCGACCAGGCGGTCATCGCGCAACTGCCTCGTCAATGCCGACCCTCCTCCCTTGGCTGCCTGGTGATATAGCGCTCCCATGATCAACCAGATGCCGCCAAGCGTCAGCCCGTACAGGGAGGAGGTGGAATCAAGGAGGCCTCCGAACCCCTGGGGATCCTCGGTGAAGGCCATGAGATTGAGGACGTATGGCTCCATCGACACGAGCAACAGAAGAAAGACGTTGAGCCAGAGCACGACGGGAGTCTCTATCCGTATGTTCTCCAGGAGTGTGGAGTAGGCAAACCACACGCTGATGAGGATGATGAAGTTGAAGGAGAACCAGAACAGGCTGTAAACGATCTCCCCCACCGTTTCATCGGCGCGGATGATGAGCGTTATGGATGAGAGGGCAAGAGCAAGACCGAACACCAGGTCGGTGAGGGACTCCATCCTAAGCTTCTGCAAGGGGCCACCGTCCCTTAATCGGTCGGGATAGTACATCAACCCTATCCATCGGGCCTAGGTCTCGGCCATCCATCGCCAATGGGGGTCGAGATGACGTTCCATACGCTCATGTGACGCGTGGCATCATTAACGAACGGCAGTCGCCCGATCGATGGTGTCGATCCAGAGGGCCCCGTCCCCTTAACGTTCCAGCTCGCCGCGTCGGCCTTCCATGATCGCCCTGAATCTCCTTACCTCTCGGTTGTGCTCAGGGATCATCCTCCTCTCCTTGTACAGGGAGAGAAGCTTGCGGTGAGCCGCCAGGTCCTCTGGCAACGATTCGACCAGCGCCTCCGCCTCGGCAAGCGCCATCATCCGAAGCCCCTTGCCCTCGTAGGCGGCGATGCGCCCGAACAGCGCCTCCGCGTTGCCAGGCCGGAATGCGAGCAGAAGGTCGTACCAACGAAGGGCCCGGTCCCATTCCCCGGCATCCAAGGATGCTTTTCCTTGGCTCGCACTTCCCTCGACGCACTCCTCCTCCGTCGGGAGATCCTCATCGATCAGCGGTAGCAGACGGCCAAGGTCGTAGCGGCCAGCCGCCGTAGCCTCTTCCAGGTGCCGTACCGACATCATGTAGTCCACCATGTCCTGGGGAGGGTCTCCCTTGCTCATCAGGCCTTCCTTGTTGAGCCTGTCCACCAGGGGGCCGTAGCGTAGGGGCCACATGCCCGGGGCCTGGACATGCCACAGGCACATCAGGAGGGCGGGGAATTCGAAAGCGAAAGAACGCCCGACAGTACCCTTCGACAACTGTACTTCAACGAACTCCTCGGCGTCAAGCAACCGCCCTTTAGCATCGACGAGGTCCTCCGGCATGGCCCCCAGTGTCGCGATCACCGAGGTTATCTCATCCACATCGATATTCAGCACGGCCTCCCTAAGGGTGTCCACCACATCGCGTGGAGGGAAGGAGCACCCCGTTTCCACGAACATGTTGTCCATGCGGTATTTCAGCGTTGCCAGGTTTATCTTGCCACCCAGAAACTCGGCCAAGGTCCGATTGAGGAGGGACAGCGATGCTGCGATCGTCCGGTCCTCGTCCTCGTGATCGAGGTCTCTGGCCTCCGACATGTACAGGTACAGCGCACGGCGGAACCTGTCCGCCAACGCCTCCTCGGAGCTCATGCCCCACCCCACGCTTACCTGGATAATTAGCTTTGCTCGCTGCCATGCGAGCGCACGTGCTTCCATGCACGATGCAGTTCAGGCCGAACCTCATCCCTCTCGTACAGCCCTGCCTGTCCGCGATCGAAGCGCTCGCGGTCCTGACCTATCGGACATACCCTGATGCACCATCCGCAAGGAGATGCATGCCGCTTCGCGAGGGACGCGTTGTATGATGTACATGCATCCTTGTCCGTGAGGCCTTCAGGATAGTCCGCATCATCTATCGCCCCCGCCGGGCACGATCGGGAGCAGCGCATGCATCTGGTGCATAGGTCCCCCCTCATGATCTCGTCAGCGGGCAGTTCCGCCATGGTGAAGATGGAGGTGAACCGCACTCTGGGCCCGTAAGAAGGCGTCAGCAGCATGTTGTTCACGCCAAAGTTGCCTAGGCCGGCAAGGTATGCGGCGTGCCGATGGGAGAAGAATGCGAAGGGATCGCTCTTCAGCACGCTGAGGGAGCCATATCCGTCACGGGGGATGTATATGGATGGATGACCGTTCCGGTCAAGGAAGCGAGCGAGGCGATAGGCGGACTGATCGAGCAGCGTGTTCACAGTCTTGTACAGTTCATGGTAATAGATGGACGGGGCGGTCTCCACGATGGGCAGGTCAACGGGGAGGCCGATGACGACCACTGAACGGACCTCGGGCCAGATCGAACGGGGTCGAAAGTCCTCGGGAACCCATGGGCTGAACGGCGCCTCGTCCCATCTCTCCGCTGGCGCGACCCCCATGAGCGGGATGTCCATCATCTCGCACTTCGCCCCAAGCCGTTCCCTAAGATCGCCGCTCATCGTGGTCATGATGGCATCACGGGGCTAAGCTAATTGCTGTCAATGGGTCTCCTGGAACGAGGTTCACTACCTCGAGGAGCTTGTCCCATTCCATGGTCGTCTCCACGCATCCATCCTTGGACGTCACCACTCCCATGGCCACCATGTCCATGCTGTCCGCCATCTCCAGGCCTTCCTTGACCTCGAGCAGGCATCCCACTCCCACGACGGCGCCGGGACGGTATTTCTTTACCATCCGTCTTACGAACGTGGAGCCAGGGACGATGAACACCTTCCGCCCCCCTTCCTCCAGCTGGTCTATGACCCTCCCGATGTCGCAGCGCATGCAGCGCTTGCATCTCAAGCCCTCTATCGTCAGGTCGGCCGGGCAGTCCGCGGAGCGAAGGCATTGAGGGAGGAAGATGGCCCTCTGCTCCATGGGGACGGCGCAGAACCGTCCATGGTTCATCTGGTTCCGCAATCGAATGGCAAAGGATGTCAGCTCCCTATCGTCCAGCCGCATCGCCTTCCACAGGGAGCGAAGGAGGCCCTCGACCACGATGAGCCCAGGTTTGACGAGCCTTGGGAGGTAAAAGCGCCCTCTCCGGATGGACACCATGGTCAGGGTGAAGATCAGCAATGCGTAAACAAGTATGATTATGGCGGCCACTAGCACGATATACCCTAGAACGAGCACTATCTGGTCCAATGAGGTCAGGGACGCCACATCACGTCATGACGGTGAGGATATATCTGCTTGTGCCCCGGCAATCGCTCATAGCATCTCGTGAGGGTCCCAGGTGGTCGTGCGCGAGTTACGCTCCAGTCCATCCAGGACGGCCATGTCCTCCGGCGACAGGACTAGGTCTAGCGAGTCCATATTCTCCTTCAACCGCTCCCTGGAGGTCGTCTTGGGGATGGCGCCGACGCCCCGGTTAAGACACCACCCGATCATCACCTGGGCAGGCGTCACGCCATTCCTAGATGCGACGTCCACGATCACAGGGTCGTCCAGCCACCTGCCCCTGGCAAGGGGACTGAACGCGACCACGGCGATGCCGTTCCGGCGGCATCTCTCCAGCACGTCGTTGCGCTGAAGGAACGGATGCATCTCCACCTGGTCCACGGCGGGAACGATCGAGCCGTGCTCCAGCACCTCGTCCAGGTGCCTGGGCATGAAGTTGCTGACGCCGATGGCGCGGGCGCCCCCCTCCTCGTATATGGACTCCAGCGCCCTCCATGTCTCCAGCCGGGGAGGCATGGGCCAGTGGATGAGATAGAGGTCGACGCTATCCATCCCAAGCATCTTCAAGCTTCTCCGGAACGCTTCCCTGGCCCTATCGTAGCCATGATCGTCGTTCCATACCTTCGTCGTGACGAAAACATCGTCCCTGTCGACGCCACTCTCCTTGATGGCCTCCCCCACCGCCCTTTCATTGCCGTAGAAGGCCGCCGTATCGATATGTCTATAGCCCAACGACAATGCATCCAACACCGCCTTCTTCGCCTGCTTTGGCTCCATCCGGTACGTTCCGAGCCCTAGCGAGGGCATGACGACGCCGTTGTTCAGTTCGATGTGCGTGTGAGGGAACATCGCAGTCGCTATGGCGCTCGATGTATTTGGCAGACTCTGGCGACAAATGAAAAAAATGGAAGGAGAAGAGGTTTTCACAGGTCGAGAGGTACACTTGTCGGCGGTTGCCCAGGCTCGGCATAGATCAGCTCGACGTCTTCAGCGCCCTCATCGAGAGGGAAGTATGCCAGGAACTGCGTCGATACACCTGGCTCAAGTTCTTGCTCCTTGAACGAGGTCAGGCTCTCGCTCACCTTCGACGTTCCCTGGTCGTATGACAGGCCTAGATGGGTGATGTTCACCGAGTGGCGGACGTTCCATTCATTGGTCATGTTGATCAGGACGACGAGGTAACTGGCATTGCCTATCGTCTTCCACTCCGCGCCAAGCGCCTTGACGGCCACCCTGCCTTCCTCCGGCACGTTCATCTCATCGGTACTGACCGGTGCAGATAGAGGCGCACCGGAATCGGCGTCGAACGCCTGGAAGGTCAGGACGAATGTGCCCGTGCGATTGAACAGCACGTTGAAGGAATCGGTGCGTTCGTCCTGCCCGTCGGAAATCCACACAAAGGTGTCAGTGCTAAGGTGGATGATGCCATGCACCAGGTGGGACTCCCACTTCGCGACATCGTTTCCGTACGACAATATCAGGCATTTGGAACCGATCCCTTCTGTCCTCTCGGCGAAGACCTTGATGACGGTACGTCCCGTCCATCCGCTGCCTGATGTCCTCAGTACGATCTCATACTCCTTGTTCCATTCGAATCGCGACCCATCCCCCTGGCCAGGATAGCTCAGCTCAAGATGCAGCTTCGCGTCCCCCTCGTCGATCCCGATCGGATGCGGGACCGTAGCGATAGGGTCCGTGAGGTTTCCCGGAACGACCGGAGGCTCGGCTTCGTCATCATTTCCCGGGAGGACATCCTCCCCCTTTCCAGGGGATATGACCATCACCCCTGCGACCAACAGCGCGGAAGCTACCGCGATAGCAATTAGAACGTTGCTCCTTTTCATTCTCCACTCCCCCTAGAGGGTAGAATGAACTTGGGAGCTCCAGATATTAAAGGTCGATTAATCAACCTCACATGATAATGATGACTGGATGGTCTAGCCGGGGGAGGCTCTTGACCGTTTCCATTTAGGTTAAATATCCGGGTAACTTTCCACTCAGCGGGTGCACATGAACGGGCTTTCCATCGAGACCGTGTTACTACAGATATTCGTTCTCTTCCTCTTCGCCAAGGTGGCCGGCATGGTCTGCGAGAGGCTCAAGGTCCCGTCGGTCATAGGTGAGATATTCGCCGGCATCATCATAGCGAACACCATCCTCTTCCAATGGCTCAGCTTGGACGTGGACCTCGGACTGTTCGAGGTACTGGCCGAGCTTGGTGTGATCTTCCTTCTGTTCGCCGTAGGTCTCGAGACGCCGTTCAGTGAGCTCCGCAAGGTAGGCGGCACGGCCATGAAGGTCGCTGTACTGGGCGTCGTACTGCCGTTCCTGGCCGGTTTCGCCATGTTCATGGCGATCGACAACAATCTGAACGAGGCGCTCTTCATCGGCGCGGCCATGGTGGCCACCAGCGTAGGGATCACCGCCAGGGTGATCAGCGACATGAACCTCACAAGGACACTGGAGTCCAGGATCATCGTGGGAGCGGCGGTGATAGACGACGTTCTCGGCATGATAGTCCTGGCGATCGTCATGGGCGTCGCCATGGGGTCGGAAGGAGGCATCCTGGACATCATACTGGTGTCTGCCGAGGCCGTCCTCTTCGTACTGATGGTTATATTCCTCGGGTCCATCCTTCTGCCTAAGCTGAGGAGGAGATATGCGGAGCAACGTGGACCTTCCAGCCCACTCCAGTGCGGGGAAAGGAAGCGCATGGCGCTGTCCCCTCTCCCGTTCGCAATAGTCGTATGCCTTGGCCTGGCGGTCCTGGCCACCGTCGCGGGCCTCGCCGCAATCATAGGTGCCTTCCTAGCCGGCATGGTGTTCGCGGAGTTCAAGGACAAATGGCCATGCGAGGAGGACTTTCACCCGATCAACCAGTTCCTGGTGCCGTTCTTCTTCCTCTATGTGGGAATGCTGGTCGATGTGTCCTCCTTCGGAGCCATCATAGTCATCGCGATAATCCTCACCCTGCTGGCCATAGTCACCAAGTGGTTCGGCTGCGGTCTGGGCTCCCTGAGCATGGGGCGCTCGTCCGCAAATATCGTGGGCGTAGGCATGGTGCCAAGGGGGGAGGTGGGTATAATCATCGCCAACATCGGTCTCAGCTATGCGTTCATCACCGAGGGCTTGTTCTCGGTGGTGGTGTTCATGTCCATGGCGACCACCATAATCGCGCCGCCCCTGCTCACATGGGCGTTCCGACGCAAGATGGATCTGGATGGTGTCTGTGGCATGCCTGAACCCTCATCGGCGGAGAACGAATAGGTAACGAATAAGGGTTATATCCTCGGGTCTATACACATAGTGCGAGGTCGCGGCCCCCTTCACTTTCAGGTCACGGTCGGGCCCGCTCATAGGTGATCATATGAACGACGCTTCTCATTCCAGCGTAGCGCAGCGAGACCCCGGCAGCGAGGGCCAGGAACGGCCGGCCAGCGGTGCGGTATCGCCCCTCCAGAGCCTGCGGTTCGAGCATCTCGGGGAGTCTGACCCAGAGATGTATTCCATACTCACGTCATCGCAGGGAATGGAAGGCATCAGGCAGCAACTGTTCCACATGCTCTTTGAGAGGGAGATGGCGCTATTCTCCTATGATTGTGAGATGGAGAGCATGGAGCGGGCCAATGCCCTCCAATGCATACGTATTTTGAAGAACATCTTCTCTCGACGAAACGAAAGGCGGTCAGGTCACAGCACGTTGTACTATCTGATCGAGATGGCAAGAGATGGATCGGAAGAGATCCCCAAGGATAGGAGAGCATTGTTCATGGAGATATACATGCTGTCCCGTGGCTCGCTCGGCAAGGCCGATATCCCGATCGACTCTGCCCCCAACTTCCTTGAATATGATGGTAGGGAGGGGGCTCGGGTCCGCTCTGATTTCCTCGACATGATGGCTGAACGCTGTGAGAGCCAAATGAACTCCTATCTTTCGGGACTCGATCCAGAGGTCGTGGAGAGGAGGGTGGACGCCAGGCGGCGCATTCTCGATCTGCTCGGAGGGAGCATGGACGACTGGAACGACTTCCAGTGGCAGCGACGCAACGTCTTCACCGATTCAGCGTCCATCTCGGAGATCGTAGATCTGACGGAGGATGAGGTGAAGGCCATCGACCTGGCCGTGGAGAACCGTCTACCGTTCGGCATCACCCCATATTACCTGTCCCTCTTCGACCGCGACTCCTCTCGCCGATGGGACCATGCAGTGAGGGCACAAGTGATCCCCCCGCTCAGTTACGTAAACTCCATCATCAGTCCCAGGGTGCAGAGCCCCCAGGACCTTGACTTCATGAAGGAGGGCCAGACCTCACCGGTGGACCTGGTCACCAGGCGATACCCGATGATCGCCATCCTCAAGCCGTACAACACATGCGCTCAGATCTGCGTATACTGCCAGAGGAACTGGGAGATAGACAACGTCACTCGCGCAGAGAACGCGCTAGCCTCTGACGAACAGATCGAAAGGGCGTTGCAATGGTTCCGGGAGCATCCGAAGGTGACGGAGGTGCTCATCACTGGAGGGGACCCGGCCTTGATGGACGACGATGTGCTTGTTGAGCTCCTTCAGAAGGTCTCAGACATCAAGCACGTCAGCCGTATACGGATAGGCACGAGACTTCCGGTCGTCCTCCCGATGAGGTTCACGGACAGGTTCGTGACCACGATCGGCCGGTTCCACCGCCCGCCTGGTCAGGACCTATGCCTGGTCACACACTTCGAGCACCCTTACGAGATAACGCCGGAAGCTGTGGAGGTAGTGCAGAAGCTCCGCATGCAAGGGCTGGCGGTGTATAACCAGCAAGTGTTCACCATAGAGAACAGCAGGAGATTCGAGACGGCCGCCACCCGTATGCTGCTGAAGCAGATAGGCGTCGACCCTTACTACACGTTCAATACGAAGGGGAAGGAGGAGACCAGCTTCTACCGTGTCCCGATCGCTCGCCTGATGCAGGAGCGCAAGGAGGAAGCACGTCTGCTTCCTGGCCTGTCCCGCACCGACGAACCAGTGTTCAACATCCCTGCCCTGGGCAAGAACCACCTGCGAGCATGGCAGAACCATGACCTGATCATGATATCCCCCCTCGGGGAGAGGATATATGAGTTCCATCCCTGGGAGAAGAACATCACAACCGCGCCGACCTATGTCTACACCGACGTGCCGATCCTGAACTATCTGGAGAGATTGCACGAAAGGGGAGAGGACGTTGAAGAGTACCGCAGCATCTGGTACTACTTCTGATGATGGTGCCTGACATCTGCGGTCCGGCGATATCGGAGCAGCTCCCTCCAGAACACCGGTGTCATCAGAGCGAACACCGTCAGGAACTCCAGCCTGCCCGCCCACATGCCGAAGATCAGGACGATCTTTGCAAGGTCAGGCATGCTGCCGTACGTGCCGAGGGGGCCGAGCTCTCCGATCGCAGGGCCTGCGTTGGATATGGTGGAAATGGCCGCAGTTATGGCCTGGGAGGTCTCGATGCCCATGAGGATAAGGGCGGCGGAGACCACCACCATGGTGCTCAGATAGCATAGGACGACGGCCATCACCGAGGAGAACACACTCTCCGTCAGCGTTCTTCCGTCCAATTTTATGCTGAATATGGCCCTGGGGTGAACGGTCTTGTAGATGGCGGTGGAGATGAACTTCTTCAGAAGGATGATGCGGACCACCTTCAGGCCTCCGGCGGTGGATCCAGAGCTTCCTCCTATCACGACCAGAATGAAGATCACGAAGGCCAACGCACCGCCCCACAACGAGTAGTCCGTGGTGGCGAAGCCCGTGGACGTCATCAGACTGATCATGTGGAAGGTGGAGTCGGTGATGACCTCGAATACATCGGTGTAGGGGTTGCCCCACAGCAGGAACACCCCTGCCAGGCTGGCAAGGGCCAATATGATGGCGTAAGTGCGGAACTCAGCATTATGCCAGTAGGACTTCAGGTCGCGACCTCTAAGCGCCTGGAAGTGCAGATAGAAGTTGGTTCCAGATAGGAACATGAAGATGATGACTATCCATTCCACGCCGAGATTGTTGTAGAACGCGATGCTGTCGGTATGTGGCGAGAAGCCGCCGGTGGACAGTGTGGAGAACATCACGGTGAACGAATCATACACGCCGATGCCGGTCAGGAGCAGTAGGAGGAACTGCAGGGCAGATAGGCCGATGTAGATGTAGTGGAACTTCATCGACTCTTCCTGGATGCGTCGGGAGAAGTGTTGCACGTCCATGCCGGCGAACTCCTTGCGGGCCAGGCTGCGGCCGGCCACCCCCAGCAATGGAAAGATGGTGATGAACACAAGAATGATGCCGGCGCCACCCAGCCATTGGGTCATGCTTCTCCAGAAAAGCAGGCTCTTTGGCCACGACTCTATGTTCAGCATTATGGTGGCACCCGTCGTGGTGAAGCCGCTCATGGTCTCGAACAGGGCGTCCACCATGTTCATGCCGTAGATGACGTAGGGGATGGCACCAAAGACCATCACCATGAGCCAGGCATTGGTGACCACGAACAGCGCCTCTGTGGGCCGGGTCGTGTCGGCCGGTCGGAAGCGTAACAGGAGCGGGATCCCAAGAAGGGCTGTGAGAAGTATGGGATATATCCATGGCCGCATGTCATCGCCATAGACGTAGGCCACTGCCAGAGGGGCGAGCATGGATATGGATAGGAACAGGAACAGGATACCGAACAGATAGGCAACCGTGTTCCCGCGGCGAGAGATCTTCTCCTGGATGAAGTAATGGTTCAGACCCATGCTGTGGAACATGTGCCTGATCGCCCTGCTTACCCTGTTCCTTCGCTCTCTCATCATGGGATGCGCTCTCACGGGCTCAACGGTATTCTGGTATTGAACAGCCTCTCCAGCACTCCGCTGTCAGAGCGGTCGGCATATAACAGGACGGTGTCTCCTTCGAGGATGCGGACGTTCGGCTCAGGTATTATCGCCCCCTCCTTGGTCAGCACCATGGCGATGACCGATTTGGGAGGCATGTCTATGTCCATTATGAGCTCGTCACGGACGCGGCTGTGACGGCCGACATCGACGCTTATCAGCTCCTTCTGGAAGCCTTCCATGATTATCAGGACGTCATGACCGAGGACCGTCTGCTTGACTATGGCGTTGGCCACCACCTCATAGAAGCTGATGGCCGAATCGATGCCCACCATCTGGAAGATCTCTTTGTAATCCGGGTTGGAGAACGATGTTATGGTCTTCGAAACCCCTAGATGCTTCCCGACCAGCCCGGCCAACAGGTCGCTCTCCTCGTTGCCGGTGGCGCACACCATCACATCCGTCATGCCCACGTTCTCGTTCCTAAGGACAAGAGGGTCCGCCCCGTCGTCATTGATGATTATGGTGCGGCTAAAACGCTGAGTCAGCTCTCGGCAGCGTTCCTCGTCCTCCTCGATGAGCCTTATGGAGACGTGTTCCAGCTCCTCCAGCATCGATACCAGGTACTGCGCGACCACTCCTCCGCCTATTATCAGGATGTCCCTTGACGACTTGGTCGTGCCAAGGAAGCTGTTGAACTCCGCGATGCCGTTCTCCTTGGCGATGACCACGAGCTCATCCCCCGTCAAGAGGACGTCGTCATCGGTGGGCGCAAAGGTCCTACCGTTTCGTTGGATGAACAGTATCTTGCAATCACCTGGGATCTGGAGATGCTTGAGGGGTATGGAGGCTATTCCCTGGAGGTTGTGACCCATCCGGAACCTCGCGATCTCCAGCCCTCTGGAAGGAATGGCGTTGTAGTCGATGACGTTCTCGAGCATCGCGATCTGCATCATCTTACGGGCCACCAGATATTCTGGGGAGATGACCTGGTCCACGTTCAGGCAACTGGAGACGAGATCCCCTTCGGTATAATCCAGGTCCCTCATCCTGGCCAGGGTGATGAGGTCCGGTCTCATCTTCTTGGCGAGCATGCAGGCGAATATGTTGGTCTCATCCCTCTCGGTCACTGCCATGAAGAGGTCCACATGGTTCCTCAGTATGCCTTGCAGGGTATGCGGGCTTGCTCCATTGGCATGGAGGGCGCCGACATCCAGCGTGTTGACCACGTGTTCGAACCGCTTCTCGTCCCTCTCAACCACCATCACGGAATGCTTGCCGGCGAGGATCCTGGCAAGATTGTAGCCGATCCTTCCTGCTCCTATGATGACAATGTTCATCCTATCGCCCCTGAACGAAGTGCGATACGTTAAACCGTAGGTATCTATAATGGCTCCTCTCTGGTTTCGTGTCGGCCACCATCCGTCATGCGATGATAGGGAATGTTCCATGCCGAATCAGTTTATATTGGTTAGGCATTCAGTGGTGGCATGTCGCTCAAGGTGTGGATGGTCGAGATCAGGGCTCCGTTCCTCTTGCTGCCCGTCATCCTTGCCATCGTAGGAGGCTCGCTGGCCCTGTTCGATGGATACTTCGATGTAATCAACTTCCTGCTGTTCACCGCGGTGTTGATACTGCTCCACATCACCGTCAACACCCTGAACGAGTATTACGACCACAAGACGGGCATAGATCGGGTCACCCGGAGAACGATGTTCAACGGCGGTACCGGGATCCTGCAGGCCGGCCTCTTGACGCCCCGGCAGGTGCTCAACATGGCCATCGGATGCTTCGTCATCGCTGCCGTCATCAGCGTCATCGTGGTTTCACGAACGGACCTGATCCTTGTCCCGCTGGTAGTGCTGGGAATGGTATTCGCGATGTTCTACACCCAGATCTTCGCTCGGAACATGCTAGGAGAGGTGGCCGCCGGCCTGGGTCTTGGCGTCCTTCCCGTGTTGGGAGCCTACATGGTCCACAATCCTGTCCCCACGCTACCCTGTTTGGCACTGTCGGTGATGTCGGGCATACTGACCTTCAACCTGTTGCTGCTGAACGAGTTCCCGGACCTAGAGGCGGACATCATGGGGGGAAGGAGGAACCTGGTCATATGGCTCGGCACCAAGAGGGCTGCTTGGCTGTATGCGGCGCTCACCTTCTCGGTATACGGCATCCTGTTGCTCCTCGTGGTCCTCCGAATGCTTCCGCCCCTATCCCTTCTTGGGCTGCTTACACTTCCATTCGCGTTCAAGGCCGCCAGCATGGCGTTCACCGACCCGAGGAAGTCCGCCTCCTTTCTTCAGGGGCAGAAGGCCAACGTGCAATTGATCCTCGGAACCCAGGTGTTCGTCGCCATCGGGCTGTTGATCACCTTCTTGCTGGTAGGATGATGGCGCTCAAGGCTGGGAAAACGGACCTGGACAAGGATCAACGGCGCATAGGGCGACTGTTCGACGACATATCCCCGACCTATGATCAGCTGAACCATATGCTCTCGATGAGAGCCGACGTAGGCTGGAGGAAGCGAACACTGGAAGAACTGGCGCTGCGAGACGACGACATCGTGCTGGACATAGCCACCGGCACGGGGGACCTGGCCATCGCCGCCCATCGCGCCTACGGTTGCACGGTGATAGGCCTTGACCTCTCGCGCGGAATGATGTCGGAGGCGCTTGCCAAGTGGGAGAGCGCTTTCGGATGGCGCTACCAGGCGGTACAGGGTGACGCCCTGAGGATGCCGTTCATCGATGGCAGCATCGACCGGGCCATGGTGGCGTTCGGCATCCGCAACATGCCGAACATCGGCGCGTTCCTCGATGAAACGAGGCGCGTTCTCAAGGACAAGGGCCGCCTGGCGGTGCTGGAGCTGTCGGTTCCGCAGAACACCATATTCCGTCCCGTGTACTTGTTCTACCTCACTCGAGTGCTGCCTACCATCGGCGGATGGCGTTCTGGCAAGATGGATGCCTATCGGTACTTGAGCGATTCGGTCCAGAACCTTCCGCCGCCTCATGCTCTTGAGGCGATGTACGAGATGCATGGCTTCAAGGTTCTGCGCTCGATCCCCTTGACCATGGGGATCTGCCACCTTTACGTTCTGGAGAAAGGCGGCGAAGGGGAATGACCCCCGCGCTGCGATAGCCGCCGCCGTATTGCCTGCGTCCAAGCTCCCGGTCTAACGAGGTCGCTCTGCGAGCTAACGCCCCATACCGCCACGTCGGGAAGCATGTTTATATATCTGTACTTCCACGGCCATCTGAAATCAAAACATTCTGTAACCTTTGCAGTTCGTTTTCTTTTTCATCGAGAAGATAAAATGACGACATTCACCGATCTACAGATCTCCGATGAGATCATCAGGGCGATGGAAGGCATGGGATGGGTGGAGCCCACCCCCGTGCAGATGGCAGTGATACCGGAAGGCCTCAAGGGGGGAGATCTGTTCGCCCAGGCTCAGACCGGTACCGGGAAGACGGGAACCTACGGGACCATCGTCCTGGAAAGGACCAGGGCCGGGGCAAGGGCGCCATCTACGCTGGTGCTCGTTCCGACAAGGGAACTGGCCAACCAGGTGCACGAGGAGCTGGACAAGCTGTCATCCTTCACGGGACACAAGAGCATCCCGATCTACGGCGGGGTAGGCATCGAGCCACAGATCGCCAGGCTTAAGAAGGGCGTGGACATCGTGGTGGCCACGCCCGGCCGCATCAGGGACCTGATGGACCGCAAGGACCTGGACCTTTCCAAGATATCGATCGTGGTCCTTGACGAAGCGGACCGTATGTTGGACATGGGTTTCGCGCGGGACCTCGATCACATACTATCCCGAGTGCCCAAGAGGCGCCAGACCATGCTGTTCTCTGCCACAATGTCCCCGGACATCAGGAAACTGGCCATGGGGCAGATGGTGGATCCCCAGGAGATTCTGGTCTCCCGGGACGAACCGGTCCTGGACCTGACGAAGCAGTACTCCATCGTAACCGAGAGGATCGTCAAGAACGATGCGCTGACCACAATCCTTGACAAGGACCGACCCAAGGCGATAGTGTTCTGCAACGCCAAGCATCGGGCCGACCGTCTGGCGAAGAGGCTTGTCGCCCAAGGATACCGGTCGGGGACGATACATGGGAACGTGGCCCAGAACAAGAGGGAAAAGGTCCTGAAGGGCTTCAAGGATGGTTCCATCCGCATTCTGGTGGCGACCGATGTGGCCGCCCGGGGCCTTGACATCGAAGACGTGGACCTGGTCGTCAATTTCGACGTTCCGAACGACCACGACACCTACATACATCGCATCGGACGTACCGGGAGGGCGGGAGCGGAAGGCATGGCGATATCGTTCTTCATGCCAGAGGAGATGCAATTGATAAGGGACTTCGAGAGACGGACCGGCAAGCCGATAGAACCGATGGAGCTGGAGATAGTGCGCAAGCCCGTGCCGGAGGTCAGGAGGTCGGCCCAGTATGCTCGGGGAAAGGCATCGTGCCCGCCCCGGCCGTGCGCGGGCAGGCACGGTGATGCGGCCCGTTCCAAACAACTCAAGCGCGGACCGGCGAAGCAGGGCCGCCAAACTGGCGGGGGTCAGCGTCCTTCCGGCCCGGGCCGCGGAGGGGCCCGGAACTGACATCGGCCGTATGTTCATCGATGAGAACTGTACGGCCACCCAGCACTCCTATGGGCCGAGCATGAGGGAGATGAAGGCGCCCATCGATCGGCGTGAGGAACCGGCCATGACCTTTTCATCACTGGGTCCTCGGAACGATCCTCATACGACCTTCATATGACGTTCAGCAAGGCCTTACGGACACCTATGCCCAAGGAACGGGTCAAAATAATGATGATGGTGGGCCCGACCGGATTTGAACCGGCGACCATCGGGTGTCTCAGGATCTTTTGGATCCCTATGAGCCTGACGCTCCACCAGACTAAGCTACGGGCCCTTGCTATGGAGTGAGGTTAATTGAGGGATTCAATATAAACCCTTTCTTTTCCATGCTCCCCGTAACGCTCCTCATTAGTAGCGGTGCGCCGCTAGCCTTGCCCGTTCAGATGGGAGCGAACGTTCTTTTCACCGAGCGGCAGTTCTTCCGGCAATGGTGGATCGTCCTGTTCATCGCAGGAATCGAGGCGCTCATGATATGGGCGTTCGTCCAGCAGTTCGTGATGGGCGTTCCATGGGGCGAGAACCCTGCATCGGACGAGCTGCTTGCGGTGATGCTCATCGTCTTTGGCGTACTGTTCCCGCTGTCGCTCCTATCCGCCAACCTGGACGTGGCCGTCAAGCGTGACCACCTCATGATCCGCTTCTTCCCTTTCCATGTAAGATGTCGCATCATCGTTCGGGACGAGCTGCTCGGGCATGAAGTGGTCACCTACAGCGCTCTGCGGGACTTCGGCGGGGCCGGCATCAGATATGGCGGCCGGGGCAAGGCCTACATCGTGTCCGGCGATAGAGGTGTGCAGCTCGCCTTTGCCAATGGCGACCGTTTACTGCTCGGCTCCCGGCGGGCGGAGGAACTGGACGCCGCCCTTTCCATGATGTCATCGAAGGAACGCCCGTCGGACAATGATAAGTAATCCTGCCTCACTGGGAGTAATGAGGTGGATCATGAGCGCGACGGTAAAGAGGGCGACCTTCGGAGCAGGTTGCTTCTGGGGAGTTCAGGCGGCGTTCGACCGTATAAAGGGAGTGGTATGCACACAGGTCGGATACATGGGGGGCTGGACGGAGGATCCAACCTACGAGGACGTGTGCACCAACCGCACCGGCCACGCCGAGGTAGTGGACCTGAGATACGATCCGGAACGGGTCAGCTACGAACAACTGCTAGAGGCGTTCTGGAACATGCACGACCCCACCACGCCCAACAGGCAAGGACCTGATGTCGGGATGCAATACAGGTCGGTCGTGTTCTATCATGATGAGGAGCAGAGGAGGGCCGCCGAGGCGATGAAGGAACGACTGACCAAGAGCGGCCGCTTCACGCGTCCCGTTGTCACTGAGATCGTCCCTGCGAAACCGTTCTGGCGGGCGGAGGAGTATCATCAGAAATATCATGAGAGGCGCGGCGGAGCCTGCCGCATTTGAGCCAGCGGGGTGCCTGGCCTCCATCGCCAGTATCGGATGCGATCGACGGTCCTTCCAGGGGGAGCGAAGCATTAGACAGCGTTAACAAATACCGTCCTGTTCATTTCATCATCATGCGCTCCACCGCTGACCTCGACAGGCTTTGTGATACGGCATGCTCCTACGGTGCCTCCGCCGCAGCCGCTTTAGACGCCCGGGACGTGGTACTGGATCCAAGAGTCAGGCTGAAATGCATGGTGCCGCAATGTGCCAACTATGGGCGCAACCTCATGTGCCCACCCAATGTGATGGACCCTGAAACGTTCTCCTCCGTGCTCGAGCGGTACTCCGTCGCCATACTGGTGCAGTACGCCATCCCGATGGACACCGAGTTCATGAAGAGATTCGAGGGCAGTTCCATCGAGGACATATATGACAGCGGAGAGTACAAGGAGCGCATGGCCCGGAGCGAACGAGAGTTCCAGGACCTGCTTGGCCGCCTCGAGTCGGACGCGCTAGGGCTCGGATACAGGTTCGCAGCGGCGTTCACCGGCGGCCCCTGTCGTCTCTGCGACGAGTGCGTCGGACAAGGGTCCGGGAAAGCATGTCGCCATCCCTTCCGCTCGCGTCCATCCATGGAGGCGATGGGTATAGACGTGTATCTGACCGCTAAAAATGCCGGCCTGCCGTTCGAGATCCCGCCCAGGGACCGTCCGGTGTGGAATGGGCTTCTGTTGTTGGAGTAGGAGGCGTTCATGAACGATGACATAGAACTCTCTCCCGATGCAAGGGTCGAGCTGAACGATGGCAACAGGATGCCGTTGATAGGATTGGGGACATGGGGCCTCCGGGGCGAGACCTGCTACCGCGCTGTTCGGGAGGCCCTGGACATCGGCTATCGGCTCATCGACACTGCGCCATTGTATCACAACGAGGAGGAGATAGGACGCGCACTGCGAGATAGCGGGATAGACCGGGACGAGGTATTCCTCACCACGAAGGTGGGAACCTCCGACATGGGATATGAGAGCGCGATAAGGGCATGCCAGGACAGCCTAGGCCGCCTTGGCGTCGATCAGGTGGACCTGTACCTCATACACTGGCCCTCGGAAGGTAAGAATCTTGATACATGGAAGGCGCTGGAGCAGCTGCGATCTCGGGGACTGGTCCGCTCCATAGGCGTCAGCAATTTCACCGTACCCATGCTGGACGAGCTATTGTTCTCCGCAAGGGTGGTGCCAGCGGTGAACCAGATAGAGATCAATCCTTTCGTGTACGATAGGGAACTGGTGCGGTTCTGTTCCAATAACCGCATCCACTTGGAAGCGTACAGTCCGTTGACCCGGGGGAACTGCCTCCAGGAAAAGGAGGTTCTGCAGATCGCCAACGCCTATGAGCGGAGCCCGGCGCAGATCCTCCTGAGATGGGCATTGCAAAAAGGTCTGACGGTGATACCGAAGGCCACGTCATCTGCCCATCTACGAGAGAACTACAACATCTTCGATTTCGAGCTGTACTTCGGCGATATGGACAAGCTCGATGCGCTCAACACCGTAAACTGCCTCATCGATGTATGAGCGCTATGAAGAATAAGTGAGAGGAAAAGGATGGCGCCGTCGAACGGGCTCGAACCGTTGACCTTGTGATGACCGTTCCCGGTAAAGGGATTAACAGTCACACGCTCTACCAGCTGAGCTACGACGGCTTAGCGCAGGACACCACAATAATCCACACCTATTAATCATTTGCGTTTCGACTTCACCGTATGACACACCTATGGTCGCGTCTCCGGCAGAGTCCCGATCAATCAAGTTCCTTCTTGAGCTCCTTCATGGTCCTCTCCATGTTATCCAAGACGGTCTTGAGGTGCTCCATGAACGACTCAAGCTCCTCCGTCGTGACCGCACCCTCAGGAGAGGGCTGTATGAGCCCTTCCTGTTCCAGGATGCGCATGGAATAACGCACCTTATGCTGGGGGTGGTCGAGCAGCTCAGAAAGTCGGATGATGCCTATCGGTTCGTTCTCCCTGATGGCCTTCAGCATTTGCACATGCCGTTGGAGCAGTTCGATCTCGTTCTCGATCTTCCGTGTCAGGACGCTGTTTCCCTTCATTCTCCTATCTCGCCATGGCCTCGATTGCTGTGACGGCATATAAATGAGCGTCTTGCCGCCAGCGCAAGGGCGGAACAAGTCCTCGACATCTCCGACCTGGAGGGCATCTTTCGTCGTAAAATATCCATGGCGGTCGAGGCGGAGGACGTGAAGGCCTCTCCTCAAACCACATCTTCACTACTGGCATGGAGGCGATGCCTGTCGCACGGGTCGCCCTTTGATGCCACTATCTGATGGAGAACCATGCCTTCGTGTCTGGCTGGAACAGGTATGCTATTATCAGCACGGGGACGGCCATGCCCAACACCAGCGAGAGGATGTCGACGAGCCCTCCAGTGAGGAGTATGGAGGTCACCGTCATGCCGATGCTCAGGAACCCGCATATCACCGCGAGATACCAAGACCATCTTTTTCCATTGAGGAAGCCAAATGAAATGATCATGGCCAGGATGCCCATTGTCAGGAAGGCCACTCCCATGGCTCCCAGGACCACGGGCAGCTGCGAGATGATCCACCCTGGAACATCGTATGATGCCATGATATCCTTGAACGCCGGGTCGTCCGCCAGGATCACGGCGAGGAACATGCTTATGGAGGCGAGCAGCAGCAACGCTCCAGTCAAGATATTGAGTATGGCGATCACGGTGACGCCAGTGGGTCTATGCCGGAGTGGCATCGGCGCATAATGGTACTGGGGCGGGCGATATTCCGTCAACGAAGCCGGAACGACATCTATGGATTGAAATGTTCCGGTATGTTCAGGCGAAGTACATTTTCACCTGTGGTTGGAACAGATACCATAGGATGAGTATACCGATGAGGAGCCCCACCAAGGATATGGGGTTCAGAGTGAACGAGCCGACGATGTCCGGTATAAGGCCCAATATCGTCAGGGCGATGGCCAACAGCCTTGCCCATCTTCTTCCTCTCCACAACCCCCAGGCGATGATCAGATGGACCACGCCTATGGCGATGAGCACGATCCCTATGGCCACCCCTACGGCCATTCCGATAGGTCCCAGCAGGGAAAGGAGGCCTAACGCCAGAACTCCGCTAAGTATGGAGAGGAGCGCCTGAAGCACATATAGTGTCGTCAGGACGCCGACCCCGGCCGGCCTGGCCTTTCTGGCGTGCGTGGTCTGAACGTCCATCTCCTTACAATCGCGCCTCCGCGACCCTCATGCCTTTCCGAACCACGCTTTGACCTTGGGCTGGAACAGGTACACCAGGACGATGACCGGGATGGCTATGCCGACAAGCATGCTGGCCAGACCGCCAAGGCTGAACGTGAGGATGCCGCTCACCACACTGAACAGTATGGAGATGACCAGCAGGACCACGCTTAGCGTCCATGCCCATCCTCTTCCCTTCAGGTACCCGTAGGCGACGACGAACCATAATATGGCCATTATTAGAAGCGCTATGCCCACTATCGCGAAGAAGGAGGGAATGGCTTCGACGATCTCCATGGGGAATTCTTGACCCAGTTGATCTATGATCTCTTGAACATCGATCACGGCGGCCAATAGGAACGAGCCCAGGGCTCCGAAGAGGTAGATGATGCCCACCAGGATCTCCAGGATGGCCAAGAGCGTAACGCCGAAGGGGCGTTGTCGCTGCATCGGTACGTAGGGAGGCGGGGGCACATAGGGAGCCTCTACCTCGGGCCTATCACTAGGTGGAGGGGAATCGCTCGACATAGGAGAAATTTTTGGAGCTAGTATTATTTAAGATGATTCTCCGCCGATCGGCCGAGGAGGCCGTCCGCGCGAACGGGCGCCGACGTGCTTCTCAACCGATGACCACACCCGCTCGATCGGAGACGCCGACCCGTTTCGGCGGATGCGATGACGCACCGACGTGGAACATCTCGCATCCATCGTTCGACATGGCCTCGTGCTATGGATCGTGCTATGGAGTGGGAGATAGTGTTTAATCCGCGAATCCGGAATCCTGAGCCATGGATCGGGAGGCCGTGCTTCGCAGGGCGATCCATCTTTCCGCCCCTCTCTACCTGGTCTACTACTTCCTCCCAAGCCCTCTGTGGAGTGGCGGACCGCCAAGGGAGGTCGGCCTATTAGCGGTATTGCTCATCGTCCTGCTGGTCGAGGCGCTCCGACTGGTCATCGGCTTCCACGTCCCCGGATTGCGCGGCTACGAGGCCACGAGGATGTCGGCGGGGGCCTGGGCGGCCATAGGCCTGGCATTCGTCATGCTGTTCTTCCCACTGTCGTTGGTGGCGCCTGTGGTGGTGGGAATGGCATTGATCGACCCCCTGATATCCGTCCTGAGGCGGACACCCTGGTACCCGTGGATCCCATTGGTGGCACACTTCATCCTTGTACTGGCCACATTGCTGGTGTTCTATGCGCCGTCGGTCCAGGTGCTAGGTGCGGCAGCTCTCGCCTCCCCTCTAGCGGTGGGTGTGGAGGCTCTTCGCTCCAAGAGGGTGGATGATGACTTCCTGATGGTGGTCGTGCCCCTGATAGGCATGTCGATCGTCATGATGCTGTGAAAAATATCGTTATCAGGGCAATCCCCAGCTTCGCTGCTGAGTGATATTGTGATGGCAGGATGCGGATGAGGAGGGCTTTACGCCTTCTCTTTCCTCTTCAAATCCTTCTCGTCCCACCAGACTACGGTGCCGAAGAAGCCGTTCTCAGGAAACCGTCCAACCTTGGTCTCGAATGCCTGGACGGGTCCGAAGCATTTCTCTAGGGCCTCCTCCTCGGTGTCATAGACCTTTCCGTTGTAGACACACTGATAGACGATCCTGTTCTTCTTGCGACCAACGATGTACTGCCAAAGACCCATGGCCCCATGTATCCGGAAGGCCATTAATAAGGGTTGAGGTGGTCGGTACGGTCCTGCGCCCCCATGGCTCCATTACATCTGTAGCAGTCCTTTATATTCTGCCACTCCAATTAGGTGGGCTATGGGGCTATGAATAGAATAAAGGTTATCAACGAACCATCGGAACTTGTACCGATGTTGCGTGCCGTTGATACCGCTGTAAAGAGGGAGGTCCTCAAGGAGGTAACGCTAGGATGGCGTACCGCTAAGGATGTGGAGGCCAAATTCGGCCCGGAGGGAGCCGAAGCCCTGAAATTCTTCGAGAAGATGAAGCTGGTGGAAACCCGTTGGCAGAGCACCAGTGGCTCTTTCCCTGAAAAGGCCTATCACACTTACTACACCTCGTTCCATATCAACGCTTCGTGGCCTGTGTACGAGATCTCCGACGTCCTCGCAGCGGCGATGATGCCAGAGGAGGAGTTCGAAGAGCTGGAGAAGCAGATATATGAGGAGGTCGGGCGGGACGGCCGCTTTGCGGGAGACATCGCGGAGAAGCTGGGCGTGACCTCCACAATGCTTCGCAGCCTGGTAAAACGCTCGGTGAGGTTGGATTATCGCGGACACCGTATCGAGAGGCTGAAGGGGTAGGCCCTCCCATGTCCGACATCTACATCCTCAGGCTGGGACATCGGCCTGAGAGGGACAAGAGGGTGACGACCCACGTCGCCCTCACGGCACGTGCTTTCGGTGCAAAGGGCATCTACGTCTCGACAAAGGATGAAGAACTGGAAAGGAGCGTCCGCTCGGTGGTCGATCGCTTCGGAGGAGACTTCGAGATCACCACAGGAGTGAAATGGAAGCAGTTCCTCAAGGACTTCGAGGGGACATCGGTCCATCTGACCATGTATGGCACTCACGTCGACGATGCCATGCCTCAGGTCAGGGATGCGGCTACCGAGAAGATGCTCATCGTGGTGGGTGCGGAGAAGGTGCCTCCAGAGGTCTATCAATGGGCGACGTTCAACGTCGGAGTGGGCAATCAACCTCACTCAGAGGTCGCTGCTCTGGCGGTGTTCCTTGACAGATTCCTTGAGGGGGAAGGGCTCCGCCGGGACATGGGCGGGCATATGAAGGTCCTGCCCTGTGAACGGGGGAAGAGGGTTGTCAACGATCCCCAGTGAAGAGGAGTGCATACGTCTCCTCATCGAGGAAGGGGTCAGCACTGGCGTGGTGGCCCATGTCTGCACCGTGATGAGGGTGGCCGAGGCCATCGCCATGCGCTGCAGCGCCGACCTGTCCCTTGTGAGGTCCGGAGCCCTCCTACATGACCTGGGCCGCAGCCGTACTCACGATATTCGACATGGCGTCGAGGGAGCAAGACGCGCCAGGGAGCTAGGGCTGCCTGAATCCCTGGTCATGATCATACAGAAGCATGTTGGAGCAGGCATCACTCCCGAGAACGCTCGTGATCTGGGATTGCCGCCGCTTGACTACGTGCCATCCACGCTGGAGGAAATGATAGTATGCCATGCTGATAATCTCGTCGACGATGACAAGGTCATAACCTCCCAGGACGCCTATCTCGACTACGCAGGCAAGGGGCTGGAGGAGCAGGGAAGGAGGATGCTGGATATGCATCGAACCTTGTCAGAGGCATGCGGCATGGACGTGGATGAGATAACGAAGGCGATAGACCTCAAAGGCCAAGGTCCATGCTCGAACTACCTGTGACCCTCATTCCAGCGGGGCGGTCAGCCTCTTGTGCTTGCCGCTGAGGTATTCATCCCTTAGCTTATGATAGTCCCTGGCGTTCTCCAGGGCCCTTGCTTCTAGAGAAGGATCGTCACTTCTGACGATCTTTGCAGGAACCCCGATCACGAGCGAGCGAGGCGGGATGTTCATCCTTCCAGTGACGACCGCACCCGCCCCGATTATGCATCCTTCTCCGATCACCGCCCCTTCCACTATGGTGCAGTTCATGCCGATGATGCAACGATCGCCTATGTGGGCACCATTGATTATCGCCCCATGTCCCACTGTGACATCCTTGCCGATAATGGTGGGATGCTCGTTGTTGACATGGATGACCGCCTGGTCCTGGACATTGCTGCCTTCTCCCACCACTATGTCGTTCTCATCCCCTCTGAGAACGGCGTATGGCCACACGCTGACGCCATCGGCCAACTTAACACGTCCTATGATGACCGAGGCTGGGTCGATGTATACGCCCTTGCCTATCATGTCTCTTTGCATGAATATCGGCGTCAGATCTTGACAGGTTTCTTCATGGTGACACGCTTGGGGAAGTACTTCAGCAGGATGACATCACCAACGGCGCCGATCCAGCGGAACGGGACGTTGACAGCCTTGGATTCTTCCACCAGCAAGGGATTGGTCTCTCCGATGAACAGGCCGTCCACGCGCTTATTGTCCAGATCGATGACTAGATTGTTGACATTTCCTAAGAAAATCCCATTGGGCGTGTAGACCTGCAATCCGATCAGTTCCGAGGCTTCCTCTAGCATGAGTTCATCCCAGCATTGGTATCGGCTTGTATATCTTAAATATTATCCTGCAAGTCGAGCCTGGTGGATCAGGACGTCACCACGACCGTTCCACGGTCATGACCATGGACGATATAAGGATGGCACGGCCATTGACGCTCTGGACCGTACCCATTGGAGATAATCTATTTATTAGCGAATGGATAATACGGTTTTGCATCAGTTATGCACAACCGAGAGGATGACCATATGGACGAGCTTGAAAGGATCAGGGAGAAGAAGATGCAGGAGATGGCCGCCAGGAATGATTGGCCGTCAGAGCCTGTTAACGTGAACGATGATAACATCAACGACTTCATCAGACGCTATGGTCTCGCACTTGTAGACTGCTGGGCCCCGTGGTGCGGGCCCTGCCGCATGATGTCCCCCGTCATCGACGCCCTCGCCAAGGACCTGCAGGGCAAGGTGGCCTTTGCCAAGCTGAACACCGATGAGAACCAGAGGACCGCCATGCGCTACACCATAGAGGCCATCCCCACCCTGCTCGTGTTCAAGGATGGAGAACTGGTCGACCGATGGGTAGGGGCTAGACCAAAGGAAGACCTGGCTCGCCGTTTGCAGGCCATGCTTTGAGGCAAGGCCGACCACAAACACCTTCCCTTTCCTTCTTGCCAGGACGGCGATCCTGTCTTACAGGGCCCCGCCGCGTCCGAAAGTACAAATTCCCGTAGCCGAATCCATTATCGATCAACATGGATGTGGACGTAGCGATCATAGGCCTGGGGCCCGCGGGGCTGCAAGCGGCCATTCATGCAGCCAGGAAGAAGGTCAGCGTGGTTGCCCTAGGAAAAAGCGACAGTTCCGCCCTCAAGAAAGCGGAGGTGGAGAACTACTTCGGCATACCTCTGGCCAATGGTCAGGACCTCCTCCGCATCGGACGGGAGCAGGCACAGCGCTTCGGCGCATCTATCGTCGAGGAGGACGTGATACACCTCACCAAGGATGGGGACACGTTCAAGATCATCACCGAAAACGACCTCGAGGTCAGATCCAAGGCCGTCATCCTTGCCATGGGCATACGCCGTGCCAAGCTGAACGTGCCAGGGGAGAAGGACTTTCTGGGGAGAGGAGTCAGCTATTGCGCCTCATGCGATGCGGGCTTCTTCCGCAACCGGGCCGTGGCGGTTATCGGTGAGGAGTCGGAGGCGGCGGAGTCCGCCATACTTCTTAGCGAGTATGCATCCCAGGTCTATTGGGT
>LFRW01000020.1 GCA_001512965.1 Methanomicrobia archaeon DTU008
ACCCGTTTCATATGGGTCAGCGCGGCCTCCGGACTCATGGCGCCTATCATGACATTTTCCACCCTTCCATCCAGTTGACCCTCGCCCTGCACCACACTGGCCTCCACGGCCTCCGCGACCTCTCGCACGGTATAATGGCGCAACTGTGGCACCGTCGGCACCTCTCCCAGCACCTTCACGCCCTTCCTCTCCAGTAATCGTCCCGGCACTGGGTCGTCGGAGTTGTTGAGGATCACCCCACGGAACTCCAGGGAATGATGCTCCATCATCCTGCACAGCATGCATATCTTGTCCAGGGCTGGAACGGTTGCCGAGGACACCAGCACGGTGGGAGCGCCGAGGGCATGGGCAATCGTCATTCCGGAAACGTCGCCCAAGCAGCCCGTGAATATGTCCCTGGTGCCCTCGATCAGCATGCGATCCATTCCCTCGCTCAGCCGTTCATAGGATGCCACTATCTCCTCCAGCGCCACCGGTCTCTGGGCGTCGTATGCGAACGGTGACAGTTCTTCCTCCGACCACGGCAGGCCCAGCGCCCGCTTCATGAGGCGGGCGTCCTGGTCCAACGGCCTCCCCTCATGGCACATCATCACCTCCCTGAACGGCTTGAAGTAACCGACCTTGCCCCGGCCGTTCTTGGCCAGGCCAAGTGCGATCATGCTCTTCCCCGAACGCTCGGTGACCGATCCCAGAAACAGGTTCTTCATCTCTTGTCCCTCCTGATGGTCACCAGGGCATCGACCGCGCCGCAGCCCTGGCCTTCATCCCCCACCATCACTGGATTGATCTCGAATTCGATTATCTGAGGAAAATCGATGGCTATCTGAGCCACCTTGAACAGGACCTCCTTGAGAGCCGGGATGTCGGCCCTCTTCCTTCCCCTGGCGCCTGCCAGCATGGGATATGCCCGGATGGAGCGTATCATCTCGTCCACCTTCCTCTCCGAAAGCGGCACTATAGCATGGCTCACGTCCTTCATGATCTCCACGAATATGCCTCCCAGGCCGAAGGTCATGACGGGTCCGAACTGATCATCGCGGACCATGCCCACGATGACCTCCCGTCCCGAGAACATGCTCTCCACGGTAGCGCCGTCCACACGAGCATCGGGAAGTCTGGACCTTATCCGGGCCATCATGAGCTCGAACTCCTGCCGCACCTCCTCCTCGCTCTTCAGGCCGACGACCACGCCTCCGACATCGGTCTTGTGGGCTATGTCCGGCGATGCGACCTTCAGCACGACCGGAAAGCCTATGCGACGCGCATGCTCGACCGCCTGGTCGGCGGTCAGGGCCAGTCCTTCCGCGGGAACCTTGACGCCGTACGCCTTGAGGATCTCCTTCCCCTCCGCCTCGCTCAACGCGGTGCGGCCTTCCGAAGCGGCGGCGTCCAATACGGCCTGGGCCCTGCGACGGTCTCCCATGACCGCGGGATGTGGCTCCATGGCAGGGCGGTCTCTCGCCTCCAAGTAGTGCACCATCGCGGCGAGCGCCCTCACCGCCCGGTCAGGGGACTCGTAGTTGGGGATGCCCGCCTCCCTCAGGATGGAGGCGCCCTTGACCATGTCCGCCCCTCCCACCCAGGCCGCCACTATGGGGATTTCCGTCCTCCCCGCGTAGGTGGCGAGCATGCTGGCCACCTCGGTCACGTCCAGAAAGTCGGTGGGCGCGACCATCACCAGGACGGAGTTGACCCCCGGGTCGTCCAGAACCGCACTGAGCGCCAGCTCGAACCTGGTTGCGTCCGCATCGCCGATCACGTCGACCGGGTTGTAGAAGTTGGCCTCTTCCGGCAGTCCTCCCTTCATGCGCTCGACCGTCTCCCTGCTCAGTGTGGACATGGTGAGTCCATGGTCGGAACAGGCATCCGCGGCCATGACGCCCAGGCCACCTGCGTTCGTCACTATCGCGACGCCGTCCCCACGCGGCAGGGGCATGCTGGCGAACCCCTGCAACAGGTCGAAGAACTCGTCGAGCGTCTTGACCCTCATCACTCCCGCCTCGGCCATGGCCGCGCTGTACACCATATCGCTGCCGGACAATGCACCCGTGTGGGAGGAGGCGGCCTTGGCCCCAGTGGATGTCCGTCCCGCCTTCAAGGC
>LFRW01000038.1 GCA_001512965.1 Methanomicrobia archaeon DTU008
CGATGGGACATGATATCTTCTCCAGAACGAGACCTTCGTCCAACTCGGTCCGGGAGAGCGTTTTACCTACCACATCCTCTTGCTCGACCAACGAATGGATGGAGCGGATCGAATCCTCGATCTTCTCCCGATCATAACGCAGGCGCTTGATCAACACCGGCGATATCTCAGCTGACCTGGCGGCCTCCAGGTCTTCGCTGTTAGCCTTTATTATCTCCTCGCTGTTCGCCTCGAGGGCCTCGGCTATCTTGAGAAGCGCCTCGTTCCGGGTTCTGAGGTCCATGCTCGCTAGAGAATATGAAGATTCACGAGCTCGTTGCGCTGCGATTCTGACAGGGTCCATGGCGGCTCGAAAAATCGGTCTCGTAGCAATATATCTTTCGCTCGACAGGGAGCCTTGCCTGGCCATCGCCAGGCTGGCGGATGAAGAAGGGAAGGGGTTTCCTCACTTCTTCGGCACCTTGGCCCAGTCGTCCTTGAACCGCTTGATGCCGATGTCGGTGAGGGGATGGTTGAACATCTTCTTCAGGACGTCGTAGGGAATGGTGGCGATATGCGCACCCATCCGTGCGGCCTGCGTGACGTGTATGGGATGCCTGATCGAAGCCACGATGACCTCGGTGTCGAAGTCATAGGAGTCCAGAATGTCCATGATCTCCGCGATGAGCCTCAGACCGTCCTCGCCGACATCATCGAAGCGGCCAACGAACGGCGATATGTATCGCGCTCCGGCCTTGCAGGCGAGCAAGGCCTGGGCGGCCGAGAACACCAACGTCATGTTGACAGGGATGCCTTCCTCCGCCAACGTCTTGGTGGCCTTCAGTCCTTCCTCGGTCATGGGGACCTTGATGACGACGTTCTTGTTGATGGCGGCGAGCTTGCGCGCCTCTTCCACCATTTCCGTCGCCGTCTCGCTCATGACCTCCGCGCTGATGGGGCCGCTCACGATCTTACATATCTCCCCGACCAGAGTCTCGAAGTCTGTATTCTCCTTGGCAACCAGGCTGGGGTTGGTGGTGACGCCGTCCAGGATGCCCCAGCTGTTCACTTCACGGATCTTGTCCAGGTTGGCGGTGTCGATGAATATCTTCATTGTCTCTTCCTCCGAATGACCTCCTCCGCGGCAAGGGCCACCCTCTCCGCGGTGAGTCCATAACGGCGCATCAGTTCCTCGCTCTCGCCAGACTCGCCGAAGCAGTCAGGCGTCCCGATCATCTTCAGCGGCGATGGCAGTCTCTCTCCCAGGACCGCCGCGACGGCGCTTCCCAAGCCGGTGGATATGTTGTGCTCCTCTGCCGTGACCACCGCGCCGGTCTTCTCCACGGAGCGCAGAAGGGTCTCCTCGTCCAAAGGCTTGATGGTGGACATGTTGATAACTTCAGCCTCGATCCCCCTCTTCTGCAGTTCCTCGGCCGCGTCCATGCATACAGCCACCATCTGGCCGCAGCCCACAAGGCTCACATCGCTTCCTTCCCGGAGAACGGCCGCCTTTCCAATGGTGAACTCCGATTCCATGGAGGTGAGCATGGGGACGTCGGCGCGCCCAAGGCGGACATAGCATGGGCCGCAGTGGTCCGCGACCGCCATTACCGCCTTGTATGCCTCTATCCCATCGGCCGGTACGATGACCGTCATGTTAGGTAACGACCTCATCAGACCGATGTCTTCCAGAGCCTGATGGGAGGCGCCATCTCCGCCCACCGTGATGCCGGCATGCGTAGCCACTATCTTGACGTTGAGGTTGGGATATGCTATCGACTGGCGGATCTGGTCCCAGCACCGACCGGTGGCGAAGACCGCGAAGCTTGAAGCGAATGCTACCTTCCCGCTAGCGGCCAAGCCGGCAGCGGTGCCCATCATGTTCTGTTCCGCTATGCCACAGTTGAAGAATCGCTCAGGGAACTTCTTGGCGAATTCCACCGTCCTTGTGCTGGACGACAGATCGGCATCCAGCACCACGATGTCTGTGCGCGTCTTTCCCAACTCGGTCAAGGCGTTGGCGTACTCCTTCCTCTGGCTGGTGTAGACCCACTTCATATCGATTCCCCCAGCTCCTTTAGGGCGATGCGGTACTCGTCCGGATTGGGGGCCTTCCCGTGGAAAGCGACCGCCCCCTCCATGAAGGAAACGCCCTTTCCCTTCACCGTGTGAGCTATGATCATCGTGGGCTTGCTCTTGATCTGGGATGCCTTTTCGCATGCCTCCAGGATCTGACGCATATCGTGGCCGTTTATCTCCAGCACGTTCCAGCCGAAAGCCCTCCACTTGTCCGCGAGAGGTTCCAGCGACATGACCTTCTCCGTCGGCCCGTCTATCTGCATCATGTTGCGATCGATGAAGGCGGTGATGTTGTCCAATTTGTAATGGGATGCGAGCATGGCGGCCTCCCAGTTCTGCCCCTCTTCCATCTCTCCGTCCCCGCACAGACAGTATATCCGGCTAGGACGACGGTCCAGCTTCGCCGCTAGCGCCATGCCGTTGGCTACGCTGAGCCCTTGCCCAAGGGAGCCGGTGGACATCTCTACGCCAGGGGTTTTCTGCCGGCAAGGGTGCCCCTGCAGGTGAGAGCCAAGCTTACGCAGGCTGAGGAGATCCTCCACAGGTATGTAGCCTGCCTCTGCCAGGGCGGCGTAGTAAGCGGGGGCGGCATGGCCCTTGGAAAGCACCAGGCGGTCTCGGTCCTCCCATTGAGGATCGTCCGGCCGGTGGTTCATCACATTGAAATATAATGCAGAGAGGATGTCGGCATAGGACAGCGAACCTCCTGGATGACCGGATTTGGCTGTGAACGTCATCTTGATCACATGGCGGCGAATGATGTTCGCCTTTGACTCCAGCATCCGTATAGTTTGGTCATCATACAAGTGCAATTTTGGCACCTCGAAATAAGTGAGATGCGGTCAATAAACGGGATGACATTAAAAAACTTTCTTGATTTCCCATGGGGATGCCAGAAGCTCTTTCGGGAAACGGTTGCGACAGAGAAAGGAAGGAGTTTGGTGGAAAGGAATTGAGCTCAGTCGCTCTCGATCCTTGGTGCGAGAAGGTACCTGACCGAGCCCTTCTTGTCCGCTATCTCGAACTCCAACTTGACCGGATAGTCGTTCCCTAGACTTATGGAGACCACCGAGCCGGCGGGTATCGACCGCACCATGTTGGAGAAATAGTCAAGAGGGAACAGGCTCCTCGCACGCTCCTCGCAATCCAGGGAGATGAGCAGGTCCTTTGGCAGCCTCAGGGTGACCGAGTCCGTGTCTCCTTCGGAGTACATCTCGAAGCCTTCGGGGGTAGCCGTCAGGGCGATGTGGTCGCTGACCGATTCAGCGGCGCGGATCCCTTTTTGAAGCTCGTCGGAGGTGACCGCCACCATTGCAGGAAGAGAGAGGTTGGGCACCCTGGGATCGCTCATCCCGCTGATGTCCACGAGGTTCATTCGACGGGTGATGTTTCCGACGTTCAGGATAAGGCGGTTCTTCTCCTCATCCTGCTCCATCTCGATGATGTCTCCAGAGCGTGCCAACCTGAGAACCTCCTTGATCTTGTCCAGGTCGACGCCTAGCTCGGTCTCGTCGGCAGAGAACTCCTCGAAGGCGCCATTCTCCACCTTCATCTCGATCATGGCCACATGTGCGGGATCGACCGCCTTCAGATCGAAACCATCAGCATTGATATTGAACTTGGCCTCATCCACCAGTGTGGAGACCACATCGACTATTCCCTTAAGGGTCTCCGATTTTATCTTAGCATGAAACATCAATATCCCCCAAAGCTAATGAGTTGAAGGTAAACGCGTTGTCCGTAATATATATTGCTTCCATGACCGTACTGGCTCAGTAAGCGCGCCATTTGTGCCCACAGGCACAGCAGGTGAGGAAGGTCGTCTCTGGCTCGTCGGCCTTTCGAGTCTGTCGGAGATACCAGTACGCTTTCCTATGTGAACACTTCGGGCAGGTCGCATCGGTGGTGGGCATTATGCTCTCTGTGCCACCTACGACGGGACAGTCCTCCACCTCCTTCTTCACCATCTCGGTCCGTATGGTGGTGGTAGCCTCCTTGGACAGATTGTCCGCCTTCTCTTCGTATGCACATTCAGGTTTGCTGCACACAAGCTCGGTCTTGCCTTTCACCCTTGGTCGCATGATGCTGCCGCACTTGGGACAGAACATATTAAAACCAAGTCTCCAAAATGATGCATCTATAAAAGGATTCTGCGGTGACGCCTAGCGGTTCAGATGAATTCCCAATCAAGATTGTCGTCGGCGGTGCGCGGCCGAAGGGGACGCTGCTCCGCGGCCTGGCGGACCTTTCTCTCCAACTGCCTCTGCTGGGCGGCCAACTCCTGAGCCCATTCCTTGAGAAGCCTTCTCTCCTCGATGCTAAGGGAATCAAGCAGTTCCTCGTCATACATGGCCTTCCGGAAGGATCGTGGGGCACCAACATCCCCCCTGTGGTCGATGTCGGCGTCGATGGCGCCCATATCGGAGAACCTTCGGTCCATCCTCCTGCTCCTAACAGGAGCGGTCTGGAAGGTGTTGCCCTCAAGGACGACGGTGGTGTTGTTGCCACGGCTCATCTTCGCCAGCAACTCCAGCTCGCGCCGGTTCTGCAAGGAGAGGACGCCCCCGATATACGCGAACGCCACGGTTATGATGTAGCTATCGAAGCCCAGCTCAGTGGCCGTCTGCAGGGAGGAGAAGAAGGATGTGAGATACATGTTCACGAACTCAAGATATGGCTGTATGACCGGCAGGTAGGTCCCAACGAGCGCCATTATGGCTGCGGGCGACAGCTCGATGCCGAACCACACCGTAGGCATGATGCCCATGTCGACCAGCCTATCGAAGAGAAAGAAGAATGCCACGGGTATTATGGCTGCAACCACCCCCTTCGAAGGGGATCCGGCCCGCCTTCCGCCGACATATCCGGCGACCATCTGGCCGAAGACGGGGAGCCACCAGAGCAGGAGCGAGAGGGCGAAGGTATACTTCATGGCGCTCCAGAAGCTATAGACGACCGGGCCGTCGAACTTCTTGGCCTCGATGTCGTCATACGTGTCGGCGATATGATAGACCCCGTTACGTACCAGCGAGCTTGTCGCCTCATCACGTATGCGCGAGCGCTTCCTCAAGTGCAGACCCATCCCTGGTCGGACGAATGTCCGACATGTCTGGTTATGCCATGGTGACTATAAATCATTTATCGCCATGGCATAATATTCAGGGCAGGTCCCGGGGAGGGATGCAAGCTTCATCGCATCGCCTCGGTGTCGATCGCCCGCGACCTAGCTCATAGGAGCTTAGGATGGGACATCCTTGAGGTTAGCTCATGTAGAAAGGCATTCCATTGGCCTCAAGAGCCCTGCGGGTGCTTTCCTGCGTCACCGACGAGGGTGTGGTCCTATGCCGTAGGATCTCCTCCAATGGATAATCTAGGAAATCGGCGAGTGCCTTTAGGCGATCCATGGGGAACGGTTGCTTGCCCACAAGGATCTGCCGTACGCTCCACCCGGGGTGCACCCTCGAGCGGTATCCCATCTCCCTTCCTAGCTGGTTGACGCTACCAGCCTTGTCGATGCCCATCTTTATGAGCATCACGCGAAAGCCCGAACTAAGCCAAACCTTGTCAGGCTGGGTCCTCTCCCAGGCATAGTTCGACGAAGCATAGTTCGATGTAGCGATATTCTCTGACACGATAATGCCGACGACTATCACGTTTAATAACCCTTCCCTTTCACCAGAGCATCATGGGTTTTTATGCCAAATGACGACTGGCCAATGATCGCGATCGTTCGGGCACCTCCATCATCTACTTATACTCGCCCTTTGGTAGCGGTGTTAGATTCAGGTATGGGGAGCTATAGGAAGCAGATAAACATCAGAACGGCAGCAGAAGGAGCCATAGTCGACCTGACCTCCACACTTGAGGAGGCGCTCCGTGACTCCGGTTTCCAAGAGGGTCTTCTCTGCGCTTTCGTTCCCCATTCCACCTGTGCCCTGTTCACCATAGAGAACGAGGGGGGCCTGCAAAAGGATATGCGCGATGCCCTTCAGAGATTGATGCCAAAGGACATCGAGTACGAGCATCACCTCCGATGGGGTGATGGCAATGGTCATTCACATATCCGGGCATCGTTCCTAGGCCAATCCCTGGTCATTCCCTTCCACCAAGGCAAGCTAGACCTTGGCACCTGGCAGCAACCGGTCCTGATGGAGTTGGACACCCGAGGAAGGGATAGACGGCTTATAGTGCAGATCATAGGAGATCACTAGGAGGTAATGAAAATGAAGATCAAATTCCTCGGCGGCGCCGAGGTAGTTGGAAAGATGGGGATGCTCCTCCAAAACAAGGGGGCTAGCCTTCTTTTCGAATATGGAATGACAGTTTCCAAACCACCACAATACCCTCTGGCCGCTCCGCCGGTCGACATGGCGTTCCTCACCCACAGTCACCTGGACCATTGTGGCATGCTGCCCTGGCTCTGCGGAAAGTATGACACGGAGGTCGTCTCCACACCTATAACCGCTGATGTGGTTGAACTTCTGGTCCGAGACTCGCTGAAGATCGCCGGCCTTGAAGGTTATCCCAAACCATACGACGAAGAGGACATCCAGAGTTTGATGCATAACTTCACCGGAATGACATATGGTGAGATCATGGACGTGGGCGGGTTCGAGGTCGAGCTCCATCCCGCCGGACATCTCCCTGGGGCAGCAATGTATGAGCTCAGGGGTGATCAGACGACCGTGTTCACCGGCGACATGCATACCGCCAACATGAGACTTGTATGGGGAGCCCACCCCGTGAAGTGCGACAACCTGATACTAGAGGCCACCTACTCCGGGCGGAACCATCCCGATCGCGCCAAGACCGAGCGCGAGCTCATAGAGAAGGTCAAGGAGGTCGTGGAGAGGGGCGGTAAGGCCATTCTGCCCTGCTTCGCGGTGGGCCGCACGCAAGAGGTCATGCTCATCTTGAAGGACCTCAAGTACAACATGTGGGTCGACGGGATGGGGAAGACCATCAGCCGATACTATCTGGATCGACCGGAATATGTCAGGAACGAGAAGGCACTGCGAGCTGCCAAGCGCAAGTTCCATGAGGTGAGGACGCCGGCGGACCGTCACCGCGCCCGCAAGGAGGCTCAGGTCATCGTGACGACCGGAGGTATGCTGGACGGTGGTCCCGTGCTATCCTACATCGACGATGTCAAGGACGATCCCAGGAGCGCAATACTGCTCTCGGGATTCCAGGTGGAAGGCTCCAACGGCCATATGCTCCTCAACGAAGGCATCATAAACGTTCAGGCGACGAAGGAGGAGCTGCCCCACCCCGTGAAGATAAAATGCGAGGTGCGAAAGTACGACCTCTCCGCACATGCGGACCACAATGAGCTGCTGGCGTTCGTCAGGGCGTGTGATCCGGACACGGTCGTGCTGATGCACTCGGACGACCGTTCACTACTGGCCAAGGACATCGAGGCCGATGGCAGGAAGGTCATCATGCCGACATCGGACGTCGAGTTCGAGCTATAGGCTCAACCACGATCAGGGCGATGGAATGAGGTGGATAGAGGAATATCTCCAAGAGGACGTCGGGGATGGCGACATAACCACCCTCGCCCTCATTGGGAACGAGACGGGGACCGCCCGGGTGATGGCGAACGAAGACGGGATCGTCGCCGGCCTAGAACAGGCCATGGAGGTGTTCCAACATCTTGGGCTCAAGGTGACCCTTCTAACGAGGGATGGTGAGCCCGTCTCGGCCGGTGCCAACATCATGTCGGTAGAGGGCCCGCTCCGCTCCATCCTGACCGGAGAGAGGCTGGCGCTGAACCTGCTGATGCGGATGTCCGGCATCGCCACTGCCACCTATAACGTGGTTCGGGCGTGCAGGGAGCGCAACCCTGACATAAGGGTGGCCGCGACCCGAAAGACCACCCCGGGGTTCCGCCACTTCGAAAAGAGGGCGGTGGTCCTTGGAGGAGGCGATCCTCATCGAAACCGCCTTGACGATGCCATACTCATCAAGGACAATCATCTGGCGGTCGTGGGCAGCATCGCCGAGGCCGTGAGACGCGCAAGAAATGTCTCCTTCACCAAGAAGGTGGAGGTCGAAGTGGAGAGCCTTGACGAAGCAGAGGAGGCCGCCAGGGCAGGGGCGGACATCATTCTGCTAGACAACATGGGGCCCAACGAGGCGGGGAGGTGTGCGGAAGCCGTTCGCCGCATAGACCCGCGCATCGTGATCGAGGCATCCGGGAACATCACTCCAGAGAACGCTCCGGATTACGCGGAGAACGTGGACGTGATCTCCTTGGGATGGATCACACACTCTGCCAAGGCCATGCACTTCAGCCTCGACGTGCTGGAAATAAAGGGCTGACCCCCGGAAAATGCGTGGGAACGATTAACTATCATAGTGTAGCTCATGATGGGCATGGACATCTCCAAAGAGAAATGTCGATACTGCGGTGAGCAAGCCAAATACTTCCAATTCGCCACCTTCATCTGCGAGAAGGATGAGTGCGCCGAGAGGGCGATGGAGGACCGAGGCGGCCCTGCAGGCCATATCAAGGAGAAGATGGAGCGAGAGGCTCAGAAGAAACAAGGTTGTCGCTGATGATGCCCCGGCTTCATCTCAATGAAGTATGAAGGACAAGATTCAAGTGGGGCCATCGCGTGCGAGTGTCGCGAAATGAAGATAATCGGTTTCATCAAGACATCCCTGATAGACTGGGACGGCCATGTGGCGGCATCCATATACCTCCCAGGGTGCAACTTCAGGTGCCCGTTCTGTCACAACCGCGATGCAGTGCTCAATCCTGAAATATTCGACGAGGTTCCCTGGGAGGAAGTGGAGGAGTTCGTCCGCGAGAACGGCGACTTCCTCGATGGCGTTGTTGTCACCGGGGGGGAGCCCACCATACACGATGACCTTCCCGACCTGCTGCGCCGCATCAAGGCGTTGGGAGTGAAGGTCAAACTGGACACCAACGGCTCAAACCCCCGCATGCTCAAGGACGTCATCGACGCTGGCCTGGTCGATTATGTGGCGATGGACATCAAGGCTCCATTGAATGAGAAATATCATGACCTGGCAGGGACCGATGCCCCTCTGGACGATATCAAACGCTCCATCGAGGTCCTCGAGACGTCCGGCATAGACCATGAGTATCGGACAACCCTGGTGCCGATTCTGCTGAACGCTTCCGACATTGAGACGATCGCTGCCTACATCGGCGGCACGAAGAAGTATGCATTGCAGCAGTTCCGGCCATCGCGCACCCTGGACCCCCTGATGGAGAATGCCTCTCCGATGCCCAGGTCCCAGGTGAAGGCCATCGCGGAAAATGCCAAGAGATACGTGCGCAAGGTCGTCATCAGAGGCGATGTCTGAGGGCTCGGGCTCATTCGGCCCACTGGCCGTTCGACCTTCCCGATGACCCGTTCATGAGAAGCTGGTCAGCCTGCTGCCGTAGGCCTCGCTGGCTCTCGAAAGCTTACGGCAGCTGTCTGCGCAGGTGCGGCATGTTTCGGCGCACAGCGCCATGGACCGGTCGTCCTTGAACGATTCGCAGCTCTCTGCACATGATATGCATACATCGCCACATAGCCGGCATATGCGTTCCATCATATCGGATGAACGTATCAAGGCGTCCTCGCTCAGCTTGCACAGGTCGGCACAATCCTGGAGAGCGATGATGTGCCGCTCGTCGGCATGTTCACCTCCCATCCTCAGGCAGTGGGATAGGGTCGCGACACAAACGCTGTGACATATCCTGCAGTCCTGGATGCACCTATCGATCAAGTTCTCGCGGTCGGTCCTCTGAGCCTCGTTCATGCACCACTCCCCCCATGGCGTGGCCTCGACCCGCCATCATTCTATCTCGACCTTACGTCGACCGCTGACACCTTCGCGCTTGGGCACCGTCACCGTCAAGACACCATTGTTTATTCTGGCAGAGATGCGATCGGGATCCGCATCTTCCGGCAAGGCGATCCGCCGATGGTATGAGGAGATGCCTCTCTCCCGGCGTATGTATCCCTCTCCCTTCTCCTCTTCGGCCCTCTCTTTCCTGGCCTTGAGCAGCAGCGTGTCGTCGCTGACCTCCATCTCCACGTCCTCTTTCGTCATGCCAGGAAGATCGGCCTCGATCAGGTAATGCGTGCCATCATCCCGTATGTCCACCATGGGCATCTTTACCGATGAGGGCATCAAGTTGCCGATTCCCATATTGTCAAAGGCTCTTTCAAGCTCCCTCACGATGGCGAAAGGGTTCCAATACAATGCAGGCAATCCGCTTTCCTCTCTCTTTCTCTCTGCCATGTTCTCCCCCCTGGCATATCGATCTCACAAGGCCGATATTGATCCGAAGGCCAATGTTCGTGATATAGTGGTCCAAAAGACTATTTGTCATTTACGACCTTCGTGGACAACTTACAGATCTGGCCCATAATGCTTCGATCGGCCTGGAGAAACGCGAAACGTCCAAAGCTTAATATATGGTCATTTATTTCAGCAACACGGGCTCATGGTCTAGTGGTTATGACGTCTCCCTCACACGGAGGAGGTCGCCGGTTCGAATCCGGCTGAGCCCACTTCTCTTTTGCCATGCATCGTCAATGGATACAGAGATTAACGCTCCTGTTGAAGCAAGAGTTGGTCCATAACCCAGACGCTACTTGCATCAATATGTAGAAGCAAGATACCCATCAGGGAATTCATGTCGAGCGACTTCAAAACCGCCAATGCCTGGCTGGTTCCTTATCAAGAAATTACTTCATCAATTAGCGCATCCCAGGGCATATCAAGGACGTTACACTTGTCAAAAATGTTCTCAAGCAGACGAGAAGAACTCAATTGCCGGAGCAAGTTTTGATGTTTTTCGTCATCCTATGAGGTTGTGGGGCAACAGACATATCATTATGAATGTTATCTATTCGAAAAGCGTTCCCACCTTCCCTCTTTTATCTTCCGCCAAGCGCTCTTGATAGTTGCCAGGTCTGCTTGTCGGCTTTCACATTTCAGCTCTAGCATTTCCGCAAGCTCCCTTGTCAGGGCATAATAGTGTTCAAAATCCCCCACGCCTGTATCGATCGCTAAGCAACGCGAGTATCCATCGAGTTGCAATTTGGCGAAATGAAGCTTGGTGTACCCTTGCTCTTCGAGTCCAAGCATCTGATCGTCCCTGACGATCGCATCAATACCCAACTCTGCCCAACCAGGCGAAGAGAACCATGTGCCGGGGCATTCAGCACGCTCTTTTGCATACTCTAAAGCTCCCAACATCGAAGCGATGCAATCCTCTTCACGGAGCATGACGAATGGTACTCTGATCTCATCCGGCAGTGATGCAAGAGAGTTACATATCACATAGCCTAGGAACACAACGTCTACTTTGCCCTCCAGCGCATTAGCCCTCTCAATCACTTTCGACCTGAGCATGTCGGGGCAGTCATGCAGGCCCCATTCAAGGTATTCCCGGTGAACGACCTCGGGGTCATCAGCAATGATTGCCTCGATCTCCTTCTTTAATATCTCGCATGCAACTATGCCTATTCGCATCAGAGTTCGCTCCTGAAAATTTTCAGCCCACGAATGAGTTGGTGAACGAGGACTTTACGGCAGCATAAGGCGATGAATCACCATCGATGGCAGTTATGACCGTTTTTTACAGCCAAGGGTCTTCGACTCAGCCGCTTCAACTTCTGATTATTGTAAATGTTATACCCCAGGCATAATGATATCGGTCACTCGCCAAGATATGCCACTGGCAGATGCGCGTATCAGCACTATATAGTGTATTATGCAACTGCCCCTGCTAAAATAGAGTCGTAATAAAATATAAATTCTGATGGTCGATTCTCATGAGCGCCAAGGAGGTGTCTCTACTATGGCAATTGGATTGGTCGAAGTAATGAATGTGATCGGAGGACTGGTGCTGTGCACAGGCATCATAGGTGCATTGCCAGGCATAGGGAAGCATCTGGAAAAGGCCGGTAAATGGCTAGGCGGTTTCCAGATCCTGATCGGTATCGTCACTTTGATCGTCGGCCTGCTGAACATAGCCTCACTGCAGGGGATAATCGCCACATTGGTGGGCATCATCCTCTTGACCGGCGCCTTCTACGTGATCCCCGTTCTTGGCAAGTACCTGACCAGGTTCGGGAAGTGGCTTGGCGGATTCCAGACCATCATCGGCGTCATCGCATTGGTGCTGGGCATACTGNNGGATGCTGGACCTCATCTGAGCCAAGCGCTTGGATCGAAGCCAAACACCCTTCGCTTCTCTTTTTAACTTCATTTCTCAAGAAGCCAACCCTGAACTCTTGAGAGCAAAGTGAAGATGCAATGCTGCGAAGGATGCTCTCACAGGAATGATGAAGCGATCAGGGCGGGGGCGTACGAACGCTTTGTATGCATCCGCCTCTACGTTCATCATTGCCGAAGAACGCGAGGCATGTGGTCGAAGCGAGAGGGCTGGATCGACCCAGCGTATCAGGTCGGGGCCGTTCCACATCCTCTTTTCATTCAATAATGTGCTTGGACCTGATGCGTACATTCATCAAGTAAACTTATAGAGATATATTC
>LFRW01000024.1 GCA_001512965.1 Methanomicrobia archaeon DTU008
GGCCCTCGGCCACCTGACGCCTGTCCAGCCAGAGAGGCTGCTGCACCTCGCCAGGGAGCACAAGAGGATCCTTCAGGAGCACGGGCTGGACACCCACACGGTAAGGACCATGTGTCCAGAATGCCGCTGCTGCGACATAGTCCCGTTCCGGGACATCTGATTTTTAGGAGAACCAAATCTATTTTATATCACATTCACATCATCGAACCGTGAAGATCAGCGAGAACGCCGAGGACTACCTGGCATGCATCTACGATCTCTCTCGCAAGGGAACTCCGGTGAAGACCTCCGAGATATCCAGCCGGCTAAACCTGTCCCCCGCGAGCGTGACGGAGATGACCCAGAGGCTTGCTTCGGAAGGATATCTCAACTATGAGCGTTACAAGGGCGTGACGCTCACCCCGGCAGGCACAAGGGTGGCGGAGAGGATCAAGCGCCGCCACCGCCTGTTGGAACGCTTCCTGGTAGACGTTCTCGGCCGATCCACCGAGGACAGCCATGAGGAGGCCATGCGCCTGGAGCACAATTTCTCCGACGAATCCGTGGAGATACTGTCCAAGATCATGAACAATCCAACGGTTTGCCCCGACGGCGACCCTATACCCGCTCCCCAGATAGAGATGGAGGATGAGCCTCCCTCTTTCCCCATCACGGAACTGCTTGAAGGTGAGGAGGCTGTGATCTCCCACCTCATATGTGACGACCCCACGAAGATACGCCGCCTCATAGGCATGGGCTTCGTTCCCGGCAGAAAGGTGATGGTAGAGGAGCATGCTCCCATGGGAGGCCCCCTCCTCATCCGGCTGAACGAGATGAGGGTGGCGTTGGGGAGAGACTTCGCGGCCTTGATACAAGTGGAGAAGTGATCCCTTGAGACTTGTCCTGGCAGGGAATCCTAACGTCGGGAAGTCAGTACTGTTCAATCGTATCACCGGCATAGGCGTCATATCGGCGAACTATCCGGGAACGACGGTGTCCTTCGAGGAGGGCGTAGTGACGTATGAGGGAAAGCGCATCTCCGTGTTCGATCTCCCCGGGACGTACTCGCTCGCGGGCACCACCGAGGACGAGAAGGTCGCCACGGACCTTCTGTTCGAGAAGAGGCCCGACTGCGTCATAGCCGTGGTCGACGCCACCCGCCTGGAGCAGAACCTGGTGCTGGTCCTCCAGCTGATAGAGCTGGGGTACAAGGTCGTGGTGGCGCTGAACTTCATGGACCAGGCGCGGAAGCGGTTCTCCCTGAACGTCGACCTCCTTTCGGACATCCTCGGCGTGCCGATCGTACCGACCGTGGCGACCACCGGAGAGGGCGTCGACCGGCTGATGAAGACCGTCATCGCCAGCAGGGTGCAGCGCTCCCCGTACGTCACGAGATATGACAGCCATATCGAGGCGTTCCTGGAGGACATGGCCGAGGACAGGATCGCGACCGAGGCGGGATTCCCGATACGCGGCGCCCTGATCAAGCTTCTGGAGGGAAACGACCGTTTCGTCGAACAGTTCTCGCCGACCATACGGGCCACCGCTGACAGCTATCGCGAACAGTTCCGAGAGGAGCACGGGGAAGATGTGGAGGTTCACATCTCCCGCGACCGGTACGGCGAAGCGGGAAGGATCGCATCCCAGGTCATAAGCAAGCTGGAAGGGCAGCTGACGCTGCGCGACAGGATCTCCGAACTGACCCTCCGCCCTGCTACCGGCATCCCTATTCTACTGACAGTGCTGTCAGGCATATTCCTGGCCGTGGTGGTGTTGGGAGGCCAGCTGGAGGAATTGCTGCTGGACGGCTATTCGCTCTTGGTGGGAGACCTCTTCGAGCGGTTGGCTTCGTTCATCGGCGGCACGCCGGGAGGGATCATCGCCACCGGCGTGGACATATCGATACAGGCGATCCTTGCCATAGTGGTGCCGTACATCCTGGTCTTCTACCTATTGCTCGGCCTGCTGGAGGATTCCGGCTACCTCCCCAGGGTGGTGATGCTGCTGGACGGCATCATGGTGAAGCTCGGCCTTCACGGGCGCACGATAATCCCCATGATAGTGGGAACAGGCTGCAATGTGCCGGCGATTCTCGCCACCAGGACATTGGAGTCAAGGAGGCAGCGCATCATCCTGGCGACCATGATCGTCATGGTGGTCCCCTGTTCCGCCCAGACGGTCATCATCATAGGGACGGTGGGACAATACTCGGGCATAGCGTGGGCCGCGCTCATATACATCATACTCCTCCTCCTCATCCTGCTTCTCGGCAGGGTGCTCCACAGGGTGCTCAGGGCAGAGCCCCCCAGCCTTGCCATCGAGATCCCCGATCTGAGCATGCCTTCCCCGCGCAACGTGCTGGTGAAGACGTGGATGAGGGTCAAGGACTTCTTCGTGATAGCCTTCCCTCTGCTGCTGGTGGGGAGCCTGGCCCTCGAGGCCCTGATGACCTACGATGTACTGGACGCCCTGGTGGACCCGTTGACGCCTCTCACCCAGGGCCTGCTGGGCCTCCCGCCCGTCATCATCGTGGCATTGTTGTTCGGGGTGCTGCGTAAGGAGATGGCCCTCCAGATCCTCTTCGTGATCTTCGCCCTGGGGGCCGGAGGGGACCTGAGCACCGTCCTTACACCTCAGCAGATGTTCGTGTTCGCCCTTGTCATGGCGACCTACATGCCCTGCCTGGGCGTCATGGCGGCACTGATCAAGGAGTTCGACATCCGTTCCACCCTCTTGATAACGATATCGTCCGTCGCCTTGGCAATAGTCCTCGGGACCATCGCAAACTACACCTTCCAGCTGATCGCCCTGTTGTGACGAGAGCAATAGAGATATACCCGTCGCTCCGAGAACTCAACCGAGGCGTCACATGGACATCGTAGAGAGATTGAAGGAGGATCATGAGGAGCTTCAAACGGCATTCAGCAATATCCTGAACGCGGACATCGACGACCCGGAAACCTATGGTAGGCAGTTCATAGACCTCATGACCGCCATAGAGAGCCACGAGAGGGCGGAGGAGCAGACAGTGTATGCTCAACTGGGGGCCGACCTTGACATCCGGCCTATCGCCCTGCAGTCGCTCGAGGAGCATAGGATAATCCGCTCGCTGATGAAGGACCTGGCAGATGTGGAGATAACCGAGGAGATCTGGTTGCCCAGGCTGGTGGTGGCCAATAACGTGTTCTCTCTGCATGTCCAGGTGGAGGAAGGCAACGTCCTCTCCTTGATCGAACAAATATTCGACAAGGACGCGCGGGAGAAGCTGGACCGGGACTTCGAGATGGTGCACCGGAGCACGTTGCAACAACTTCGCTCGTAGGAAGGCAACGTCGTCTTCCTGCCGGAACGTGCACCGACGCTGCGGAGCGCCAGCGAGCGGCGGTCAGGTGCAAGGTCCGCGACTTGAAGGCGATCGGTTCGTGGCCACACATCGTCGCTCATGCCGTCGACTCGCCGGGAACGTCAACCGCCGCCTCACCGGCCAGTCAGGCCCATGCACCCATGCGGCCCACGTCACAGCATGAAACCTCGTACGACCGGGTTCCAGGGATCGAACCTCTAGGGAAGGCTCAGGTGTGTGCGAAATATGCGCGGACCTTGGGAGCCAGCGATTCAACCCGGGCGAAGCCGAAGCGTTCGAACTGAACGACCTTTCCCTCCTCCTTCTCCGGCAGCGGTTCGGCCACTCCCTTCCGCACCGTTCCGTCCGGAAGGTACACCTCTGCCGGAACCGCCGACGGCGGCGCCCAGTGGGCGATCTTCCACCCCTCCTTCAGGACCCCGATGTCGTCCCCGGCGTATACGGCCTTGCCGTCCTCCCAGCGGAGGTTGCATAGGTCCTTCAACCTGACCGTGCCGCGCCGCTTGAACCCTTCCAGGTCCTCGGCGGTCATATGAACGCTCAGGGGCGGTGTCAATGTATGGTCCCTGCACCCGAGGTCCTTATGGTCTGGATGGATGGGGCAATGTGCCTCTATGCGGTCGACGCCCACGATGTCCACGATCTTGGGGTCCCATACGAAGAAGTACCTGGACGCGGTCCTGTCGACTATCTGCTTGTTGAACGAATACAGGTTGTCCCAGGAGAACTCGATGTCGACCTCCTTCATGCCGACATCTATCCAGTAGTTGCGTATCGCCTCTGGCTGTATGCCCCTCCGGGCCATGGCCCTCACCGTCCCCAGCCGCACATCGTCCCACCCCGAGTATTCTCCGGAGCGTATCCCCTCGCCGATGGTGGAGGTCTTGAGCATCGTGTCGGGGATCGAGACCAGGCCATAATGGAAATAGTAGGGCTTGTCCCAACCGAGGTAGTCGAAGATGTACTCCTGGCGAAGGGTGTTGTTCAGGTGATCCTTTCCCCGGATGACGTGGGTCATCCCCAGCTCATGGTCGTCCACGGCCACCGAGAGGTTCATCATCGGATACACGGTGTATCTGGTGCCCGTCCGCGGATGCGGGACCGAATCCACTATTCGCAGGCCGACGAAGTCCCTGACGGCCGGGTTGGGGTGGTGCAGATCGGTCTTTATGACCAGAACGGCCTCGCCGCCTCCAAGGCTGTGGGAGAGCATGCGGTCCAGCAGCTCGTTGGCCTCCTCTGGCGACTGGTCGCGATGAGGGCATGCGACGCTCTGCTCCTTGTACCGGCGCATGTCTTCAGCCTCGCAAAGGCACACATATGCCTTGCCCATGTCGATCAGCCGGCGCGCCACATCATAGTACAGTTCGAAGCGGTCGCTCTGGATGACCGTATCGTGGACCTCCACTCCCAGCCACTCAAGGTCCTCGGGTATCATCCTGTACGCATCTGGATCGACCTTCTCGGGGTTGGTGTCCTCCATGCGGTTGATGTACCTTCCCTTGTATCGCCTGACGTACTCGTCGTTGAGCAAGGCCACGCGGGTGTGTCCGAGATGCAGCGGTCCCGATGGACCGGGGGCCACCCGCATCACCATCTTTCCCTCGACCGCATTGGGAAGGTCTGGCAGCGTATGCTTGCGCTCGCACTTGGTCTTCCTCAATAATTCTGGATCCATGTCCTCGGCCATCCTGCAGATGTCATCGAACGGCAGGCTTGCCAGTTCACGGCAGACCTCTTCAGAGGCGGCAGCCACCTCTCGGGCGCGGGATCGCAGCTCCGGCCTCTCGGCCATCACCTTCCCTATGACCGCCTTGGGGTTGGCCTTTCCCCCGTAGAGGGCGGCGTTCTGCAGCGCGTACTTTCTGACGACATCCTTCAGCTCTGCGGACATATGGCGCCCCATCCTCCCTCTTGCTTTTGTATCTTTCGAATGGCGGCCGATACCGTCCCGGCCAGGGTAATGGATTAATACGCCCCTCCTTATTAAGCAGGCATGGCCCTCAGGGACCGCCTCGCCGAGATGAAGGATGCCATCGTCATAGACCGCCCGGTCAGCGTAGACCTGGAGGCCTCTCGACTGCTGGCAGAGAACAATGCCACCCCTGTCATTTTCAATGATATCAACGGCATGCGCGCGGCCGGCAACGTATGGTCGACCAGAGAACGTATCTGCTCCGCGCTCAAGATCGACAAGAACGATCTGATGAGGAAGATGCTGGAGGCCGTTTCCTCGCCGACGCCCCCGAGACTCGTCGATTCCGCACCGTTCATGGAGGACGTCAGGGAGGAGTTCGATCTCACCTCCATACCCATCGTGAAGTATTACCCGGAGGACGCCGGGAGGTACATCACATCCGCCGTCGCGGTGGCCGAGCAGGACGGCAAGGCCAACCTGTCCTTCCACCGCATGCTGCTGCTCGACGGAAGGAGCTTCGCCCTCCGGCTGGTGCCCCGCCACCTGTACACCATGTGGAAGAAGGCCCAGGCAAGGGGAGAGGACCTTCCGGTGGCGTTCTGCATGGGCCTCTGCCCTCCGGTACTGCTCGCCGCGGCCACTTCCACCAACTATGACGTCGATGAGATGCACATAGCATCCTCGCTCAAGGAGAGGACCATCGGCGGGCCCTTGGATGTATACCAGCTGCCGTCGGGCATCCGCGTCCCGGCGCAGTCTGAGGTCGTCCTGGAGGGAAGGATAACGTCGCGCATGGTCGACGAGGGACCGTTCGTGGACATCACCGGCACGTATGACTCCGTGCGCCCCGGTCCCGTGTTCGAGGTGGACCGCCTGTACATGCGCAAGGACCCGATATTCCAACTGCTCTTCCCCGGCGGACTTGAGCATTACCTGTTGATGGGGCTCCCACGCGAGCCGATGATCTATCGCACGGTGAACCAGGTGGTTCCCAGGGTGCACGGGGTCAGACTGACCGAGGGAGGATGTTGCTGGCTGCACGGTGTGGTGTCCATCACCAAGAACAAGGAGGGGGACGGGATGAACGCAGCCCTGGCGGCCCTCACCGGACACCCGTCCATGAAGCAGGTCATCGTGGTGGACGAGGACATCGACATCTATGACGATCATCAGGTCGAGTGGGCGGTGGCCACCAGGTTCCAGGCGTCCCGTTCGTTGACCGTGATCAACAACGCCGCTGGCTCGTCGCTCGATCCCAGCGCGGAGGGGACGACGTCCAAGGTCGCCATCGATGCCACGGTGCCGATGGGAATGAAGGGGTTCCAGAGAGCTACACTGTGATGGCGATATTCGACATCCATGCGATATCGATTTGTAATCCCTAATGTTTAGAGGGCATGGGAGACGAAACTCATGTCCCTCCAGGCAACGGTCGGTAATGAGAGCGCATCGAGCGGCCTGGAGAAACAAAGGGATGGGACGCGAGGGACACCCATCTACAGGCGCAGGTGGTTCCCGTACGCGGTTTTCCTTGCGTTCCTGCTACTTCTCTCCTCCACCTCGTTCTTCAACTTCCTTCTGTTCCATAGTCTGGCCGAGACCTTCGGGGCGGCGGCATCGTTCACCATCGCCGCCGTGGTCCTGACCAGCAGGGGCAGCATCGAGAACAATTACCTCCGCATCCTCGGCGTGTCATACCTGTTCACCGCGGTCATCGAGATGCTTCACATGCTTGCCTATCAAGGCATGGGCGTGTTCCCCGACGGGGCCAACCTCCCGACGCAGTTGTGGCTGGCGCTCCGCTATGTCCAGGCTTTCACCCTGCTCATCGCGCCCCTGGCCATCGGAAGAGGTCTGTCCTGGCGGTGGATGATCCTGGGCTACACCATGATCACGTCCGTGATCCTATCGACCATCTTCCTTGGGGTCTTCCCCTCCGCGTACGTCCCGCCGACCGGCCTCACACCTTTCAAGATCGTCAGCGAGTATGCGATCATCGTTCTCGCCGTCTCGGGCGGCGTCCTCCTGTATCTCAGGCGTTCATGGTTCGACCGCAATGTACATCAGAACCTGCTCCTGGCGGTGCTCATGTTCATACTTGCCGAGCTGGTGTTCACGCTATACATAGGCGTCTATTCGGCCGTCAACATGCTGGGCCACCTCTTCATGCTCGCCGAGTTCTTCCTGGTCTTCATGGCCATCGTCCACACTGGCATCGTCGAGCCGACCAGGCTGCTATACCGGGAGCTGGCCGACAGGGAAAGGTCGTTCAGGGGGATCGTGGAGAACGTTCGAGACGTCCTGTTCCAGTATCAACTGTATCCAGAGATGAGGTTGACCTACATCAGCCCGGTTGTGGAGGAGATCACGGGGTACCCCCCTGAGGACTATTACAGGGGCCGGAACGGTGCGAGGGGCGTACATCCGTTGGGCGGCTGGGTCCCAGAGGACTCGATAGATACCGAGCATGATCGGAGCATGCGCACGTTCCATGCATCCCGTAGGGACGGTGAGGCGATCTGGCTCCAGGTCAGTACGGCCACGGTGCGGGACGATGAAGGGCGCGCCGTGATGATGATCGGCATCGCCAGGGACGTCACCGAGATCGTCAGGAACGTAGAACGGCTGGAACTCGCCCAGAACAAGCTGAAGCTTCTTGGAAGCCTTTCCTATCATGACATGCAGAACCATATCACCTCGGCGGTGGGGTACATGGAACTGGCGAGAAGGACCAAGGACGAGGTGAAGAAGGCCGAGTACCTGGATAAGAGCAAGGCCGCCATCGAGGAGATAAACATCCTCCTTGGCTCCACTCACAGATATTACGAGCTCGGGAAGGTCCCACCGGTATGGCTGGACCTCAGGGAGACGATCGTCATGGCGCTCTCCTCCCTTGACCTTCACGGCCTGAACGTCGTGATGGACGTCCCGGAGTTGGAACTGTACGCGGATGAGACGATGGTGCATGTTTTCCATAACCTGGCACACAACACCTTGAAGCATGGAACGGGCGCGACCGAGGTGCGTATCCATGTCATGAGGGATGACGGGGAACTGTCGATAGTATTCGAGGACGATGGCCCAGGCATTCCCATGGAGGACAAGGAGGCGATATTCGAATGGGGATATCGATCCCGCCGGGGGCATGGCCTTCATTACGTGGCGGAGGTCCTTGCGGCCACCGGCATGAGGATCAGGGAGACCGGGGAGCCTGGCAAAGGCGTACGATTCGAGATCCTGGTGCCCCGGGGAAGATGGCGTTTCAAAAGCGACACCGCATGATAGGCCCGCCGGACATGATCGAGGGCTGCCATGATGGCACCCTTTTTGTACGAGGCGAACGGAACATCATGCGATGAGGACCAGAGCTACACATTCGGTCCAGGTGGGTGACAGGGAGTCGATGCCGACCGGAGACGATAGGCTCAGCATCGAAACGTTCCTTGATGACCTCATAGGGCGCATGTCGGTGGAAGGGCGCAACGAGGTCAGGTTCATAGATGATGCCAAGGCGAGCACGGTGGCCTGGTACGACCGGATACACCGGGCCGAGCATGGAGTGCCTCTCAGCAGGGCACAGGTCGACCAGCTGAAAGGCCATCTCGATGCCGTTGCGCCCTCATCGATCAGGAAATGGAACGCCAGACAGCTTGCTTCCGAACTGATCGTCCTTGACGACGACATAGGGAGGTCCGACCTGTCAGATGATGACATGGTCCGGCTCAGGGCCCGGATCGGGGATCTGCGTGATGACCTGGAGCGCTCCGGAGGCTATCGCGCGGAACACGATCGGACGCTGGAGGAGATCGCATCCATCATCAGGAATGCGCCGATAGCATTGGCCGAGAGGTGGCTGCTTCGGCTTGACCGGTTCCGGGGCCGCCACCGGTGGTGGCTCTAGGCGATGGACCAGCGGTCTGGACGGAGGTCGATGGTCTCATCCCGTCTCTTGCCGAGCGAAAGGATCTCGGCCTTGACGCCCACGCTCCTCTCGATGTACGATATGTAGTCGCGCATCGCCTCCGGCAACGCTTCGACCCCGCGCCGGCAGAGGGACGCGGTCTCCTCGGACCATGAGCTCCAGCCCTGCAACTCCTCGTAGATCGGCCTTGCACGCTCCAGCCTGGATGCGTTTCCCGGAAAGTTCTCGACCCTCTCGCCGTCTATCTCGTAGGCGACGCAGACCTTGATGGGATCGATGTCGTTCAGAACGTCCAGTTTGGTGATGGCCAGCGAGGTCAGCCCGCTCAGGCGTACAGCGAGGCGGAGCACGACGAGATCGAGCCATCCGCATCTCCGCTCACGTCCCGTGGTGGTGCCGAACTCCTCTCCCTGATGCAGCAACTTCCTTCCCGTCTCGTCCTTGAGCTCGGTGGGGAAGGGGCCTGCGCCTACACGAGTGGTGTATGCCTTGACCACGCCGATGACCTGCTCCACCATGGAAGGCGGTATCCCAGCGCCGGTGCAGATGGCGGCGGAGGTGCAGTTGGACGACGTGACATAGGGGTACGTCCCATGATCGATGTCCAGCATGGTCCCCTGGGCGCCCTCGAACATGACCCTCTTCCCGGCCTTTATGGCATCATAGATAAGCACGGAGGAGTCGACGATCTTGTCGCGATAGGTCCTTCCATACTCGAGCAGCTTCCTGACCAGTTCATCTCGGTCGATGTTCAGAGGTTCGCCGAGCGAATCGGCGAGGCGCTCCTTGATGGGCAGCACGGTATCGAGGCGCTCCCTCAGGTATTCCTCGTCCAGAAGGTCGCCCATCCGGATCCCCGATCGGGCCATCTTGTCCGAATAGCAGGGGCCTATCCCTCGACCGGTGGTCCCTACTCCCTTGTTCCCTCGAGCGCGTTCCTCCGCCCCATCGAGGGCCCGGTGATATGGCAGTACGATGTTCGCACGATCGGAGATCCTTAGGCCATCGGCAGAGCGACCGGAGCGAACCAGCCCTTCGATCTCCTTGCCCATGGCCTCGCAGTCGACCACCACTCCGTTTCCGATGACGGATATGACCCCGGGACGGACCATTCCTGACGGCAAGAGGTGGAGCGCGATGACCTCGTCTCCCACCTTGATGGTATGACCGGCATTCGCCCCGCCCTGGTAGCGGACGACCATGTCGGCGCCCTCCGCTAGATAATCGGTTATTTTTCCCTTACCCTCATCGCCCCATTGCGTGCCAATGATCGCTAACGTCGGCAAGAAGACACCATCGTGGGTCAGCAGGTACTGATATTTTAACACTACCTCTCATGTAGCCCCGCCCTGGACCTTCTTCCTGCGAGGGCGGGGATGCGATACCGCGAAGAACACACTGGTAAAAGGTGATCGGCGGGTCGATCGGAATGGTTCCCTCATACCTTCATACCACGGCCCGAGACCTCCCTGTATGCCGCAAGCACCTCTTCCAGCGGCAGGTCGGTCTTGATCGCGGTCGGGGAGAAATGGGTCCTGGACGCGCGTCCAACCTCGTTGAGCCTTTCCAGCAGCGGCCCCATGCGAGGCGGTGAGATCCCCAGGATGGACGACAGCTCATCGTTCTCATAGAAGAACGGGGTATCGATCTCCGACCTCCAGAGGTCGAGGTACTTGCGGCATCGCGCTGCTTCGGCAAGATCGTCGGAGGCGACCATGGCCTCGAGCGTTCCAGCGTCGTGCAGGGGGCCCAACCACAGCGGCCCCGCCGATCGAGACGTCCTTTCCGTACCGTATGATATGCGGCATGTGATGGGATCGTACTCCACATGACCCATCTGCGAGAGGCAGCGGTCCGCGGCTGCCCCTCCTTCCTCCATCTGGAGATATATGCGGAAATAGTGGTCGGCGTAGAAGGATAGCAGGCATCTCGCGCCCCGGTCCTCCTTTGCGGCCTCCCTCATTATGTGTCCGATGAGGATCCGCAGTCCCGTCTCATGGCCGAAGGGGGACCGCACCGACAGGGCGCCATACCTCCGAAGGCATTTCTTGGGATATGTGCCGGCAAGGGGAGCCGTGTCGGTGGCGGTGACCACCAGTATCCCGCGGCGCTTCACCGCCTGAACCGCGGCGGGAAGGAAATGGACAGGACTGCCGAAGGGATCGAGGTCGATGAGATCGAAAGCCTTGCGTGCCAGCATGCACCTGAGATCCTCATTGGAGCTGCGGCACCGCGCCTCCACGCCGTTCAGCTCGATGTTGTCTCTGATGAACTCCGCCGCTTCAGGGTCGCGGTCGTTGGCCGTGACGTCGACACCGTCCACCTCGACCGCCCACCTCACCGCCCTGGCCCCCGTGCCGGCCATGGCATCCAGTGCCGAGCGCACCGGGTGAGCCCTCAGGAACATGACCGATATGTCGCGGTTGAACGCCATTTGAGAATTGAAGAAGACGTGGCCGATGCGTTTCCCGGGCCCGCCAGATGAAAATGTGTCGGGGACCCTCAGGCGGGTCCTCCCCTCAACCACGTCCACGGTACCGGGACGGCTCAAAGGAGCTCTCCCTTCATGAGCTTCATTATCTTGTATGGAAGCAGGTTTCTGTTGATGGGGGTCACTTCCAGGATGCGTACATCATCCCTCCGCCTGATATCCTGCAGCAGGGGATTGCGTGATTTCTTATGAAGGGTCAGTATGAGCGGTTTCTCGATGTCCAGGGCGTATTTGACGGTCTCGATGAAGGTCTGGGACTCCACCTCCATGCGGCCCACCTCATCGATGACTATGACATCGGAGTCCTCGGTCGCCTTGAGCAATGCCTTCACGCCAACGGTCTCCAGGACGTTCAGGTCCACGCCGAACTTGCCAACGTTGAATTTTGAATTGATGTCAACGTGGGCGAACACGCCCTTCTCCTTATTTTGCCAGTCAACGATGGCGAACCCCGTTCGCTTCCCTCCCTCGATGATGGGCTCGGTGACCATTCCTCCCACCTTGCAGCCTTCGGCCTCCAACATTTCAATGACCTTCAACAAGGCGTGGGTTTTGCCAGCTCCGGGCAAGCCTGTAATGCCGATCTTAATCCCAGTATTCATTCTATGTCACCGTAACAAACACGTTGCCCTGGGCCAACCCCGGGGAAACGGGTGCCAGCCCGTATGGGCGTCCGTTCTTAATTTACTTTTCCAACAGCCGTAACGCTCACCTACCATCGTTCAGAGTAGTTCGGGGTTTGGCGTCTGCACATCGAAACCGGAACAATATCAGCGCGGCGTCCGTGTCGGACAATCGCTCCATCTCGCCGAGCGTCAGGACCCCTGCCAACTCGTTCGCGTGCAGGTCCTCGATGCTCTTGTAGCCAGACACTTGCAGCCCCTTCCTCAGGTAGAACACCGTCCTGAAAGCATCCATGTACCTATTGAAGCGGGAGGTGTCGAAGTCCCTGCCCCAGCCGATCTCGTCTTGGTACTGGTCGTCCATCCCGGCCAGGGCGCTGGTCGCATGCTTGGCGGCGGTGCAGCGGCAGGTGGTCATGCCGATCCCATCTGCGTTCGCGGGATAAGCCCTTTCGCCCTGACCATCGGGTCCGGACGAAGGCCGGGTCAGAGGGCTTCTATCGCCTCGACATACATCAGAGGATATTTGATCTCTTCAATGTACCTCAGCCGCCCCCGTACCCGAACATCCTCTATCTTGATGGTCACGACGACATCCAGCATCTCGCCTGTCAGCGACTGATAGTCGTATTCGTTCCTCTTGCGACGGAGACTCTCGCGGCGGATCCTGACGGTCACCGACTCCACGAACGGCTGAACCATGACGCCTTGCTCGATGGCCTTCTCCAGGCTCTCCGCGTTGGATGCGCTGACGGGCGCCCCGATGAACTGATGGTATACTGCGGCAAGCTTGATCCCTGCCTCGAACACCGCCCTCTCTCGGACGGTGCATTGGAAGTACGAGGCCGCCTTCTCTTCTCGCGAACGGTCCATGCAAGTCCCTTACGCAGGAATGGAGCGGTGCTATTAAAGCGTGCTCCAGATGGCCCCTGTCAAGTGCTGGCCACGAATGGCCATCGGACGGTCGATCGCACTACCAGGGGCGCTGGTGAGGTCGTTCAGCGGAGAATGAACGCATCGGTCATCAGATCCCTATGGGACCGTCCGACCGCATACGGGGGGAACGAAGCTGAGACGCACCTTACCTGAAGGCATGTGGATGATAACGCTCGCTCCCTTGTCCAGATGCAAAGACTTATAGAACCTATTTATACGGATTGTCATATTTCTGGCCTCGATGCAGCCTCAGGAGAGGATAGCAGAGCTGAAGAAGGAGAGGAACGCTGTAATCCTCGCCCATAACTATCAGCAGCCCGAGATCCAGGAGATCGCCGACTTCGTAGGGGATTCCCTAGGGTTGGCAGTGCAGGCTTCCAAGGCAGATGCGGACATAATCGTGTTCTGTGGCGTCGACTTCATGGCCGAAAGCGCGAAGATACTCAATCCCGATAAGATCGTCCTGCATCCCGAGACCAAGGCATGTTGCCCCATGGCGGCCATGTGCGAACCGTCCGGAGTAAGGATGTTGAAGAAGGACTTCCCTCGCGCGTCCGTGGTCGCCTACGTGAACACCTCCGCAGAATGCAAGGCCGAGGCTGACATATGCTGCACCTCCTCCAATGCCGTCAAGGTCGTGAACTCCCTGGACTCCGACCTCATCATCTTCATACCGGATGAGAACCTGGCCAATTACGTCCAGAGGTTCACGGACAAGGATATCATTCCCTGGCCGGGTTACTGCCCGACCCATGAGTCCATCAGCTTGAAGAAGATCGAGAAGCTCAAGGAAGAACATCCGAAAGCCGTCGTGCTCGTGCATCCCGAATGCCGCCCTGAGGTGATAGATGCCGCGGACGCCGCGCGGTCCACCGAAGGTATGCTCAACTACATCCGGGAATCCGACAAGGACGAGTTCATCATCGGGACCGAGCAGGACATGATATATCGCCTGTCCAAGGAGTTCCCCGACAAGCGCTTCATCGAGGTGCCCGGTGCCGTGTGCCCGACCATGAAGCTCATCACCCTGGACAATGTGCTCGCCGCCCTTGAATCGTTGTCTCCCGAGGTGAACCTGCCTCCCGAGCTCATGGAAAAGGCACAGGCACCACTGGAGAGGATGATAGCCCTGGGCCGCGGGGACTGAACCTTCCTTCCCTTATTCTCATCATCTCAGGGTAAGGAACGTATCGAGCGAACCGTACAGGAAATACATCGCGAACAGTATGAGGAATATTCCGCATGCCACATAGATGACGCGGAGCCATCTTCCCTGGAGCAGGGACCTCCCCTTGCTGACCGAGTAGGACACCAGGCCTAGGTAGGCGAAGTCGCAGGACAGGTGGACCACGATGAATATGAGCATCATCCACCATCCGAAGCCAGCGGCCAGGCCTATCAGCGCGGCGCCTGCGGTGGCCCACCACATCAGGAAGTAGGGGTTCGCCGCCGTGAGCACTATGCCGGACATTAGGGAGCCGTGACGGGTATCTCCCTCGATGTCCTCCGGCTTGGGCCGCAACATGGATACGCCGGTGTAGAACAGGAAGGCACCTCCCACCAGCCCGATGCCTGCCAGGATGTTCTCGTCCTGCAGGAAGGCCATCAGGCCCAGGAAGATGGTCAATATGAGAGGCATCTCGACGATGGCATGCCCGAGGGATATCTTCAACCCCGCTCTGGGATCATCGATCCCTCTGGCCACCGCGGTGGCGAACAGAGGGCCAGGGGCGATCACGCCCGAGGCCGATATCAAGACCACCCATCCTAGGAACATCAGGGGGTCCGTCGGGCCTTCCATATCGGCCCCCCATGAGACGTGCGGTATTTATCAATTGAGCGAAGAAACACCAGGTCATCGGCGTGATCAGAAATGATCCCGGGTGAGAAAGAAGCGTGACCGTCGATTCACCCGCCAGTCGGATCGAAGCTCGACGGGGTAATGATGTTCAGATGATGATGACGCCCCCCCTGCATGTTTAAACGGACAACCATGAGGACTTGAAAAATTCTCAAACCCGAGACCGATGTTGCGTTCTTTCTCCCAGATCTCATTTTCTAGGTTAAATATATTAAATGAGCATCCTTCTCCCAGCCCCCATATATGGTGGAGATGAGGTCTAAGTTCAGGTCATTGAAGCTCCTTGGCTGTATGGCCTTGATTGTATTGGCAATCCTTGCGGCAGATCCCCGCTCAATGTGGGATGCCATCACTTCTGTCGACCTAGGCATTCTGTCATTGGTCGTTGCCCTCTACATCTTGAACCTCATAATGAAAAGCTACAGGTGGGGCATCCTTATGAACGGTAACGGCCCCGTCGGCAGACCTCCCTTCCGTTCGATCTTCGCCAACTTCGCCTTCGCTCAGGCGATCAATAACGTCACCCCTGGAAGAGTATTCGGGGAGGCGACCAGGATCTATGGTGCCAGCTCCAGGCTGGGAGTAAGGGCCGGGGTAGGAACAGCTCTCGTTGTCACGGAGAAGATGATGGATCTCATCATTGCCACGACCGCCGCCGTCTTCGGCATGATGCTTCTCGCACCTGTGATACTTGGCACCGTCCGGAATGAGATCAATGGCGCCATCTTGTTCGCCGTTCTCTTCAATCTTCTCCTGATAGGCCTTCTTGCAAGGCCGAGATCCCTACTAACTGCTGGAAACATCTTGATCAATATCATTGACCGAACGTTCCCCGGAAAACTGGGCAATAGGTTGACCGGTAAATTGTCCTGCTTCCTCGACTCCTTCGTCGCGTCAGTCGCAGCCGGCTCGGACCGAACGAAGCGAAGGACCATGGCAGGTGCTGCTACCCTGACCGTTATCATATGGGCCAATGAGGCTTTAAGGACATGCCTGATATTGCTCGCGCTGGGGGCACCCCTCAATGTCCCGGCGGCTCTTGTGGTGACCGGGGTCTCCGCGCTGAGCGCAGTGCTTCTGGTCGCTGGCAGCAGCCACATAGTGATATCATCGGCGGTGTTCTCCGCCGTAGGTATCGAGGCCAGGGTCGCTGCCGGGGCAGGCCTCCTGAGCGCTATGACCTCCATATGGCTATCCGTTCCCATAGGTCTTCTAGCGACGTTCTTCGAAGATCGCCACATAAAAGCTGGAGTCGTGAATGAGGCCCCACAATCAGCATCTCCGATCGGAAAAGGTGATAATTGATATGGAATGTACAACCGTTCTACTCATCCGCAACGAGAAAGAGAACATCGAGCCGCTAACCAGGGACGTGCTTGATGTCTATTCTGAGAACAATATCGATGGAGAGGTCCTCCTACTCGATGATGGAAGCACCGACGGATCCAGTGAGATCTGTGACCGTCTCTCGGAATCGGATGAGAGGGTACGTACGTTCCACCACGGCGTGAACAGGGGTCGATCCCATGCCATCCGAACAGGCTTCCATGAGGCCAAGGGGGACATTGTCATCATAATGGACGGCGATCGGCAGTATGAACCGAAGGAGATTCCACTTTTCCTGGCCAAGATCAGGGAAGGGAACGATGTGGTCACTGGATGGAGGCATCAGCGCAGCGATCCGTTCATCCGGAAGTTCATCTCACGGGTTTATAATCGATACATCATACGGAGAAAGTTCGGACTCAATATCAAGGACCAGAACAGCGGCTTCAAGGCATTCGTGAGGGACAAGGCGTTGACGATGGGATTCGAACCTGATGGCTACATCGGTCTGCATCGCTACATCTTGCCGCTAGCGGCCTTGAATGGGATGAAGATTGAGGAGATACCCATCGTCCACTATACTCGTCCCAGCGGAAGGTCATATATCAAGTTCTATACGGTCCCTTTCATAGCATTGAAGGATCTCAGGCGATTCAATAGGGAACACACCGATCTCATCCGATCTCATCGGTCAGGTAAGGCCTCCCGCTCCTCGGCAGGGAAATCTGGAAGGTGAGGCATGTGCGGGTGATCATTACGGGTGCGGCCGGATTCATCGGCAGCAATCTGACCGAACATTTGTTGCAGGAAGGTCACGAAGTCGTCGGGATCGATAACCTCGATGATTACTATTCAGGCAAGACGATGTTCCTAGAAAGGAGCATAGAAGACTCAAACTTCTCGATGGTCAGAGGCGACATTCTCGACCTCGAGCTCATGAAGAAGACCATGAAGGGGGCGGACGCAGTGGTCCATTTAGCTGCTCAGGCAGGGGTCCGCTTCTCCGTTAGAGATCCGCTCAAGTCCCATATGGTGAACGTGGTCGGGACGCTGAACGTACTGATAGCCGCGGCGGAAGGTGGGGTGAAGCGTGTGGTCAACTCATCCTCATCGTCGGTGTACGGTAATATAGATCAGCGACCCGTGACCGAGACGGACGAACCAAGGCCTGTGTCGCCGTACGCTACTAGCAAACTAGCCGCCGAGATATATTGCCGGCAGTTCCATGAGCTGTATGGCCTCGATACAGTATCTCTCAGGTATTTCACCGTCTACGGCCCACGTCAAAGGCCTGATATGGCCATCCGCATTTTCACCGAGCGTATCCTCAATGGTCTGCCTCCGCAGATATTCGGCGACGGGGAGCAGACCAGGGACTTCACATATATCGACGATGTGGTGGCAGCCATCCGCTCTGCCATGATCGCACCGGACCTCAAGGGGGCAGCCCTCAACATCTCGGGGGGAAGACCCATCACCATCAACCGCCTGGTGCAAGAATTGAAGGAGGTCTGTGGACGGAGGGAGCTTGAACCGATATATCTGCCTCCTCAAGCCGGAGATGTCAACCATACGTGGGGCGACCCTTCGCTGGCCATGAAGCTTCTCGGTTGGAAGCCGAGGATTGGCATCAAAGAAGGTCTGCGAAGATATGTGGAATGGTACAGGACAAGCGAGGAACGGCGGACCTACCTAGGTGCCCAGACGATGCCTGGAACCTCCTTGGCCAGGCTCGCCATCTCCGAACCGTTGATACATAATCAGATGGACGGATTATTTTCAAACATGAAGTGAGAGGGTCGACATGTCCAAACGTAGCTCCAGACGGTTCATGGAGATCACAGCTTCCTGGAGTCCCATGAAGAAGAGCCTATTCCTGGTGCTCGTTGCGATCATTGTCTATGGAACGGTCATCGCCCTAGACGAGCCGGTGATCTCCAAAGTGTTCGAGAACGGGGTGATGCATTCAGACATCAAGCTCTATCGGGAACGGACGTCCACGATACTGGAAGGTGGATTGCTCTACACCGACGTGCACACCGAGACACCGCCGCTCATCAACTATCTCCTCATCCCAGCTCAGCTGTTGGGCGGTGGAGACCATGTATGGGTCTATTCCGCGTACTTCGCGCTATTCGGCCTGCTGAGTGCGCTGCTGATGTACCATGTACTACGAAGATACGATGATCGCCTGGCATTCCTGATGGGCATCATGTTCATCCTCTCTCCGTTCGGATTCATAGAAGCGGGTCTAGGGGAGGACGAAACGATAGTGGCGTTCACGGTCATCGCTCCGGCATTGCTCATGGTCCTGGAACGGAACCGGCTGGCCTCGCTGGCCATTGGACTTGGCATCTGGACCAAGATGTGGGCCATACTCCTCGCCCCGGCACATTTCCTGCAGCAGCGCTCTTGGAAGGAACGGTGGATGGTGATCGGAATAATCGCCGGTGTGAACATCCTGGTAGCGGCGCCCTTCCTGATACTATGCGGCGACGAGTTCACATGGTTCCTGCAGTATTATTTCATCGGAAATCCCGAGAGGAAGGCCGAAGGCTTCAGTGTGTTCCAATTCCTGCAGAGGGGCGGCTTCGATGTTCCAACGCAGATCTCGCTGGCAATCGTGCTCATCGGTCTCTTGTTCGCCTACCTCTATTCATACAGGAAGAACCTTGGCAAATGGGAGTCCATGACCCTCGTGGTAACGGTGTTCTTCATACTTTACCCTAAAATGCACACCGGCTACTATCTCATTCCGTTAGCATTCCTTCTCGCATGGGCGGTCGAGAACCGAAGGATCGCCGCCAGATGTTTCCTATTGTTCTTGCCGGTCATATTTGCCACGGCGTTCACTCCTACCGTCGCGCCTGGAGGCGGAGGTACGGCCTTTATCGAGTTCGAAGGCTCGTGGGCCATAGGCCTCGCGCTCTCGCTCGCATCGAGCATCATGCTTCTGGAAACGACATACGTCGCGATGAAGAGCAAGTCGTTCATAACGAGGGCCATCGAGAAGGATAGTAAACACACGATTACTAGTGGGACTGCCGGACCTTCCAATGTTGAGGGCCCGGGGGTCGATGGGCTGCTCTGAGCAGGAGGACTGGGCGTTCGCATTCGATGCACATCGTCGCCGTGGATCAGATGGCGCATTCCCTCGACACCATGAGCGTCACCGTAGCCCGTATGCCAGATAGCGTCCGGAGCTTCTTGATGATCAGACCTTCAAGACCTTCCAGCGTCTCGGCGGAGAGCTTCACGACGAGATCGTAGACGCCATAAACTATGGCGACGCTCTCCACCCCCTGCATCTGGCATAGCTCATCGGCCACGCTGTCCTCCTTCCCGACCTCGCAGCTGACCAGCACGATGGCGGCAGGCATGATGTATCATTGGAGGTCGGATTAGATAAGGTGAGCGGGGCTCATTTCGCATCATGCGCCGCGGTGCCCTTCGACACCGTCGATGGCGACAACTTCAGAAGCGGTGCGGCTCCGGTCTGGGCGCGGTCAAGGAAGCATTCCTTCCTCAGGGCGATGCGTGTCGCATCGACCAATATGATGAGCCCGATCAGGAGCGAGACCAGGGCGATCCATGCGTATGAGGCGGATACGGTTCCGTCGTTGATGGTGAACTCGAGCGCCTGTGCCACCATCAGGGGGACGAACATGCCGAGTATGCGTAGCAGCACCCTCCGGTCATCGGCCGCCCATACCGTCAGGAAGGCGAACGGGATGACGAAGTAGCTAAGCCTGATCATCGGATAGATGCATAGGAACACAACGGTCACGAGCAGGCAGGACCGCCATATGTCCAGGTTGCGCTTCCAGCAATACCAGTATGATCCCAAGAGGGCCGCGATGGTGATGAGGGCGCCGACGTTCCCCGGGACGATTATGCCCATGATGCTCATCAGGCCCACCGCGGACATGCCCGCCCCGCCGTCATTGCTGCCTAACATGTAGTATGTCGGGAATTGCAGGAACTCGATGGGACAGATCGCCAGGAAGGGAAGCGCGATGAGGAGCGAGATTAGGGCGGCGAGCCCGATATGGCGGGCGCGACGCTTCCACGTGGGGATCCGGATAAGCATGGCGGGGAACAGGATGACGGAAAGGAACTTCGTCCAGAACCCTATCGTGACCCCTACCGTCGCCCCCTTGAGATTGTTCCTAAGGAACAGAAGAGGCGGAACGATGAACAAGAATGCAACGATGGGCTCATCCTGCAGGCCCATGGTGGCATCGATGACCAGGGACGGGCAGAGGAGGATGAGCATGGACGATATGAATCCGAGATGTTCGTCCCATGCCCTCAGTATCAGATAGGCGCTCAGGGAGGATAGGAGCGCGAATAGGGAGAACCATATCTCGTAGGCCCACCACTCCCCTCCCGCCAGCTGGGGAGGGATGAACAGATAGTTGATGAGCGGAGGGGACTCAACCGGGAACGAGCCGTACGGAACGTCGCGATATATCATGCCGCCATTGAGAAGCAGCTTGGCCCTCTCTTGGAAAATGGACAGGTCGGATGAGTTGGCGAAGCTCTGGTCTATGAACGGACGGAAGAGCAGACCATCCATCGCGATGAAGCTGCCGTAGACCGCGACGAAGATCGATAGGATGATGAGGACCCGGCGGCGGGGGGAGAGCGACCTCAGCCTGGCATCCAGGCGCGACCAGCGACCGCCTTCTCCCTGAGCCTCCATACTCGCCTCCACGCCGCCATCCCTGCCTCGCGTGCCGATACGGCCATATGGAGGCATTGATTTATCGTTTTCTCCCCCTGTTTATTTCAACATTACCTCCCTGACGGTCAGTCCTGCCTCTTCCATGGAAGAGAGCTGTATGTCGGGGTGAGCGAACATGGCCAGATGCTCGTCCATCGAGCTCAGGACGACCTCTGGCACGATTACGATGACCTCAACGCCCTGGTCTATGAGGTCGTTGTAATCCTGAACGGCATCGCGGTTCTTCCATGAACGCTCCGTCTCCAGGAACTCGCATCTGACCAGGTTTCCGGAATTGTCATGATATTGGATGACGCACCAGTCATCCATCATCTCTGGACTTGCCACAAGCTCGCTCTCATCCTCCATGATGCTTGCGATCCTTTCCTCTAGAGCATGTTGCAGGTCTATCATGGGGCGTCAGGTGTTGAGCATTCCATATAACAATATTTCGCTTGATAACACTACTGCGCTCGCAAATTTCGGGTGCAGTTTCGGCCTGGCCGGGGACGTACTTTTATAGTGGTCAACGACAATGGGGCGCCGTCCGCCTAGCGGATGATGAGGATGGGAATGATCGGGATCGAATATGGCGAACCTCAAGAGACGATATCGTTCATCGTGCTGGGAGAACCATCTCCGGAGGGCAGCACCCGCGCTTTCTACATCCCCAAGCTGAAAAGGACCGTCACGACGCATCAGAACCAGTCACAGCTCGATGCATGGAGGAACAGGGTGGCCACCGAGGCACAGAACGTTCTCCTTGGTCGGGAGTGGACCTCCGACAGGGCCTCGGCATACACGGTGGATGTGGACTTCGTGCTTCCACGGCCTCCTTCCGTGCCTGAGCACCGGCGCCTCCGCCCTACCGTTAAGCCGGACATAGACAAGTTGATCAGGGCCGTCAACGACGCCCTCACGGGGATCCTGTTCCCGGACGATTGTCAGGTCGTCTCGATCCGGGTGACGAAGGGCTATGAGGGAGAACAGCGCCCTGGCGCTTATATCAGGGTATGTCGGTACGTCAACGTGCGCGAGAAGGCCAGAAGAAAGGCGAGAAAGAAGGTGGCCGAGGAGGAGGACATCCCCTTCGACCCCAGGGACGATTGAGATCACCCCCTGGTCGTAAGCCTTTGTCTGATGTACGCACCTATGAGAAGCGAGGCGGGATACAACACCTCCTCCTCCATCTGAGCATGCAGCAGCAACATGTCGGCGAACCTGACATGATCGCCCTTTCCCGCCGATTCCGCCGCGGCTCGCAGCGATTCTAGAGCGATGGCGATCTGTACATGTTCTTCCAGCATTATCGGCAACTCTTCCTTCAGGCGCTCGCTCAACTCCACTACCCTCTCCGGGTTCTCCACCCTCCCCTCCCCGGACAACGTCAGGCACCCGAGCTGCGGAAGTGCCAGCTCCTCTTCCTTGTGGAAATGGGGCATCAGCTTCTCCGATACCGCCTTGGCCGCCTCGCCAACCTCTCCGGGCTCCGCCATCGCTCTCTCAAGCATGGACAGCAGTTCTTCATGCTCCTTCCGCAATGAACTCGGTACCTCCATGGAATCTCCTCATGGAGCTATTGGACCAGGAAGATGATAATAGATGGGCCGTTACGGGACGAAAATGGAATGTAAGGGGTTTCAGGGGATCAGCCTGATGCGGTCCCGCGGGAAGAGGATGGCCTCTCGTATGTTCGGAAGGTCCAACATCTTCTGGATGAAACGCTCGACCCCGAGTCCCCATCCACCGTGAGGCGGCATGCCGAACTTGAACGCTTCAAGATAGAAGGTGAAGGAGTCTGGGTCAAGCCCCTTCTTCTCCATCCTTGCGACCAGACGGTCGTATCTGTGCTCCCTCTGTCCGCCCGAGGATATCTCCTGTCCCTTATAGTCGAGGTCGAAGGAATATGAATACGGGGTGCCGTCCTTCTCCATGATGTAGAAGGGCTTCGCCTCTTCTGGATACTCCTCTATCCAGTACATGTCGTTTCCCTGCCTGGACATGATCTCGCCGAGCAGCTTCTCGCCCTCGGTCCCAAGGTCATCCCCCAGTGCGATCTTCATGCCCTCGGCCTTCACCATCTCGACCGCTTCCTCGTAAGGGATGATCGGGTATGGCGCCTTCGGCAGTTCGACATCTGCTCCCAGAACCTTCAATTGGTGATCGCATTGCTCGATCACTCCCTTGATGACCGATTGAGTGCAGCCCTCTATCATCTTCTGGACGTCCCTCTGCGATTCGATGAACGCCATCTCGCCATCGAAGGATATGAACTCCGATACATGCCGGACGGTGTCCGACGGTTCGGCACGGAACGCTGGTCCGATCTCGAAGACACGGTCCATGCCTGTGGACATCAGCATCTGCTTGTACAATTGTGGGGACTGCGCGAGATAGGCGCACTTGTCGAAATAGCGAAGCTCGAAGAGAGTGGCCCCTCCCTCCGCACCGGACGCCACCAGCTTGGGCGTGAAGACCTCCACGAAGCCATTGTCGACCAGATACATGTCGATGAGATTGAGGACGGTCGACTTTATCTCGAACACCGCCCGGAGCTCCGGTTTGCGAAGGTCCATGAAGCGGTGGTTGAACCGGGTGTCCGGCTCCACGTTCACCTTGTCGATGACGCCCATGGGCAGCGGCGCGGCCGCGGCAGAGATCACCTCCATGCGGGTCGGCAGCACCTCCACCCCGCTTTTTGCCTGGGCGGATGCCTTGGCGGTGCCGATCACTCGTACGACCGATTCACGGGGGAGCGAGGCCATTACCTCCATTATCTCCGGCGCCGTCTTCTTCCTTGGAGCTGTGATCTGAATAATCCCGTATCGGTCGCGAAGCTGTAGAAATGATATGCCTCCCAGGTTCCTCACGTCCTGGGCCCAGCCCTGGACCACCACCTCGGCATCGGCATCGGCGGGGGTGAGGGTCTTTGAGGTCCGGATTGCTACCTCGCTCATCTGAACACCGGGGCTGGGATGGCTGGTAGGGTATTTAATTTAGGCGAGCGGCGCGGCCGCCACCGATCGTTGTGAAACGCTCATAGAGGAACGTCCTATCTTTGCATGAACGGCATCGTGACGGCACCTCTCAGGTATGGACATGATATGGCGACATGCCCGATCCGTCGATGTCCTCGGGGAGCGGATGGATCGGAAGGGCGAGAGCATTTGTCAGCGACGGCGGCGATGTGGCGGATGTCCATGGTCCCTGGCTCGCATCATGCCAGGCCAGCATGTCGATCCAGCTCCGGAGGCCTTCCTTTACCGATGTCGAAAAGGATATTATATCGTCCCTTGCAATGAGCACTTTCATGGTCAAGATCGAGATCGACCGCGAAGGCTGCATACAGTGCGGCGTGTGCTACAACGATGAGTGCCCGGAGATATTCGGCGAGAGTGACGACGGCACATCGGAGATAGTCGAGCAGTATCGCGTGGGCGGTGACCTTGCAAAGGGCGAGGCTCCCGACAGCATGTCCGACTGCGCCAACAGGGCGGCCGATGCCTGTCCGGTAACGGTCATCACGGTCATCACCTGAGGCCGCGGGTCCCTAGGCTGTCCGATGCAGCGATCGCGCGCTCCTCGACCGATGGGGAGCGCACAGGTCCTCTTACGCATCCTCGCCACCCTGACCTGGTAGGCCGCCCCGCGCGCTCCCGAGGTCACCTTGGGACGAGAGGATGTGGGGAAGGACACCTGATGGCAGGCCGGAACCTCATGCGAACCGTTGCCACGAAGATGAACGTCTCGACCAAATCCATTATATCCTAGATCGCGTCATTGGCCTTCGCGACAGCTATAAAGGCCAATACTGGCCATGCATGTTGCTAACTATTTATATGCCAAGCATTATTTCCACAATATAGTTCAGGGGAAAATGGAATGTCTGACAGGGTTACTGTTTCGGTTATAAAGGCAGATGTTGGATCGGTCGGCGGACACGCAAGACCCCATCCGCTCATGATGAGAAAATGCGAGGAGCGCCTCGCCGACGGCCTATCTGCCGGTATAATCAACGACTATTACGTCACTCGAGTTGGCGACGACATCAACCTCATTCTGACCCATAACCGCGGAGAGAACAACAAGGATGTCCACGGCCTTGCATGGGAATCGTTCATGGAAGCGACCAAGGTCGCAAAGTCCATGAAGCTCTATGCAGCCGGGCAGGACCTCTTGACCGATGCCTTCTCAGGTAACGTCCGCGGAGCCGGCCCAGGGGCGGCCGAGATGGAGTTCAAGGAGCGCGGCGCGGAACCCATGGTCTTCTTCATGGCCGACAAGACCGAGCCATCCTCCTATTCCCTGCCTTTGTGCAGGACGTTCATGGACCCGTTCACAACGACAGGTCTGGTCATCGACCCTCGCGCCCATGAGGGCTTCAAGTTCGAGATAGTGGATGTGTGCGACTCCAAGAAGGTCGTCATGTCCACTCCCGAGGAAACGTATGACATCCTGACCCTTTTGGGCGACACCACCCGCTATGCCATCAAGCGCATCTGGAGCAAGAGCGACGATATCGGCATCGCGGCCGTCGTGTCGACGGAGAAGCTGAACATCACCGCGGGCAAGTACGTGGGCAAGGACGACCCCGTATGCGTATGCCGGTGCCAGAGCGGCCTACCTGCCGTCGGCGAGGTGCTCCAGCCATACATGTTCCCGTCCCTCGTGGCAGGCTGGATGCGCGGCTCCCACTATGGTGGATGGTATCCTTGTTCGGTCGAGGAGTCCGATCCCGTGTTCTTCGACGGTCCGCCCCGCATCGTAGCGCTGGGCATGATGGTCTCCAACGGCAAGCTGCAAGGCCTGGAGGACCCCGACTCCAAGCCTGGCGAGCACATCCCGGTGGACTACTTCAAGGGAAGCTGCTGGGACGAGGCCCGCAGGGGAGCGGTCAAGGCATCCATCTACATGCGCCGGCATGGCCCGTTCATGCCCGCCGTGCTCGGTCCGGAGGAGATGGAGTACACAACCCGGCCGGCCGTTCTCAAGAAGCTAAAAGAGAGGATGGAGAAACTTGACTGATCTCCGCACTCCTGCGGTCATCATAAACTTCAAGGCCTACTCCGAGGTGGAGGGCGACAAAGCCCTTCGTCTCGCCCAGGCGTGCCAGGACGTCGCGGGAAGGACCGGCGTGAGCATCGTCGTCTGCCCGCCGGCCACCTCCATCGCGCAGATAGCCGGTTCGGTCGACATACCAGTGTTCGCGCAGCATGTCGACCCTTTCAAACCGGGTGCCGCCACAGGTCGATTGACCGCGCAGCTGATCCGGGGAGCGGGAGCCACGGGGACCCTGGTAAACCACTCGGAGCGTCGGCTGAAGCTCGCCGACATAGGGGCGGCCGTTGACATGTGCCGCGCCAACCAGCTTGTGACGGTGGTCTGCACGGACACCTCTGCCACCTCCGCCGCCGCGGCATCGTTGAAGCCCGATCTCATAGCCGTGGAGCCGCCAGAGCTCATCGGCGGAGATGTATCGGTGACGGATGCCCAGCCCGAGGTGATCGAGAGGACCGTTGCCGCTGTCAAGCGCGTCGACGATGGCATAAAGGTGCTATGCGGTGCGGGGATCAAGACGGGACGGGACGTCAAGAGGGCTATCGAGCTGGGTGCCGCCGGGGTGCTCCTCGCCTCTGGCGTCGTGAAGGCCTCCGACCCCGCCTCCGTGCTCGAAGACCTGGTACAATTCCTTTGACCGCACCCAGGCAAACCTTCTTCCTGCCGAGGCCACATGGTCTTGGCAACCTTGTTCTTTCATTCGACTTCACGACGGCCGTCAGGTAGGACGCCATGGTAATGATCGAGACCAGCTGCTTAGCCCCTTCATTACCAAACGATGTCGATGACCGTTCAAGCGCCAAGGCCAAATCAGGACGTTGTGAGGACCTATGCGCCGATCGTCGATCGCTTTATTGCCTGATAGAAAAGAGTTATGCTAAAGCGGATCAATAGTGGTCTTGGTGTATCTAAGGGGGTTCTCTGAATCGGATCTAGGCTCGGTGTACGAGCTTGCCTGCAAGACGTTGAGCGAGAGGTATGACCCCAACATGTTCACCTCGATCTCGTCGTCATGGCCGGAAGGCTCCCTGGTAGTGGACTCCTCGCATGGCATCAAGGCCTTCTTGCTCGGATCGCTATCTTCCTCGGTCCAATCCCGCGTTCTGATGCTCGCGGTGAGCGAGGATATCCGGAGGAGAGGGTTGGGCACCATGCTCATGAGGCGCTTCCTGGAGGAGAGCTACAAGAAGGGAACCCGCGTGGTCAGCCTGGAGGTGCGGAGGAACAATAGGGCCGCCCTGAACCTCTACAATAAACTGGGCTTCCGCATCGTTGAGGTCATCCCTCATTACTACAACGATGGCGAGGATGCCTACAGGATGCAGCGGTGGCTCTGACCTCAATGGTATGCCTGATCTTCCCGAAGATGCTCGTTCCAGAAGTAATAGGGGGACTTCTCCTTCTGCGCCGAGGATATATCGGTGCCAAGGCCCCGCATGTAGGAGCCATACCGTTCCTTGATCTGTTCCTCCACGGTCCGGCTTCGCCGTATGGCCGCGGTGACATGCTTCTCCTCGATGACGGGATCGGACATGGCTACCGCCAGGTCTCCGGCGGAACGAACAAGCCCTCCCAGTTCGCGAAGGCGTAGCGTGAGGGCCCCGTCTCGACCATCCAGGATCTTTGCGCGCCGCTTCGCCTCCTTGATGATGGCCTCGACCGCGCCTAGGTTCGCATGAGGTATGCGGCCGTCGGTGGCGATCTCCTGCGCCACGAACTGGGCCAGAAGGGCGCGGTTGGCCTGCGAATCCTCCATGGTCGTCTCGACCAATATCTCGTATCCGTCCCCGCTTATCCTTGAGCGGAGAGGGGACAGGACCTGTTCCAGGTCCTGAATGTTACAGGCCGCCACAAGTATGAAGTCGGCAGGCACGCCGTCGACGCGGACAGAGGCTCCAGCCGACTGCGGGTTCCTTCCGGCTATGGGGAACTGGCGTTCCTGCATCGCGGTGAGGATGAAGCGCTGTGTTGCGCCCAGATGGGAGATCTCGTCAAGGAACAGGACTCCCTGATGGGCCTCGTGGATGGCTCCAGGAACGACCCGCTCGAACGGTTGCGTCCCCAGCTGGCCATGCCCACCATAGGGATCGTGCCTTACGTCACCGAGCAGTTCCGTCTCCGATGCTCCGGTCGCTAGTACGAAGGGGTTGCGTTCCAGGGGAACGATGACCTTGCGAGGGTTCAGCTTATCCAGCTCCCTCTTGCGTTCAAGGGACTTCTCGTCGAGGACGCGGATCATGTCCCCGGCACGCTCGAACACCACGACCTCCTCCTTGCCGAAGCGGCTGCGGGTGGTAGTGACCCTTTCCTTGCCGGTGGGGAAGGGTGCGGCCCCTGCCATGGACTCCATCAGCCCGCTGAATATGTCACCGAACGGGTTGCCGGCCTGCGGTCCAAGGTCTATCTTTGCCTTCTCGCAACTTGGGCAGAACCTTTCTGAAGGCGATGAATACGTGCCGCAATTGCGGCAACGGTATCCGAGCCGCTCCGCAACCTTGGGAGGGGCCGCCTCCGGATGGATGAGGTCTCCTTCGGCCGACCCTTTCGACTCCCTTTCCTGCAGGACCTCCGACTCGCTCCTCACCTCCACCAGCGGCCGCTCCGGGCTTTCCGGGTTGTGTACCACCCGGATCTCCTCGTTCGGCCGGGGAAGGTGAAGGGCGAGGGCCTGCGCTATCATCGACTTGCCCGTGCCCGGGGGACCCACCAGCAAGAGATGCCTTCTTTGCTTGGCGGCTATCCTGGACAGCTCCACAGCCTCGTCCTGGCCTATGACCCGCTTGAGCGGGTCTGCCGGGATCAGGATGTCGGCGGTCGTGGTGAGACCGCGCAGGTCGGTCTCCTTGGACAGGTCGATCTTCTCGTTCATACCTCGTTCACTCGTTCAGGTCGTCCTTCGACCAGACATCCACCGACGTGGGCTGCTTGGTAATGTTGCCCATCTTGGTGCCCACGATGGTAGAGATCTTCTTGTCGGAGGCTATGTCAAGGATGCGCTGGGTGATGATGCCGTCGAACACCACGGCGACGACGCCGGTGGCATCGGCCTTGAGGGTGTTGACGAGCTCGCGCACCGGGACCTCCTTGAGGAGCTCCATGTCAGCGCCCAGGATCTTGGCCTTGGAGGTGGAGCCCAGTTCGTTGATCATGTCCCTGAACTTGATCTGCGTCTCGGAGAGATGCTTGGTCGGCTCCTCCTCGAACGGCTCGGGCTCGGCGGCGGGTTCGGCCTCTGCGACTGCCGGGACGGGCTCGCGCTCCTTGATCTCGCGAGGCTCCCTCTCGTGCCTGCGGGGCTCCCTCTTCTCGCGAGGCTCGCGGTGGGGCTTCTCGGCCTTCTCATAATGGCGTTCCGCCCTCTCCGGCTCCTGCTCGACCTTCTCCTTGGGCTCCAACGACAGACCGTACATCTCCATGTACTGCTCGCCGGGGATCTTGTTGCGCAGGCTCTTCATGATCTGCTTCTGGGTGAGCTCTTCGACCTCCATGCCGCGCGGGGCCCTGGCCACGAAGTCGACCTCAGCCACCTGGAACAGCTCGCGCAGGATGAGCTCCCCGCCGCGGTCGCCGTCCACGAAGGCCGTTATGACCCTTTCCTTGGACAGGTCGGAGATGGTGCGAGGGATGTTGGTGCCCTCCACGGCGATGGCGTTCTTGATGCCTGACTTGAGGAGGTTGAGGACGTCGGAGCGACCCTCGACCACTATGATGGCATCGCTGTCCTGGACGTTGGGGCCGGCGGGAAGGTGGTCCTTGCCGAAATGGACTATCTCCTCCACCTGAACCGACTGCCTCACGCTCTCGGTCAGGTCGACCCCGGAGCTCTTGGACTGCTTGATGAGCTCAGTGAGCAGGTCCTTCGCCCTGTCGATGATCTTCTGCCTCTTGGAGATGCGGACGTCCTCGATGCTCAGGATGTTTATCTTGGCCTTGCACGGACCCACGCGATCGATGGTCTCCAGCGCGGACGCGAGGATGACGGTCTCCACCTGGTCCAGGCTTGACGGTATCAGGATCTCCCCGTCCGACTTCCCTTGCTTGGAAGAGACCTCGACCTCTATGCGACCGATGCGGCCGCTCTTCTGAAGGTCCCGGAGGTCAAGCTCATCGCCCAGGAGCCCTTCAGTTTGACCGAATATTGCACCAACCACGTCGGGCTTCTCGACGATTCCATCGGCTTGAAGCCTCGCTTTTATCATGTACTTGGTGGTGCTAGGATCGATGTTCATATTGTGTACCTCTTTATAGTCGTCAAGAAACGGCCACATCCTAGGACCGAGGTAACTATGGCACTATCACTTTCGATCGTCGAAGCCCAGCCGCCTGCTGTGCTCGACCCATGACCGTTGTCGGGTTAAACCTCCCGGCAGTGAACGGGATGAAATGGTGAGAGTGAACATGAAATCAGTCTAGGAATGAACCGTTTCGGCCCAATAGGGGGGAAGGGAAGCTATATACCTTTCGTTAGGGTCGATGCTGTTGGCCAATCCTCTCCATCGATATCGTAAAGAACGATATCGGTACCGAAAACCTCAACCTCCCGATGCGACGCGAATCGCCTTGATGACGTCCCCGTCGTTCAGGGGCTCATCGATCGGGATGGGCACGTTGTCTCGCAGGATGAGGTGAGAATCGGGCCTCAGATGCAAGGCCTGCATCGCTTCCATGGGGGAGGACGCCTCGACCTTCTTGCTCTCCCCGCCGATCAAGACCGTGATGATCATCTTACCTCTTGGGGCCGTCCGGCCATGCCGATGTACCGGCGGCGGCCGAGGAGACGTCGACGGGGTAGATGAAGGTTGCCGTGTAGGGCGCGTCGGACGGTGAGGCGTAGGGCATGGGCCAGAACAATCCTTTTATACGGGTGCGCCTCTGCCATCTTCGGGCCGAGGTAGTCTAGTCCGGTAAGGCGGTGGTCTCGAATGGATCGAGATCCCCGAGCTAACCACTGGCGGTTCACGCCACGGGAGTTCAAATCTCTCCCTCGGCGCCATTCTTCCCTTGCCGCCCATACCTCTATGGTCCGTACTTAATGACGCCTTTTCCCATCACCCTGTCCTGAAGCTTGTTCGCGAACGCTTCCATGTCTGCCTGAAATGAAGCGCCGAAGTTCTCCTCCATGAATCTTTGGCTCTGCTCGTGTATCGACATGTCGACCTCGGGGTCCATAACCCCATCGAACGCCGGGAACACCATGTCCTCCTCCTCCAGGATGTGGTGCTGCATGTGCGCGACCAATCTCCCCGTGTTGTCCCTCAGTACGTCCAGGTCCCACCTGGCGACCCCTTCCTCGATGGCATCCGCATAGTCCTTGGCCTGCCTGTGCTCCCTGACCAGGTCGTCGATCTGCTCCTTGAGGTCCGCTTCGCCCGGAGGAGCGGTAGGGAACAGATATCTCTCCTCCTTGCCGTGGTGGTACTGGTCCATGAACCTCTGCAGGAAATCGACCACCTCCGGCAGGACGTCCCTATGCTGCTCCCACGAGTTCCTCTCGACCATCTCACCAAGGACGTCCAGAACCTGGCGGAGGATGCCATGGTCGTACGACAACAGGGTCGTGAAGATGCGCATGAACATAAACTCGTTCACAGGATACTTATAGGGTCCCTTGCAGAAGACCCCGTCCCGTACGCCTCGATCGTCAGGTCGGAGGTGAATGCATATGGATGAACATCCGGGACCTTTACCTCTTCCTTGAGTTGGAACGATCCTACGATCGAGATGCGATCCGAACGCGTCACTCTGGCGGCATCGGTCGGTCCGTTCCGGTCCGACGGCCGAGCGTCTCCGACATGCTGCCCGAACGAAAACCTCCCAGGTCCATGGTGACATATGCGAAGCCAAGCTGGTTCAGCCTCTCCACCACCAGCTGCCTCTTGCCAACCAATGCGGGGATGTCCTCCACGGGCACCTCTATTCGAGCCACCGCTCCGTGGTGCCTAACCCTGACGGTCCTGAACCCCAGGCCTATGAGGAAGTGCTCCGCATCCCCGACCGTTCGCAACGCCTCCATATCGATGGCCCGGCCGAACGGGATCCTCGTGGCCAGACACGGCCCGGAAGGCTTGTCGGCGCAAGGCAACGAGAACCGTGCGGCCAGCCTCCTCACGTCCTCCTTCCCCATCCCCGCCTCCTTCAGGGGGGAGCGGACCCCCAGCTCCGCCAGGGCCCGGAGGCCGGGCCGGTCCTCGCTCAGGTCGTCGACATGGCTGCCGTCGATAACGAGGTCGATGCCCCTGTCCCGAGCGGCAGAAGCGATCGCGGTGAAGATGACCCTCTTGCAGACGTAGCAGCGGTCCGGCGCATTTCGGCGGAAGTCTGGAACGGCCAACGGGTCGGAACGGATGATGATCGGCTCCACTCCCATCGACCGGGCGGTCTGGACCGCCCCCTCCTCATCTCCAGGAGGGACGAGCGGGGTCACGTTCATGATGGCAACGGCGTCATCGGCCAGGACCTCCCTGGCCATCCTCAGCAGCAGGGCGCTGTCCACGCCGCCCGAATAGGCGACCGCCACCCTGCCCATGGAGAGCAGCGTTGCCTTCAGACGTTCCAGCTTCTCATCGCACACGCCCTCCCATATGATGAAGGGCTAATATCCTTTGCCCGCCGGCCACAACCGAAAAATAACCCCATCGCCTACGCCACGCCATGAACATCCGGGACGTCCTCGAGAAGCACCGCAAAGGGGAGATCGACGCCTCCGAGGCGGAGAAGCTGCTACGCCTGGACTACATCGAGAGGATCGCAGGACACACCCTCTTCGACGTTCGCAGGGCCGAGCGCAAGGGCGTTCCTGAGATAATCTACGGGGAGAGCAAGTCTCCCGATGCCATCGCCGATATAATCGAAGGGGTGATGGCCCAACGCGACATCCTGCTGGTCTCACGCGCATCGATCGACCAGTTCGAGGCGGTGCGGGCCCGCGTCCCCGAGGCGCGATACGAGGAGAAGGCAAGGATGATCGTCCTGGACCGGAGAAAGGTCCACGAGGGAACGGGCCTCATCGGGGTTCTTACCGCGGGCAGTTCGGACATATCCGTGGCGGAGGAGGCAAGGGTCGTGGCGGAAGCGATGGGCTGCCGGGTGCTGACCGCCTACGATGTCGGCATCGCCACCTTCCATCGCTTCATGGAACCTCTTCATCTCATGCTCAAGGAGGGCGCGGACGCCCTGATAGTTGTCGCCGGGATGGAAGGCGCCCTTGCATCGGTGGTCTCCTCCCTTGCCGACGTACCGGTCATCGGCGTCCCCACGTCGGTCGGATATGGCGTGGGGGAGGGTGGGAGGGCGGCCCTCGCCTCCATGCTTCAGTCTTGCTCCCCGGGCCTGGTGACGGTCAACATCGACAATGGGGTCGGCGCGGGGATCACGGCCGCTCTCATAAGTTTAAGATGCAGGCGCTCCAAACAATAGGACGGTCCTATGGCGGTGACGATAGGGAGGGCGGACAACAGAAAGGCGGCCAACCTGTTCTACGACCTGGCATTGGCCATGGAGATCCAGGGAGAGCGATGGAGGGCCAATAGCTACCTGCGGGCCGCAAGGAGCATAGAGGAGCTCACGGAGAACCTTCGTTCGGTCAGCGAGAGGGGGGACCTGCGCCAGATAGAGGGCGTAGGGGAGAGCATCGAGGCAAAGGTGGAGGAATACCTCCGCACGGGCCGTATCGAGGCCCTGGAGAAGGTGCGCGACCTGCTTCCCGAGGACCTCGAACTGCTCAGGACCATCCCGTCCCTGGGGATAAGGCGCCTGGCCGACCTGGACGTTCTCCTTGGCATCCGGTCCGTCGATGACCTTCTACGTACCATATACGAGGGCCGTCTGGCGGAACTTCCCGATTTCGGGGAGGAGGTGGAGCGCAGGACGCTGGAACATCTGGTCTGGAGGAGGGAGGAGGCCGCCGAGGTGCCCGCCCCCTTCGCATTGCGTTCGGCACAGAGGATAATCGAACACCTCCGCTCCGCTCCCGGGCTGGAGCGCCTGGAGCTGACCGGCCCCCTGCGCCGCAAGGTCCCGGCGGTGGCAAACATCATGCTGCTCTTCTCGGCGAAGGCTCCGGACGATGTGATCGCCCGCTTCGGCATATGCCCCGAGGTCACGGAGCTTCTCATGGTGGACAGGCAGCAGGCGCTGGGAAAGACCACATCGGGAGCGGTGTGCATGCTGCGGGCTTCCGCTCCCGAGACGTTCGGGTTCGAACTGATCAGGACCACCGGGCCGGACGCTTTCGTGAGGGAGGTCGAAGGAAGGATCCGCGCCAAGGGCATACGCTTCGGCCCCCACCACGGGCATCAGGCATCCACCGAGGACGATGTGTTCGCCGTCGCGGAGATGACGCCCATCCTGCCGGAGGCGAGGGGCCTGCCTCACTGTGAGCGCGTTGCGAGCCATGACCTGAAGGGCGACCTGCACGTTCGCTCCGCTTCATATGACAGCGGCATGAGGGTCCTCGAGATGGCCGCCGCCGCCAGGGACCTCGGCCACGAGCACATATGTTTCTGCGACCGTCTGGGAGGGCGGAGGATGGACGCCGAGATGCTGGAACAGCGCAACATCCTCATCGATGAATCGGCCGATCTCCTGGGCATCGACATACTGAAGGGCGGGGAGGTCGATATCACTCCCGAAGGGAGGCTGGACTTCCCCTCCGCACCGCTCGAGGAGCTTGACATCGTGATCGCATCGGTGAACACCTCCCTGACCATGGACCGCGAGCAGATGACTGCTAGGATACTGAGGGCGATGGAAGACCCCTTGATGGACGTCCTGGGTCACCCCACTAGCAGGGTGATCGGGCTGCGGGAGCGAATACAGGTGGACATCGATAAGGTCGCCATGGCCGCCACCGATGAAAGGATCGCGATTGAGATGAACGTATATCCGGACAGGATGGACCTCGATGCGGACACGGTCCGCTCCCTGGGGACCTCACCATACATCCTGCTGGGCACCGAAGCGGCATTCCCCAACGAGCTCGCCTACTGGAACTGGGCGGTGGTCTCGGCGCAGCAGGCATGTCTGCCGCCGGAGCGCGTTCTGAACGCCATGCCTGCGGAAAGGCTCAGGGGCCGGCAGTGGAGGAGATGAGGTAGTATCAATGGGCATAATCGATCGTTTGAAGGATAGGGAGATGACCATCCGCCCCATGAGGCCGGAGGATGTGGAGAACGTACGGGAGGTCGGACAGATCGCCTGGTCCGACCTGGCCATGCAGGACATCGGGCGGCGGTTCAGATATCCGAAGCGGTCGGAGAAGCTGATCCACTCCTACATGACGACGGAGCCGGAGGGCTGCCTGGTCGCCGAGCTTGACGGGAAGATAGTCGGCTCGGCGTTCTGCCACGTGTGGGGAGGCGTGGGATGGATCGGCCCCCTGGAGGTCCACCCGAACCATCAGAACGCCGGTGTGGGACGCGCGCTGCTATCGGCATGCGAACGGTACCTTGAGGGCCGCGGCTGCCAGGTGATCGGCCTGGAGACCATGGCCCATATGCCCAAGCATGTGCACTTCTACCTCTCGTCCGGTTATACGCCGACCACGGTCGTGCTCATCCTGGAGAAGGTGGTGCGAGGCTCCGAGGTGCCAACGCACTTCGTCGAGGAGGTCCCCGCCTCCAAGCTGCCCTCGGTTCTGGGGACCATCGCCGATCTGAGCAGGAGGCTGTCCCCGTCGCTCGATCTCACCGTGGAGGCCAGGAAGGCGGTGGAGGGCAGATTGGGTTCCCTTTTCGTGGCCAAGAGGGAAGGGGCGGTCATCGGTTTTGCGGTCCTGCACACCTACCAGAAGGATGAGGAGGCAAGGTTCTCCTCGATCAAGGCGCTCGTCACCGACCCCGAGCTGGACGACAAGGATGTGTTCGACGCGCTGTTGGAGAGATGCGAGCAGGCGTCGCTGTCAGCAGGAAAGGACCACGTCCTGCTTAGGCTCTCGGCCGGCTCCCCTCAGCTGTACCTGCATCTGCTCGGTCGAGGATACTCCCTCAGGGCGGTCAACGTCAGGATGGTCAAGAAAGGGGTGTACGAGGAGAGGGGAACACACCACATGACATCCTGGGCAGGATGATGAGGGGCCGTCTGGTGAGGCCGAGGCGGGCGGTCCTCGAACTAATGGGGATCGCAGGATACGGCATGCTCATGCCCGTCCGGCCATGAGGGGCGAGGGTGCACGCCGATGTGCATGATGCCGGGACGAAGACATGATGAGGCATCCATGCACCTGAGGCACATCTCCTGCCTCCGGGTCGAGGAGCCGCTTCTTTCCCCCATGCCCTGTTCTTCCAGGGCCGTCCATCCTCTCCGCCCATATGGATCGGCATCCCACGTCCAGAGGCGCTCGCCCATGGAACTCGACATCGGAACGCATCGGGAATGGAGGACGTCGCGGCCGTTTCCTGAATGAGAGAATAATTATATTTAAATAAGAGGATTCCCCCGAAGATATCATGTGGGCTAAAGCTCGTTACGCGCTCGTCACGATTGTGATCATGTTGATGATCTCTTAATTGATGTCCACGGCGACAGAAGCGATATCGCCTGAGGATTTCGAGTATGAGGTCAAAGATGATGGAACGGTGGAGATCACGGGATACAATGGTGAGGAAGTGGATCTCATCATTCCCGAAGAGATCGATGGAAAGCTTGTCACCTCGATCGCCGAATATGCCTTTTACCAACTGCCCTTGGAATCCGTCACCATTCCTGACGGTGTCGAATCCATCGGCGACTATGCCTTTTACTGGTGCGAGGAACTGACATCCGTCATCATTGGCAACGGTGTGACCAGCATCGGAGAAGAGGCCTTCTCTTACTGCTATTCCCTAACATCCGTCGACATCCCCGATGGCGTCTCATACATTGGCGACTACGCCTTCAGCGACTGCCATTCCCTCCCATCGATCGACATACCGGCAAGCGTCACGTACATCGGTAATGGCACCTTCGGCTGGTGCCCATCCCTTGAAACGATCGATGTGGACGAGGAAAACCCTAATTACGCAAGCATCGACGGCGTTCTATACACCAAGGACCTTACGACATTGGTCCAATGTCCTGGAGGAAAGAGCGGCGAATTCACCATCCCCGACAGTGTCACCTCCATTGCAATGGATGCCTTCGCCGCCTGTGAATTCCTGACCTCGATCATCATCCCGGAAAGCGTGAACTCCATAGGGGACTGGGCCTTCACCGAATGCTACAACCTCACGTCCATCATCATTCCTGACGGCGTCACCCTGATCGGTGAAGCGACCTTCTCATGGTGTTACTCCCTTGGATCCGTGACCCTGCCCAACAGCGTCACATCCATCGGTGAAGCTGCATTCTATGAGTGCCACTCCCTGACCAACATGACGATCCCAGACAGTGTGACCAACATCGACGGCTGGGCCTTCTCCAAATGCTACAACCTCACATCCGTCACCGTCGGCAAAGGTGTCACGAGCATAGGCGAATATGCATTCGGCTCGTGCGAGTCCCTGAGCTCCACCATATTCGAGGGCGACGCACCTGAGGTTGGATCCGGTTGGATCGAAGGCGTCAGCAGCGAACTGGCGATATACTATTACGAGGGGGCTACTGGGTTCGACGGTCCTGATTGGGAGGGGCTGCCTCTCCAGGTGATATCCTCTCCGAAGGGAGGCTTCGACGACACTTCTCTTGCCATCGTGATAGCTGCGATCACCATCGCCGCCGTGCTTGTGCTAGTACTGTTCGTACTTCGGTCGGGGAGGCAGTGAAGCAGCGCAAAGAAACATGCAGAAGGCCGATCGGCGGTGTCGTCGCCGACACCGCCCAAACATCTCTTGGACGATCGAACGGATCATCGACCGATGGGTCCAGAGGAGGTCGATGATCACGAGACATCACTTCCCTGGAGATCGATCCAGGGCGAAATACCGAATCGGATGAGGAGAAGGGGCAGGGACCCAGCCGATAGTTCTCGGGGAGCAGTCCTCTTCCGGCGGGATCGGGATTGCTTGAACATCACGCCCGCATGGCCGGCCGCGACATCGGCCTCAGGCAGGCCACGCTCGCATATCGATCGATGCACGAGGTCTCATTTGCAGTAAGATACTTGACCGACCTGTTCGAAAAAGGTCAAGCGATACGGCGTGGACGCATCATCGCTCATCGATTTCGCCAGGTTCAAGCCCCTTGCCGCATGGAGCCTCAGCTCGACCGCCCTCGGTGCATCGATGGCCGTCTTCCTCTCCGGGGGAAGGATCGATGACCCATGGCTCATGGCCGCGGCAGTGGTCTGCGTCGTGCTGATGCAATACGTAGCACATCCCCTTAACGACATCACCGACCTGGAGGCGGACCGGAGGGCGGCCATCGCCGCCACCGGAAGACGGAAGCCCCTGGTGGACGGCCCAGTCACCGTGGGGGAGGCGAAGGCATTGAGCGGGGCCCTGGTGGGCACCATCCTTCTCCTAATGGCAGGCCTCATATTGGTGCGTCCCGCACTGATAGTGCCAGCCTCCTACGGCATGTTCGCCCTGATGGGCTACAACCATTCCGCCATGCGGCTGTCGTACCGACCATACACCGAGCTCTACCTGGCCGCGCCGGTGAACGCGATCGCGGTACTGGTGATCGCGTACATCGGTTCCGACGCCATCACGCCCCTCTCCATCCTGGTTGCCACTGCCTTCGGAATCGCGGCCAGCTCCCTCTTCGTGAGCATGATGAGCATGGACTACCGCACGGACAAGGAGGCTGGAAAGAGGACGACCGTGGTCAAGCATCCTCGATGGCGGTGGTGTGAGGCGTTCCCGGCCCTTGGCCTCATCCCATTCCTCGCATCCATCCCTCTCGCGTACTCGTCGATGAGCTACTGGGGGTTGGTGGCCTATGCCGCGCTGTCGACCGCGACCTTCCTGGCCCTGGCATCCCTCGGCCGAAGGGCGGACCGGGTCAGGATGGAACACATCGACCGCCCGGGTGGCCGGATGGAGGAGCGCAGCAACGACGTGCGGCTCAAGCAGCTGTACATCTCCATACTGTACGCGGTGGGCCTGAGCGCCATTTTCCTTCAGCAGGGAGTGTGGAGCCATGGACCTTGAGACCTCATGTGTGAACCCTGCCATCGATGAAGGGCCGTTCGGGATGTTCCTATCCGCCGTCAGGGAGGGGATCGATTCCTCCATGAGACAGGCGCTGGAAGGGGTGGCGTCAAGAGATATCGAAGAGCACCTCATGTGCGGCAAGCGATTGAGGGGCGGCTTGACGGTTCTCTTGCATGACGCGTTGGGCGGGACATCCCGATCGGCCGCGTTCGACCTGGCGGCCGCAGTGGAGATATCGCATGCCGTATGTCTGATAATCGACGATATGCTGGACAGGGACATCACCAGGAGGGACCTCCCAGCGGTCCACGTACATCTTGGCCTCATGGGGGCGATCATGGAGGTATTTGGCCTGTTGTCCGTCCCGTATGGCATCGCTTCACGATACGGCGGACGGGCGGCCGGGAGGTTGGCCCATGCTCATCTCTTGATAGTGAAAGGGGCGAAGATGGAGATGGGCGACCTGGGCGATTCTTGGACGCATTACAGGGAGCTGACATCCCTCAAGACGGGGGAGCTTTTCGCCCTTGCGGCAGCATACGGCGCCTTGTCGGCAGGAGCGGAAGAAGAGGTCCTTGACGCCGCCTCGGAGTTCGGCAGAAGATGCGGGATCGCGCTCCAGATCGCAGACGACATGATGGACATGGACCGCGGTGCCGAGCCTCCCGGTTGCTCAGGCCCGATGCTGGCCCGTCTGCTCAGGATGGACGAGGAAGGGGTCAGGACCGGCCATCGCATGCTAGATGCGTCCGTGAAGGAGGCGCGGGAGGCCGCCGCCACCTTGATATCCCTCTCGCCTGGAACAGATGCGGCGCTCCACGGGTGCGTTCTCGGAGCGCCGGAGGAGATGGTCCGCATGATGCTCGGTGAACGGCACCTTCTGCCAGCCAGGGACAAGGGATAAATACATACGACAAACTGGGAAAACAGATGTTCGGCTCGACGCAGGGGAGCTTCGAAAGACACTTGAACGCAATGGGCTCGGCAGGCGTTCTGGAAGTGCCCAAGGGTTCCCTCTGCATCATATGCAAGGGCTCCCGCAACCTGTGCGGCAAAGAGCGCTGCCCCCTCATGGTCAAGTTCTATTCTCGCTCCAAGACCCGAAGGATGATCGACACGCTGGACCTTGCCGGCATGTCCCCGCCGGGCATATTCGTGGGACGTTACGGCTACCCCAAGGTCGAGGTGGGCCCGCTGGTCCCGCCGTTCATGGGCGACACTGCGATGATGGACACGCCCGAGCTATGGGTGGGCAAGAGCATAGACGAGATAGTGGACTTCCGCTTCTCCCTGGTGAGGGGAAAGCATCGCATCGATGCCTGCAACTTCGACAAGGGGGGAAGGATCGTCGACCTGACGAGGGACCTCGCCCTTTCCTCCGATCCACTTGAAGTGGAAGCGAGGTTCCACAAGCGGCCCAGCGGACGCCTGGTCTTGGACGACGAGGTTCAACCGTTCGGGCCATCGGCTTGGCTCAAGGACCTATCGGTGGGCAACCCCAGGTACGACCACCGGGTGGAGAAGGCGTTCTATGACACCGACCTCAAGGCGACGGAGGCCGTCCGGGACCTGTACCAGAGGGGCGTCATGATATCCAAGATCCAGAAGGCGTTCTCGGTCGGCGCATTGGGCGTAGGGAAGAATCGCAGGTTCGTCCCCACCAGGTGGACCATCACCGCGGTGGACGACATCCTGGGCAAGGGCCTTCTCCAGGACACCCGGCACAACCCGATACTGGATGAATGGAGGGTGTACGACTGGTATCAGCTCGACAATCGCTGGAGCATCCTCCTCATGCCCACATCGTGGCGATACGAGCTCATAGAGGCCTGGTATCCCAACACCGCCTGGAACCCGACGGGGAGGGAGGTGGAGATCATCAGCGACCACGAGTTCTTCAACGGACGGAAGGAATATGCGCACATCGGCGGCTGCTATTATGCGGCCCGCCTTGCCGTGAACGAGCTGCTTACCAGGGAAAGGAAGCAGGCGGGCGCGGTCATATTCCGGGAGGCACATCCAGGATACATCATGCCGGTGGGCGTATGGAACGTGAGGGAGAACGTCAGGGCAGCCCTGACGACCACGCCGAGCAGGTTCGAGACGCTCCAGCAGGCCCTGGCACACATCTCTGGCCGGATGGAGATACCGATGGAGACCTGGATCGCCAACAGCGGCATCCTCCGGGACCTTCTGACGCAGAGAAGGATCGACGACTATGTCTAGCCTTGACTCCTTCCTCTCCGATGAGCGTTGTCCGCAGAACGTCAGCATGGTCAAGGCCACTGTGGCCCTGTCGCCGTCCCGCCTTCCAGGCCTCGACCTGGCCCTGAATCCCTATACCGGGTGTGGCCACGGATGCGTCTATTGCTACGCACCATATATCATGAGGAGGGACGTGGAGGGATGGAGCCGCAACATCTCGGCGAAGATGAACCTGCCCCTGCTGCTCGACCGGGAGCTGATACGCAAGAAGGGCATGATCGGACTGGGAACGGTCACCGACCCATACCAGCCGGTCGAGGAAGGGCTGCTGCTGACCCGCCGATGCCTTGAGATGCTGGTGAAGCATCATGCCAGGGTGAGCGTGCTCACAAAATCGTCCCTGGTGGCCAGGGACGCCGATCTGCTCTCGCGCCTCTCCGATTCCGAGGTCGGGATAACCATCACCACGATCGATGATGACCTTGCAGCGATGCTCGAGCCCTGCGCGTCGCCGCCATCGAAGAGGTTGGATGCGATGCGTTCTCTGCACGATGAGGGTGTGAACGTCTATGCCTTCATCGGACCCATCGTTCCCGCGTTCGCCGATAGCGACCTTGACCTTCTATTGAGGTCGGTGCGCGATGCAGGGGCCTCGATGGTGATGATAGACCGCCTCAATCTGCGTCCAGGGATGAAGGCCAGAATGCTGGCGAGAGCGAAGGCCGATCCCTCCCTCGAGCAGATTCTGGAATTGCACATCGAGGATGAAGGATATTATCGCTCGATGATCGCCCGGGTCAAGGACATATGCAGCGGGCTAGGCCTGGAATGCCGTGATGCGTTCTGATCCCCATGGCGATCGCGGCGGCCCTAGCGGGCCAAGGCAAGTCCCCGTCCGAGGAAACGGTCATCCACATGATTTCTTGCCAGGGGAAACTGGAGTAATAGTTATATAGAAGCGATAAAATATCGTGGGCTCGAAAGGAGGTTCAGAATGGCATATTCACTAGGACAAAGCCAACCGATCATTGTGCTCAAAGAGGGCACTGAGAGGACCAAGAACCGCGAGGCTCAGTCGAACAACATCGCTGCCGCCCGCGCCATTGCCGACGCTGTACGTTCGACATTGGGGCCCAAGGGCATGGACAAGATGCTGGTCGACTCCCTCGGCGACGTCGTCATCACCAACGATGGCGTGACCATCCTGAAGGAGATCGATGTCCAGCACCCTGCGGCTAAGATGATCGTAGAGGTCGCCAAGACCCAGGACACCGAGTGTGGTGACGGCACCACCACTTCTGTCGTGCTAGCCGGTGAGCTGCTCAAGAAGGCCGAACAGCTCATCGACTCCAACGTCCACCCGACCGTCATCGCCAACGGGTACAAGCTCGCCGCTGCAGAGGCCGTGAGGATCCTCGAGAACATCGCCGTCCCCATCGAGGACGATGAGGGCCTGATCAAGGTGGCTATGACCGCCATGACCGGAAAGTCGGTGGGCGGAGAGGGAAGGGCCCTTTCCGAGCTTTCCGTAAAGGCGGCGAAGGCGGTCGCTGAAGAGCGCAACGGAAAGCTCATCGTAGACGTCGACAACATCAAGGTGGAGAAGAAGACCGGTGGCGCCATCTCCGACACCGAGCTGATCAACGGTCTGATCATCGACAAGGAGAAGGTCCACCCCAGGATGCCTCGCTTTGTCAGCAAGGCCAAGATAGCCATCCTATCCTCTGCTCTCGAGATCAAGAAGACCGAGGTCGAGGCCAAGATCCAGATTCGTGACCCTGCCTCTATGCAGCGCTTCCTCGACGAGGAGGAGAAGACCCTGAAGGGCATGGTGGACAAGATCAAGTCCGTTGGCGCCAACGTGGTCTTCTGCCAGAAGGGAATGGACGACCTCGTTCAGCACTATCTTGCCAAGGCTGGCATCTACGCCTGCCGCCGCCTGAAGGAATCTGATATCGAGAAGATCGCCAAGGCCACCGGCGGTAACATCATCGGCAACCTGGATTCTATCACCGAGGCCGACCTTGGATACGCTGAACTGGTCGAGGAGCGCAAGGTCGGAGAGGAATGGATGACCTTCATCACTGGCTGCCAGAGCCCCAAGGCCATCAGCATCCTCGTCCGTGGCGGTACCGAGCACGTGATCGATGAGGTCGAGAGGGCCTTGCACGACGCTCTAAGGGTCGTCGGCGTCGCCATGGAGGATGGCAAGGTCGTTGCCGGTGGAGGAGCACCAGAGATCGAGATGTCCTTGAAGCTGAGCGACTACGCCTCTGCTGTTGGCGGTCGTGAACAGCTCGCCGTTCGAGCCTTCGCCGAGGCCTTGGAGATCATCCCCTGGGCCCTCGCTGAGAACGCTGGTCTTGACCCCATCGACATTGTCATCGAGCTCAAGAAGGCCCACAGCCAGGAGAATGGCGCCCATATGGGTCTGGACCTTACCACCGGCGAGCCCGCCAACATGCTGGACCTGGATGTCATCGAGCCTCTAAGGGTGAAGACCCAGGCCATCGACTCCGCGACCGAGGTCGCTTCTATGATCCTCAGGATCGATGATATCATCGCCGCTCGTCGCGCTCCTCCAGCGGGAGATGGCGGCAGGAAGATGCCGCAAGACATGGGCATGGACGGAATGATGTAAGCGCCGATCGACGGCGCTAAAACGCTTTCAATCCCCTTTCTCTTTTACTTTTTTACTTCAAAAATAAAGATTCAAAAAATAACCAACATAAGAATTTTGTTTTTTTATATTGTACCCCTCATCAAACACATAAGGTGGATTCGATGAGGAAAAACGGTACCGCCATCGCAGTGGTATTGCTCGTAGCGATGTTCATGATGAGTATCATGGTCGTGCCACAGCCACTGCGGGAGAGGTAACTCCATCCGATGTCGTGAAAAAGGCCGTCGGAAAGAAGGTCTTTTGAGAGAGGACCTAAAGCCCTTAATGGAGAGACCGTGGGGAAGCTTCTCTCCCCATTCAACTGTAAAGTGAACGACTTCTGCGCTTCTTTGGACTCGAGATCATTCGCTCTTATACATAAAGGAGACGGGACGGAGGAATCCCGCATCCATTTCAAGTTAGCGGATAAGTATCGTGCATCCTTCTTTGTCAATGTGACCATGGACCTGTCCGAGGCCGGTCAGTATGTCATCACCGGTAAGGACCTGGACGATCTTGGAAAGGCGGTCAACGAGACCGTGCACAAAAACGGTACGGATGAGATCGATTGGGAGTTCATCCGCGGCATCGGCTATTGCGGCTGGGAGTTCGTCCGTGAAAAGTTGGGATTCAGCGTCTGGGACATCTTCCAGATGGATTCAGAGCTTAAAACGATCCTGCTGAATTACAACCTTGACTACGCATTGATCATCGACGGTATCATCATATATGATACGGAGACCGAGGTGATCAAGTGTCTAGACCTGGAGGTGCACGCCGCGCTCTTATTGCACATCAAGGTACGGAACATCCCAAAAGTAATGGTGATCGAATTCACCACGCCTGAAGATGTTACCCATACTATCGACCTGTCCTACCTGGACTTCGAACTGGAGATGAAGAGCCTCTTCGATGCGGAGATACATGCTGCCTTCCCACAACTGGAGGGTCTATCGCATGCAATACCTTATGAGCCCTCACATCTCGAGAGGCTGTTCGCTGGTTCCAGCTTGCTTGACGGTGATATGATCGACACGGTAATGGCGATCTACACACCTCTACTGAAATCATCTCAAGATAACGGTCTGCTCCAGGACATTATTATTGTCACGGGCACCATGGAAGGATTCTTCAATGCCACTGGAAGCCCCCAATCGCTGGAACAGAGGATACTGGAGGAAGGGTTCCCGTTCATCCTTGATAATATCTATATTGGAACCTACCAGGTGACGAATGGCCAGATCTATGGTATCATCCCGGTCTCAGGCCCCTTGAACCTGGATGGGATTTACACTCTCTTTCTCCCATCCGAGATAGTCGATCACCTTGAGGACAACTCCGTGCTAGATAGAGTGGTTCCGAGGCTCAAGAACATAGTTCCGGTGATTGATGACGTGGACGAGGCGATGAATGAATTCATGTCCATATCGGAATACAGGGACGAGGTGGTCAAGCAGATCAAGGGAGCGACCGATGATCCATCCGATCCCGGTTCCCCGGATGTGCCTTCCAACGATTCCGGTGACGGAGGAAAGAATGGCAAGGTCGATAATCAAGGAGCCATCGTCCTGGTCATAGGGATCGTGGCCATCGCTGCGATAGCCGCCATCATGACCGTGGTGCTATACCGGGAAGAAGGCCGCAAGGAATGATGAAGAGGGCAAAGCCCTCTCTCTCTTTTTCATCTTTTCAATTATGCTCTTGATGATGGAACGGATGATCAATAGATAAAAATAAAGTTTGTAAAGTGATTAGCTTTATAATTTACAATAGCTCAATCTTTCCTCTCTTCCCCTTCGCGATATCAAGGCCGAACTCGGTCTGCTTGGTATAACAGTCAGTCAGCTTCAGCTGGGTGCCGATCTCTATCTTCATCTCCTCAGGTAGGTCCACATCCTCATCCCAAAGGGTCAGGCGGCATGTTCCGGTCTCGTCCTCGATATTTATGTTCCTGACCTTACCCTCACCGCCACTCCTCTTCTGGAAGGTCTTGGTCTCATTTATCCGAGTGACCTTGACCACGACAGACACTTCTTCCTTGTCACCGATATCGGCTATCTTCTTGATGGATGCCATATTGCTCTCCTCTTCCAACTTGGCCATTCGGCGAAGGACCTCGTCATTGAGCAGACCGCCGAACTCTCGGCGAAGCTCCGCCACCTTTGCCTCAAGGTCCCCGTTCATGCTTCTCTCGATCATGGCGGGATTCTAATTAACACTACTGGTAGCTGGGCTGTATATATTTTATGCAATTATTGATACAAGTGGATGAATTAACGCTCGACGCTTGATTGCATTTCGGACAATGCTCTTATTGATACAGAACGATACCCCCGGCGGGATGCATTCGAACCATCTTCACCTATCGTTTGAGTTCATGGTCACGGAGGGATGTATTGCGCGCTGCCATCTATGCTAGGGTGTCCACCGAAGATCAGGCGCGTGAAGGGTACAGCATCCCCTCCCAGCTAAAGAGGCTGCATGCTTATTGCAAGGCCAAAGGCTGGACCGTTGCCGGGGAGTTCGTGGACGAGGGGTACTCGGGAAGAACCACCGACCGCCCTGCCTACAAACGGATGATGGAGAGCAAGGACGATTGGGATGTTCTCCTCGTCCTGAAGATGGACCGCATCCACCGCGATTCCCAGAACTTCGCGGCCATGATGGACAACCTCAACGCATGGGGCAAGCAGTTCAACTCCATGCAGGAGAAGTTCGACACCACCACCGCAATGGGCCGGTTCGTCATGGACATCATTCAGCGAATTGCTCAGCTAGAGAGCGAGCAGATAGGCGAGCGGGTCAAGGTGGGGATGCTTCAGAAGGCCAAATCTGCCTCTGGCTATCTTGGTTCGGGCGTCCCGTTCGGGTATGATATCGTGGACGGGCGATTGATCCTCAGGGAAGATGAGGCCGAGATCGTTCGATTCATCTATCGCTCGTACTTGTACGGTCGCTCCCTGTCGGAAATTGCTGATTCCTTGAACGAAAGAGGCATACCCACCAAGAAGGGCAAGGTATGGAAGAAGCAGACGGTGAGCAACATCCTACGCAATCCTCTATACGCTGGATATGTGGTCTGGGATGACATCGTCTTCTCGCTCGGGCATGAGGCCGTTATCACTCCGGAACGATTCAACGTCGTGCAGGGCATGATGGAAGGGCGTCGTAGAAGTCCGAACTGCGCGCCGTCCCATCGGCGCCTGGAGGTCGTGAATGCTTAGAGTGGCTATCTATACCCGTGTCTCCACCGATGACCAGGCCGAGGAGGGTTACTCTCTGGAGGCCCAGATGGAGCGCCTGGAGGCGTACTGCGAAGCCCAGGGCTGGGAGGTGGCGGAGAAATACGTGGACGACGGCTTCAGCGGAAGATCGGTGAAACGGCCAGCATACCAGCGCATGATGGATGAGAGGGACAGATGGGACGCCATCCTGGTCATGAAGATGGATAGGATCCATCGCAACTCCAAGAACTTCATGGTGATGATGGAGAACCTGGAGAGATGGGGAAAGCAGTTCATGTCCATGCAGGAGGAGCTGGATACATCGTCGGCCATGGGTCGCTTCGTCGTGGACATCATTCAGCGATTGGCCCAGCTGGAGAGCGAGCAGATAGGTGAGAGGACATACTCTGGCATGGCGCAGAAGGCGGAGTCGGGAGGAATGCTTGGCCTCTTCCCACCGTTCGGCTACAGGGTCAAGGACAAGGAACTGGTCGTGGTGGAGGAGGAGGCCGAGGTTGTCAGGGACCTCTATCGTCGATACTGCGCCGGCGAGACGATGGCCGATCTGGCCGAATCCCTAAACAAACATGGGATCAGGACCAGGAAGGGCAACCGCTGGACGCTGTACTCCGTCCGGCACATCCTTCATAACCCCATCTATGCAGGATTCCGCCGATGGGATGGGATACTGGTAAGGAGCAAGCATCCCTCGATAATCGACGTAAAGTTGTTCAACGACGCCCAGTTGGTCGCCGCCGATAGGACGAAGGATCCGAGATTCAAGAGCGCTTCCACGTTACCTCTCTGACCTTCATCTATTTGAATCTCCGATGGGATTAGGTGTTCAATGCCAGATAGATGGGTGCTTCCAGATAGACGCGCTGCTCTTGAATGGTGTAGAGATCGTAACGAGCAAGGAATGACATGCATCCTTGACATCCTTGGTAGATATTCTCGCCAGGAATCGGATGCAAGGAATGTGCATGACAGCTACGTTTCCCTGATCGGGGACATTTCCAAGAACGGTCTTAGGGCGTCCATCACGGTCAAGCCGTCAACTCTCGGAGGCACCCTGCACAGAGAGAATACGATGAGGCTCGCCAGGAGCATCTGCGAGAAAGCCGCAAGCAAGAAGGTCCCATTCGAACTGTATATGGAAGGCCAGCGTATGGTCGACCTCACTCTGGGCATAGCCGTCGACTGCCTTCAATCAGGCCTTCCGGTGACGGTCACATTACAAGCATATCTCCGCCGAACCGGTCAGGACATCGACGCCATGCTGGACGCTGGGGCTAGGATACGCCTGGTAAAGGGAGCGTATACAGGGGACATATCCGACTTCAACATGATACAGGAGGCGTTCAAGGACGCCGCAGAGCAGATCATTGAGCAGGATATTCCCTTCTGCATCGCCACACATGATCCAGACCTGCTAAGGTGGGCAATGAATCGTATCCCTGACCGAGATTTCATTGAATATTCTTTCTTGAAGGGATTGGCGAACGAGACCAAGGAAATGATGGCCTTCGAGGGGTGGAAGGTATCGGAGTATGTTCCCTACGGCAATGCGAAGGAAGGGTATGAGACGAGGCGCAGGACCTACCTTGCAAAATTGGAGGAGCTAGGACGTTCCCCTCTTCCATGATCGGACCTTTCGATGATACCTTGTACGAAAGCTAAAAAGAATCTAATTTTACCATATTATTAATTATTTTTTAGAATAAATTATCTATCCTTTCTATTCTTTTTGGAATTTTTTTTCCTACCAAATAGTGATTTACTACATATCAATTGTCATTTTGATTATAATTCGTTGCAAAGTTATATCTTATTGAAAAGTTGATGAGACTTTTTGATTGCTATATTAATCGTAGCAATCAAAGGAGAGGAGAGCCCGTGCCATCGTTGAAGTCCCTCTCGGGGCTTCGTCGATAAAATCGATCTTGATGACTTGGGTCTCAATATCGAAACAGGAGGAAGTAAACAATGGCGGAAGAATCGAACGTACACATAAAAGTGGCAATGGCCGACGTGATGGCGCTATTCGCGATAGCGTTCTTCACATTCCTTGTTGGCGGCCTAGGCCTACAAGTATTTGACTCTGTGGACTTGATCGCTAGCATCGCAGGTCCTGTGGGTCTTTTGGTCCTTGTTGCGACCATCGTAGCATACTTGAACGAGAACCTTTTGGGAACCGCGATCTTCGGACCACTGGCCATATTCTTCTTGGTGTTCCCCTTCATCCCAGCTGACGCCGCTGGAATGCTTGGGCTGGTTTACATCGGACTTGTGATCCTGATCGATGCCGTGCTGTCCCTGGCGCAGCCAGTCAAGCTGTTGCCTATAGTGCTGTTCATCGCTGCGATCGCGTTCTTCGTCACTGCAGCCTGGTATAACGGCGGAGCCATTGACGAAGGTCTGAGGACCGCTGTAGGTGCCTTGTGGATGATCTTCTCCCTGCTTGGCCTGTACCTTGGAGCGGGCATCACCCTCCTGGTCATGAAGGGAAAGCAGGTCGTTCCGATCGGCATCGCTTCAGCGCCTGCTTCATCAAAGGCCTAAAACCCTTAAGGGTCATTTCAAAGGGGCCGATCGGCCCCACTTTATCCTCTTTCTTTCTCGATCATCCAGATATGAACATACAGCATTGCAGGATCGCTTCGTTCGACACAATCCAATCTCGCATAGTTGCTCCTTTCCGTCTTTTAAGCCGTCCTTTTCGCCTTAATAGTCATTTTATAGCCATTGAAGGCTCTGTATTTCAATCTTTCGATTAGCATCGGGAAAGGAGAACGTGCAACACTTCATGACGAATCCTCTCCATAGCTAGGGTTGAACATGATGATCGATCTATATCGAAAAGCGATATCATTCTCGAGCTCTGTAATTTTATTATTTACAGGAAATGATTATATCGAGATCTGAAAATGCAACCCTCTCGATATAATGTTGAACAGATCCCGTTGTGTCATCCTAACATTGCTCGTTCTATTAGCGACAGTACAGATGCTGCCCTATGTGGCAGAGGCTTCATCGGACGCAGACGTTCAAATGAGCGAATTGGATTATTAGTACACGATTATCGATTATGACCCTGTGCTTTGAGGCAAGGTACAGATCGATAGGTACGTCGGTGATGGGGGTGACATCGCCATTCCAGAGACGTTATCTGGAATGCCGGTCGTATCCATTGGCGACTCCGATTTCCGCGATTGCACCGTTCTCACTTCAGTCGTCATCCCTGACAGCGTGAAGAGCATAGGCGATTGGGCGTTCTTACGCTGCACCTCTCTAACATCCGTTACCTTTGGAGATGGAGTAACTCACATCGGCGAGGGGGCCTTCTATAGCTACTCCTCGCTCGTCTCGGTGGTCATCGGGAAAGGTGTCGAATCGATCGATGAAGAGGCTTTTGGCTTCTGTACCTCCCTTGAGTCCATCACCATCCCTGGCAACGTCAGATCTATCGGCGAATACGTCTTCACCAACTGCCATTCTCTCACCTCGGTCTTACCTCGGTGATCATCGAGGAAGGTGTCACCTCTATTGGCAACGATGCCTTCCATTACTGCACGTCGCTGACCTCGATGGTCCTTCCTGACAACATGACAACCTTGGGAGATTACGCGTTCGCGTTCTGCTCTTCCCTGGAGACCGTCAACATCGGCAAGAACTTGGCGGGAACGATCGATGTGTACACCTTCGATCACTGCATCTCTTTGACCTCTATCCATGTCGCCGATGGCAATGAGAGGTATGCAAGCGTTGACGGTCTGCTATATAACAAAGATCTCACCACACTGATATGATGCCCTGAAGGCAGGAGCGGTTCCGTTACCGTCCACGACAGTGTGACAAGGATCGCCACATATGCATTCTATCGCTGTCCCTCATTGACAACTATAACGCTTCCTAGCGGTCTGAACAGCATTGGAGACTATGCCTTCCAGGAATGTGCCAACTTGACATCCATAACCATCGGGACAGGCGTCACCACCATAGGCGATTTCGCATTCGAAAATTGCAGATCCCTGAACTCGATAACGTTCAAAGATGACGCGCCTTCGGTGGGATACCGCTGGCTCGACCAGGTCAGCGACGACCTGACGATATACTGTTACGAGGGATCGATAGGGTTCGACGGTCCCGACTGGGAGGGTCTGAAACTCAAGGTGATATCGGCCTCGGAACGTTCCTCAGGCGATACTCTGATCGCCATGGGCATTGTGATCATCGTCTTCGTGGCAATAGTGGCATCGATGCAATATATTCGGAAACGTTAAGGGAGAAGCTTAGAGGCGGCCCCGCACGAACCCGCAGGGCCGCCCTTTCTATTCATTTGACGTTTTTTACGTTAAATAGGTCTGATGAACTCCAATCCTCCTAATCGTATGCTGAAATGGCGAATCCAAAAACAATCTGCCATTCACTTCATCTGGAGTCCTGTCATCATTTATCAATATCCTGTATCACACGATATCTGTGCACATTGGTTGTCGATCGGCATCATGCGTTTCATCATCTGATCATGCTTATACACATTGGTGTTTTCACCATATGGGAACCACCGGGAGCTTTGCTGTCTCCCCCTCATAAGAAGATCATGCGTGCGAAGACAATAGAAAAGGCAAGAATGAAGGGGAGGTTCTGTATTATTATACCAAGATCATCAGACTCCTCATTTTCCGTATGATTTAAAGGATGAGTGCAACCTGTTTCTCAGATGAAAACGTTCTTTCTCATATTACGCCCCTCACTCATTCACCTAGCAAAAAATATTAACGCTGTTTATGCATAGTTTCTGGCTGATTGTAGCTAATTAGATTATTAGTTATGCTATTAGCTTTATTGACTTTATAATTTTTGCTATAGGCATTATGAACATTTTTTCCATGGTTAACCGGAGCATTGTCATCTTTATTGCCTATCAATGAGGCCTGAAATTGACTCTTTACACATCCTATCATTCCCGTCTTCATTGTACAATATTTTATACAGAGATTGTATACTCGTATAATAGGTCTCAAAATAGGAGATCAAATCCGCTACTCCTTTCATAAGCGACGCAAATTGCATCGATATACTCTCTCATAATAGGGAAATTACCGTGCTATATCGTGTATCGATGCAAAAATGAGCCGGGAGAGCGGTTTTCGACTCCTATCCGGGGCATCTTCAATTTGATATTCGGGAGACCGTCGTTGACCATAATGTACTATTATGTGCATTGTACTATCGTTGCGCATAAAATCATTTGATGTATATGATTCTATGATATCTATGATATGCTTGATAACAATTAATTACATAGAATCTATAGCGCTCTCAAAGGAAAAAGGATGGGAATGTTATGAGCGAAGATAACGGATCGAGGATGACGAGCATACAGATAACGGCTCAAACGCGCGACCGCCTCTATCGGCTAAAGTTTCGCCGAACCTATGATCAATTCCTAAACGAGCTCTGCGATCTTTATGAAGAAACCGTCTCCGGGGAGGGCAAATCATCCCCCTAACTCCCCCATCAATCACATAAATTCCCTAGATATCTCATGAACATTAAAGAAGTAAGGTAGTAACTATACTACCAAATTATGTATCGCATCATGCGTTATGCACCCTGAGGGGTATCAATTCACGCTATATGATTAGATAATAGTAAGTGTTGGTACCGTTCTTCAATGGTCAAACGCGAACGAATGATGAAGCGCACCTTTCGGTCATGTCGATGGGCCCGTGGGTCGAACATGAAAAACTCCATGGCATGATGTCATCTCTCAGTTAGAAGGGAGCATGGACATCCTCCCCATGCCTAATGATGCATGATCGATGATGAACTATAAGGGAAAGGACCGGGGTTCGTAATAATGATCTCATATAAGCGAAAGGGCAAGCCATCTTCCGACCAGTCCTCCGAACACGCACAGGCCTCCGTTCAGGAATATGTTGAACAGTGCGGCGTTGAAGCGCTCGGCAATGATCAGGCCGACGGTGTCAAGACTGAACGTCGACATGGTGGTGAACCCTCCAAAGATCCCTACGAAGAGGAATGCCTTGACGGATGGGTCCAGTTCCGCACCGAGACTGGAGAAGAATATCATCGACAGCAGCAGGCTGCCAAGGAAGTTCACGACGAAGGTGCCCCAGGGAAAATCGTGGTCGCCAATGTATCCATGGATGAGGTAACGGGCGATGCTTCCGAGGGCGCCGCCCAATCCGACAAGGGCGATGATCTTGATCTCTTCCGAAATCACGATCGCTAGATGACATTCTTGTTGATATTCTTCCCCGCCGACTCCTTAAATGATGATGGTTGAAATAATAAGCAAGAAGCAAAACTAACATAATTAATCAATGTAATCACTAAAATTGGGGTTTCGACCATGTTCATCCAGGGTTCTTCACGATACATGGTCATGACTCTGTGACATCGCGAGGGAGTCGATGATCTCAAGATATGAATGTAAAAGGCATCCGATAAAAAGGCGCGGAGAGAGGTTCGACGATCTATTACACCTACCGTAAGCTTTACGGCATCATAACGATTCGCAGTTCTTGGGCATATGATCACCTTCTCCTTCATCGCAAGAATGCCCGACGATCCGGGTGCTCTGCACAGGGCCGCCGCCATCATCAAGAGCCATGGCGGCAACATACGCCGTGTCAATTACGACCGCAGGATCGACCCCCATACAGTGTTCTTCGAGGGCGATGCGCCGGAGGGTGCTCCGGAGGCGATCCGCGTCGACCTGCAGAGGGTTGGTTATCTTCAAGAGAACCTGAACCCCCTTCGGTTCCTCAAGTTCCGGGTATACCTCCCGGATGAGCCCGGTCAATTGTTCTCGTTTCTTGGCCATACCACGGCCGTGGGGGTGAACATCGCGTACCTCGATTTCGATGGCGAAGGCAATCATCCTGAGCGGCTCACCGTGTCGTTAACCCTGGAGAACGATCAGATCGCCGACCGCCTGCTGGAGGACCTCAAGCAACACTACCGCCTGGATATCCTGGAGTACGACTCCACCGGCAAGAGGCTGGATGACACCGTCTTCTACATCCGGTTCGCCCAGGAGCTCAGGGGGATCATCGGCGAGACGGAGGAGGACTTCCTGATGCGGCTGCTGCAGGACAGCAACCACATCGCCCAGGAACTGACGTCCCGGGACATGGACCCGCGCGTGGTGTTCGACAGCATCCTGCAGACGGGACGGACATTGAGGCAGACCACGGAGGGCAACTTCTACGCGGACGTGCAACGGGTCACGCTGGGCGGAAACGCGGAACTCTTCTGCTTCCAGCTTCCCTGCGGCGGGTCCGTGTACGTGCTGCAGGACGAGAACGAGAGGGTGATGTTCGACACGGGCTTCGGCATATACCACTGGGAGATCGTCGACATGCTCACCCATTATGGGGTGGACTGCACCCGGCTGTCACGGATATACATCACTCACGCCGACGCGGACCATTGCGGCGGGGCGGGCATGTTCGATGCACCATCGGTCCTGCACCCTGGAAGCGTGGACATCATAAGGAACGCCAATCGCGCGTACAACTCCAAGATGCAGTCCTCCATCCTTGGAGAGGTCTATACCAAGCTGATCAACCTCTTCTCGCACTTCCAGCCGCCGACCGAGATGGAGGTGCTGCCCACCGCTCCCCTCCGCATGAGAGGGTCGTTGCCGGTGATCGCCGAGTTCGAGGCGGCGGGACGGCGCTTCGAGGTCCTTGAATCGCTGGGAGGCCATCTGCATGGCCAGATATTCTTCCTGGCTGCGGACGACGGCCTGCTGTTCACGGGGGACACCCTGATCAACTTCGAATCGTTCACCCCGGAGCGGGAGGAGTTCTCCTCGCTGGCCGCCACGCTCATGACGACGGTCAACGTGGACAGCGAGCTGGCCAGGACGGAGAGGAAGGCTCTCCTCGATATAGTGTCGGAGATCGATGAAGACCTCAAGACGAAGGGCCGGCGCCTGCTGCTATGCTGCGGCCATGGGGCGATATCCACCCTGGAGGGGAAGAAGCTGGTCGCCCATGGCAAGGTCGAGAGATACCGCAGCGACCCGATGCATTATCCGATGAAGTAAGCCTCATGCATCGTCCGGGCCCTGCGGTTCGGCAGGCGGGACGAGGACCACGAACCTTGCGCCCTTGGTATGGTCGCCGGGAACGCGGTCCTCCGCCCATATGCACCCTCCGATCATCTCCAACACCGTTCTTGCGAGATAGAGGCCGAGGCCATGGCCCCTGGCGGTGGTGTGACCCCTCTCCATCCTCTCGAACAACTTCTCCTTGATATCGTCCGGAATGCCCGGTCCGGTGTCCGTGATGTCCACCCGCACGAACTCCTTCCCCTCCGAGATGTATCGACCGACGTCTATCTCTATGTCGACATCCCCTCCGGAATGTTTGACCGCGTTCCCGACCAGATTGTCGAACACGTCCCTCAGAAGCGGGTTGCCCATCACCATCAGACGTTCGCCGGGCTGGAACGATATGCGGGCCCTGCTTGAAGGGATATCCCCGTATGACGCGACCACACCGTCGATCAAGGACCTTAGATCGATGGGAGATCGATCCATGGCCTCGGCCTCCGCCTTCTGCAGCTTTCGGACGTTCTCGACCAGTCTGGCGACGTCATCGAGCAGGGCGGAGCTGGACCGGGTGAGATGCAGGGCCCTCTCATCCAGCCCTCCCTTCCACATCAACAGTTCAAGGTATCCCTTTGCGCTGGTGTTCAGGTTGTTGATGTCATGGGAGAGAAGGTCCAGATACAGCTCCATCTTGCTCCGAGAGATCATGGCATCCAGCTCCGCCGCCCGGCGCTCGGTGACATCGTAGAACGCGATGACGGCGCCGTTGATCTCGCCCTCCGCCATGATGGGGCTCGCCGAGCCGATGATCGTCCTGACCTTGCCGTCCTTGGCCCTCACTTCCGACATCAATCCACTGATGCGCTCTCCGCGCAGCGCCCGGAGGATCGGCCATTCCTCCTCCCCTATCGTCTCACCGGTCTCGGTCCAGCGGCCTTCCAGCTGGGGAAGGTCCACAAGTATGTTCACGTCCGTCGGATCGATGAACGACCTCAGGGTATCATTGGCCATGAGGATGTTGCCGCCCTTGTCGACGACCATTATGGCGACGGGCAAGGTCTCCAGCACGGTCTGCAGGCGGACCCTCTCCAGGTCGGCGTATCTGACCAGGTCCTCGACCCTCTTGCGACCCTCCACCTGGTCCGTTATATCGTTCATCATGACCAGGATGCGATCGCCCGACGAGGTCGGGTAAGGCACTATGTGCGCGTCCCAGTACAACGTCTCCCCGCTTCGGGTATGTACGGGCATCTCCCGCTCCTTGTATGGCTCCCCCGTACGATGCACCTTTTCGAGTACGCCGATCACCCTCTCTCGCAGGTCCTCTTGCTTCATGGAAAGAAGCTCGTTAAGGCTCTTGACGTCCCCAATGTACTTCCGGAACCCTTCATTGACCAGGGTCAGCTCCATCCCTGGATAGTGAACAAGTGCGATGTTGGCGGGCAGGCTGTCGACGATGTACTGCAGCAGCCCGTCATCGCTCCTCTCGCCCGCCTGTGCCTGGGAACCCTTCAATGCGAGGCTGGCGAGCGCTCCGGCGATCTGGACGTAATCGATGTGGGACGGGGAGAAGCGCATGGAATGGCCGAACGTACATATGATCGCCCCTCCTATCCCATCCTGAAGCCTCAGCGGGGCCACGATCGCCGCCTTGATGTTCCGCGGTATGGGCTCGGGAAGATCTTCGCATGCATCATCGCTCAGGTCCTCCAACACCCTTGTCTCGCCATCGAGCAGCGAGGGGAACAGCCTCCTCGCCTCCTCATCATCGAACGAGCGACCCCTCTCCAGCAGACCTGAGGCGAACGTCACCGACCATCTTCCGCCTTCCCTTGACAATATGCCTGCACCTTCCGCACCAAGGTCCTTGCAGACCCTCTCCACGATCCGATCCAGCATGGTTGCCGTGTCAGGCAGGGGATCGATCGCCGCTTGCAGGCGTCGAACGGCCTCGTGCAGGTAACGCTCCTCCACGTCCTCCATCCTATCGAACACTATCGCCACGGCATACTTTTCCCTGGTCCCGCCTGGCAGAGGAAACATCTCGAAAGACAGCATGGAACGCTCATCGGTCGTGCGGACGGGGCCGCTCTCCGATGTCCTGCCGCTGAGCACGTCCTCGAGACATTCCCTCAACACCTCCGCCGCTTGAGGCTGAAGACCCGCCATCCACGCGCTGCGGTCCCAACGGCTCTCATCGGTCAGGCCGAGCAGCTCGACGGCCGCAGGGTTGGCAATGATCGGGGCGCCATCTCGGTCCAGGACCAGCAGCGGGTGGGCGGTCCGGACGAACACATCGTTCAGGACCCTTGCCTTCCGGCTATTTCCAGTCCCTTTCATCCTGAGATGGTCCGTCGTCTCCACTGCATTATCCCCCGGAAATATGCCTTCTAGCCTTTAACGTGATTTGGAGTGCATCGACTTATCATTATGGTACGAACGTGAACGGACCTAGGTCAATCCTTCAACCTTCCTATCGCAGGAAACCTCTCGAACACCTCCGCTCCATGAGGGGCCACGTCCATCTCTTCGGTCAGGTCATCGCCTGCTGCGTGGGCGAACTGGTGCTCCCCTCCTGCCCACAAGGGGCTGGAGGTGACATCGTATACGATCCCTCCATATGCCACATACATGGGATGACCATCGCGGCCATTGTATGTGGCGAGCTCCCTTCGTGTCACCATCCTGTCTGGAACGCCGGTCTTGTCAGCCATGAGGTTGATAGGGGAGGCCCCGGCACCTATTGTGAGCCAGACCTCCATAATCTGAATTCAATCAAAGGGTTTTCGCATAAACCCTTTCCAACTTTTTCTTTCCTCTCACATAGCCCCGAGGCCCTTCAAGGCACGCAGCGGGGTCTCAGGATCGAACAGGCGGCTAGAGTCTGGAGGTGCACTTAGATGCGCCTCGCCCCCGCCCCGGGTAAGGCAGGAAATCCTTTCCAAACCTCTTCCCGGAGTCTATCCTCTCGAAACTCGCGTCTAGCGGCCTTACCCCACCGCGACTCGTCCGAACCTGCTAAGTGGGTTTACGACAACCCCGCTTTCAGACAGGCGTTCAACTCAGGACAGTTCAGTGTCAACATGGATAGAGCAGTGGCTGGGTTCTTCAATTGGCTATCGACAGACTACCTTCTTACCTTCGAGAACAAGGTAACGGGCGAAACGTTCAAGACGATCGGCCCCAAGAGGGGCAACAAACCGTATGCCAGGAGGAAATGGCAGAAGGTGAACGGCATCAATGAAGGCATGGACAAGCTACGGTTCGACTTCGACATAGCAGGCCATCGCCCCATCGTAAAGAACTGCCATATGCTCCTTATTACGACAACATTCGACCAAAAGGTTTCGATGGATGAGGCCTGGTTCAGTATCTCATCTCATGGGGGCGAGTTGAACAAGTTCAGAGCAAATCTTACCAAGATCTTCGGCTCCAAGGCCACCATATGCGTTAAGGAGGCTCAATCCAACGGATACCCTGCCCCACATATCCTAGTCCTTCTCGACAGGCCCATCAGGGTAAGAAGGCACGCAGGACGAAAGAAGACCTCATGGAGACTAGAGTCAAAGGACACGCTCAAAAGAGTCAAAGGGGCGTGGAAATGGGGCTTCGTCGATGTCGAGGCCGTGGTCATGGCATCGAGTGGCAAGTATCGAGGTTACAGGACTCCTGTGAACTATCTCTCCAAGTATCTCACCAAGCACATGGACCTGACCAAGTATCCTGAGCTCCAAACGGTCAGGGGGATCGAGGACGTGCCCAAGGAACTAAGGACGCCAGTCTATACGCATGTCTGGAACAAGATACTTCGGTCCAGGGACTTCTTCGTTAGCAAGGCGTTCAAGCAGCGCCTCAACAACCCGGAGTTCAGGCCAGCACCGATTGCGGATGAAGCGACAGAAAGCGATTGGTTCCTGGAAAGCATCGAGATGGGCAACGGCCTGGAGCGAGCGCTTGCGGCGCAGCGAGCGAGGGGCGGAGGAGCTGCTACTGACAGCTCGTTAAAGTTGCCAGCAGGGTAACTGGCCCGGGTCAAAGAGTCCCTTCCATAGAGCTGATGAGTTAGGAGTCAGGATTCAGATAAACAACCATTATTATCGTGAGATTCATCCACCCCCGATAAAAATGAGCTCTAGGAGAAAGGCCAAAGTAGCAAAGAAGGAGGCGGCGTCAAAACCGGCGACAGGAGCGAGACGATGGAGAGAGCCCAAGTTCAAGATTGACCATGCTGAAGATATAGATACTAAAGAAACTGGAGAGCTAGTGACCCGTATCGTCAACAGCAACCACATGAAATATAGATGCCCTAAGTGCGGAGGTCAGGAACATAGAACGGATATTGACGAGTTCGAAGCAACGGTCTTCACATGTTCATCTTGTGGTGATAAACTGAATGTTGTCAATCCACTTTTCTTTGGTGAGGGGCACGACTGCATTATGGGCTATGCAGTTATCGAGGTGACGGATAACCCGAAACAGCCGTTCCAAATGCACTATTTCGGCTATGATCCTGGCTTTATGGCATAGTCACTAGGCTACACATTAGCTCGACTTGATAGATATTGTCCAAATTAAAACTCTACGAATATTACTTAATTTCAATTTATTGTTGAGAGTAAATCATATACGTTTAGAATCGGTTATGCAGCACGATTGAATGGCCCTATTGAACGAAGTAAAAGCATTGTTCGGAAACACTTATGCAAAGGGAGACCTCTTTGAGGATTACGTTAGGAATCTATTCCCAGATGAGGAATATGGCCTGGTTCATGCCACGCCAAGAGCTAACGATCATGATGGGAGAAAGATAGAATCTCGATTAATGCCAGATTTTCAATTTCGACACAGAAGGACCAATCATCTGTTTTGGGTGGAATGCAAATATCGCGCTGATCTTTTCCGAGGAAAGTTACAATGGTGTGAACCATGGCAGCTTGAAAGATTCAAAAAATTTCAGGAATCGTCTAGGCCAGCAAAGGTATTCATTGTCATAGGCCTAGGTGGAAAATCCTCGAAGCCGCACCAGATGTATTGCATCCCTCTCGATGAGATTCAATATCCGGGCCTATACCCGAATACGATAGCTCAGTATCTTAGACCACCAAACAATATATTTCGATACTCGGCAGGCCGCTTGTACTGAAAGGTTTCAACGAGTTGCTTCCGGTAGTTTCTCAAAGAAAGATGCCTAATCATCTAAGGCGTTCTTCCATTAGTAATGATCAGGTCCACTTTGATACCTCAATTTCGACTAACTCTAAGTTAAGCAATAACCTTTATAATTATCATATGACATCTTCCCTTGCTCAAACGCCTTACCAATGTAAACACACATCCACACATTGAAAAATACCACATTGAAAGTTGAAAGATTGTTGTAATCTGAAGAAAAAGATAGACCTGAAAAAGCTACACTGTTGATGCTTGGATAGATGGTCCAGCTCCTACCCAAGCGATTGTTGAAGATTTGAGGCATGGCCGTGCGCCCGGCTAACTCGATGATGGTCTGGATGCCATCGGGTAGGAGCAGGATCATGAAGTGGTCTATCAAGAAACACAGAGTCAATGTTCACCGGAGTTCACAAACATATTAGCGTGCGAACTGCCTTCTAGCTCTGAGGGTTCAAATGCTAGGCAAGGGCCTAGCGGCGGTAAGCCCTCTGTGGTCAAACGCAAGGCTGGCAGGAAAAGGAGGGGTCGAAGCATGGGCCGATACCCCTTCCTGACCTGTGCTAAGAGGTTTCTCTCGGCAAGAGGACAGACCTACGCCGAGGCTACGGCCAAAGAGCTGCAAAGGAGATACAGGCGCATGGAGAAGGATCTGAAGATGCTTGTCGAGAACGGTAAGGCCACTTCGGCCAATCCGGAGAAGATGAGCGCGGAGGATGTCCTGGCCTACATCAACCTGTTGAAGTCAAGAGGGCTGAAGGAGAAGGCTATCGGCCACAATCTGACAGCACTAAAGAACCTCTTGGACTACATGGGCAATCCATCTGTCCAGAGATTCAAGGCAAAGTATACCTTCGCAGTTCCCAAGAGCAGGAGCCCCAGGCTCCCGGCGATGGATGATAGGGACTTCCAGACAATACTCAGAAAGGCGAGTTCGATAGATAGCCTGGACTGGAAGCGGCTAAGAGCCTATACCCTGGTCGTCATGGCCCTTTGCACAGGCATGCGCAACAAGGAGCTTCGTCTTTGTCAGGTGTGCGACCTGCACATAGATGAGATGAAGGTTCGGGCGGAGCATGTCAAAGGTGAGGGAACTTACGGTCAGGCGAGAGAGATCGCCATCAGGCCGGAAGCGAGAGAAACGCTTGTCAAATATCTTAGAGCAAGGAACAAGTTGGTAGCGGAGCAGTCTCCCGGCAACCTAGCCCTATTCCCAGCCTTACGGGGCAAGGGTGACGGATACCTCTCTTCCAACGGTCTAGAGAACATGAAACGACTTGTGGAGTCGGAGACGGGAATCAAATTCGACCTGAGGATGTGCCGCAGGACCTACGGTCAGAGAGCCATCGATGAGGGCGTTAGCACAGAGGCGGTTTCTCAGCTCCTAGGGCACTCCACGACCAAGACCACAGAGAACTACTACTGCCGCATGAGGCAAGACACGGCGATAAGGGAAGCTCACAACGTCTGGCAAGTGCCAAAGAGCTACCCAGATGCAAAAACCCCCAAAATTGAATCCGGAAGGTGGGAGCCTGGCTATGCATGAGAGTGCGGGGGGAGGAATGGCGCAGTAAGCCTTGCGGTCCTTCCCGCTCCATGAAATGACGACCTCCCCCTATGGCCGAATCACGATCCTACCGGTGCCTCGCCCAAGGCAAGCTCCCCTGGCATGCAGTTTCTCCAATTGCCGGGCGAATGGTGCATTGGATCGGTCATCCTAGCGCCTGATGGGCGCCAGTGCCGAAAGGTAGGCACGGCTCCACATGCACCACCATCGCCCGGAACGGCCGCCGACGCTCAGGGCGCCTCTTCCGGCCGATGGCCCCCGGTATGCCTTGATGGGCGATGGGGAAGGTATCAGGCGTCCTCGTTCGTCAGCAGGTCGTCGGGTTCCGCGGGCACCAGATCCAGCTGGTGGAATAGGCTCGCGATGTCCACCATGTCCCAATGTTCCACGATCTTGCCGTCCTTCAGCCGGTAGGCGTCGAGCTGCCATATCTCGAACCTCCTCCCGGTCGGCGCCTTTCCGCGGAACGTCCCCGTGTGGGTGCCCCTGACTATGGAGCGGACCCAAACCATGTCCTTCTCGGCTACGGAGTCCTGGACATCGAAGTGAAGGTCTGGAAAGGCCGAGTACCAGGATGCCATGGCCAGCTGGAAGCCGGGCCAGCCGTCCGGCAGGTCTAGCATGCTGTGCTGCTTCACATCGTAGGCGAGCAATTCGTCGGCGTGGTCCAGGTCACCTGTGTTGAGGAACTCATCGTAGAATCGCAGGACCAGCAATCTGTTCTCCTCTGGATGCCATGTGATCGTTCCGGCCATGAGGATGAAGTCGGAGCGGCCGCTAGATAAACATCATGTCGTGCACTGAAACGCAGAACGGACAAATCCTATTATAGTGACCGTGTTATTCCTTAGCACTCCAAGTGATCATATGACATGCTGGGACCCCCGAATCGAGGAGATGTCCAAGGACGACCTTCAGGCCTTGCAATATAAACACCTCAAGACGCTGGTGTACAAGCTCTACTCGTTCTCACCATTCTACCATGGGCGCATGAAGGCCGCCAACGTGCACCCCGACGACATCCGTTCCCTTCAGGACATCGTCAAGCTGCCGTTCATGTACAAGAAGGACCTCCGTGACAATTATCCGGACAAGATGTTCCTTGGCGGTCAGGACGAACTGGTGCGCTATCACGTATCCTCCGGAACCACTGGAAAACCTACCGTGGTAGGATACACGCAGAACGACCTGAACAACTGGTCGGAATCGGTGGCCAGGGCGCTCACCTCGATCGGACTTGGCAGGAAGGACATAATCCAGATCAGTTATGGCTATGGCCTGTTCACGGGGGGTCTCGGCCTTCACTACGGTGCCGAGAGGATCGGCGCCACCGTCGTTCCAGCCTCTGTGGGGAACACCGAGCGACAGATAGAGCTCATCCAGGACCTCAACGTCACCGCCATATGCTGCACACCATCATACATGGTGCATCTGGCCGAGACCTCCAAGAAGATGGGGGTCGACATCGCCAAGGACACCAGGCTTAGGACCGCGGTGCTAGGTGCTGAACCCTGGTCGGAGAAGATGAGGCGCCGCATCAAGGAGCTCACCGGCGTGAAGGCGTACGACATCTACGGCACCTCCGAGCTCTCCGGACCGCTGTTCACCGAATGCACCGAGCAGAACGGCATACATGTGTGGGGGGACCTTGCATATGTGGAGGTGCTCGACCCGGAGACCGGGGAGCAGCTCGGTCCCGGAGAGAAGGGTGAGCTGGTCGTAACCATGCTTCAGAAGGAGGCCCTCCCCATGATCCGTTACCGCATAGGCGACATAACCTCCTATGACGACTCCGTATGCCCCTGCGGCCGCTCCCACGTCCGCATATCACGCATATCTGGAAGGGTCGACGACATGCTTATCATCCGTGGGATCAATGTCTTCCCGTCGCAGGTGGAGCACACTCTTCTTGGCATACCGGAGCTAGGGGAGCACTTCCAGATCGAGGTGGATCGCAAGGGGGCCCTGGACACCATGCTGGTCAGGGTGGAGCTGAAGCCAACGGCCTTCTCGGACAAGGTGAACGACATGATGTCCATCAAGAACAAGGTGGCCCATGCGCTCCACAGCTCGCTCAACATCGCCGCCGAGGTCGAGCTCATGGAACCTGGAACGTTGACAAGGTTCGAAGGGAAGGCCAAGAGAGTTGTGGACAGGAGGAGCTTCGAATGAGCTATACGATAAAGCAGATATCGATCTTCGCTGAGAACCGCCCGGGCCGTCTGGCGGCCATCGCCGACGCGCTGGAGGAGGAAAAGATCAACATCTATGCGTTCTCCATCGCCGAGGCGAGCGGGTTCGGGATCATAAGGGCGCTTGTCAGCGATCCGGCCAAGGCGCACAGCAAGCTCACCCAACTTGGCTACGCGGTATCGTTCACCGACGTCATCGGCGTCAAGATGCGCGATGAGCCAGGCGGACTGAAGGATATCGCGCGCATCGTGGGGGAGACGGGCATAAACATCGAATATGCCTATGCATACTCTGGCAAGAAGGAGGCCGTGCTCGTGGTCCGCGTCGACCAGGTCGAAGATGCCATCCGGGCGCTGCAGGCCAACGGTGTCCACCTCCTGCACGAGAGCGAGCTGGCCTGAGCTCATCGCTCGAACCCTCCATCCACGGGAAGGGAGCCGGTAGGCCGGACCTCCATGACACATGGCCGCTGGTGAGCCATGTCCTATGGGCGGGCATCCTGCAAAAAAGCATTATATCCGGTGCTAGGAAGGAATGTCCGGAGGACATAGCTTGCAGAGGATACTGGAACAGGTCGAGCATATGCCCCGCCAGAAGGAACTGGATGTGGTCGTGGAAACCGGAGAGCTCGATATCGAGGAGACATGCGAGGGGATGCAGTACTCGCCGAGGATCGCCATCGGAAATCTGCGTTCGCCGTTCCTTGCGGTGGTAATGGAGGATGCCGACCACCCCACCGGGAACTTCCCCCATTGGCTATTGTGGAACGTCGAGCGAATGGATATAATCCCGCGAAACATTCCCAAGAGGGAGGAGTTCACCAAGCCCATCCGGGGGGTCCAGGGGCGGAACGGCTTCGGCCGCATCGGCTATGATGCGCCATGCCCGCCCAAGGGAGCCAAGAGGCGGTACCGCTTTCGCGTGTTCGGCGTGAACGATGAGCTGGACCTGAAGCCGGGCGCCACCGGCAGAGACCTGGAGAAGGCGCTCGAGGGACACATCCTCCAGTATGGTGAAGCCATCGTTACATACGAACACCCATCCGGGA
>LFRW01000037.1 GCA_001512965.1 Methanomicrobia archaeon DTU008
GCGGTGTTGACCGCCTTTGGCACCCCGCAGCTCTTGGCCACATCCATCGCCGGGAAGGGCAGCATGCGCACTCCGGCGGGAGGTTCGAACTCCACTGGGATGGAGGGGTCGTAGAGCACGGTTCCGCCTGGCCTGACAGTGGGTGCGAACTTCTCCAGGGAGGGCTGGTTCATGGCGACGAGGATGTCCGGTGCATCCACGGCGGGGCTGCCGATCTCCTTGCCCCCCATGACCACCGAGCAGGATGCCGCTCCTCCACGCTGCTCCGGACCATATGATGGGAACCACGAGACGAAGCGCCCGGCGCGGCTTGCAGCCTCCGCCACCACCAGTCCAAGGGACAGCACTCCCTGACCTCCGAAGCCCGAGAACTTCATGCCCACGACTGGGAACGACTGATCGATCTCAGGCTCTGCGCCGGAACCGTTTCCCATGAGCTCCTGCAGCGTCGCGGTCGCTTCCCTCGGCCGCCGAGGCTCGGACTCGGATGTCCGGTCACGGTAGCAGCCAAGCGGGAAGGACCTTTCCATGACCTCGATGCAATATTCCGCCGACTTGATGGGATCCATGCGCCAGTTGGTCGGGCAGGGCGACAGCACCTCGACGAAGGCGAAACCTTTGCCGTCCCTCTGGATCTCGATCGCCTTCCTCACGGCCTTCCTTGCCTGCATGATGCGCTTGGTGTCGGCCACGGAGACCCTCGCGATATATGTGGGCGCGTCCAGCTGAGCGAACACCTCACACACCTTCAGTGGATATCCGTCCCTGGTGACGTCACGTCCATAGGGGGTGGTGGTCGTCTTCTGCCCGGCCATGGTGGTCGGCGCCATCTGCCCGCCGGTCATGGCGTAGAGGGAGTTGTTGATGAAGAAGCAGGCGAAACCCTCCCCTCGGTTCGCCGCCTGGAAGGCATTGTTGAACCCTATGGCGCCAAGGTCGCCATCTCCCTGGTAGGCGATGACCACCTTGTCGGGAAGCGATCGGGAAATTCCGGTGGCGACCGCCGACGCACGGCCATGAGGAGCGGCCACGTTGCCGCAGTCGAAATAGTAGTAGCAGAATGCGGCGCATCCCACCGGGGATACGAACACCGTGCGGTCCTGCAGTCCCATGTCGGCGATGGCCTCTGCTATGAGCTTGTGGACGATCCCATGCCCGCAGCCCGCACAGTATGTTGTGGTTCGACTGCCGTCCTTGCGATCGAACGTCTCGTAGAAACCTGTGGCCTTCTTGTTCATGTCTTCACCTCCATCATCCGTCTGGCCGCTGCAAGCACTTCATCCACCCGGACCAGGTTCCCCCCCATCCGGTTCACAAGTTCCATGACTGCACCCTCGCTGCGGTCCAGGTGCAGTCTGACATCGTTGAGGTACTGTCCATTGGACATCTCCACCACGAGCACCTTGCGCCCGGAGGCTGCCGCGTTGAGCTGTTCGATGGGGAAGGGCGACAGTGTGATGGGGCGGAGCAAGCCGGCCTTGATGCCCTCATTCCTCAGGGTGTCCACCGCCGTACGAGCGATGCGTGCGCTGGTGCCATATGCCGTCAGGACGATATCGGCGTCATCGGTCAGGTAGCTCTCTGCGGCGGCATCCTTCTGCATGTCCGCATACTTGTCCTGCAGCATCCTGTTGTGAAGCTCATGGCGGTCCGGGTCCAGGTAGATGGACGTGATGAGGTTCGTCCGGGTGGCGGCATCGCCATGGACGGCCCATGAACCGGTCTCCGGCCTGTTCGCCACCTTCTCTGGAAGGCGGAGGGACTCCATCATCTGTCCGAGCACCGCGTCGGCAAGGACTATGGCAGGGTTGCGGTATCGGAAGGCCAGCTCGAACGCCTTCATGGTCAGGTCGCACATCTCCTGAACAGAGGCTGGCGCCAGGACGATGTTGCGGTAGTTGCCATGCCCTCCTCCCTTTACCGCTTGATTGTAGTCGGCCTGCTCTGGCCCGATGTTCCCCAGCCCAGGGCCTGTGCGCATTACGTTGATGATGACCGCTGGGAGCTGCGCTCCGGCCAGGTATGACAGCCCTTCCTGCATCAGACTGATCCCCGGGCCGGAGGAAGCGGTCATGGCCAGCTTGCCCGTGGAGGCGGCACCGTAGATCATGTTTATGGCCCCCGTCTCACACTCCGCCTGCAAGAACTCCTTGCCCAGCAGCGGGAAGTATTCGGCTGCGGCATGGGCTATCTCACTGGCAGGCGTTATCGGATAGCCGAAATAGACATCGCAGTCGGCGTACAGTGCGCCTATGATGACAGCCTCGTTGCCCTTCACGAACTTTCTCATGCCTCTCCCTCCCTCTCATCCACGACGGTGATGGCATACGGCTCAGGGCAGTTGTAATAGCAGATGGCGCAAGCGGTGCAGCCCTCTCCGGTGTACTCGGCGGGGATGAAGCCCTTGCGGTTTGGCCTTGATGCGAAACGAAGCACCTTGCGAGGGCAGGCGGCGATGCACCGGCCGCACCCCTTACATTCATCGATGTCGATGCTTGGAAAAACTGATGGATCCGATGACATGGTCCTTTCGCGAAAATAAGAGTGGATACTTAAACCTAGGGCTGATTTAGTCGTACGACGGCTCTATATGCCCTCATTGCATGAAAATATCGTGATAAGATTGCGGAAACCGTCAGGGCCGGGAACTTGCAGACCGGCGGTAAGGTTAATCGGTCCGTGGAACGATGCTCATAATGTGATCAAATGGATAAGATGAAGCTTGGAGCCAAACCTCCGCAGCTGGTGCTGCCGGTCGTGGTGATGGGTGCCAACGTGGAAGGGAAGCCTAACTACTGCACTGTGGCATGGGTGACCATAATCGATGACGATCCGCCGGCGATAGGCCTGGTCCTGGGAAAGGGGCGGAGGACCATGGATGGGGCGAGGGAGAACGGCACCTTCAGCGTCAACGTGCCCGGTACGGCATCGGCCGCCGCGGTGGACCATTGCGGGCTGGTGTCGGGTCACAAGCAAGACAAGTCAGAGGCCTTCACGGCTTTCTACGGTGTACTGGGCACCGCGCCGATGGCCAAGGAGTGTCCGATGAATGCGGAGTGTCGACTGCGAAATATCGTCGAGTTCGAAGGGACCAATCTGGTCGTCGGCGATGTGGTGGAGCTATATGTCGACAGGGACTGTTTGGTGGATGGGAAGCCCGACGCTCGCAAGATCGACCCGTTGCTGTATGTGATGCTAGGCGGCCCATATCTCTCCATGGGGGACAAGGTGGCGGACGCCTTCAAGGTGGGCAAGGACTTCCAGGGAAAACGACCGGCCGGCCAGTGTGGGCATCGTTGACGCCGCCACGATGCGACCGCCTGCCGCGGACGAGATGCCCGATCTGCAGTGAAGTGAACGGAAGGGCGACGGTCGCACGTTCGAACCCGGAGCATGTCTCAGGCGAGACGCCAGCGAGCGCGGCATAAGGCCTTTCCCCGATCGACCGTTCCAGGCTCAAGCGTCGTGCGGCAATTCCCCCTTTCCTGCAGGAGGCGATCGCCCACAAGCCATCGCACCTTCGTGCCAACGCCTCGGGGGGAGGCCAAGCTTTATCTGTTCGATGAATATGGGGCGCCGTATGTCGTGGTCCATGCTTCTCATCGCCGCTATGTTCGAGGTGGGCTGGGCTGTAGGCCTCAAGATGTCCGATGGCTTCTCCAAGCTAGCCCCTACGGCGTTCACCATTGTATCATTCATACTTAGTTTCGTATTCCTCTTCGAGGCGGTGAAGGAGCTTCCCATAGGCACCGCCTATGCCGTGTGGACGGGCATAGGGGCAGCAGGGACGGTCATATTGGGGATATTGCTATTTGGAGAGCCCAAGGACGCCGTCCGCCTGCTATGTCTCGTCATGATCGTGGCGGGCATCGTTGGCCTCAAGCTCACCTCCTGAACCCGCTTCTTTGACAACCTTCATCTAGGATGCTTGGCCAAATCGTCCTGGGTCAGCAGGCTGGCTCAGGCGTAAGGTTATGACCGTTACGAGGACCTCGCGAACGGCCAATTGGGCGATCGAAGTGGCGACCAGGATGAAGGGGGCTCGCTTCCCCCTCGGGGCAGAGGAGGCAAGACGACGGCTTGAAGGCGTCAGTGTGGGGAATCGGAAGGTGGGGGAACTGCTGGACCATGTCGAATTTCCCATCGCCTCCCCGACCGATCTATTGAGCGCCATAAAGGCCCAGATCACGAACGTCCCGCCTCATGACGAGGAATGGGCCATCGAGGCCGTCAGAGCCCTGGAGGGAGCTAGATATCCACTGACCCGGGAAGAGGCGAAGAGGCGCTTGAAGGGCACCATGGCGAAGGGCATGGGCCTATCTCGCCTCGTGGACAGGCTCACCTTCCCATGCGCCGATCCCGCCCAGCTTCTAGACCAGATCGAGAACGCCATCGATGGAAGCATAATGTATTGATGGAGGGACTCCCACGTTACTGAGGAAGGTCAAGTCGGAAGGGCTCGCCCACCTTTCATATTTCATCGGGTCGGAAGGCCAAGCGGCAGTGATAGATCCCAGGCGAGACTGCGAGACCTATCTTGACATCGCCCGGGAGAACGATATGGTCATAACCCACATACTGGAGACGCATCGCAACGAGGACTATGTCACGGGTTCAGCGGAGCTCCAGGCGCTCACTGGCGCGAGGATCCTGCATGGCGACCTCGATTTCGGCTATGGGGCGACGATAACCGATGGTCGAGAGATAGAGCTGGGTTCGATCGTTCTGAGGGCCATATCCACTCCGGGGCATACCCCGGAGAGCATGTGCTATGGCATCGTCGATCGAGAAGGCGGTCTGGAGACGGTCGGAGCATTCACAGGCGACACCCTCCTCGTGGGAGGCGTCGGCCGCACCGACCTGCTTGGGCCTGAGAACATCGAGGAGATGTCCGCCATGCAGTACGATTCCATCTTCGGACGCCTTCTCCCACTTGGTGATGGCGTGGTGATATTCCCGGCGCACGGGGCGGGCTCTGTCTGCGGCAGCAACATTGCCAGCAGGGAGGACAGCACGATCGGGCTGGAGAAGGCCCAGAATCCCTGGCTGCAGGTCGGCGGGAAGGAAGAGTTCATCGCATTGAAACGGAACGAGATGCTTGAGAGGCCATACTATTTCGATAGGATGGAGGAGGTGAACCTGAAAGGGCAGCCCTTGCTTGGCCGTCTACCCGTCGCCCCTCCCGTCCGTGCGGAGGATGTGTGGAGATCATATGGCGATCTGGCGATCGTGGACGTGCGCTCCCCGACATCCTATGCCGCCTCACACATACCTGGTTCGATAAGCCTCCCCCTGGAAATACTTCCCCATTATGGTGGTTGGATCGTTCCGTACGACCGACCGGTCCTGCTGGTGACGGACGGACAGGAACAATTGGCCCCCTCCATCCGTGCGCTCGTTAGGACAGGCTATGACGACATATGGGGGCACCTGCAAGGGGGCATGGTGGCCTGGCACGCGGCCACTCTCCCCACATCTTCCTTCCCCGTATGGTCAGCAAGCGCCATAGGCGAACGAAAGGACGGCGACCTGTTCTACCTGGACATCCGCATGGGGAAGGAATGGAACGAGGTTCGCGCTCCGGATGCGCATCACATCTTCGTTGGCCATCTACCATCCCGTATCGATGAGGTTCCGGGGGACCGAGATATCGTCATCCTATGCAGTACAGGCATGAGGGGGAGCCTTGCGGCAAGCATATTGAAGGCACGCGGACGCAGCCCCATCAATCTCCTAGGCGGCTTGACGGGATGGATGCGAGCAGGCCTCCCTATCTCCTATATCTCAATGTGAATTATTCGATGCTAAAATTAAATAATTTGACTAGTGCTTATTTTTGCAACATTATCGCATGTTATGTTGTATATATGATACATTGTTACATATTAACGAGTTATAGAAGTTTATTTTGCAACATTGTTACCAATTCCGAGTCATAACCCTTAAATATCTACAAACCAGTCAGATTCTGGGGATTATATGGGCTACGAAGAGCTATTTCCACCCTACAACATGGAGTGGCACGGACGTGCCACCAAGCGCTTTGCCAACCCCTTTGTCGGCGAAAAGTTCGAGAGGATAGATGTAGACCCGATCATGCTGTCGCACGCCGCGGTGGCATGTGGCTACACCATCAGGGACTTCTATGAGAAGCCCGAGCTTGGTTACAGCTGCCTTGTTTACATGTATCAGCTGTACGACTTGCTGCCGGTGGGGCACTGGTTCTACGCGTCTCCATGGCTCGCTGAACTGGGATGCAAGATGGTCCAGAAGGACACGCTGCCGCCAATTCCGGACAGCACGCCGGTCGAGACGCTCGAGGACGTTGACAAGCTCGAGGTTCCCAGCGAGGAAGACCTGAGGAAGGGAACCACCTACCCGCAGTATCAGAGACTCTATGAATACGTCCAGAAGAACTATCCTCACACCTTCGTGCCGATCTCTTACGGCTTCGACCCCGTGGGAGAGGCCGCTGCGCTGTGCGGTGTTGAGAACTTCATCATGTGGACCTTCACCGAGCAGGATGCCGCCCACAAGCTGCTGGACAAGTTCACCCAGACAGCCATCAACGGTGCATACTGCACCGCCAAGGACTACGGCAGCGCCATGCTGGTCGTCGCGTCCGTTCTGGCGAACAACGACATCTTCTCCGATGAAGCGATCCGCGAGTTCTCTGTCAAATACATGAGGCAGTACATCGACAAGTCCTTCAGGGGAGGCGCCGGCCCGCAGATCTTCTACCACTGCTGCGGAAACCAGGAGACTTCCTACAAGGAGTTCCACAACCTCATCTGGTCTCCCTTCACCGTTATCCACTTCGGGTACAAGGGAAAGGACGTGTTCCCCAGCGAGCTTCTTGTCAAGGAGTTCGGCAACAGGGCCACCTGCATGGGTACTGTCGACACCAAGCTGTTGATCAACCCCAACCCCAAGGCAGTCTACGATCAGGCTTCCAAGCAGGTCATAGCTGGAAGGGACGCACCGAGAGGATTCATCCTCGGTGCTGCCTGCGAATGCCCGCCGTACACCCTGCCTGCTAACATCCTTGCGATGACCCAGGCGGCGACTGACCATGGAACGTACGGAAAGTGGTGAGGTGAGATAAATGGAAGCAAAGTTCTCCGCTAACGCAAAGGATGTTATGGGAAAGAGGGGACTGAAGGAGGCCGACATCGCCGATGTCGTCGCTAGCGCTGAATCCTCCAACAGGAAGCTCTCCAAGAATGGCACCAACCTTGCCAAGAAGCGCATTGGCGAGGTCACGATGTACGCCGTGTACGACAACAACGGCGAGGTGCAGAGCGCTTACTCTCACCGCATGGTTCTGGGCGAGCCCGTGAAGACCACCGACGAGCCCGACATCTCCGAGTGGACCTGCGTGCACTGCAACGAGAAGGCCATCATCAGTTCTGCCAACATGTCCTATCTGGGCGTTACCAGGACTGGTCCTGCCCTCGTGTGCCCCAAGTGCGGCGATGTCTGGATCGAGGAATACCTCGCCACCATGACCATTGCGGCTGCTGAAGGCCTCTTCGAGAAGAAGAAGGCGTAAGCAGGCACAAACCCTAACGGCCGCTCAGCGGCCCATCTTCACATTTTTTCGGGCGTTCAGAGTAATCATGGTGTCATCCTGGTTTTATGGAGATGTTCCATCGTTGCATATCTGACCCCGACGATGAAACGCGGTCGAAGTAATATATGATATCAAAAATTTAATTTTCATGGTTCATGATGATGGTTCTTGCATGATGCGAACGCGGCCATCCTGGACCCATATCGACATCTCTAATTATCGGTAACGCTTTGTCGTTGCCAGACCTGGTCGATCATATGAGCGAGTTAATCGGGGAAACCGAGAGTCTGTGTCCGGAATGCCTCAAGGTAATACCGGCGAAGAAGATCGCTGAGAACGATAACGTATATCTGGAGAAAACCTGTCCTGAGCACGGGAGCTACAAGGTACTGATATGGAGGGGCGTGGCCGATTACAAGAACCTAAGCAGCTATGCTCCAGTACCCTCCAAGCCTGGGAAGGTGGCGGTGAAGAAGGAGGACATAGTCTGTCCACTGGACTGCGGACTCTGCGAGGAGCACCGGCAGCACACATGCCTTGTCGTGCTGGAGGTCACGAACGACTGTAATCTGAAATGCCCCATATGCTTCGCCTCGGCCAACGAGCGCTATCATTTCAACCCCACCATGGATGAGATACGGAAGATGTATCAGACGGCCATAGATCATGTCGACGACCCGATCTGTGTCCAGCTGAGCGGCGGAGAGCCGACCATCCGGGACGATCTCCCTGAGATAGTCAGAATGGGCAAGGAGATGGGGATAAGCTTCATCGAGGTCAACACCAACGGGTACAGGCTGGCCAACGACATCGAGTACCTGAGGAAGTTGAAGGAGGCCGGTGTCGATTCCCTGTACTTCTCATTCGACGGACTGACAGACGATGTCTACATGAAGACCTGCGGCAGAAACATGCTGGACTTCAAGCTGAAGGCGATCGAGAACTGTCGAGAGGTCGACATGGGCGTAACGTTGGTCACCATCGTCTCGCCAGATATCAATCAGGACCAGATCGGGGACCTTATAAAGTTCGCCAAGAAGAACATCCCGACCGTCAAGGGGATACACTTCCAGCCGCTCAGCTATTTCGGCCGGTTCCCCATCATACCGAAGGATGAGAACAGGACCGTCCTTCCTGACCTCCTCAAGGAGATAGAGAGGCAGACAAAGGGTGAGTTGACGGTGGACAATTTCATCCCGACATCCTGCACCAATGTCCATTGCGACGTCAAGTCCATGTCGGTCCTGATGGAGGACGGCTCCCTCTTCCCCCTCACCCATCGCGCGATGGGTCCGCCCAAGGACACATGCTGCATCGCCACCAAGACCAGGCAGGAGATCAGCGACCTCTGGCGTTACATCGATGAGGGCATGGACGGTCAAGAGGGGGGTGAGGGGACCTGGGCTGACTTCATTCAGCGCGCCAGGACCAACTATCTGACCATATCGTCCATGCCTTTCCAGGATGTTTGGAACGTGGAGACCGAGCGCCTGAAGGGATGCTGCATCCACACCGTGACGCCGGACGGAAGGTTGATCCCCTTCTGCCTGTTCAACATCAACAGCGTTCACGGCAAGACGCTCTACAGGCACGAGATACTGGAGAAATATGCGACCAAGGGGTAAGGGCATCGCCCTGCCCCTAAATTTTCCAGGACGGCCTGCCGGATCGAACCGGCGGCAAGCATCGACCCTGTGAATGAATTAAGATGGGAGCGCCTAGCGCGTCCCCTTCTTTCCCGTGGTCTTGTTATAGTTCGCGACGATGTTGTTCATGTAGTTGGCGAGAAGCTTCTGTTTCTCGCGGTCTTTGACCAGAGGGCCTTGTAATGGGAACTCGTTGTCACAACGCAGGCAGCGGGCTAGTTCGCATCCGTAAGATGACTTTGGGCAACCCTTGCAGGCGATGGCGCGAGATTGGAAAAGGGAGAACTCCAGCCCGCAATAGGGGCATGTGATCTTCTTAGTGGTTTTAAGAAGCGCAGGGGTAATACCGATATTTCTCATTTCAGGAGTCAGTACCATCTGATCAACCGCCCCCATTACTCTTTAGCGGATAATAAGGCTTTCCTGGATGGACCATGGGTCTGAACAACGCCTTGTGATGGCAACGTCTCCTCCCCCGTCCCATCAGCCGGTCGGTGTGCAGGTCATGCGAGACATTTCCCGCTCGACGTTCACTCAATCCAATTCGGTGAATCGAGGCTCGAACGCAGGCGGCATGATCACTGGCCATCGTGTGAACGGAGAGTAAGGATAACGTGCTACCCTTTCGGTCGCCTCCAGCCCCTTGACAAGCTCATCGAGCCTGTTGGCGGGGAATCCCATGACCAGTTCATGCTCCTGCACCAGGCCGTAGGAGCGGTCACCGATGCAGGGTATGTCCAGGGTCACCTTTCCATGCTTGACGGCCCTTGCTATGGTCGAACACAGGGAGGCCTGACCGGTCATCGTGCATTCGACGGCTTCCCCCTTGGCGTAGGCGAAGGCGATGATCATGCGAAGTGCCTGGGCAGGGCTTAGGTAGATGACCACGGCATCTGGGGGGACGGGCATTCGGTCCAGGGGACCGACGATGACGCCGGCATATCTACTTCCCTCGTCTCCGAGCATGCACATCCCCTGATGGAGCCTTTTCGCCGCCGCCTCATCCTTGACGAACATCAGATTGAGGTCGCCGTCCGACAATCGCGAAGGTGTCCGTATCAGGCCCAGACATGCCGCCCCCCATACGCACTTCGTCGCCTGTGCCGATGCACCCGTCACCGGTTCATCGCGCTCACGGCGTGCCACCGAGACCATGTGGCAGGGCACCGTGGACGTGAGGATGCGAACCCCGGGAACCTCGTTGAGCTCCCTGGCGGCTGTGACAAGCTTCACTCCGACCGGCACGGCGTTGGGTCCAAGTCGTTTTATGATGTCGGCGGTGTAGGAGCGAAGCTCGGGAAGCATGGTGGCATGCATCAGCGGCATGGCACATTAATATTATGAGACCGGGTCCGCCACCGGCCCTCTGGCATCGACATCTACTATTCATCATCTCAAGTTGACCTTCCAGTCGGCTCCCGTCTGAGCCACCTGTAACGAGAGCTTTATCATTCAAGAACGCGGTGCCGGTCTTGGGCATAAATACCCGAAGGGATGCCCAGCCATGCGCTGGCGCGGAGGATGCACATCATGACGGATTCACTCAATGACGGGCCGTACAGCCCTGCGGCCGCCGGGCGGACGATATCGCGAGACCACATCGCGTTCATCTACACCAGCTCGGAAGAAATGCTCAACTCAACGGTATCTCTCATAAGGGAAGGATTGGAGAGCGGGGAGCTTTGCCTTTACATATCCGACCTGGAGGACGACCAGATCATCGTCCAGGCGCTGAGGGAAGGGCACGTCGATGTGGATGAGGCCGTCGAGAAAGGGCGCTTGATACTCTCCAGCAAGCATGAGATCTATTTTCAGAGAGGCTGGTTCGACCCGGACTGGACCATCCAGGTGATCAGGAACCTGGCAGATATCGCCGCATCGCACGGTTTCACATCAATGCGGATGATCAGCGATATGAGATGGACGCAGGACAGGGTCACCGGAACGGACAGATGGGTCGACTATGAGGCCAAGCTATCGTCCCTGGACCTTGGAGTTGGTCTCAAGACCATATGCCAGTTCGATAGTGAGATGCTTTCCTCGGACGCCTTGCTGTCAGCGCTCATGACGCACCCCAGGCTGGAGTGCCAAGGGGCCGCGTACGACAACATGTTCTTCATTCATCCGGAGAGGCTCAGGGAAGGCGACCAGGTCGATGCCGAGCTAGAGGGAAAGCTGGCCGCGATCAAGGCGGCTGCAGTGGCAGAGGCGGCAAGACTCGGCCTGGAGAGGGACGTTGTCGAACTGTCGGAGAAGCTCAAGGGCGAGAGACTCTCCCGGGAAGAGGCGGAGAGGTCCCTAGAAGAGGGTCGTGCACATCTGCGCTCAGTGTACGAGCGTTCTTCGGAGTGGTTCTGGGAGATAGGGCCGGACGGGACCTACAGGTTCAGCTCATCCCGTGTGACCGACCTTCTAGGCATCTCGTCGGAGGAGGTGATAGGTCGAAGGCCGGAGGAGCTAGTGGATGATGAAGACGCCCAAAAGGTCGCTTCAGCCATAGCCCAGGCGATGTCCGACAAGGCACCCATCAATGCGCTGGAGAAGAAGCACCGCCACACCGACGGGCGGTTCGTCTATCTCGAGATGAGCGGAGTTCCGGTATTGGACGATCGCGGAAACCTGCAGGGATACCGCGGAAAGGACATGGATGTCACCGTGAGGAAGACCTCCGAGAAGGCCATCGATGAACTCCGCCACACCATCGAGGAGATGACCGCCGAGCTGAACGCACGCGATGTGCGGATCAAGAACCTGGAGGGCGATGTCGAACAGCTCCGCAAATCCTCAGATGTCGTAAAGGCCGAAGCATCTGCGCTGGCCATTGCCTTGAGGGAGAAGGAGGCCGAGACCGCACATCTCGCCGAAAGAACGGCGGCGCTGTCATCGGAGATATCCGCCCTGACGGAACAGCTGCAGCAGGCCCGCGAGGTCTCCACCCTTGACAAGAGGGCAATGGAGGAGCAGGCCGCCAATGTGGAGAAGCTCAAGCGAGACCTTGCGGAAGTGGAATCCGCTCTGGCCGTCGAACGTGAGCGACATCATGAGGCGGAGGCGGAGAGCCAGGCTGCACTCGCCGCCCTGCGCGACGAGATCTCGTCCAGGGATGCGAAGATGTCGGAGGTCCAGGCGGCCCTGGAGGCCGCGACATCGGAGGCAGGTGACCTCAGGGCTCGCATTGAGGCCCTAAAGGCGGAGATGGAAGCGGTCCAGAAGGAAAGGGACGCCCTTAAGTCCCTGGAGGCGGAGAGAAGCGAGGAGCTGAATAGGCGCGAGGATGAATTGAACGCCGCCACCGACCGCGCCAAGCGATTGTCGGTCGAACTGGAGGGACTTCGTTGTCGCCTTGCGGACGCGGAAAGATGCATCTCATCCAGGGATGAGGAGATAGCCTCCCACAGGTCCAGGGAGGAGGAACTGGTGGCCTCCCTGGCATCTCGTGAGAAGGAGATGGAAGCGCTGAGCAGGCGCGTTGAGGCTGGGATGGAAGAGAACGCCCGGCTGCTCGATGACCTGCGATCCAAGGATCGTGAGCTCATGACCCTGCGCGACCGGTTGGCCGCCGCGGAGGCCGAGGTTGCTGCCATGAACGGGGAACGACTCGACCTTCAGACCTCCCTATCCGCGGCCGAGCAGGAACTGGTCGACCACAGGGAGCGGTTGAACGCCCTGTTCCGTCAGGACCAGTTCGGCATCGCCCGCATCGATCCGAACGGCGACATGGTCGATGCAAATGACGCATTCCATCGCCTCCTGGGGCAGGAGCCTGGAGCGCTGATCGGCACCAATTATCGAGATCACACGCACCGTGACGACCTGGCAAAGAGCGCCGAGACGTATGACCTGCTCAACAATGGTGGAGGCCCCGTTTCCGTCTTGAAGAGGTATGTCAGGAGGAACGGCGGCATCGCAACCGTAGATCTAGCCCTCTCGCCGGTGAACGGACCGGATGGCTCCCCGATCTACCACATGGCATTGGCGTTCGACCGCACCGAGGAGGTCTCGGGACCCGGCGAGGCCCTGGAATCGGAGCCCGAGGGCGGGAAGACCAACCCGGACGTGGCCCGGCGCCTCAACGACGCCCTCACCGTCATCCTGGGAGGGGTCACACTGGCAAAGGAATATGTCATACCCGAAGGCCGCATGCATGGTCAACTAGTGCAGATCGAGCGCGCCTGCTCGGCCGCGGCCAGGCTGGCGTCTGAACTGGAGAATGCGTCGTCTGGAACCTCCGGGTTCGAGGAGAGCGCATATGCCCCTGTCACGCTCGTCCCTGGACGTGGCAGGATCATGCTGGTGGACAGCGATGAGGCCATCCTGGAGGTGACGACCCATATGCTTCGCCATCTTGGCTACGATGTGGACATCGCCCGCGATGGGGATGAGGCGGCGGAAGTATGCCGTCAGGCTGTCAAGGATGGCAAGCCGTTCGCACTGGCCATCATCGGTGCGGGAGCGGCGGAGGACGGCGATGTACGTATGGTCGCATCCCGCCTGACATCCGAGGATCCCGGCCTGAAGACGATGGTCAGCGGTGGCCAGACCTCGCATCCTGCGATGTCGGACCCTGTCGACTCAGGGTTCATAGGGGCGCTACCAAGACCTTACACCCTAGAGGAACTCTCCAAGGTGGTGAGCACGGCCCTGGCCTCCCAGGGCAAAGCCTAAAGGGTGGCCAGCTATTCAGGTGACAATGTCGATCTCACAGCGTGTCAAGCTCGCCATAGCTCGGCGCAAGCTCTCCTCCCACAGGATAGCCTTTGGGTCGGAGAACGCATTGGAGGTGTGGGAGCAGAACAAGATACGCGCCGAATTCAAGCGATCTCCCCAGTTGCGTGAAGCCATCGGGAGGGATGAGCTGGGGACCATCGAGCGTTCGGACATGCGGGAGTATCAGCTCCATAAGTTCCGTCAGCAGATGGACTATGTCATGAAGAACTCCTATTATTACAAGAAAAAGTTCGAAGCTGCAGGCATCAGGCCTGAGGACATCCGGACATGGGAGGACCTGCAGAAGGTGCCCTTCACCGAGCCGGCCGACCTGGCCGCCGAACCTTTCACGTTCCTCTGCGTCTCCCAGAGCAAGGTCATGCGCGTCTTCTCCACCTCCGGGACCACGGGCATGAGGAAGCGGTTGTTCTACACCCAGAACGATGTGCTCAACATCGTCGACTCGATCGCCGCCGCTCTCAAGACGGTCGGCATGACGGACAAGGACACGCTGCAGATCATGTTCCCGGCAGTTGCGGCATGGGATCCCGGCCTTATGCTGAACAGCGCCTGCAAGGTGGCCGGCATGAACTCGGTGGTCGAGTCAAGCGCGGACGTCGATCAACAGATCCGGACGATGAAGGAGAACCGGACCACAATGATGATCGGACTGACCTCGTTCCTGTACCGGGTCACCCTCTTGGCCAAGGATCGATATGACCTACGTTCCTTCGGCATGAAGGCCATCATATGTTCGGCAGAACCGCTGTCAGAGGCGATGCGCCGGGAGATGATCTCATCCTGGGGATGTCCGGTCCTTGCCCAGTACGGGATGACCGAGATGGGTCTGGCCACATCCGTCGAATGCGACCAGTACGACGGCCTCCACCTGAACGATGCCGATTTCCTTGTGGAATGCGTCGACCCCGAGACGGGAAGGCACGTGGGTGACAGGGAACCGGGTGAGCTGATATTCACGTCCCTGTCCATGGAAGGCTCTCCCCTCATCCGCTATCGCAGCTATGACCTTTCATGCACAATCGAACCGCCATGTGGCTGCGGCTTCCGCACGGTGGGAAAGATCGGCAAGGTGCAAGGCAGGCTGGATACGCAGACCAAGATCGGCTATGGACAAAAGATCTATCCTCTTCTGTTCGATGAAGCCATCCTGCCGGTTCCTGGCGTGCTCAGCTACACCCTGACGCTGGAGAGGGAAGGATTCCGGGATAGGCTCACCTTCACAGTAGAGCATGAAGGGGACCCGGCAACGGTCGGGAAGAAGGTGCTTGATGCGATTAACGCCCTGGACGAGATCATCTCGGCAAGGGAGAACGACCTCATCCTCGAACCGGAAGTGGTCCTCATTCCTGCCGGCTCGGTGGAGTTCGCCCCGAAATCGAAGACCATAATCGACAAGCGGCCGAACTATGATATTGGCGGTGGCAAGGCATGAAGGCTGGCGTAATATCGCTTCAAGGCGCCGCTCCAGAACATGTTCAGGCGCTGCAGCGGGCCATGGAGCGGATGGACGTCCGCGGGGAGGTGGTGGCGGTGCGGCGCCCGGAACAGCTGGCATCCGTTTCCTGCATCGTCATACCTGGCGGAGAGAGCACCACGATATCCAAGCTGCTGCAGCGCCTGGGACTGTACGATCCCGTGGTGAGGATGGGGAGGGAGGGCGTACCCATACTAGGCACCTGTGCGGGATGCGTGTTGCTTGCCAGCGAGGGTGATGACGAGGTCGAGCGGACCGGCACAAGGCTGCTGAACCTGATGGACATGAAAGTGGACCGCAACGCCTTCGGTCGTCAGAAGGACTCGTTCGAGGCACCGTTGAGGATAGAGGGGATGGATGAGGAGTTCCCCGGCATCTTCATACGTGGCCCCGTGATCGAAAGGACGTGGGGGCGCTGCAAGGCGCTGTGCGCTCATGAGGGGAGGATCGTCATGGCTCGCCAGGACAACCTGCTGGCAACAAGCTTCCATCCTGAGCTGACCGGCGATACCCGCCTGCATGAACTGTTGCTCGGGATGCTTTAATCCTTCACGGCTCGTATGATCGAGCCTAGTCGCTCGCGGTAGTTGCCATTCTCCACGATGGTCCCGGTGACCACGATGTTGGCCCCGGCCTTCTTCACCCTAGCAGCGGCCTCCGCGTCGCGGATCCCTCCGCCGACCAGCAGGGGAACGTCTATTGCCGACCTTACCGCTCGGATCATATCCTCCGGCACGTGCTGGGGCGCTCCGCTTCCCGCTTCAAGATAGACGGACTGCATGCCAAGGTACTGGGCGGACAGCGCATATGCGACCGCTATGTCGGGGCGGTCACGGGGGATGCAATCGGCCTCTCCCACCTCCCCCACCTTCATGCCTGGCGCGACGATGAGATATCCCATGGAGATGGGCTCCAGTCCGAGCTTTCTCACGATGGGCGCTCCCTTCATCTGCTGTCTTGAGACCATCTCCACGTTGCGGGAGTTCAACATGCTCATGAAATATATGGCGTCCGCATGAGGCGATATGGCATGAGCCCCCGAGGGGAAATATATCACAGGGACGTCGACCTGCTTCCTTATGGCGAGGACGGTTGCGTCGAGATTCTCCTGAGTGACCCCGGTCGAGCCTCCGACCATGATGGCGTCGGTGCCAAGCTGGCATGCTTCGCTGGTGATCCTGGCCGCCATTTCCGGCGCCTGCTTGTTAGGGTCCAGAAGGGTCATGTGGAGCGTCTCTTTCTTCATCTTCTCCATTAGGGTCGCTTGAACTTTCATAATGATCCTCCCATCAGGAAGGCTATCAGGGCGACGAACATCCCTATCTTCGCCCATTTCTGCCCTCTTTCGGGGTCCTGGAAATGAATCCCGGAACAGTATATAAATATTCCATCAGCCACCAGAACAGTGGCCAGATAGGCCGTTCCGAACCTGCCGACGATGTATGGCTCGACGCTCAGCGCAACTGCCGAGAGGAATGCCAGGCTTGCCACTATGCCTGCCTTCCTGGCACCGATCCTCTGGGGAAGCGTGAAGCGGTCGACATCGGCATCCATGTCCTGTATGTCCTTGACTATCTCCCTACCCAGGGTGGCCAGGAAGGCCATCGCGGCTATGGCCAGCGTCACCTCCACGTGCTGGACGATGGCGCCGCCCAACAGGAACAGGCAGGCGGTGAGGAAGGAGATGGAGAGATTGCCGATAAACCCCATCTTCTTAGTTCCCCCCTCGTATGCCAGCATGATGACTATGGCCAGCACGACTATGGCGAAAGCCTCGATCGGCAACGCGGCGGCCAAGGCCACCGAACCCATGAACGCCACCACGGATATCCTGGCAGCCGTACCGGGGCGCATCCTTCCAGAAGGTATCGGGCGCTCGGGGTGGGCCGTCTTGTCGATCTCCCTATCAAGATAATCATTGAGGGAGTTCCCTCCGATGATGAACAGGAAGACCACTCCGCCGGCCATCGCCAGTTCGACCAGGTGATACTGAATGTCGGCTCCCACCGCTATCAGGGTGGCCAGAATGAGGCCGACGACGCCCATCGCGCAGTTGCCCAGCCTGAACAGCTGGAGGTATTTGTTCACGACGGGCGATTATTATGTCTCTTATAATGTCTTTCCATCGGCGTTGGCGATACTGCAAATAGTGATATGCCGATGATGGGATCATGCGTCTGGGAATAGTCGCATGCGAGGCCTTCAAGGCCGAGCTGGACCTCCTCACGGAAGGCGATGGGGACATCGTCCACAAGGAATATCTGGAGTTCCACCTGCATGAGCGCCCTCAAGAACTTCGGTCCACCATCGTGGATAAGGTCAACGGACTTAAGGAAAAGGTCGATTCCGTGTTCCTCGGCTATGGGATCTGCCAGAGCTTGAAAGGCGTCCTGGACGAGCTCGTTCTACCGGCCGCGACACTGGATGAGGACGACTGTGTGGGGGTGTTCCTCACCACCGAGGGATACGCGGCCGAACGGAAGAAGTGCACAGGGACATTCTACGCCATTCCATATTTCTCCCAGCATCTGGGGATGGATTGGTTCAAGAGGGAATTGGAAAAGAAGATGCCGAACCATGAGGAGCTCGGGGTCGATTTCCGATGGTACATGGAACAGCTCTTCAGCGGCTATTCCCGATGCCTGCTGATCGATACCGGCGCAGGGGATCCGGTGATGTGCGAGGAAAGGTCGAGGGAGTTCTCCGATTATCTCGGCCTCCGGCTCGAGAGAACGAACGGTACCCTCGAACGGCTTCGTGACGGGCTGCTCAGATCGAAGGCGCTGGCCCGTACGCGGACCGCTGGGAGAACGATCCATCCCCGTGTCCTCGAGATCGATGGGAGCCCGTGAGCGGGCCGGTAGGGGCTCGAGCGTCCCCGAAGCAGAAGGGCGACGAGCGGCCGACGACGCCCTCTCCTCGAGAAGCTCATCCTCCACGACTCAATGGCGGTCTCGCGTCGTCAGGAACTTGAACGTTAACTGTTCGAAAAGGTAGCCGGCATAGTAGATTTTATACCAATGTCGGGTTTTGTGAGGAGCATGATGTCACCACAAGACCCCGCGACCGAGGTTGAGCGGCTTCGATCCGCGGTGGCCAAACATTTTCCGATATACGATGTCAACGTCTCGTATCGTTCGGTGACGATGCTGGTAAATGCCGTCGCGGAAACGGTCGACGAGAGCTTCGACAAGCTGCGTTCGGAGCTCAAGGAGATGGGTTATATCCCCTACATCAGGTACAAGGGCGGGGAGTATGCGATCACCATCGTACGCAAGCCCCCTCTCCGGCAAGGCAACCTCTGGATAAACCGCACCCTGGCGGTCGCTACGTTCTTCACCACCGCTCTGGCCGGCATGGTACTATGGTCCGATTACTCCGGCGCCTCCAACATGCTGACCCTGGAGAACTTTCTATTTGGTGCGCTCTTCTTCGCCCTTCCCCTGCTCTTCATCCTTGGGACGCATGAACTGTCCCACTATTATGCATCGAAGAGGAACGGGGTGGAGGCATCCCTGCCCTACTTCATCCCTTTCATACCCCCGTTCGGCACCATGGGCGCGTTCATCTCCCTAAGGGATCCCATGCCGAACCGTAAGGCGTTGGTGGAGATCGGAGCGGCCGGCCCGTTGGGCGGCATAATAGCCACCTTGCCGATCGCCCTGATAGGTCTGTACCTGACCTCTCAGGGCCAGCCTGTGGACGGCCCCGTCGGGGAAGGTGCGTTGTACATCGTGATGCAGCCGCTGTACATCCTCATGGGGCTGCTGTTCCCCTTGCAGGACAACCTGGCGCTGCATCCCACGGCCTTCGCCGCCTGGGTGGGTTTCTTCGTGACCGCGATCAACCTGCTCCCGGCCGGGCAGTTAGACGGCGGGCACATCGCCCAGGGGCTGCTGGGAGACAAGGCTAGATATCTGAGCTATGCGACCGCAGGGTTGCTCATAGTGCTCTCTTTCACCTTCTACACCGGCTGGCTCGTATTCGCCATGCTGGTCGTACTGCTCGGATTGACCCATCCGGCCCCCCTGAACGACATCACCCGGCCGGGACCGCGAGCAAAGGCGATGGGGGCGGCCGCGTTGATTGTCTTCGCCCTGACGTTCGTCCCCACTCCTCTGATGTACGTCGAGCCGGACCACTCTTTCAGCATGGACGTGGAGAACGGCAACATCACCGCTCAACCGGGGGATATCGTGGAGTTCCATCTGTCCCTGGTGAACAAGGGGAACGCTGACAGCAAGCTGCACCTTGCCCTGCATGACATCCCCTGGATGTGGAGCGGCTCGGTGCAAGTGTCAGGGACCGATGATCCGGGAGCGACCGAACAGTTGGACGTGGATCTCGAACATGGCGGCACAGTAAACGTCACGGTCAAGCTGCGGGTGTCCGGGGACGCGGAGCCGGGACAGTCCAAGGTCGTGAGGATCACGGCCTCTGGCCATGGAGTTGAGCAAGTAAAGGAGCTTAAGGTCACCGTCGAGTGAACAAGCAGTAGTGCCGGGTGAGCGAACGATGGACGCGCTGTTCGAACGCCGATCTCAGTTCCAAGCCATCGTGCTCATCTGGACATGGCCGGGGCAGGACGATGCCCACTCCCCCTCCCGGCCGGACCACGCGTGAAATGGCGGGTATGGCCCGGGAGTAAAGCTCGTCGATCGGCTCCCTCTGGGTGCTTGCCGACCTTCCATAAGGGGGATCGGTGGCCACGGCATCCACGTCGTCGAACACCTCGTCGATGGTGCCGACGTCCGCCTCGATGAGCTCATCCCACTCCAGTCCGAAGTGGCGCATATTGTCCCGGCATCCTTCTACCATCTCCGCGGATATGTCGGACCCGACCGCCCTCACGCCAATGGACGCCGCCTCGATCAATATGCCTCCTGTGCCACAGAACGGGTCCAGAAGTCTCTGCCCTCTCCTGACGCCTGTCAGGTTCACTAGAGCCCTGGCGTATCTCGGGTGCAAGGAGATGGGGGAGAAGAAAGGCCTTTCCGCCACCTTCCGGGCCTCGAATCCGCTGCGGTCCACTTCGATGCAGTTGATGTACAGGTGGGCACGGTCGGACAGCAGCACCCTCACCTCGACATCGGGTTCGGACAGATCGACCTTGCGTTCCTTGCTGAAAACACGGCCTATATCGGCAGCTAGCCGGTTGCAGTCGACGCCCATATGGTTGTTGCCCTGCCTTCGAACCCTGACCGCAAAGGTTCCCTCGGGCAGCTCCACATCCGCCACTGCCCTGATCGCCTCCGCAGGATCGAAGGAGAGCAGATGTCTGCCGATGCGGTGCGTCAGGGCGATGCGCTCCCCGACAGGCCGAACGGCCTCATCGGGCATAGACATGATGACGTACCCCGGTCCCCTGTCGAGCACGGGGCAGGGACCGCACTCCGCACGGCAGCACCATGCCGCCTCTGCGGCCGGTAGGGTGGGATGCTCGCCCGACAGTTCGAAAAGAAAAAGGGTTTTACGGGCGCCCCTCTTATCGAGATGGGGCGCTTCCGTCTCAGTCTCTGATCCCATCCTCGCTGACACTTATGACCGCCTCGGCCTCGGGAAGGTTCGGAGAGTCTACAAGTCTTGCTATGCGTTTCCCTCCCTTGCTCTTCCTGAGATACAGGCGGTATGTGGCGGCATGGCCGACAATATGGCCGCCGATGGGGCGGGTCGGGTCGCCGAAGAAGGCATCAGGCTTAGCCGAGACCTGATTGGTGACGGCGACGACGGCATTGTTAAGGTCTCCGAACCTGAGCAGATCATGCATGTGCTTGTTCAGGTTCTGCTGCCTCTCCGCCAAGGCTCCACGGCCGACATACTCGGCGCGGAAATGGGCGGTCAGCGAATCGACGATCAGCAGGCGGACCTTCATCTCGGTGGCCAGTTCCTGCGCCTTCTCCACCAGGAGCATCTGGTGATGAGAGTTGAAGGCCCTTGCCACATGGATCTTCTTCAGCACCTCTTCAGGGTCGAGGTCCAGTGCCAGGGCCATCTGGACGATCCTCTCCGGCCTGAAGGTGTTCTCGGTGTCGATGATGAACACGTTCCCGTCCAGGCCCCCATCTTCCTCTGGACGGGTCGCATTGACCGCCAGCTGAAAGCACAACTGGGTCTTGCCGCTGCCAAACTCCCCGTAGAACTCCACTATCGACTGGGTCTCCAGACCGCCACCCATGAGTTCGTCGAACGCCTTGGAGCTGGATGTCAGTTTGCGAATGTTCTTGCGCCGTTCTAGGATGATGTCCCCTGTCTCGAACCCACCAACATCGGCGGCCTGTTTGGCCGCGGCTATGATCTTTATGGCTGTGTTCTCCCCGATCTCTGCCAATTCGGCGAGCACCTTGGGTGACTCAACCGCAATGGCCATCAGGTCAACATAGCCGGCATCACGCAGCTTCTCTGCAGTTGCGGGTCCAACACCAGGCAACTCTTCTATGCTGGTTGCAGGCATTTCATTCACCTTGTATTGGCCAATTGCATCAGAGTATAAAAGAGACCCCTCAGATGATTGAAACTACCTCCTTCCGACAGGTAGCCAGTGGTTTGACGTTGACCGAATGGCAGGGAGCGGCGAAGGCGTTCATCGGCCGCATGACGTCGGCTGGTGTCCTGTCATCCAGAGCTGCCACTGAATGCGCTCGATGTCGTCTCCACAAAGGTTTATAATTCAATCGTAATTAGGGAGACCCAATGGCCAAGAAGCGAAAGAAGGGAGAGAAAGCGGAAACCTACGAATGGGTGCCGCCTGAGTTTAACGAAGAGGAATTTCTCAAGAAGGATCTTCGGAGCACAAAGTCCCTGATGATCACGGCCGCCCTTGCCATCCTGTTCGGCATTCTGTCCTTCGGCATCGGAGCGCTCCTTGGCGACGCGCAGTTGGCGGCGATCCTTGTCATATTCGGCGGCGCCGCAGCGCTGAAGAAGCTATATCCGTTCCTTGGGATAAAGGAATCTGATGTGGACAAGAAGATGCTGGCGGGCAACATCGCGATATTCGTCCTTCTATCGCTTGGCATCTGGATCTTGCTGATGAACAAACCGTTCTTCGCCTGATCTCAGACCTCCCAATTCTTCCTTTTATCCAACAGGGCCGAGATGGCCTCCCTGTTCTCTTCCGTAAGGGCATCCTCCCCGCTCACCGCGGACAAGCCTTCCAGCCGACGGAGTCCACTGCCTAGGGCGGCTTGACCGAGGTTCTCCATGACCAGACTGACGGCGGTGGCATGCCCACGCCTCGCCATCACCACCCATCGGCCATTGTCCAGAAAAGGTTCGCTGAGCCCATTGTCCTTCCATTTCTCAAGGAAGGAACGGGCGTTACCTATCCAGGCTGGAGGTCCATCATGGCGAACCGAGCGAGGAAGGGCGGCCTTCTCCAGTTCGATGACCAGCTGGATATCCCTTCCCACGTGGAAACTTCGATCGTAGACGTTGAAGTCTCCACGCTCAAGCAGTTGTACCGTGCCGTCTAGAGTGCGCCTCACTTGAGGAAACAGGTCGTCATCGATCAGGTCCGGCCGGTCAAGCTGGACGATCAGAAGTTCGGTTCCCCTATCTTCCATGATGTCCTTGATGCGGGATAGGGGTAGTGGCTCCCTCTTACGGGGAAAGAAGAATCTCGACGAGGGGTTGGCAAGATATTCCTGGGCAGCGTGGATGAACAGAGCGAGATTGTTCAACGACAGGGCAGAGGCCACGTTGCGGTCCTTGTCCACTGGATCATAGAATATCAGGGGGTCCTTGAACTGCCTGCCAATGTCCCCCAGTGATAAGGTCTCCCCTTTCTTCCATGAGGTTGCCGCCTCAAGCACTTCCCTCATTCCACCGAAACGGATGATCAGCAGCTCGACGAGATAGCCTGAGAATCCCTGGGTCCGGGCTTCGGCACCGTATGTGCCCACTCCTTTCATGAACTGCTTGAGGAGTCGAACCTGGTCCTGCTGGCCATCCTTCAGATTGGAGTTCACATATCGTGTATGCAAGGGCGTACGGTCCACGGCCGATCGTAATTGCGATGCATCCTCTATCGCATAGCAAGGTACGAGATCGACCTCCAGGCCGTCCCATGTGCCATGTATGTAGGGATGCTCCGCATATCGCGCCTCACCATCGCTCAGGACCTCCTTGCCTATCTGGAGGCCCTTTCTTTCCAGCTCCTTCCTCTCTACCGTGGGGGGAAAGAGCATGAACATGTCAATGTCGGGATCCCCCACGTATGTGTCCTTGGCCACAGAGCCTACCAACATGACCTTTATGTCTGGCCCCCTCTCCCTTGCCTTCTCCATTACCGCATCGAGAAGGGACCTCACTGCCCTTTCCACCCTCTCCTTCTGCTTTGGGTCGGGCTTGATCCTGCGCAACACCTCTTCCTCTATGGCCATCACCGTGGCATCAGGCCGATAGCCCATAACATTTTCCATGGACCATGTCGGCACCCGGGTCGGTGTGGTGGGGATTGAAAAAACTTAGGAGGAAAGTTGAGCCACCGAACTCCGGGCACCGGGACGATTCAGCAAGTGCCAGTTATAAACTCATTATTGTAAGTTCCAGCGAGATGCTCGATGATTGGCCGTCCATGGAGCGGTATTCCGCTCCGCATTGAACGACGGAAGTGATGGCGAACGGAAGCGATCGGAAATTGGAGGATCGCACCCATATACGAGCCATTATATTATTATCCAGACAGATAATAAGAAGCTGGACTATTATTTGGATTACCCCGTTAATGGATTTACAAAGGGGGGTTATCTACAAATACAACAAAAATAAATCAATTAATCGAAGGAATCGAAAGGTTCCTTCTAGCCCTATAGGAGGATAGGGTTGAGGTGCGAGCATGATAGACCTAAAGAGTGTAAACTACGACAGGGTTTTGCGCCGCTATGACATCCAAATGGAGGCGAAGGAAACCCCCGAGGACATTGCTTCGAAGATGGTGCCTCAGGACCCGCTTCTGAGGAAGGTCGCCGAAGATGTCGTTTTCATGCGCTATAAGAATGTGCAGGACGACGTCGCCGCCGCCTTGGAGAGCTTTAGCCCCGAGGACATCATCGACAAGGGCCTCGTGAAGGGAATGGACGTTGTGAGCGAGCTGTATGGAAGAGGCATCTATTACCTGCCACATGTCATGGTTGCCGCTGATGCCATGGACCGCGGGGTCAAACTCTGCGAATCCAAGATGGCCAGCGCCCGTGAGGCGAAGGGCAAGGTCGTGATGCACGTTGCCGAGGGCGACCCGCACGACATCGGCAAGAACATCGCCGCCGTGCTGCTGAAGTCCAACGGCTTCAACGTGATCGACATGGGCAGGGACGTAGCCGTCGAGGACGTCGTCAAGACGGTCGAGAGCGAGAAGCCCAACCTGGTCACCGGTACTGCGCTCATGACCACGACCATGACCGCGTTCCCCAAGGTGGCGGACAGGCTGGCGGAGAAGGGGATCAACATACCCTTCATCTGTGCAGGCGGTGCTGTGAACCGTGCCTATGTGGAATCCTACCCAATGGGCGTATTCGCCGAGAAGGCTGCTCAGGGACCCCCACTTGCCAACAAGGTAATTGAGGGCTGGGACTGGAGGAAGCTCAGGGAGGACTGGGACAAACTCGTCGGAGGAGCTTAAACCAGGAGGTGAAAGAAATGGCATTGAAGAGATACACTAAGATGGAATATGGCTCTCCTGATGAGATGGTCTTTGGCGAAGCGAAGTACCCTGTATCCTACGGCCTTGGACAGACCGTCGGTGCTGGCATGGTCATTCCCGAGATCAACTTCGCCCCGAGGCCTGGTGCTGAGAAGAACCCTGAGACATTGCGCCGCGAATATGTCGACTATATCACCAAGGACATCCTCGACAGGGCGATCACCCTCGGATTCCCCGCCGTCCAGCTGGAGAACGAGCACGTCTTCCAGATGGTCAACGAGCCCGAGAAGTTCGAGAAGCCCGTGGTCGCCGGGCAGAAGGAGCTGATGCAGAAGTACCACGATGAGTACGGCATCGCCCTGTCCATCAGGCACACCATCGCCGACCCAAGGCTGGCGGAGGAGGGTCTGAGGCCAGGGATGGACCAGAAGCACTCCTACCCCGAGAAGATGTTTGAGGCCTTCGAGGTCGCGGCCGCCAATGGTGCCGACCTGCTCTCCATCGAGACCATGGGAGGAAAGGAGGTCGCTGACTACGCCATCCTGCGCCAGGACATCAGGGGCTGGCTGTTCGGCATCGGCTACCTTGGCAGCCTGGACATGGAATGG
>LFRW01000058.1:0-8573 GCA_001512965.1 Methanomicrobia archaeon DTU008
TTCATGAGGGTCAACAACATCTTCATCACGCACTATCATGGCGATCACTTCCTCGGGCTGCCTGGCCTGATACAGTCGATGAACTTCTCTGGTCGTGAGAACGATCTGCACGTGTACGGTCCCGAGGGAACGATCGAGACCGTGACCGCCGCGGCCACGCTCGGCGCCTTCCAACCTCTTTTCGATGTTCACGCCCACGAGATGGCCGATGGGGACGTCGTGGACCTCGGCCCATGCTCGGTCAAGGCCATATCCGCCGATCATACGGTCCCTGCCCTCTCCTACATCCTCCGGGAGCCTGATCGCAAGGGAAGGTTCAATGCGCAGCGCGCTCGAGAGCTGGGCGTACCGGAAGGTCCGATGTTCGCCCGACTTCAGGCCGGCGAGGCGGTCGTAGTCGGTGATCGGAGGATCGAACCCCATGAGGTCATGGGCCCGCCAAGGTCTGGCCGGAGGATCGTGTATTCTGGCGACACCCGCCCCAGCGAGGCGCTGCTTGAGGCTTCCAGGGGGGCGAACGTACTGGTCCATGAGGCCACCCTCGATTCGTCGCTGGAGGAGGGAGCGTTGGAATACGGCCACTCCACCGCTCGGGCGGCCGCGGAGATGGCCAAGGCGGCCGATGTCGATCAGCTCATCCTGACCCATATATCGAACCGTTATGACAGCGTCGACCTGCTCGAAGCTGAGGCCAGGGAGATATTCCCCAACACCGTGGTGGCCCACGACTTCATGTCCTTCCCGGTGAGGTTCAGCGATCGTCCGCGGTAAACATTATCCAGTTCGCGTTCGCAAACACCTGTGAGGAACATGGAACGCAACATCGTGGTGTCGAGACTGGAACAGAGGCCTATGGAACAGAGGGAGGTGGAACTTGTCGAAAGGAAGGGTATCGGGCATCCAGATTCCTTGGCCGACGGCATCGCCGAGGCGGTGAGCCGCTCGCTCTGCCTCGCGTACATCGAGGAGGTGGGGGAGATACTCCATCATAACGTCGATCAGAACGAGGTCTCAGGCGGCCAGTCGGAAACATGGTTCGGAGGGGGCAAGGTCATCGATCCTCCATACATCATCTTGCTGGGCCGGGCGGTGGAGGAGGCGATGCTCCCCGACCGAAAGATCAGGCTACCGATACGGAACCTGGCGGTCAAGGCCGCGAGGTCATACCTGAGGGAGAACTTCCACGATCCAAGCCTGGCAAGGGATACCGGGTTCAGCATCGCCGACGACACCATCGTGGATGCCAGGATGGGGAAGGGCTCCGAGGACCTCATCCGGAACTATCAGCGAAGGGCGAGGAGATGTCCGCCCGAACACCGCATGTGCCGTCCAGCGAACGACACCTCCCTGGGGGTCGGCTATGCCCCGCTGACGAAGACGGAGCGCCTTGCATATGAGCTGGAGCGGTTCATCAACGGCGAGGTGAAGAGCGTCCATGGACTTGATGCAACCGGAAAGGACGTCAAGGTGATGGCCGCCCGGAGAGGGGAAAGGATTCACCTGACGATCGCCTGCGCCATGATCTCGTCCAGGATCGCCGATGCTGCAGAGTATCGCAGCACCGTGGAACAGCTCGCCTCGCTTTGCGCTCAAAAGGCCTATGACCTGGTGGGAGATGAGGTGGCGATGTCCATAAATCAGGCGGACGACCCGGCGAGCAACGACCCTAACGATTACTACCTGACGCTCACGGGACTGTCCCTGGAGAATGGGGATGACGGCTCGGTCGGGAGGGGCAACAGGGTCAACGGACTGATCACTCCGTTCAGGCCGATGAGCACGGAGGCCGCGGCAGGCAAGAACCCCGTGACGCACATCGGGAAGCTATACAATGTGCTGGCAGGTCGGATCGCGGCCCTCATAGCGGAGGAGGCAGGAGATGAGGTGCAGGAGGTCCAGGTGCGCCTGCTCTCCCAGATCGGCAGCCCGATAGACCTGCCGGCATTGGCCAGCGTGGAACTTATCACCCGCGACGTCGATTCGTTCCGCCGTTGGAAGCGTAGGGCCGAGGAGATCGCCGATCATTCTCTGGCGAACATCGAGGACCTCACTGGGCAAATCGTTAAAGGCTCAATCACCATATTCTGAAGCGTCATGAGACTCATCGAACGCCCCAAGTACGGACCTCTCCATCGTTTCACCGATTATCATGTGTATAAGACGCTCTCCCTTCTGACCGATGGCCGGAGGAAGGGCAGGAAGATGATGGCCGACCGCATCGGCGTGGGTGAAGGCAGCATGCGAACCATAGTCGACTACCTCCGCGATGAGGGACTTGTCGACGTCAAGCAGACAGGTGTCAAGATCACCAAGATGGGCAACGAGTTCATCTCCAAACTCCCGCTCCAGGTGTACTCCATCGATGCACCCGAGATATCTCTGGGAAAGCATTCGGTGGCGGTGCAGGTGAAAGGCGTCTCCTCCAAGATCACATCAGGCATGGAGCAGCGTGACCAGGCCATCAAGGCGGGCGCCGACGGCGCGACCACGGTGGTGGTCAAGGGCGACCGGCTCACCGTACCGGTCGACTTCGACCTTGACAAGGGCCATCCGGAAACGGCCTGGGCGATCCGTCGTCTGTTCGACCTCAGCGACGGCGACGTCATCATCATCGGTACGTCCACGGACCCGCAGCGCGCAGAGGAAGGGGCCATGGCCGCTGCTTTCGAGCTGCTCTAATCTCCAAGCAGGCGTCCGAGGGACGAAGGGTCATTGACGGGGGCCAGGCAGGCCTTGTCCTTGCATACATGGGCTGCAACCTCGGCAGCGTCCCTGTCTCTGGCCAGCGGGCTCAGCTCACTTATCAGGTCATCTCCCGAGGCGTTCACCACCACCTTGCGGGGAACGAACCTGCGCCCGACCTCCGCCAGGAACGGTTCCACCTGCTCCCGTCCCCCCGTCAGGGCGATCTCGACGATGGGGCCGAGGCGAAGGTCGACCGCGTTCAGGAACTGTGCATGGGCGTCCGGGGAATCGATGACAGCCCCTGACAGCGCTTCTTCCGTTCTCTCCGCCGCCTTCAGGAGGTCCTCCCTTCCCGTGAGGGCATGCAATAGGAGCAGCACCGTCAGCGCCACTGAGTTGCCTGAAGGAACCGCGCCGTCATACACTTCCTTGATCCTGCCCATGGGCCCCACATCCTCGGAGTTCTTGAAGAATCCGCCCTCCGTCGGGTCGTCGAACTCCGAGAGCATCCGTTCGGCAAGGTCGATGGCCTTCTCCAGCAGTTCCGGGTCTGGATCGGTGAAGTACAGCTCGATCAAGCCCCATGCCATGAATGCGAGGTCGTCCAGGAACGTGGGCCCGACCGCCGCGCCATCACGGTACATGTGGTAGCCCTCTCCCTCCATCATCGAGCTCATGACGAACTTAGCCGCCTTCCGAGCGGCATCCCGATGGCGCGGGTCCCTCCATGCTCCATACGCTTTGGCCAACCCTGCGATCATCAGCCCGTTCCAGTCGGCCATTATCTTATCGTCAAGGAAAGGCGCGGTTCTCTGGTTGCGACGTTCAAGCATCTTCGCCCTGACCCGTTCCGATGTTTCCGTCCACTCCCCATCCAGGCGCAGTACGTTACTGCGATCGCCATCGTCCCCTTCATTGTTCCCATCGGTGCTGACGCCGAAGACCCTGCGTGCCTCGGACAGCTCTTCAGGCGTCAAGAAGGAAGACAGCTTCTCTTCGCTCCAGAGATAATATCCGCCCTCCACCCCCTCGGTGTCGGCATCCTCCGCTGAACAGAAACCCCCTTCGGGCGACGTCATCCGTTCAAGGACGTAATCGGCGATCTCTCTCGCGGTCCTCTCGAACTCCTCGTCACCGGTGGCCTGCCATCCTTCCACGTATGCCATGAGAAGCATCGCCTGGTCGTAAAGCATCTTCTCGAAGTGGGGCACGGTCCAGCTGCGGTCGGTGGAATAGCGATGGAAACCTCCGCCCAGCTGGTCATATATCCCCCCGCGCCGCATCTCCCTAAGAGTATGCCGGACCATCTCCAGCGCGTTCGGCTCCCCTGTACGCTTCCAGTACCGCAGCAGGAACGTGAGGCGGTGAGGAGTGGGAAACTTCGGTGCCAGGCCAAAGCCTCCATGGCGGGGATCATAGCTCTTCTTCAGTCGGGCGTATCCCTCCATGAGGGACTCGACACCTATCCTGCCGGCGGATGAGGGCTTGTTAACGGTCTTGATGGCCTCGGCGACCTTCACGGAGGCATCGGCGACCTCATCCCGCCGCTCTCTCCAGAACTCGGTGATGATGGGCAACAATGTGGTCAGACCGGTCATCCCCTGCCTGCTGAGCTTTGGCAGGTATGTGGCGGCGAAGAACGGCTTCCTGTCCGGCGTCATGATGATGGTAAGAGGCCATCCTCCGGTGCCTGACATGATCTGGGCGGCCGTCATGTATATCGCATCGATGTCAGGCCTCTCCTCCCTGTCCACCTTCACACTTATGAAGTTCTCATTGAGCAGCGCCGCCACGTCGTCCTCCTGAAAGGATTCCTCCGCCATCACATGGCACCAATGACATGAAGAATATCCGATGGACAGGAATACGGGCTTGTCCTCTTCGCGAGCCTTACGAAAGGCCTCCTCCCCCCATGGATACCAGTCCACGGGATTATGGGCATGCTGCAGCAGATAGGGGCTCTTCTCTTTCGCCAGTCTGTTCGCCCCCTTCGCCATGGTTCTCGGGCGGTGTTCTGTCATGGCGGAGAACCATCGGACGGTGAAGTATTTCAAGGGAAGTGCGTAAAAATGGGATGTAAGGGGTTTGAGGGCGCGGTATTTGCGGCCCACCCCTTTGTGTTTTCTCCTCCTGAATGACGGGTAGACCCGTGCTCCGTTCAAGCTGAACGAATTAATTTGGAAATCGTTCTAGGCTTATAAGAATGCTACTGACAAGTAATAAGTTTTTTTAAAAAAAATGAAAGGGGGGAGGAAGCGGTTTAGTTTATTTGTCCCAGCATTCCAGCATGCCAGGGATGGTCCGTGAGGCCATCTGATCGAACGTCTCGATGCCGGTTACCTTGGCGGCATACTCGCTGAGAGAGGCTATGTCATCCCTCTCCAGGAGGTCAAGGCGGAACTTCCTTGAGCCCGCGAGGAGCTGCTTCAGGCCCTCACCGATCCTCTCTTCAAGGAAGGTGTTAAGACCAACGGCGCCCCATGGGATGTCCTTGCCAAGCATCTTGGCGGGATATTCCCTCTCCACCTGAGCGCTCCTCACGAAGAAGTTGTGAGGATCGTCGGTGTACTCATTGGCGAACACCTTCGGCAGCCTGCCTTCCTGGGCCAGCCTGGCGAAGTGCTGGGACTTCATTGCCGCGGTGATCGGGGCACGTGCCATGGCAACTGCCTTGACGAGGGGGCCGTCACCGAGATTGCTCATCGCGATCGCCTTGTAGACCTGGCTCTCGTTGGTGAAGCCGCCAGCGAAGCAGATGTCGGGAACGAAACGGCCCTGCTTCCTAAGGATGCTGGCCGCGAGCAGAACCTGAGCTTCCAGATGCACGGTTGGTGTGGACATCTCGTTCATCATGGGAACAGGGCTCATGCCGGTACCGCCGCCTGCGCCGTCGAAGGTGAGCAGGTCCACCTTGGCATCCGACGCAGCCTTCATGGTGAACGCCACGACCTCCGGACGGTAGGCGCCGGTCTTGAGGAAGACGTACTTCGCCCCGCTTTCCCTCAGATGCTCGACATCTTCCACGAAGGTGCGGTGGGAAGGGAAGCCGACACGGGAGTGGCGCTCGAACGTTTTGAAGGCGCCGGCCTTGAAGGCCTCCTGAACCTTGGGGTCAAGAGGGTCAGGCAGCACGAGGTAGCCACGCTTCTTCAGTTCGATGGCCCTTTCTAGCGTCTTGAGCCGAACCTCGCCGCCGATGGCCTTGGCGCCCTGGCCCCACTTCCTCTCGATAATATCGACCTCAAGCTTGCTGATGACATATTCATCGACGCCGCCGCGGGTGTCCTCGACGTTGGTCTGCACTGCGATGTTACCATACTTGCCGTCCCAGAGCTCCCTGAACTGGTTGATCCTGTTCTCCATGTCGGGGGAGTGGGAGACCTTGCCGTTGGTGTACACGGAGGCGGGGTCCATACCGCAGACGTTCTCACCCACAACTTGGATGATGCCGGACATCGCCGCACCTTTGGCCAGGCTGTCCCAGTTGCGCTTGGCGACCTCGGTGGAGCCTAGGCCCGCGAGGACGATGGGGACCTTAAGGTCGATCGGCTTCCCAGATCTGGTGGCGACCTGGGTGGTTATGTCTGCGTTCTCGAAGAAGGCCTTGTCGGGATCGGGCTCGACCCCATAGGCGCCAAGCAGCTCAGCTAGGATCTGGAAATGTGACCAGTCCAGCATGTAGTTCTTGTTGGAGGCGGCAGTGGATTGCCCGAAGTGCTCAGTGCTTGGGTACAGCACTTCCCTACCACGGAACGCGGCCTTCCCGACCTCGCAAACCACATTACATTCTTCAATACAAAGGGGACACATCCCGCTCACCGGGGAGATGTCCTCCACCCTCGATCTTGTGCCCGTTGTGGACCTTGCATTCTCGATCGATATCATACAATCCTGGCCTGAGGACCTATGTCCTTCGAGTAGACCTAAATACAAAACGAGTTGATAATCTTTTAGGTTGGAGTGAAAGAGCGTTAATGTCTAATGATTACTTGTTTTTTAGAACATATGTATTGTATAACACTGTAATACACGATGATTTATTGATATAATGTATGATATAGTAGATAAATGATGGATAAATGTTCATAGACAATAGTTTACGCAGATGGAGGATTACTGTTCATTTTGCTAAATTTGTTCGAAATAATATCCGAATGTTCACACCAAGGCGTAATACTACAACAAGCATGTGATGAGATCACCCTCTTGACACACGTCGTGGCCATGCCTACGATATGTCATCGTCGAAGACATTACGATCCAAGAGATATGGCCAGCAGTTCCATGACGGTAGGTATAAAAATCTCTTGATGAACTATTATATCGGGGGTTTCGATGGTCGAAGTGAAGGAAGAAGAAGGCAAGAGCACTAGGACGCTCGTAATAGAGACGATCGCCGCATTGATGACAGCAGCGTTCGGTTTCGTGGCGGCCTTGGCATGGAACGATGCGATACAGACGCTATTGAGGATGTACTTCCCGGCGGAGGACGATCCCACGGGGAAGCTCATCTATGCGGTCATAATCACCATAGTCGCCGTGATCGCGATAATCCTCATCGGACGGGTGCTGGCCAAGTATCGGGCGATGGACCGTAGGACCAGGCCTCGGTGAGGCCTTCAAGCACCGTCCTCTTTTTCTATCATCATTTGACATTCCGTCACTCTCCTAGCTTGAAAGGTTTTATTTCGTACTCCGCCCTCACCGTTGGCTGGTACATATGGACGTTCGACCCGAAGAGATGACATTGTGGCAAAAGGTCAAGGAGGTTCTAAGGATAGCCTACACGCTTCCATTCCTTCTCGCATCCGTCGCCGGCATCGCCTTCGCTTTGACCGTGAAGCAGGAATGGCTAATGGCCGTCGTCATACCCCTGGACGTTCTCGTGCTGGCTCTCTTCGTGAACTTCTCCAACGATTATTTCGATCACAAGAGCGGGGTCGACAAGCTCAGGTTCGATCGGAGCAATGACCCTGAGCTCGAGAAGGCTCTCCTGGAACTGTTCGATCAGAAGGTGTTCTGGTCCGGTAACTCCCTGGACAGGGGGATAATCACCGAATCCCAGGGAAAGGTCTTGATGGCCGTCCTGGTGATCTTGGCGGTCCTATTGTCCATACCGATACTGCTGTATGGGGGATGGACGGTCGTCGTGCTGGGCCTGATAGCCCTTGCGCTCGCATTCTTCTATACCGCCCCGCCGTTCAACCTGGGCGCGAGAGGCCTGGGCGAACTGGACGTGTTCATCTCCTTCACCATGATGGCCTTCTTCTCATACTACGTCATAGTCCAGGAGTTCTCCCTGACCGTTCTGTTCGTATCCCTTGCCATTGGACTGGGGGCGATGATCATGCGCATCTCGGATTCGGTCCCTGGCTACGACTCGCATATGGCCATGGGGGAGAAGAACCTCACCGTCCGGGTCGGGCTGGAGAACGTGGTCCGTCTGGAAGCTGTTCTCGTGATCCTGGTGTATGTCTTCGTCGGTCTCGCTGGCCTGACCGAACCGTTCCTGGTTATCCTGTTCCTTGCAACGCCCTTTGCGATCAAGGCGCTACGCGTTCAGAACATAAGGGACCGCCTGAGGTTCTGGAGACCGATCCCCATGTTCCTTCTCCAGACCGTTGCGTTGGAACTACTCACCGTGGTGGCCTTGATATTGCGAACCTTGACATACTGAGGATGGTCCCGACGTTCCCAGCGGTGATGAGGCGATATTCGCGCACCGCGTCGAAGCCACAGTCCCTGCAGGACTCGACGGCCCTCATGGGACAGCCGTAATGCTTTGAGCCATCGGGGAGCATGAAGCTCGATACCCAGTATGGACATCTGTCGGTGTAGTCGGTAATGAGCAGCTCCTTCAGCGCACGTTTGCTGTTCATGATCGGGAA
>LFRW01000058.1:8649-12878 GCA_001512965.1 Methanomicrobia archaeon DTU008
CGCAGCTGCGGAGTCCTATCGACGATCTCGGCCGTCTCCTTCAGCACGTCCTTGTTGTCCTTGCTGATCGTCATGTTGGCGAATATGTTGGGATGCGTGGTCCGGCCAAGGTTCTCCAACATCCTGTCATACGCTCCAGGGCCTCGGATGCGATCGTGGATCTCCCTGGGTCCATCGAGCGATATCGAGATGGCCTCGCTGTCCTCTATGATGCGCCCGATCCCATTGGTGGTGTAGCCGGTAACGTAATAACCGATCTGCTTGGCCTCCTCTATCAGATCCTCGAATCCTTTGTCACCATCCTTCCATATGGTGGGTTCGCCCCCTTCGAAGAACACTATGCGAGAGCCCTTTCCATACTCGGACCTCATCTCCTCGGTCGCCATCTCCCATGTCATGGAGGTGGGCCCGGAGAGCTTCCCCTCATTGGCGGTCACCGCGCAATGGGTGCATCGCAGATTGCAGTTGTAATGGATGACCATGGTGTTGACCAGCGGCTTCTTCCTGCCGAACAGGGAACTGGCATACCAGCCGGCATAGTGGAAGAACTGGCGGATCGGCGATACCGAACTCATCACCGTTCGAACTACTGGGCGATATAATAAGGTTCGCCGCCAGTGAGGATGCTACCGCAGGGTTTCATCGCCGTGACCGGACCGAGCGGGAGGGGAGGAACGCTGCCAGCGCTGCCAACGCAGGACCTATTATCCATCCGGACCATGATGTGAGGCCGAGAACCGCGATGATCAGAAGGGCGAACCTGGACCTCGGTCTGAAGGCGCCGTAGGTGGAGCGATGCGCGATCCCCAATGCGGCCACTCCCAGCAATAGCGGGACGATGGTGAAGACCACGCTTAGCAAGGCGGCAGGCTCGATCTCCCCCACCAGCAGCAGCGTGCTCACCATCTGGTAACCAAACACGGCTGCGGAGGCGATCATAAGGGATCCTGAAAGGGAGATGAGGAGCCATCTGGCATCCGCTCTCCTCCGGGAGCTCCACAACCTTACGTATGCAGCTGACATGCCTATGAGGAAGGCCAGTGCCCCTGGCATGAGTATGGTCCACCACTGCTGCCCCTCCCATCGATACACTGTGAGGAGCGAGATCGGAGTGGTCAACCACTCTACGACGGTGAAGGACTCTCTCTTCCCGACCACGAGTCCGTAATCACCGCCGATCTCTCCATCGTATATCGCGACATAGTAGTCGCCGTCCGCGGGCGCGAGCATCTCGATGCTTATCAGTTCATAGAAGGCGCTGGGCGAAAATGGCTCATACACAGGCTTTGAAGGTTCTTCCGGATCAAGGGACATGAAGCCCCCGTCCGCTCTCTGGACAGGAGATGGGATGGTGCCGTTGTCATCAAGCCCAGGGCCCATCAGCACCATGCTCGGGGCGAGACCCCGCTCGCCCTCGGTGACCGGGACGATGACCCCTACCAGCATCAGCTCCCCCTCCTTGAACGACATCTTGTAGTAATCGACGTGGTCGGGCCCGTCATAGGTCGTGTAGATGACCCATGATTTGGTGGGATCGTTCACCACTCTTGCATTATCAAGCCCTTCCCCGCCCCCGCTGAACTGCGGCACATGTGCGGCGGCAACGGATGCGGTCAAGGCGATCAAGGCGATGATGAGGACCAGATGCCGCAATGGTCTCGGGAACACCATTCGTGAATGACGTGTAGCCATGCGCCGATAAAGTTTGCCCACGATCGAAGAGGCCCTGGGTCGAAGAGTCCTGTTTCCTGTTGAATGATGCAAGAGCATCATACCGACGTATCGGGAGGTGTGCGTAACGAACTAGACCCAGTCACTGTCCCCTAGCATGATGTGTGCCTTCAGGCATCGTCTTTGAAATATGTTCGAAAGCTCCGCGTCCCTGCCTATGGGGCGACCGAACATGGTGAGCTTCCTCTCATGGCCGAGGGGAGTACGTGGGATGAAGCCTGTCCGCTGCAATGTCGGTACGAACGGGTGGTCGCTCGGAATCCATGCCTGGACCCCGGTGACATGCTCGGATTCAGCCATCGCAACGGCCTTCGCCACGAGGGCCTGGGCCACCTTTGGTCGCTCAAGGTCGGCCATCAGATCGATGATGTCCATGTAGCGTGTTCCATCGTTGTTGTAGGTTCGCACCACGGCCATCCCTGCCGTTCGTCCGTCGATGGTTGCCAATAACGTTCTGAAGAATCCTCCAGCGGGGTCGGCGTACCTCCATTCCAGGTAACTGCGATCATGACGGAGGGTGATATCGAAGTTCGCCTCGAACCTCCTCGTCATATCCTCGATGTCATCTGGAAACTCGGAGACCTCCCTTACCATTCCTGGAGCGTGTGACCGTCGATATGTGGACTTCAGTGAGAGCATGGCCTTGTAGGCAGGTCTCTTGAGGGAACCTAGCCTGACCTGGTCGAAGAACGCAGCTGGATCGGTGATCAGCTGGAACTGTGAGAACCTCACCGGAAGTTCACGGAAACCCCTGTTGGAGATGATCATGCGACCTATCTCCGACGGGAAGGCGTAAAGGAATTCGAGGCCCTCAGCGGCTGCATGCTCCTCCACCCTGTTCAGCAGACTTTCCGCCAGCCCGTTCCCTCTGTGGCGAGGATGGGTGTACAGGTCTCCCAGCTGACCAGCGGTAACCGGCCTCCCCATGATCATGAGCGGCACAGGGGTCGCCGAGGCATGGGATGCCACGCTCCCTTCGTTCCAGGCTGCATAATCGATCGGCGGCAACCCTGGCTTTCGTCGATATTTCCAGTCCCAATAGTCTGATGTCTCCCCGGCATGTTCGAACCCTGGCCAGCTCATCACCTCTTCGAAGAAGGATACAAGCTCCTCCCGGTCCCTGACATCGACTGGCTTGGAATGGATGGACGGCATGTCGATCGTACTTGAGAGAATAACATACTGCAGGTCCGAAAATATAATCTCTCTCGTGCAACGGAGGTCCATGGACGTCATGGCGGCCCTAGCATCAATGGTCCTTCAGCATGCAACTGCCTTCACCGGCCATGCCGTCGCTCCGAGCAAGGGCGGCAGGATGGCCAGGCAAGGCTCGATGGACATCCATGGGCATGATTCAAATATGTTTCATGAGAGAACGATCGATGTGACGCTCTTCCGGATCGGCTGCAGCGGTTGGAGCTATCGTCATTGGATCGGCGATCTATACCCCTCCGGCACGAGACCGGAAGAGATGTTGGGGATCTATTCCCGGTCCTTCGATACGGTGGAGATAGACTCGACGTTCTACCGCTTGCCCGCGGAGAGAACAGTCGATGAATGGAGGCGCCGAACCCCTTCCGGGTTTCTGTTCTCGGCCAAGATGTCCCGCCTCGCCACTCATATGCGCCGCCTTCAGGACCCCGCGCGGCATGTCGGACCCTTCATGGAGCGCCTGCAGCGCCTTGATGACAAGCTCGGGCCCGTACTGGTACAGATGCCGCCATCGCAAGGCATCGATCTCCCCCTTCTCAGCTCCTTCCTGGACTCGTTCCCTCCAGGGCAGCGGGTTGCGGTGGAGCCAAGGAACGATGAATGGTTCGTAGGCAGGACCTACAAGATGCTGGAAGAAAGATCCTGTGCCCTTTGCCTTGTCGACTCCGACAAGGGCGCGGTCACCGGCCCGGCCACCGCCGACTTCACCTATGTCCGATGGCACGGCCGAAGCGGCCATGCGTATTCCTATGCGGATGAGGAGATCGTCGAATGGATCGACATCCTACAGGACCTTGGCGTCGAAGAGGTGTACTGCTATTGGAACAACGATCTGGAGGGTGCCGCTCCGCGCAATGCCCGTCGAATGATGGAATCGTCCCGTTGAGCCGTGGGTCGGTGGACAGTATCATCGGCATGAGCGTTCAGCTTCGACATTTTTAAACCATTACGCCATTATGTGGCCGAGGGTTTCAATTGGCTGACATCCGCCAGAGGGTAGACGAGGACCGGGGCATCCTGAAAAGGATACAGGAGTTCGTCCCAGGTTTCCGGGGCTACAGGAGAAGGGAGGACCTACGCGACGCCGATCGCATGCTGCGAGCACAGATAGCGGACCACCTCGGTTCTGTGCGTCAAGGCCTGGAACGCTCCCGATCGCTCATCACTGGAGGTTGGAGGTCCAGGGAGCTGGAGCTTCTCGGCGGGGTCATATCCCAGTTCAAGAAGGTGGAGGGAAAGGTGGCCCATGCCGAGACCGGCTATTCCGGCTTCGTTGCCGATATCCA
>LFRW01000015.1 GCA_001512965.1 Methanomicrobia archaeon DTU008
TTGAGGCCGAAGCATGACATATGCCCCATCCGCGAGTTCTGCGACCTCTATCTGGAAGAGCATGGTAGTCATGATACGACCAATGGGTCCCGCTCATCCTGATCCATGCTAGCGATCATTCTCCACTTTGACCTTATATCGCTATGATGGATGCCTTTCCTGCCCTTCTTGGCATCAAAACGGATGAACACATCACGTCCTCATGTATCGAACGAAGGAAACATCATCGATCAAACTTTTTTGAAGTCCGGGCCATGGCGTCTAGCATCCCTGACAATTGTGCACATTCCGAGCGATTTGTGCACTCTATCCAGTCAGCGTGTACAACATGGTATTTATTGTGCACACAATATATTTAATTGCTTTCGTAATTCTTACATCGTCCTCGATCCGAGCGGCTTCCGCTCATTACGAGGGGTTGGAGATGAATATGAGAGCCAAAGTATCAGCGATAGCACTGAGCGTGCTCATGGTGATGTCCACATTTATTGTGGCCATCGATGTCTTCAGTGCAACGGCATCCGCCGAGTCGTCTGAGGAGCCCACTATTGAGATATTGAATCTAGTGGCCACCCCACTCGACGGATCCGTCGCACTGGAATGGGACGCGCCTGATGGTGTTGTTTTTGACTACTATAGGGTAGAGT
>LFRW01000003.1 GCA_001512965.1 Methanomicrobia archaeon DTU008
GATCTTCCCCATCGACAGCAAGCAGTTCTACATCAAGTCCATCTCCGCTTCCGTAGAGGTCGGCCGGATGGGTGAGAAGCTGTCAAAGATCCTGACCAAGGCGGGCATCAAGCACACCTTGGACTGGAACATGCTGGGCGATTATTGATCGGCTCTCTTCCGATGGCGAAACGCCCCGATCACTCCAGCAACCGACGGTACGCCGTCTGCAGGCGCGCCCTTTCCTTCTGAAACATCGTCGACTGCCTCTGTAGCGCCGACATGCCCTGGCTGAACTGCATGGGTATCACATTTGGGGACGTGCCTCCCACCGACATGCGGCGCAGGACGCACCTCTCTATGGGAAGTATCGAGAATACATCCTCCTCGACCAGGTCGCTGAACGATCGCAGCTCTTCGAGGGTCAATTCCTCCAACCTCTTTCCCTGTTCTATGCAGTATCGGACCGCCGCCCCCACGACCTCATGCGCCTTGCGGAAGGGCAGCCCCCTGGTGACAAGGTAATCGGCCAGATCGGTGGCGTTCAGGAAGCCGTCCTTGGTAGCGGCCAGCATCCTCTCCTTGTTGAATTTGACGGTGGAGACCATGGCCGCGGCCATTCGGAGGCAGGCCACGATCCGGTCGTGAGCGGCGAACAGTGCCGCCTTGTCCTCCTGCAGATCGCGGTTGTATGACAGCGGCAGCGATTTCAGCGTGACCAGCATGTTGAGCAGATCGCCGATCGTCGCCCCCGCCCGGCCCCTGATAAGCTCCGCCACATCGGGATTCTTCTTCTGCGGCATTATGCTCGAGCCGGTGGAGTAGGCGTCGTCCATCTCCACGAAGCCGAACTCGGGAGATGACCAGTACACGAGCTCTTCGCACAGGGAGCTAAGATGCACCGCGCACAGGGAGGCTGCGAAGAGGTACTCGGCGACGAAGTCACGGTCGCTGACCCCGTCAAGGGAGTTGGCGCAAGGGGCCTTGAACGCGAGCAGCTCGGAGGTATAAAGGCGATCGATGTTGTACGTCGTACCGGCCAGCGCGGCAGAGCCAAGCGGCGAGATGTTCGTGCGGCGATAGCACTCCGCGAAGCGTTCGACGTCCCGGGCGAGACGGTGAAAATGCGCCATGAGATGGTGCGCGAGAGATATGGGCTGGGCGTGCTGCACATGCGTGAATCCGGGCAGGATGACGTCGACGTTGTCGGAAGCACGCTCCATGAGTACGTGCTCCAAGGTATGGATCGCCTCGATGGTATCGAGGATCGCCTCCCTCTGCCACATCCTCAGATCGGTGGCGACCTGATCGTTCCTGCTCCTCCCGGTGTGCAGGCGCGCCCCCGCGTCCTCGATCATGGAAGTAAGGAGGAACTCGATGTTGGAGTGGACGTCCTCCAGCTGGGGGTCGATCTCCAGGGCTCCTTCCTCGGCCTTCGCGTACAGTTCCTTCAACCCCGCGGCGATGCGCTCGCCGTCCTCCTGGGCGATGATGCCCTGGCGGGTGAGCATGCGAGCGTGGGCCAGCGACCCAAGGATGTCATATCTGGCAAGTCTCTTGTCGACCATCAGCGATGAGGTGAATGCCAGCGTCTCATCGGCCGCTCCCTGTCCGAACCTGCCTGACCACAGCACCTTGCGTTCCTGACCCATCTTTGCACCTTCTTGGTTCATCTCGCGATCATCTTGAAAGGATTGATGGAAATGGTTTGAGAGGTTCAAACGGTCCTCTCGGACCCCTGCCCGTCGGTCCGATACGCCAGCGTGGCCGTGCGGAGGGGAAGGCCCCACACGTAGATGAAGCCCTTCGCCGAGGTATGATCGAACTCGTCCCCCTGTGCATAGGTGGCAAGCCCCTCGTTGTACAGCGAATAGGGGGATGCCCGACCGACAACATCTGCGTTGCCCTTGTAGAGCTTCATCCTTACAGTGCCGGTGACGAACTCCTGGGTCTTGTCCATGAAGGCGTCCAGGGCCTCTCGGAGAGGTGAGAACCAGTGGCCGTCGTAGGCCAGTTCGGAGTAGCGCTGCTCCGCTCCCTTCTTGTACGACAGCACATCCTTGGTCAGCACGAGCCCTTCCAGGGACTGATGGGCCTTGATGAGCGTGACGGCCGCCGGGCACTCATAGGTCTCGCGGGACTTGATGCCTACCAGGCGGTCCTCGACGTGATCGATGCGGCCCACGCCGTTGGAGCCGGCAAGCTTGTTGAGGCGGACGATGAGCTCGATCCCGTCCAGCCTTTCCCCGTCAAGGGATACCGGCACGCCCTTCTCGAAGCCGATCTCCACATATGTCGGCCGGTCAGGGGCTTCCTGCGGGGAGACGGTCCATTCCCTGGCATCTTCCGGAGGCTCCACGGAAGCATCCTCCAGGACGCCGCACTCGCAGCTGCGCCCCCACAGGTTCTCGTCAACGGAGTAGGGACAGGCCTTCTTCACCGGGACGGGGATGCCGTTCTGCCTGGCATATTCGATCTCCTCTTCCCGGGTCATGACCCACTCCCTCATCGGGGCGATGATCCCAAGGTCCGGGGCAAGCGCCCCTATGCTGACGTCGAACCTGACCTGGTCGTTCCCCTTGGCGGTGCAGCCGTGGGCGATGAAATGGGCCCCCTCCTTCCGAGCCACATCGACAAGGACCTTGGCGATGAGCGGCCGTGCGATGGCGGTGCTCAGTGGATACACGCCTTGATACAGGGCGTTGGCCTTGAGCGCCGGCCAGATATACTCGTCTACAAACTCCTTCCTGGCGTCGATGGCATAGGCGGAGACCGCTCCGATGCTCTTCGCCCGCTCGATGTTAGCGACCATGTCACCGGGCTGGCCAACATCTATGGAGACCGCCACCACGTCGAGGTCGTACCGGTCCTCCAGCCACTTGATGGCGACCGACGTGTCCAGACCTCCAGAGTATGCCAGGACGATCTTCTTCCTGCCTGAGCCGACCTTTCCACTGTCTTCGCTGCTAGTGCTATGCATTTGGGTCTTCACGTCCACTTCGCATTCATTATATAGGTATGATGAAACACATCGGACAAACGTCCTCGACCGCGTCTCCCTCCGGACAGGGAGATCCCTCACGGACCCGGTCGTTCCGCTAGCAACATGTGGGGGCGCATTTGTCTCAAATGGGTCATCATCCTTAATATCGAACCGTTTTTAATGAGGACCCTTCACGCAAGGAGCTGTACCATATCATGATAAAGGCCGCAGTGGTAGGTGGCTCCGGATACACCGGAGGGGAACTCGCACGCATCCTCAGCAGGCATCCCGGCATCTCTCTCGAGGCGATGACCTCTCGACAGAACGCCGGAAGGCCGATAGCGGAGGTGATGCCGTTCCTCAAGGGCTTCACGGACCTGGTGTTCCAGGAAAGGCTTCCGGAGAACGGGGACTATGACGTCGTCTTCCTGGCAACGCCCCATACCGCCTCCATGCGCATCGCCCCTCCCCTGCTCGATCAGGGTATGAAGGTGATAGATCTCAGCGGGGACTATCGGCTTAAGGACCCCAGGACGTACGAGGAGTGGTATGGTCAGCAACATGCCGACCTGGCCAACCTGCCGAGGGCGGCGTATGGTTTGACGGAACTGTTCCGCCAGGAGATCGCAGGCGCGGATCTCGTCGCCAATCCTGGATGCTATCCGACCTGCACCGTGCTCTCGCTCGCCCCATTGGTCAAGGAAGGCCTGATCGAAGGCAAGATCATCGTGGATGCCAAGAGCGGGACCTCGGGAGCTGGACAAGAGCCCACCCGGTCCACCCACCATCCGACCTGCGCGGTCTCGATCTCACCGTACAAGGTGGGCGTCCATCGCCACACTCCAGAGATCAAGGGGGTGCTCGAAGGCTTGACCGGAAAGGATATAGATGTAATCTTCACTCCCCACCTCCTTCCCATCGTGCGCGGCATGCTCACCACCAGCTATGCCAGTCTCGCGGACGGTGTGACCAAGGAGGATGTGACCGCGGCTTACCGGTCTGCATATGAGAAGGAGCGCTTCGTGCACGTCACCGGCATACCTGCAATACCGGACACGGTCGGCTCGAACCTCTGCCAGGTAGGGTTCGAGGTGGTCGGATCCACCGTGATCGCCATGGCCGCCCTCGACAATCTGGTCAAGGGGGCAGCTGGCCAGGCGGTGCAAAACGCGAACATCATGTTCAAGATGGACGAGGCTACAGGCCTGAACTACCCTGGACTCGGCGTATAATGGCGTAAGGAGAAGATAAATGAAGAAAATAGACGGCGGCGTTACCACACCCCTCGGCTGGATGGCCGCAGGGGTGCATTGCGGGATCAAGAGGGAGAGGCTGGACCTTGCCCTGCTTTATTCTGAACATCCCACCATCGGGGCATGTACGTTCACACAGAACAGGATGCGTGCTGCGCCTGTTGAGTACATGGTCGCCAGGAAGAATCACAACATCCGTGCCTTCATAATCAATAGCGGAAACGCCAATGCGATAACGGGGAAGCAGGGCTACGAGGACGCCAGCGCCATGGTCGAGCAGACCGCCAGGGAGCTCGACCTCGATCCCCTGGAGGTCGGCGTGTCATCGACGGGCGTCATCGGCCGCTACCTTCCCATGGACAAGATCTCGGCCGGAATCACCAAGGCCGTGAGCGAACTGGCCAGGGGCAGGGAGGCGGACCACCGCGCCGCCCAGGCCATCCTCACCACCGACAAGGTGATCAAGGAGGCCGCCATGCAGGTCAAGCTCAAGGACGGCACGATCGTGACGATCGCCGGCATGGCCAAGGGATCCGGGATGATATCCCCTTCCATGAAGGTTCAGCATGCGACGACCCTCTCCTTCATCACCACCGACGCCGTCCTCACCCGCCCTCCCGAGGAAAGGTGGCAAGAAGCCATCGACAAGAGCTTCAACGTCATCAACGTGGATGGCGACCAGAGCACCAATGACATCTCCGCGTTCATGGCCAACGGCGCCGCGGGAGGACCTCCCGTAGACGACAACAAGGAGTTCTGGAACGCCGTCACCAAGGTCGTCCAATCCCTTGCCAAGCAGGTCGTCACCGACGGAGAGGGAGCAACCAAGCTCATCGAGCTCAAGGTCGTCGGCGCCAAGGATGCCGCGGACGCCAGGCGGGCGGGCCGCTGGATCATATCGTCCAGCCTGGTCAAGACCGCCGTGTTCGGCGCGGACCCCAACTTCGGCCGCGTCCTTGCCGCATTGGGCAACTCGGGTGCGGAGTTCGACATCGACCGCGTCCGTCTGACCATCGGAACTGGGGCATCCACGATAGTCCTGTTCGAGAACGGCCGCCCCCAGCTGCCTCCATGCAGCGAGGGTGAGGTAGAGGCCCGCAAGCTGTTGAGCCAGAGGCGCATCGTCATGACCCTGGACCTGGGCGTGGGGAAGGGGCAGGCAGAAGCCTGGGGCTGCGATCTCAGCTACGAGTACGTGAAGATCAACTCCGAGTACACGACCTAGGTGCAACGATGAACTCAACCTCCCATCGTATCCTGATAAAGTTCGGCGGGAACTCGCTTGGCGGTCCTGGCGACCTCGAGCGGTTCGCAGGCGAGGTCGCAGAGCTGATCACCCATGGCTACCAACCCATCCTGGTACATGGCGGCGGACCCGAGATCAGCAAGGAGATGGAAGCTCGCGGCATGCAGGTGAGGAAGGTGGCCGGTCTGCGCGTAACCGACGAGACGGCCCTGGCGGTGGCCGAGGAGGTCCTTTGCCGCATCAACGCCTCCACCGTGGCCGCGCTGCACGACAAGGGCATAGAGGCCGTCGGGGTCTCGGCGGCCAAGGCCGGCGTCGTATGCCGGCGCAAGCCTCCCGCCATCGCCATCGAGAGCGGCGTCGAGGTACGCATCGACCTGGGATGGGTAGGGGACGTGACCGGCGTCACCGGAAGCTGGATAGAGGACATGCTGTCCGCTGGAGCCGTGCCCGTCATATATCCCATCGGGGCGGATGCGGATGGCAAGAGGTACAACGTCAACGCAGACACCATGGCCGCCTTCGTGGCACAGGCCGCGGGGGCGGAGATAATGGTCCTGTTGACCGATGTGCCCGGGGTCCTTCGTGGCGGAGAGAGCTCCTCCGACGTCGTTCATGAGCTCACGTTCAAGGGCATCGACGAACTGATCGCGAAAGGCGTGATCACCGGAGGGATGATACCGAAGGTGGAGGCCTGCCGCGATGCCATAAGGCATCGGGTGCCGGTCGTGCACATGCTCAACGGAAGGGACCCGGGCTCGATGGTGCGCAAGCTGATCGGGCTGGAATGCATAGGTACCACTGTGATCCAGGGATGATATGGACCTAGAACAAGTGAAACGGTTGGATCGCGCCCACCTGTTCCAGAACTATGGGCGCCAGGAACTATGTTTCGAACGCGGCGAGAGGGAGTTCCTCTATGACCTGGAAGGCCGCCGGTACATCGACATGGTGGCAGGCATCGCCGTGAACTCGCTGGGCTACGCTCATCCAGCGGTGACCAGGACCATAAAGGAGCAGGCCGAACGCCTCGTCCATGTGTCGAACCTCTACCTGGTCAGGGAGCAGGCCGAGGCTGCGGCCGCCATCGCGTCCGTGTGCCCCCAGCCATTGTCATCCGTGCTGTTCGTCAACAGCGGCGCCGAGGCCAATGAGGCTGCCCTCAAGCTGGCCGTCAAGCACACCGGCCGCTCCCGCATCATCTCCACTAGGAACTCGTTCCACGGACGCACGGCCGCTGCCCTGTCCGCAACTGGGCAGAAGAAGTACCAGAGCGGGTTCGAGCCCCTGCTGTCCGGCGCCATGGACCTGGTCGACTATGGCAGCGTGGAGCAGTTAAAGGACGCGGTGACGAAGGACACCGCGGCCGTGATCCTGGAACCCATACAGGGCGAGGGAGGCGTCATCCCGGCAGGCTCCGAGTTCTTCCGGACCGCCCGGGACCTGTGCGACGAACGCGGCGCCCTGCTGATATGCGACGAGGTGCAAACCGGACTGTGCCGCACCGGCCGCTTCTTCGGCTTCCAGCACTATGGGGTCGTTCCGGACATCATGAGCCTGGCGAAGGCCCTGGGGAACGGGTATCCCATCGGAGCCATAGTCACGTCGGAAGACATCGCGGCGACCTTCGTCCCCGGCTCCCATGGAACCACCTTCGGCGGCAATCCCCTCGGAACCGCGGTGGCCAAGACGGTCGTCGAGACCATGCGCGATGAGAGGCTGGACGCCCTGGCAGCCGAGAAGGGAGGCCGGTGGATGGAGCAGCTCGATGCCATCGCCTCCCGGTCGGGCGGGCGCATCAAGGCGGTGCGCGGCCATGGCCTCATGATCGGCCTGGAGATGGGAGAGGATGCGAAGAAGCTGCAAGCGCTTGCCCTCCGCGAAGGCATCCTCGTCAACGTTTGCGCCGGGTCGGTCGTTAGGCTGATACCTCCCCTGATCCTCGGCGAGAGCTCGATGAAAGCGTTCAACGATGTTCTGGAGAGCTTCCTTTCCTGAACATCAATCGGAGAAGGTGCGGCGGGACCACTCCACCAACCTCTCCACCTTCATGTTCTCGACAAGCTCCTGCAGCGAGGCCTTAGACATATAGTATGTGAATCCCAGGCCGGCGACTATTCCAGACAGCGTGTTGACCACGATGTCCTTCATGGTGTCGGACAGCCCATGCTGCATCCCCGTTCCCATGATGGTGTCAATGGTGAACTCCAGGATCTCCCAGGTCCCCTCAAGGGCCAGGACCGAGACCAGAATGAGGGACGGGATCCAGGCCATGGGCACCTTCGTCTTCTTGGACGATACGATGACCATGATGAGCATCATGGAGACGATCGAGGCGACGGTTATCCCTGAGATGAAGTGGGTCAAGATGTCCCACGAGGTCGTCATGTACAGATCTGCCACGAGCCCGACGTTGTGCAGGCATAACGACAGGCCGATCGCGAGCAGGATGGGCCACGGCAGGACGATGAACTCTTTCCTGATGCACAATGCGGGAATGCCAATGAGGATGAGGCTCAGCAGAGCGGTGATGTAACCATAGCTGTTACCGGCCAACACGCTGAGCACGAACATGATGGCCAACGCGACGGCCGCCGAGCCCAGGATCAAGATGTTCTTGAAGGTCACATCATCACTCCCAGTCCACGCCACCCGGGTTGATCATGCTGCCCGAACGTCGCCTCATGTAGTTCACCATGGCGAACGACAGGACGATACCGGTCGCAGTGCTGAAAATGTAGTAGCGCATGAACTGCGCGTTGCCGGGGACGAGGTCCATCCCCAGCAACAAGCCTATGTAGTGGTCGAGCGGCCCTTGCAGCAGTATGAGCGCCATGTACGATACCAGCGTCACGACCATGAGGAACTGCCTGACCATATGACCATGTCCCCTCTCGTTCACCACCAGGAGGGTTATGAGGACCACCACGAACACGACCATGTTCCCAGGTATGGACCACAGCATGCTCCCGACGTCCGTGATGCTAGCATGGGCCGGTCCGAGGAACAGGTAGAGGACGAACAGGCCGGCGACCGCCATCGTGGCGGCCAGAGGCCTTCCCTGCGACAGTATGGCGCTCCTGAACTCCGGGGCCATGGCTATCAGCATCATCCATGCAGTGATCAGGGACCAGAACACGTATCCGGCCAGCAGGGACCTGAACAGCGCAGTGCCGAGCAGCAGCATCAGGACGATGAACGCGACCTTCATGAGATGGTCGCTCAAGCTTCTTGACAGGTTCTCTACGGTCAATTCAACCTCTGCGAAATGGCAAGGAACTATTTCAGCGCATACGGTTCAGCGCATCCAGTCTGTCGGACTCTGGGTAAAAGGGTTTAATAACTCTCTTCGATATGCGTCGGGACGCATGAAGAAGGAAGTCCCTCGGGAAAGCATCGCCGAGCGCACCAGGATGTATATCGATGCGCATCCCAGCATCAAGGACTGCATATCGAAGGACCTCATCAACTATTCATCGCTGGCCCGTCTCATCATGAGGGACCTTGGGATAGGGAACGAGGAAGCGGTCATGATCGCGTGCCGCAGGTACGCCGTCAAGCTGGGCAGGCAGGATCATGAGGGCGAGATACTCCGCGTCCTTCGCGATTCCCGTTTGGAACTGAAGACCAAGATCGCCATAATCACCGCGAAGAACGACTGGACCGTGCTCCATCGCCTTGAGGTCATATTCAAGAAGCTGCTCAACGAGAAGAGCATAATGCAGATCATCCAAGGGACTCATGCGATAACGATAATCTCCGATGAGAAGCTCAAGAACGAGGTGGTCTCCCTCGTGGGACAGGAGAACATCCTCAAGACCCGCATGGACCTGGTGGAGATCTCGGTGCGTTCGCCCGAGCGGATCACCGAGACCAGTGGCGTATACGCCTATCTGGCAAACAATCTCGCGGATGGAGGCATCAATGTCGTCGAATCGGTCAGCGTGTTCACCGACACGATCTTCATCGTGAAGGAGGACGACATGATGCGGGCCTATACCATCCTGAGCAGGTGCATCGAGTCCGCCGAGCGGATGACCGTCGGCGACTGATCCAGCCTCCGAACGTCACGGCATCACTCCCTGACCGCCGCCTCCGTACCGTCCTCCGGCGGTACTAATGGGGCAGGACCGGTCCGGAACAGGGGCATCGGTCCGGGGCCACCGGTGGAGTTGGGATCCTCTGGTTCAGGCACGGGATCTGGTTCCGGCTCCGGCTCTGGATCAGGCTCAGGTTCCGGCTCCGGCTCAGGTGCCTCCACCACAACGGTGATGGACGATATTCTGGATACGATGTCTCCGCTGGAGCCGTCAGCGGCCCAGGCGGTGATCCTATATCTGCCCTCCGTGGCGAACATCAGTTCCACGTCCACGCTCCATTCCGTCACCTCTGTCCTTCCTGAGAACGGCGTGGTAGCCTTCACGCGACCCACGAGGCGGTCGTCCTGCTGCTCCCATCGGATCGGCCCCTGCGACGGCGCCGTGACCCTTCCGAGGACGTCCGAGGCCCTGATGCCCTCCTTCTCGATAGCGATGTAATCGATGATCGTCCCTCTCCAGTCAGTATCGTCACGGTCAGCCTTGTCCGTCAGAACATACCTCAGGTAGCGGTCGATCTCCTGCGCCCCTGACGGACCATCGAGCGTCTGGGTTATCATGATGATGGGCTCCCTTCTTTCACCGATCGTCAGCGGGACGTTAAGCTCTGGACTGCGCGCGAGAGGGGATGACGGTGAAGGCGGCTTTCCTTCCGACATGGCTCTCTGATCCATTATCCAGGCCGTGAAGGTATATGAGCCATGCTTCAGTATGTTGACGTCGATCTCCACCTCGGCGGTCGACATGGCGGAGCTGGGGCCCTGGATGAATAGCGGTCCGTAGCCGGCCACGGAGCCGGAGCCGGGCAAGGACATCCATCCGATGTAGTTGCTCCCATGTCGAAGGGTCACGTCATCGGGCCCAAGGCCTCCCGAGATGCTGAACGCCCATACCCATCCGCCGCCCTCCTCCAGGAACGTACGGGCCGGCTGGGAGGCGAGGCGCATGTGCATCTCCTCGCCCTCCTCTGCCCCTCCGACCGGGGCTAGGAGGGAGGGTCGCATGTAATCATCCCCTTCTCGGACGCCACCGTCCATGTCGCCTCCGGTCCCATGAACGTTCGGCAGAGCGGACTGGGATACGACCTGGACCGCAACGAACAGGCACACTATGAGGAGTGCCGCCGCATACAACCCACCTGATCGCTCGCCCATCTTCCCCATGCATTCTTGGAACTGGCAATATTTTAATTATCCGATTCAACGGCCCTAAATGGGATATATCGCGGGAACGTTATTCGGATGGGAGAGCATGGCGAGATATGCGAACATAGTCGTGGAGCCCCCCGGGCCTCGGGCGCGCAAGGTGGTGGAGCAGGACCGCAGGTACATCGCGACCACGACCAAGACCTCTCCAGTGGTCGCCGAGAGTGCGTCCGGCGGAGTGGTGAGGGACGTGGACGGCAACGACCTGCTGGACTTCGCCAGCGGGATCGCCGTCATGAACGTCGGTCATTCCCACCCTCGAGTGGTCAAGGCGGTGCAGGAGCAGGCCGAACGGCTGTTCCATTTCGCCGGGACCGACTTCTACTACTCCGCGCAGGTCGACCTGGCCCGTCGTCTGGCAAGCTCCGTTCCCGGTCAATGCGAGAGGAAGGTGTTCTTCAGCAACAGCGGCACGGAGAGCATCGAGGCCGCCATGAAGCTGGTCCGATGGAACACCGGTCGGGAACGCTTCATCGCCTTCCTCGGCGCCTTCCACGGGAGGACGCTGGGCTCACTGTCTCTCACGGCCAGCAGGCCCGTTCAGCAGGAACGCTTCTTCCCGACCGTTCCCGGCGCGGTCCATGTGCCATACGCATACTGCTACCGATGCGCATACGGCATGGAGCCCTCCTCATGCGGCGCCCATTGCGCCAGGGTCATCGAGGAGGTGTACTTCCAGTACAACGTTCCGCCAGAGGAGGTGGCGGCCATATTCCTGGAGCCCGTTCAGGGGGAAGGTGGATACATATTCCCGCCCAAGCAGTTCATCAAGGATATGGCCGCCATATGCCGCCGCCACGGCATCCTGCTGGTGGATGATGAGGTCCAGGCAGGCATGGGCCGGACCGGAAGGATGTGGGCCATCGAACACTTCGACGTGGCGCCGGACATCCTCTGCACCGCCAAGGCCCTAGGGTCTGGCCTACCGATCGCCGCCACCATATTCCCGGCCCGCCTGGACATGGGGCACGGCGCCCATTCCAACACCTTTGGCGGAAACCTGCTGGCCTGCGCATCGGCGACAGCCACCCTAGACGTCATTGAGGAGGAAGGACTCATCGAAAGGGCAGCGTCGCTCGGAGAGCATCTGCATCGACGATTGAAGGAACTTGCCGAGCTCCATGAGATCATAGGCGACGTCCGCGGGCTCGGCCTCATGCAGGCCATCGAACTGGTCAAGGACCGTGAGACCAAGGAGCACGCAGTCATGGAGCGGGAAAGCGTCATCACGCATGCCTACAAGCGGGGACTGATCCTCCTGCCGGCAGGCCGCTCGGCGATCCGCCTCATCCCCCCGCTCACCGTGGACAAGGACTTCCTGGATGAAGGGATCGAGATACTCGATGCCGCGCTGAGAGAGGTTCGTAAATGAAGCACATATGCGCCGCCGACGCGGACTGGATAGAGGGCCAGGGATACAGGAAGAAGCGGCTGCTCAGGTCCTGGCCCCTACCAGTGGAAGTATCGCTGGTCCAAGAGGTCAGATTCGCAAAGGGGGCGACGGTCCCTCCGCATTACCACAAGGTGCAGACCGAGATATTCTACGCCCTGGCCCCTGGCAGCATAACGATAGACGGGCGCGAGGTGCGCATGGACCGGGGCGACATGGTGGTGTGCGAGCCTGGAGAGGTTCACGGGATGCCACTGGTGGAGGAGGACTTCGCGTTCCTGGTGATGAAGATCGATTACAGGGATGACGATACCGTCTGGTGTTGACGCGATCGAGGGCGGCCATGTTCCGACGTCGGACGCTCATCCGCCTTCATACGGGTCCATCGAGGAAAGGGGAAGCGACATTGCACAAGAGAGTGGTGAGAATGGAGCCACCAGCGAGATTCGAACTCGCGACCTGCTGATTACAAGTCAGCCGCGCTACCAGGCTGAGCTATGGTGGCCTGTCCATTCGTAACCTCGATTTAGCATTTATCCTTTATGGGCCAACAAGCCTCGTTCCCAGGCACACTTGCCAAGTTGGACATGACTCTTGAACAGTGAGGTCCCCTTCACACATGGGCTTCGACCTGATGCCGATCATAATGACATCGATCAATAAGGATGGAGCAGGTGCGGGTCGAATGGCCGAAATGCATATGCATCAGTTATACGTTCGGCATCGCTGCGATGAACGCGTGATATGGTCCTGTGCCCTGTCGCCATCGTGGTGACGGATCGATCGGTCCGGAACCAGATTGCCTTGCACGATGTGGCGATCTTTGGGACACCACAAACTATAATAATAACGAATTAATGACGAAGAGCCATATCCCGTTCAACGGATTCAAGGTGAACTTCATGGCGAACGATAACAATGATGCGGTCAAAATAGCCAAGGGGGACATCGTTCTGATGGACTTCGATGGCTGGATCGCCGATACCAACGAGTTGTTTGACACTACCAACGCCCAGACCGCCAAGGATAACAACGTCTTCAACGAGAAGATGCAGTACAAGCCCATGCCGGTCCTCGTAGGAGGAGGCAGGATCTTCCCGGGTCTCGACGAGGCCATAGAGTCCGCCGAGATCGGCAAGGAGACCGAGGTCGTCATCCCGCCAGAGAAGGCCGCTGGTCAGAGGGACCCCAAGTTGGTAGAGATGATATCGATGCGCGAGTTCCTCAAGCAGGATATCGAGCCTCGTGTTGGTATGGAGGTCAATATCAGGAACCGCCATGGAACCATCACCGCCGTGACCCCCGGCCGTGTCCGCGTCGACTTCAACCGCCCCCTGGCCGGCAAGGAACTGAAATACAAGTTCACCATCGTTTCCAAGCTGGAGGGTGACGAGGAGAAGGTCAAAGGCGTCCTGGAGATGGACTATGGGACGTCGGAAGGCTTCGGCGTCACCGTTGAGGACAAGGTCATCTCCATCGTGCTCCCGGACGTCTGCAAGTATGACCAGAACTGGATGCTTGCGAAGTACCGCGTCGTCGCTGACCTCCGCGAGGCCATGGGCGCCACGAACGTACGCTTCATCGAGGAGTACGTCAAGGCCGAGCCGGCAGCAGAGCCAGAGGAGCCTGCCGCCGAGCCCGCCCCTGAAGAGGTAGAGGAGTCCGAGGAGATTTCCCCAGAGGAGATCCCTCAGGAGAAGGAGTAAGCTCCTTCAGTAAACCTTTTCTATACCCTTTCCATACTTCGAACGGATGCACACGTGGCCTAGTCTGGATATGGCAGCAGCCTCCTAAGCTGCAGGTCGGGGGTTCGAATCCCTCCGTGTGCGCCACACTTCTCTTCCAGATGATGTATTATCAAAGTCAATAGCAGGGGGTCTGTGAGCAAATGCGTCCAGATCGTTTCTGCGGATCTCGTTGAGGTTTGTTTCAGCGCGCCTAATTACCGGCGTTTCCTGCCACGCGGGCTTGAGCTGCTTGCCCACGTTCGCTCGCTGTATGTCGGCGTAGAACTATCTTATCGTGTCTGGACGCTCATCGCTGGCAATCGTGACAGGTCTCCGTTTACCGTCAGGTTGCACAGCGTCGCTAGGAACATCTTGAGGGAGAAGTCCACACCAGCCTCCGCGGAGATGTGCCTCGCCACCTTCCGGAAACTGTTCTCTGAGTAGTGCCCGGTGTGCCAATGCAGGTTCGGGAACAGGTACTTCGCTTCTCTAAAGCCGTTCTCCCTGAGACATTCTGCCCTCTCCTTGTCATAGCGCATAAGGGGGAGCATATCCTGCCTGATGAAATCCACCCATACCTTGGTCGCCCAGTTGCTTTTCCCCTTTGGATTACTGACGAAGATCTTCTCTTTCTTCAGATCGAGGTCATTGTACTCGGCGAGACGCAGCTCGCTGGGCCTGAGTCCGGAGGCGAAATACATCGCGCACATGCCTCGGCACATCGATCCTGTCCATCCCTCGATGCGCTCGATGCTCTCGAAGATCATGGCCAGGTTCTCGGTGCTGATGGTCCTGGTGGGCTTAGGTCCGGCCTTCGGTACGATGAGCTCGCCCGATCCGATCATTTCGTCCATACGGCGGTTCCCGAACTAGCAGAGATAATCGTTCAAGAGCCTCGGGCGGGATGCTCAGCAGCATGGACACCTCGGCCTCCGTGGTCGTATCGACACTGTCGAGGATCTTATCGAGCAGATACGTCTTAAGGCAGGCCTCTCGATCCCCTGAGCCGATCCATTGCTTCAGGCGGTCGCGTTCCTTTCAGATGGCATTCGCCATATGGATGTCATGATTCAAGATGATGGAGCTGCAATGGAACGTTACGAGTGGAACGACGAGGTGATGCGATACTCTCACCGGGGCAGTGAGATCCATGCCAACTATGCTAGAGCTCGCCTCGCGCCTACTCCCTCACCTTTTGCGCATGAACATCACCACGCCCACGATGCCAGCGGCCACCACGGCGGCGACGATGCCTATGAGCAGCAACGCTCCATCGTTAGCCGTCCTGAACGTCCATGTGGTCTCTTCAAGGTCGTTGCCTGCGATATCCTTTCCGTTCACGACCACCGTGTATTCGGTGTTCTCTTTGAGGCCTGAAGATGGTGCGAACGTCGCTATGTTGCCGTCCCAGGATATCGTTCCGCTGACCCCATCGACCGTTATGCTGACCGAGCTCTTGTTCATCGCCTTCGAGAACTCGACGATGATGGCCGTTTGCGTCGATGCATCGTTACCGCTTGGAGTTCTCGAAACGACAGTTGGGGCAACAGTGTCGACAGTGAACGTGACAGATCTCTCGACCATGTTTCCGGCGCGGTCGACAGCTCGCATATGGAACGTGTGAGCGCCGTCGGAGGGAACGGACCATGTATAGCTTGTTGCACCATCGGCATCGATCCAGTTCACCCCGTCGATGCTATATTCTACCGTCATGCCTGCCGGATCGGTCAGCCAATGTATCTCGTTCGAGCGGGTGTTGCTGTACGAATCGTCGACGGGAGATATGATCCGGACATTGAAGGGAGAGGTGGTCCCCTCGCTCTGAGGCCCGATGTCAAGCCTGTTCCCGGCCTTGACCGCAAACGTGTACTCCTCACCATTCGTCAGACCAGTGACGGTCGTGTTCGTCCCCGTAATGTTGGCGATCTCCTCCCCGTTCATGTAGACGACGTAGTACTCGACCAGCTCGCTGCCGTCGGCTCCGGGAGCGCTCCAGGATAGCGAGACCTGACCGTCACCGGGCGTGGCCACCAGATCGGTCGGTTCGCCTGGCACTTTAAGTGGGTAACAAGGCTTTCCTTTCCATGTTGGGGTAATGAATCCCGTCGATCCTTCGTAATAGTATACGACCAGATCGTCGCACCCGATGGCCCAATACGTGTTTGCAGATGGCGCGTCACCCTCGAAGATGATGCTTGTAAGAGATCGACAAGAGTAGAATGCGTGGTTGGCGATATTGGTCACGCTCTTGGGGATCGTGAGGGACTTCAGGGAGTCGCAGTAGTAGAACGTTCTCTCCCCGATTCTCGGGACCCCGTCAGGGATGGTAACTGAAGTAAGCAAGGAACAATCGTAGAACAGATATTCACCGAGCGAGGTGACCTTTTCAGATATCACGATCGATGTCAGCGAGGAGCAATAGGCGAAGGTCCAGTCGCTGATGCTCGTCACACCGTTGCCGATCGTGATCGTTGCTAGATTGTAACAACCATGGAAAACGGAGTGCCCCATGGTCGTGACGCTGTCCGGGATTGTAATGGAGGTTAGGGATGTACAGCTTGTGAAGGCACTATTGCCGATTTGTACCACATTATCACCAAGGGTGATCGAGGTAATGTATGGACAATAGGAGAAGGCACGGTCCCCGATAATCGTCACACTGTCAGGGACTATGACATCACCAATCTTCCCTACAGGGCATTGTATCAGAACAGTGACATCTTTGTTATACAAAATGCCGTCAATGCTCGCATGGATGATGTTTTCTGGATCGACATCGAATGAGATCAAGGAGGGACAGTGGTAAAATGCATTGTTTCCGATGTGCGATATGCTCCTTCCGAGGCTGACCGACGTCAAGGATTCACAATGATAGAATGCCCAGTCGCCGATGTTCGTCATGCTGTCCGGGATGATGATGTTTGTAACGGAGGAGCAGCTGGCGAACGCGTAGTTACCGATGGATGTGACGGGCAGCTCATTTATCGTGTCCGGTATGACCACCGTTTCTTCCTCCCCGAGGTACCTGGTGATCTCAACGGCAGCGCCACCCATCACTCGATATTCGAGATCACCTAAGGTCTCTGCGCCTGCATCGAATTCTACGAATGGAAAGATCATCACGGCCATAATCGCTACAGCTAGTGCTCTCATCGGCTTCTTGAATTTCAGAACGTTACCTACACGGTCCTGGCATAGGCTTGGTCGATTTCCGATACATCGGAGGACGTCGTGAACAATGATCTAATATTATATCTTTACCGATATAGTATCATTTTATGATATTGACCCTGACGGTCTTTCAAGCATTGGAACGATGCTGGGATGCGGTCGCCACAGGCCGATGGATCAACAGGCATCGGATGGATCACGAAATGACCGTTCATACCGCGCCTTGTTCCGAGGCGCGGACATTATGTGAGGACGGTTGTCATCGCATCGTGATATGTTCATCGAACGGCCATGTTCGTTGTGTCGACCTTATTAGAAAAAATGATCATATCCCAGCAAAAAAGGGAAATGGTTTCATCCTTGCCGCCATGAGAGTGGCGTTCGCCCCTGGCCTCTCGGGACCGCACCCTTCTGGCTTGCTTTGGAAAGCCTCCTTCTTGTCGATCTCACCTTTCTTCACTTTCCTGCCGATGACTGGGGTGCGTGCATTCTCGACCTCGACAAGAATGCGGAGCAAGCCCTCCCTTCCGTCCGGCCTCCACCCTCTTTTCATGGGTCGTCATCTCACCTGACGCCTCGTGACTGGGGTGCGTACACTCCCTTCCGCGGCATTCATGGGGGGCAAGCCCTCCCTTCCGTCCGGCCTCGGATCTCTTCTCGTGCAAGCTCTTCTCTACCATCTTCATCCCTCTCTCAGAACCTCCCGGTCCCGAGGCGGGCTGGCAGAACATCGTATAAGGCGTTTGACCGTACACTTCACGGCCCTTCGGTCGCTGCCTGAGGAAAAAATAGAGGTAAGTGATTTGTCCGGGCTCATACGAGCCCGGGGATGAACATCTTGGTCCTCTTCCGGTACGCCTCGTACTCTTGACCGAACTCCTCCACCATGTCCTTCTCCTCCCTCTTGGCCAGACGGACGTACAGCACCACGAGTAGGATGTACAGCCCGATCAGGGGAATGGTCGCCCATTCCAGCATCATGCCGAAGGTGATCAGGAAGAAGCCCGTGTACTGAGGATGCCTGATGTATGCATAGATCCCCTCCGTGACCAGCTTCCCCTTCCCCTCTTCCTTGCTCCAGTAGTTCTTGTGGATCGCCTTCCATCCAACGATCACCAGGGCAGCTCCGATGAGGGAGACCACCAGCCCGATCCAGGTGCCGGCATCGCCTATGTACTGCTGGAGGGTGTGGCCCCACAGGATGCCCTCAGGCAGCTGCGCCCCGGACACCGCGCCAACGGCGTACATGCTGAACGGCACTCCGAACATCTCAACGGCGAACGCCACCACGAACGCTGCGAAAGTGCCTGCTGGCTTCAATTGACTCTTCTTGTAGAACGGTATGAAGAGGAGGAAGACAGCATAGATCGCGATCCATACCGCTACCGCCCACCACAGACCGAAGTGAGACCAAACATCTTCACCTTCCATCGGATCACTTGTTCCTGCTCCACTGCCGGAGCCGAACTACCGATTTCTCGACATATGTCATAAGTCTGCGTTAGCGGGCCAGTGAGAAAAGGAGAGCAATTTCGCCTTGCCATGGCAGTTTCTTTTCCCTGCCGTGAAAGAAAACGGAAGTTCTCATGCTGCCAGGCTCTTGCGGGAGCGGCGTACGCCTCCACGGCATCGACCCATCGCCGTTTTTTAATCCGGGCGGTTGAACTAATCGACCTTTTTCCGCTTTCCCGGAGCATATTGTCGCCGCCCCGGTTAACGCACCGATATAGGGGTTCCGCGAGCTACACCGAGCAGGTGATGGAATGAACTTCTTCAATGGTTTCGACCTGGAAGGGCTTAGGGAGAGATCCGAGAGGTCTCAGGAGAAAGAGGCGAGCGCGGTCGTACTGGACCGAGGTGTCCTGAAGGTCATGGTGCTGGCCCGAACGACCGGAGATCGCAGCTGCTTCTTCATAGAGCTCAGCATCTTCCCCGGAGCGGACAGGGGGCCGCTGGACCCTGCCATGATGAGAAGGGCATGCTCGCTCATCTCCGAGCTTCACTCGCTCGGCTATATGTTCTATCATGACGGCAGCCTGATAATCGCCGAGCGCGGGACCTCGGCAGACGACATGCATGGAGAATTATCGATGCTCTGGAAGGTCATTTCGAAGCTCGAGGGATGGCCGGAACGGCCCTCTCCTTGAGCAGCTTGTCCCGCCAGGTGGAGTAGTATCTCTGATGCAGGAGGACATCGTGGTAGATGCTCTCCACGCCGTCGAAGCCGACAACCCTCTTCAACAAGCGGAACAACTGTTCCATGTTCTCCACATCCAGGGTGAAGAGCACGGTGTTGGGGGCGTTGCTGAACGTGACGTCCTCATCGACGAAGCAGTCGGGGTCCTCCCTCATCTTCTCGACGATCTTCCTGCGATCGGCGTCCGGCCGTATCCTGACGGTGAGCAACACCTCTGAAGTGTACAGGTGAGGGAGCGCTTCGACGTGGAATTCGATCAGTCCCTTTGAGATCATCCTCTCCAGCCGGATGCTGGCCGTTTTCGCCGACACCCCGACATCGGCGGCCACTTCGGCAAGGGGGCGGCGGGCGTTCTCATGCAGGGCCCAGATGATGCGGTGATCGAGATTCGTCAGATCAGTCGCGTCCGAGCATTCCCCCTTCGGATTCCTGACGCAGGTTATGTCCGAGCTGGTGTTGAAGATCAATGCCTCCGGTTCAGGGATTTGACCGGCCTCCTTCACGAAGGTTACCACCGCGTCGAGATGGTCGATCCTCTTCAGGAACGCGCCCACGTAGAGATGGTTCTGCGCACCGCAAAGGACGGTGGACACGGCCTCATGACCGCCCAGGACGTCCATGGTCTCTATGGCGAAGTCGGCTCGCGACCTCCCATGAATGAGCACGAAGGTCCCACCCAGCGCAGCCAGGCTGATATGGGCAGTGTATCCCTGTACGATCCCCGCCTTCTCCAGGGAGACGAGCCGCTTCTGGACCGACGTGATCGAGATGCCCAGCTTCTCGGACAGCTCTCGAAAGGTTATCCTTGCATTGCGCTGAACGGTCTGCAATATCTTCCGGTCGGTCAGGTCCATCCGATCACTCCGCGGCCCTGGCCCCATGGGCCAAGATGGCAAGGGAGGAGAGGTAAATAAAAAATTTGCAGGGCAACGGTGCCGGCATGGCAGACAGATCGGACATCGGGACCGCCACCATCTTGGGGATGGACATGGGGGGGGNNGCGGCGGGGGCGGGGAGAACATACCAAGAAATCGAACCATCATATAGGGAACGGAGCAATCTACCTCTTCAGGAAGTGAGGGAACCCATTGGACGAGTACGACCTGATAATCATCGGCTCCGGAGCCGGATTGAATCTGGTGGACGCGGCGGTCCGTTCGGGGATGAGGGTCGCCCTGGCGGAGAACGGACAGATGGGAGGCACATGCCTCAACCGGGGGTGCATACCGAGCAAGATGTGGATATATCCCGCCGACGTCATCAGGCAGATCGAGGATGGTCATAGGGTCGGTGTCCACGCGAGGCTGGAGAAGGCCGACTTCGAACTTGTCCAGCAGAGGATGTGGGATTCCGTCGTGAAGGAGAGGGATGGCATTTCGAACGCGGTGAAGGAGGACCCCCAGGTGACCCCCATCCGCGACACCGTCAGCTTCGTTGGCGACAGGACGTTGAAGGCCTCGAACCGCACCATTCGCGCACCCCGGATAGTCATCGCTGGAGGGGCGCGCAGCGTCATCCCCGACATCCCAGGCTTGGACGATGTGGATTATCAGACCTCGGAGACGATATTCGATATCGAAACCCTGCCGAAGAGCATGGTGATAGTCGGAGGTGGGTTCAAGGGGTGCGAGTTCGCCCACTTCTTCTCCGCCTTCGGGGTCGATGTCACCATCGTCCAGCGAGGCTCGCGGCTGTTGCCCAACGAGGAGCTGGAGATAAGCTCGATCGTGACCCGAAAGCTCGGACACCACGTCACGATACGAACGGCTCACGATGTCAAGGAGGTCAGGAAGGGTGATGGCGGCATCGAGGTAATGAGCGTCGATCGGAACAACGGGAAGGAGGTCATCGATGAAGGGGAGATGCTGCTGCTGGTCGCCGGGATGAAGAGCAACGCCGACTGGCTGGACCCTTCCGCGACGGGGGTGGAGCTGGACGAGAGGGGATACATCAAGGTCAACGAACATCTCGAGACGACCGCGGAAGGGATCTGGGCGCTGGGGGACATCACTGGCCGCCACATGTTCCGCCACACCGCAAATTACGAGAGCCAGGTGGTGTGGTACAACATGATGTCGGATGAGAAGGTCAGTGTGGACGAGCACGCCATACCTCATGCCGTGTACACGTACCCCACGGTCGGCAGCGTTGGAATGACCGAGGAGGAGGTCAAGCGCAGCAACATGAAATATCTCGTCGGCTACAACTACTACTCCAACGTCGCCAAGGGAGTGGCCATGGCCAACGATCATGGGCTGGTGAAGGTCCTGGTCGAGGCCGGGACGCGGCGCATACTCGGAGCGCACATCGTGGGCCCGGAAGCGGACCTCCTGGTGCAACAGGTCGTTTATCTCATGAACGCCGGCGACCAGAGCTACCTGCCGATGGCCAGAAGCCAGATCATCCATCCGTCCCTAAGCGAGGTGGTGGCAGGCGCGTTCGCGCATCTGGCCGAACCTGGGGCGCACCACCATCACTGATGCCATATCGGGCCCATGCTCTGCGAATCGGTCCTCTCCAGCAGCGCCCATTTTCGGAACAGTTGCTGGGACTTCATCCCTACGATGAAAGGTATGGGCGGAGTGAGATAGACGAGCGAGCCGAACAGGGCGCCGATCCTCTGGGCAGCGTTCATGCCTCTCACCTTCAATCTTATCGGGTCCTCGGTCTCACCCTTGTCCAGACCGAGCACGGATCGTAGTATCAGGATATCGGAGTGGTATACGACCTGCATGCTCCAGGCGATGGCATCGGTCATCGGTATCGTGACTCCCCCGGCCGATGTGGTCTTTTTCAGGATGGAACGTCGCAGGTCCTCTGCGGTGCTCCCTTCGAAATTGGTGTATGCATACCCCACGGTCTTCAGATAATGGGAATCCGAACCTCCAAGGCGCGCCCATCTTCCGGTCATGGAGGCGCGCTCGGCCTCGGAGTTGGAGTAATCATCGATGTGCCCGCCGTTGAGCACTTCGATGCCGTCCAGATCGAGCTGGTCGATCAAATGCTTGAGACAGGGGCAGTGGAGGCTGAACGGATGCGGGGCGATGGCCAGCCCGTCTTGCTCCCTTATCCTCCGGATGGTCTCCACAGCGGTGAGTCCAGGGGGGATCTCTTCTTCGATGAAGAGGGCTAGCACCTCGCCGTCGGAGGTGGTTATCTCCTCTCCCTTCACCACCTCGATGCCCTTTATGCAACCGGAGGCCCTCTGGGCGACCTCTGCCCCTCTGATGGAGTTATGATCCGTTATGCAGACCACGTCCATGCCGGCCTCCTTGGCTTTCACCACTACCTTCTCGGGAGATGACACGGATTCAGGAAATCGAAGGACCCCCATCCGGTGAAGGCCTGAATATTTGGTATGGACATGTATGTCCGCTTTGCCCTGCACGCGTATCGGAGATTTGTCCATATTTAAAAATTCTATGACTGCTTGGGTTGTTCCGGAGATTCATCGCTTTATAAGGTCCGATCGGGTGATGATGCCTATCGCGTGATCCTGCTCCATCACGATCACCGCGGGAAATTCCAGAAGGAGGTCCTTCACGGTGTCGGCGGAGGTGTTCCCTGAGACCATGGGTGGCGGTTCGGACATCGCCTTGTCGGCGTTGGACGTCAGGTCACCCGGGAAGCGCAGCACGTCCTCCTCGGTGATCATGCCGATGACGGAACGGTCTCGGAAGACCACCACCTGCGACACCTCCTTCTCTCGCATGATCCTCGCCGCCATCGAGACCGAATCGTCATGCTGGACGCCATGGATGAACGGTGTCATGTACTTGCGGCAGTGATCCTTCTCCTCTTCCTTGAGGCATTTGAAGATGCGTTCCACCGTCGAGAACCTAGGGTCAACCTTCCCGCTTTCGATCTTCGCAATATGGGCCTGGGATACGCTGGCCTTCTTCGCAAGGGCAGTCTGGCTCAGCCCTACCTTGATCCGCAGCCTTCTTATGTCCGACAGGTCCATCTATAACCACCAGTTATAATTCTATGAGCAAATCAATGCTCGAAAATATATATACCCTTCGTACAATCGCACCGTATGGTAACGATCATGGGGAAATATCTCTTCACCTCTGAATCCGTGACCGAGGGTCACCCGGACAAGCTTTGCGACCAGATATCCGATGCGTTGTTGGACGCGTACCTGGAACAGGACCCCGAGGCTCATGTGGCCATCGAGACGGTCACCACGACCGGCATGGTCATGGTCATGGGCGAGGTGAAGACCGACCCCTGCAAGAACGTCAACATCGACGTCGACCGCGTGGTGAGGGACACCGTGCGCGAGATAGGATACTGCTCGCCGGAGATCGGCTTCGATGGATCGTCCATCTCCGTCCTGTCGTCCATACACGATCAGAGCGCCGATATCGCCCAGGGCGTATGCCGCAGTTCCAAGGGGAAGAAGCTTGCCACGGGAGCGGGCGACCAGGGATTGATGTTCGGCTATGCTACGGACGAGACCCCCGAGTACATGCCTCTCGCATTGATAACCGCTCACAAGCTGGCGTACCAGCTGGCCAAGGTGAGGAAGGACGGCACGCTGCCATGGCTGCGCCCCGATGGCAAGACCCAGGTGACGGTGGAGTACGAGGACGGAAAGCCGAAGCGGTTCGACACGATCGTGGTCAGCACCCAGCATGCGCCTGTCATCGAGGGGGAGACCGACGATGCCAAGATACATGCCATCATCGAGAGGGAGATAAGGAGCAAGGTCATCGAGCCGGTATGCGGCAAGTACCTTGATGACAAGACAAAGTACTTCATCAACCCCACTGGACGCTTCGTGATAGGCGGTCCGTGCGGCGACTCGGGACTGACGGGCAGGAAGATAATAGTCGACACCTATGGCGGAATGGGCCGCCACGGTGGCGGCGCGTTCTCCGGCAAGGACCCGACCAAGGTGGACCGCTCGGCAGCATACATGTGTCGATACATCGCGAAGAACGTCGTCGCCGCCGGTCTTGCCAAGCAGGTGGAGGTGCAGGCCGCCTATGCGATAGGCGTGGCCCACCCCGTCTCGGTCATGGTCGACACCAAGGGCACGGGGACGATATCCGACGATGCCATAGCCAAGGCGATCACCAAGGTCTTCGACCTCAGCCCCGACGGCATCATGGAAGCGCTCGACCTACGCCGCCCCATATACAAGAAGACCGCGGCCTATGGACACTTCGGGCGAAAGGACGAAGAGTTCACCTGGGAGAGGCTTGACAAGGTCGACGAGCTTCGCAAGGCCGCCGGCGTCAACGGCGCGGTGAAGGCCAAGANNGAAGGCCAAGAGCGCCAAGGTCTCGGCCTGAGCCGAAACACGGGGGCCTTGCCCCCTCTTGGCCCGGGACGGCGCATCACGCCGTCGGGCCCCTTTTTCCCACCTTATTTCTGGGGCGCCTTGATCAGCTCGGCTATGCGGCGACCCATCTCCCTGCACTTCTCCTTCTCGGCCTCATGAGGGACATAGTTCACCTGCAGGTCCTCCAGGGGAAGCTCGAGGCCCGTGGCCTGTAACTGCTCCCTCACCGCCCTGGTCCCTCCGCCTCCCCATCCGTATGAGCCGAACACGGCGCCGATGCGGCCCTTGGGGCGCAGGCCCTTGAGATAGAACACCATGTCCGCCACGCTGGGGAACATGGTGTTGTTTATGGTGGGCGTCCCGACGACCACCGCCCGCGCGTCCAGGACCTCCTTGATGACCCAGCTCCGGTCGGTGTTTCCTAGCTTGAGGACCTCGACCTCGACTCCCTGTGACGCGATCCCGTCGGCGATATGCTCGGCCATGGTGGCCGTGGAGCCCCACATGGTGTCGTACACGATCACCGCCTTCTCCCTGGTCACACCAGAGCCCCAGTCCGAATAGGCCTTCAATATCTTGGGCAGCTTCTCTCGCCAGATGACGCCATGCGAGGTCGCCAGGATCCTTATGTCCAACTGGCTGGCCTTCTCCAATGTCTTGACGACCCTCGCCCCGAACGGCATGACGATGTTCGCATAGTACTTGGCGGCCTCCTGGAAGAGAATGCCCTCGTCGACCTGATCGTCGAAACGGGCGTTGGTGGCATAATGCTGACCGAAGGCGTCCATGCTGAAGAGCAACTTGTCCTCAGGCACATAGGTGAACATGGAATCGGGCCAGTGCAGCATGGGGGTCTCGATGAAGGTGAGCGTCTTCCCTCCGCATCTTATCTCGGTGCCGTCCTCCACCGCGTCCACCTCCAGGTCGGGGTAGTGCAGCGCCAACCCCTCCTTGCCCTTCTTGGAGGCCAGGACCTTTGCTCCAGTCAACTTCTGCATCTCCACCAGCGAGGACGAGTGGTCCATCTCGGTATGGTTGGAGACTATGAGATCGATATCGGCAGGGTCGATGACGCTCCTGATGCGCGATATCAGATGATCGAGGAAGGGGCGTTTGACGGTGTCTATCAGGATGTTCTTCTCGCCGGTCATGAGATACGCGTTGTAAGTGGTCCCACGCGGCGTGGTATAGCCGTGGAAGTTCCTGATGTTCCAGTCGATCGCTCCTACCCAGTATATGTTGTCCGTTACCCTTATGGCTTCCATTGGCTCACCGGGATATTATCGGCCTGCAACATATGTATCTTCTTCGGAGCGCAGGCCGCGCTTCGGACCTCAGCTGTAGTAGTACTCACCCTTCTCCTTCTGCTCACGGTCCAGCCGGGAGCCTGGCTTGTTGATCCGCGGTCGATTGGTGTCGTTGTCGCGTCGGAAGGTCACGTCGATCGCCTTCAGGAACATGTTCATGCCCTGCCTCATGTCGTACGGTCCTGTCGCAAGACCTTCCACTCCCGGGGTCCCACTGAACACCATCATGCTGTCCGACACCATGTCAAGGAAGTAGATGTCGTGGTCGACGATGAGGGCGCTGCGACCCTTCTTCTCCATCACCCTGCGGATGGTCTTGGCCGCTTCCATGCGCTGGTTGGAGTCAAGGTACGCCGAGGGTTCGTCAAGGAGGTAGATGTCCGCGTCCTTGGAGAGGCACAGGGCGATGGCCACCCGCTGCAGTTCGCCGCCCGACAGGTGCATGACGTTCTTCTCATACAGCCGTCGAAGGGAGAGAGGGTGGGCGATCTCGCTCTCGAAGAAGCCGGACTGGAAGAAGTCGAAGGCGGTGGCCATGAACAGCTCCGAGACCGTGCCGTCGAAGTCCGGCGAGATGTACTGGGGCTTGTATGACACCGTGGCGTTCTTGTCAAGCTTCCCCTTGGTCGGTTCCTGCACGCCTGCAAGCATCTTGACGAAGGTGGTCTTTCCGATGGCGTTCGGACCGACGACGCCGACTGATTCGCCGATCCTTATCGTCCCCCCTTCGACCTTCAGCTTGAACTGCTTGTGGTCGCATTCCAGATCTCCGAACTCCATCAGCGGGACCATCTCCACCGTGTCCCGGGGAGGATGAGACTCGAAACGAATGGCCGTATCGCGGAACCGTATGTTCTCCTCCCGCATGTAGCCATCCAGGTAGGTGTTGATGGCCGTCCTTACGTGGCGGGGCTGGGCGAACACGCCGTAGGCGCCCTCGGAACCGTAGACCAGGTATGCATTGTCGGTCATGAAGTCGAGGATGGCGAGGTCGTGCTCGATGACCATCACCTGCTTGTCCTTCGCCAGTTCCTGGATCAGCCTTGCCATGCGGATGCGCTGGAATATGTCCAGATATGAGGACGGCTCGTCGAAGAAGTAGATGTCGGCGTCCTTCATGAGCGTGGCGGCGATGGCCACCCGCTGCAGTTCGCCGCCCGACAACTTGTCGAGCGGGCGGTCTATGACCTCATCCAGGTCTAAGAGGGAAGAGGCCTCTTCAACGGTCATGCGTTCGGCGACCCTTCCCAGCAGATCGCGGGGCACGCCCTTGACCGCCGCTGGCAACTTGTCGACATATTGGGGCTTGAGCGCGGTGCGGACCTGTCCAGCGTAGACCTTCACCAGATGGTCGCCGAGCTCGGTGCCTGACAGCCTGTCCAGGACCTCCTCCTTGGACGGCGGGTCGTCGAACTGGCCGAAGTTGGGCACTTCCCTCCCTGACAGCAGGCCTATCGAAGTGGTCTTGCCGATCCCGTTCGGACCGAGGATGCCTGTCACTAGCCCGGTCTTCGGCACTGGAAGGCGATATATGCGGAAGCCGTTCTGACCATACTGATGCATCAGCTCGCTCTCGATCTCCTCGGGCAGGCCGATTATCTTGATGGCCTCGAAGGGGCATTTGTTGATGCATATGCCGCAGCCTGCGCACAGCTCCTCGGATATGATGGGCCTGCCCCCTTCGCCCATGACTATCGCTTCAACGCCTGTCCTGACCTTGGGACAATAGCTCCTGCACTCCGCATTGCATTTCTTCGGCTGGCAGCGGTCACGAAGCAGGACTGCGATACGCATGAGGTGCCCAATATACCCGCTGTTAAAAAACTTGATTGTCCGCCATTGCGCTCCCTGACCGTCTTGGCCGCGGTCAAGCATTAAATCCTCATTCCTCTATGCGCCGTCGATATCATGGCCAAAGTCCTTGTCTGCGTAGCATGGCCCTATGCCAATTCGCCAATTCACCTGGGACATGTGGCAGGTTCACTGCTTCCTCCCGACATCTTTTCCCGTTATCGCCGGCTCAGAGGCGACGAGGTCCTGATGGTCTCCGGCTCCGACCAGCATGGCACACCCATCACCGTGAGGGCGGAGAAGGAAAACGTCACTCCGCTGGAGGTCGCGGAGCGCTACCACCAGATGAACAAGAAAGCCATCGAGGACCTGAACATCGAGTTCAGCCTGTTCACCAAGACCCATACCGACAATCATCTGCGCGTCGTAAGCGACGTGTTCCTCGATCTACTGGAGAAGGACCTCCTCTACGAGAAGGCCACCCTCCAGTACTTCTGCCCGAAGTGTGACAAGTTCCTTCCCGACCGCTATGTGGAAGGAATATGTCCGGCCTGCGACAACGAGCGCGCCCGGGGAGACCAGTGCGAGCAGTGCGGAAAGGCCTTCGAGGGCGGGGAGCTGCGAGAGGCCAAATGCGTGCACTGCGCCACCGCCCCGGAGTTGCGTGAGACGAAGCATCACTTCATCAGGCTCTCCGCGTTCCAAGACCGACTCATCGACTGGGTGAAGGACAAGCGGTATTGGCGTCCGTCCGTCCAGCTGTTCACCCAGAACTGGCTTGAGGCGGGGCTGGAGGACAGGCCCATCACGCGAGACATGGAATGGGGCGTCCCGGTGCCGTTGCCTGGCCAGGAAGGCAAGGTGATATACGTCTGGTTCGAAGCGGTCATCGGCTACCTCAGCGCATCCATCGAATGGGCCCAGAGGTCGGGAGACCCGGATGCATGGAGGTCGTACTGGACCGACCCGGAGGTCAAGAGCTACTATTTCCTGGGAAAGGACAACATTCCGTTCCATACGATCATCTGGCCGACCATACTGATGGGCCGTGGAGGTCTGAACCTCCCGTACGATGTACCGGCCAACGAGTTCCTCACCTTCAAGGGGGACAAGGTGTCCAAGAGCCGCGGCACGACCATCGACATCCCGTCGATGCTGAAGAAGTTCGAACCGGACGTCATCCGTTATTATGTGGCCGCCAACATGCCGGAGAACAAGGATGCCGATTTCTCGTGGGAGGACTTCGAGGCCAAGATCAACAATGAACTGGTGGCGACGCTCGGGAACTACTATCACCGCGTCCTGAGCTTCACCTACAAGCATTTCGGCGAAGTGCCGGAGTTCAAGGGCAGCCCGGACGAGCTGGAGGAAATACTGGGCGCGATCCGAGATGCCCGCCGCGACGTGGAAGAGGCCCTGGACGGATGTCATTTCAAGCGGGCTCTCAAGACGATCATGGACCTGGCGCAGTTCGGCAACCGCCACTTCGACTCGGTCGCACCCTGGGCCCTCATAAAGGGGGACCGCGAGAAATGCGGCTCCGCACTTCATCTGCATCTTCTCCTGGTGAAGGCGCTAGCGGCGCTAAGCTACCCGTACATGCCTGGCTCATCAGAGAAGGCATGGAAGTTCCTGGGGCAGGAAGGCACGCTGCAGCGGTCCGGATGGTCCGCAGTCGATTCGGAGATCGCGGCGCATCAGAAGCTCAATGAGCCAAAGCCTCTCTTTTCAAAGATAGAGGTGGAGAAGGACGAGGGAGATCCCATGTATGCCGGATTCGAGACTCTCAATCTCAAGGTAGGGCGGATATTGAAGGCGCGAGACCACCCCAATGCCGACTCGCTTCTCTTGCTCGATGTGGACATCGGCAAGAAGATCCAGGTGGTGGCCGGCCTGAAGGCCTATTACACGAAGGAGGAGATGGAAGGTAAGAGCGTCGTCGTGGTGTCGAACCTCAAGCCCGCCAAGCTCCGCGGCGAACAGTCCCAGGGAATGCTCCTTGCCGCCGAGGAAGGCGACATAGTCAAGCTCGTCTCGCCGCCCAGCGACTCCCAGCCCGGCGACCCGGTCGACAGCGGCCTGAGGCAGTCGGACCGCGTGATCGAGTTCAAGGACTTCCAGAAGCTCATCCTGCGCGTCGCCGAGGTATCCGGCGATCAACTGGACGTGGGACGCAAGGTCCGCGCCAAGGCCGCGGGAGACCTGAACGCCAAGAAGGTCATCGTGTACATGCCCTCGGAGGACGCCGAAGAGGCCCTGGTCCTCTCCACCGACAAGGGACCGGTCACGGCCGATGATGCGCTGCCCGGCGGGGCCACGGTGCGATGAGGGCGGACCTCCACATCCATTCCGACCGTTCGAGCGACGGCCGGCAGAGCATCAAGGAGATAATCCGTAGAAGCAGGGAGATAGGCCTTGGGGCGATCGCCGTCACCGACCATAACAACATGGACTGCTACCCGCTGCGGGACGATGACATCATAGTGCTTCCGGGCATGGAGATCACGACCGCCGACGGCCATGTGCTGGCGTACCTCATCACCGAGCCCGTGCCCAGGGGAAGAGGCGTCGAGGAGACCATCGACCTGATCCACGATCAGGGCGGCATCGCCGTCGCCGCTCACCCCTACCGCTGGTGGTCAGGCCTGGGTGAGGAGAACGTCAGGGGCCGAAGGTTCGATGCGGTGGAGGCATTGAACTCTCGCTCCATGAGGATAGGGAATCGTCGCGCGGCTCGCCTGGCCCGCAACATCGGCCTTCCGGCCACAGGAGGCAGCGATGCGCACGTCACGGATCATGTTGGACGGGCCGTCACGATGTTCCCGGACGATTGTCAGAACGCCGAGGACCTGGTCAAGGCGATAAGGAGGGGAGACATCTCACCCGACGGACGCAGCAGAGGCCTTGGGGAATCGTTCGCATATGGCACCAGGAGCATAATGAAGTGGATGAGGAGAGGGTTTAGAAGACTCTGATCAGAGCACGTTCTCGATGTTCTCGACGACCGACCTGACCTCCTGAACCAATCTGCCGTCGTCCATCCCCCGGTCCACCGTGACCGCGATCAGATATCTTGGGCCCGCACCTATCAGTACAAGGTCGTTCTCACCCATCATCACCTTAATCCGCTCCATGCGGTCCTTCATCTCGTTCGTGATGGTCTGCCCCGCTCCTGCAATGACGGCGCACATGGTCGAGAACGTCTCACGATGCGTCGACTCTGGCGTGTTGCCCATTACGAACATCCCCTCCCGTGATATGAGGGCTACGTCCCTGACATGCTCTTCCGCCCTGATCCTGTCGAGGGCGCTCCTGACCGCAGAGAGCTCGCTCATTTAAGTCACACTTCTAGAGCTAATAATCGTTAAAGCTAGCAGCGATGATAAATAGGTTGTGATAAAAATCGCCGTGCTCATGAAGGCTTGACTACGTTCTACCGTTTCAATTATAAGAAAATCTGACGCTTATCGATTAAATTCTACGAGATGGATGATTTCCAGTCATCATGAACGTGTTCATGATGTAGGAGATCGCTCATCCGTCTTACCAAAATGCCCGGGCGGTTCGGTCATGACATTTTTTGCTTGAAAATACAACGTGCCTATCGAAGGGATCTTTGAGAAAATGAATATTATCCAACAAGATAATTAATGCCTGAACAATTCATCTCGCAACATTTATATCTCCGCGAACCGGTATTCCGAAAGAGGGATGCACTAATGCCAAATTCATTGGTACGGGAGGCCTTAGGTAGCAATTATGCTGTAAACGGACCGCCAGCTGGGGAGCAACAATACTCTGACGCCGACAGGGAGCTCTTGGAGATCGCGAACAGGCTGGACGTCTGCATAAAGATCATCGGATGTGGCGGGGGCGGTTCGAACACCATCAACAGGTGCGTGGACGCTGGAGTGGATGGAGCGCAGCTTTGTGCGATCAACACTGACGCCAAGCACCTTCTGACGATCAGGGCGCCAAAGAAGATCCTCATCGGGAGGAGCGTAACCCGTGGGATGGGGGCCGGAGCACTTCCGGAGAACGGGGAGGCGGCCGCTCGAGAGAACGACGCCGAGATCAGGGATTTCCTTTCACAATCCAACATAGTGTTCGTCACGGCAGGCATGGGCGGAGGGACCGGTACGGGCGCAGCCCATTATGTGGCCTCTATCGCGAAGGAACAGATCCGTGCATTGACGATAGGCGTAGTGACATTCCCGTTCAAGGCCGAGGGTATTGTCAGGGCGGAGAACGCCATGCTGGGGCTGAACAAGCTCCGCAGGGTTTGCGACACCACCATCGTCGTCCCGAACGACAAGCTCCTCGAACTCGTCCCCAAGTTGCCGGTGGACGCAGCGTTCAAGGTGGCCGACGAGGTCCTGATGCAGACCATCAAGGGACTTACCGAGATCATCACCAAGCCTGGCCTGGTCAACATCGACTACGCTGACATCCAGACGGTCATGAAGGAAGGCGGGGTCGCCTTCGTGGGCATCGGCGAGGCCGACGAGGACGATGACGACCGCGTGAAGGCTGCGGTCCATGAGGCGCTGAGCTCTCCCCTGCTTGGCGAGATCGACCTCAAGGATGCCAAGGGGTGCCTGATCCGGGTCGTCGGCGGACCTGATATGACCGTGGCAGAAGCCCAGAAGGCAGCACAGATAGTCAACGATTCCATCAATGACAGGGCCAGAATCATCTGGGGATGCTCCATCGATCCAGAGCTGGAGGGGACAATCAAGGTATTGCTGATCGTCACCGGAGCCCAGTCCAAGTACATGTTCGGTAAGGGTGGCATCCCCACTGCGAACGAAGCGTTCGAACCGCAGGCTTCAAGGCTTGGCGGCCGGCCCGCACCTCGAGATGAGCCCATTCGGCAAGCTCCCGCTTATGACGATGGCATAGACTTCGTCCGCTGAGCGGAGGGGGCACTCGGGGAATCGTCGAAACCTTTTCCCCTTTCTTATGGGACGAGGTTAGAAGTCAAAGGCGCTATCGCCAAAGGTGACCGCCGGGCAAGGCTCCGCACACCGTCCGCAATGGATGCACACGGAATCGTCAATGACGATCTTGCCTAGCTCGATCCTTAGTGCACCCTCGCAACATCTGGCGACACAGACGCCGCATCCGACGCACTCCTCGGCTTTAACCACCGCTCGGCGAATTCTTTCCACCTTTTCCTTCAATGCTTCCGGGTCCGGGTCCTTTGCCACAAGGGCGCCTTCTTCGAACAAGGTGACATGTTCGACGGCGCACCAACCTTCCTCGACGTTCAATTCAACGGGCCCGATGATGTTCAATACGTTGGCCACCCTCTCCAGGTCAAGGGAGCGGGAGAACGCCCCCTCGATGCTGAAGCCCATGGTGCAAGGCGATACGCCCTTGGCCAGCGCCAGCCGGAGAGCGGTCGGTTCCGCGGCCTTGTCATCGATGCGTTCTATCGCGATGCCCGCGCTCTCCAGTTCCTGACGGTAGGACTGAGGTATCTTCCTCCACCTCCACGCTCCATGTTCGGCCCATTCGTCCGGAAGGCCCTTGGAGCGGGCGTAGGAACGCAGTGCTTCAAGCCAGTCGCCGTAGAGCGGTGAACCTTCCTTCACCAGTTCCAGCTCTGCAAGGTCGGAGGCCGGGCACAGGAAGCATCCGATGCGGTCCAGCCCGCGTTCGTACCAGGGGTTGGCATCCTCCCCTTCAGACATTATGAGGACCCAGACGTGAAGGGAGGTCCAGTTCTGTATTGGCGAAGCCCCGACCTGCCCTGGCGTCCAGGGGTTGTTCCACACCCTTGGCTTGGATGCCCTCGCCTCGGATTCATAGCGGCGCTGGCCTATGAACGACAGGACGCCCTCGGGGTAATGCTTCATGACCGCCCTGACGGTGGGTCCGAGCTTGTTGGTCTTGCAGCACCAGCGGTAGTCGCGCCCTGGCGGACCGAAGACCCGTAATCCCTCCTGGAAGGCCTCCCGGGGCGCCTGCTCGACTATCAGCCTTGCTCCGTGGCGGGCGGCGACATCCTTCACATGCTGGACCGTCTCGGGGAATTCCAGACCCGTATCTATGAAGAATATCGGTATGTCAAGGCCGGCCTTCTTGACCAGCAGCAACGTCGCCAGGGAGTCCTTTCCTCCTGAGAAGGAGACCATGGCCGGCAGGTCATGCTCCTTGACCACCCTTTGAATGAATCGGACGGCCTCGGAGACCTTCCGTTCGATCTCCGTGCGGTTCGCTTCGATGACCTCTTCCCAGGTCGCCTTCCGGGGGGTCGTGGGAAGAACCTCCTCGCCGGCCCACCGGACCTTGACCGCCATGCCGCGTCCGCGAGCCGACATCTCCTCCGTCGACATCCTCGACCGGCCGGCGGCGATCGCCTTACCCTGCCTGTCCAGGATGACGATCTCATCGCCTGGTTTGATGCCAGGGTCCGCACCGACGACGCCCGGCGCAAGGAGGTTGGAGCCCTTTAGGATGAAAGGTATGGCACCGTCGTCCGCCACTACCCTTCCGCGGGAGGCGACGCCCTCCATGGCGCGCGCCGCCTGCATTCGAGGGATGAAGGTCCATCCCCGGCCCACGTCATAGCGCATCGTGCCCAGCACCGCTCCGTCGGCTATGATCTCGTCCATGCGGTCGAGGGCCGGAGCCTTGTTGAGGACCGTCACATGCCCGTCGGGAAGGACCGCCGCTCCGACCCCCTCGCCGAACTGGGCGTCCAGGGTGCGTCGGGCAAGCTCGATGTCATGCGAGAACGCTGGACGGGCGTCACCGGGCGGGGTGATCTCCATCGCCCTTGTGCTCGCCCCGCATCTGCCGCACACCTTGCTCTCGAGGACGGGGACGTTGCATCCATCGCACCAACGAAGAGCTATCCTCCCTAACCTGATCTGGGCCACGCTCTGCGAGTAAGGATGCTGATATAAATCGATTTGCACCGACGGCCCGCATGGGCTGGATGGACGCCGCGGTCGGGTGAATGCAGGAACCGTTCAAGCCTCAAGCGCCTGGCGGCACGATCCTCTGCACCCTGCCCGAGGAGCCCGACGGCCCCTCCGTCATGGACGTCATCACGTATAGCTCCCCCTCGGCATCCTCCCCGAACGCAAGCACGTACTCTCCAAGCTCCCGACGTCCGTGGATCGCCATCTCCTCCATGGTCCAACGCCCCTCATCGTCCTCGGTGCCGATGAACAGCTTCCCCTTCGCCCGACCGCTCCTTCCGCTCAGGTCGCCGAAGATGTACCTGCCGCGGAGGTGTGGCATCGATCCGCCTCGATAGACGTATCCGCCGATCACTGCCGTGCCGATGCCGCCGCGCCGATTTGCCGCGTTCGGATACTCCAGTATGGGGTCGATGAGCTTCTCCCCTCTCGCTCCCCGGTCGGGGCAATCCTCCATCTCCGCCCTGTTGTCCTCGGGGTTGAAGCAGTGGCGGCCCTCGCGAATGTTCCAGCCATAGTTGCCGCCCTTGACGATGATGTCCACCTCTTCCCACCTTGTCTGTCCGACGTCGCCGGCGAAGAGCCTCCCGGTCTCCCGGTCGAAGGATATGTGGTATGGGTTCCTCAACCCATATGCATATATCTCCGGAAGCCCGCCGCCATCGGCGAAGGGGTTGTCGGGCGGGATGCCATACTCCCTTCCCTCCGAGCGGTCGTCCACGTCGATGCGAAGGATCTTTCCCAGCAGGACGTTCAGGTCCTGACCGTTCCCGGTGGCAGGGTTGTGTCCGATGCCCCGGTCGTTCTGTCCTCCCCCATCTCCCAGGGGGATGTACAGCAGGCCGTCCGGCCCGAAGGTGATATGTCCTCCATTATGGTTCATCTGGGGTTGCTGCACCTTGAGGACGGTCCTGACGCGGCGCGGCTTCGCATCGCCCTCCGCCACGTACTCGGCCAGGATGCTCGTGCTGTTCCATCCCGGGACCTCGGGGGGAGCGTTGTAGTAGAGGTAGAACTTGCCATTGTCGGGGAACCGAGGATGAAGGGCCATCCCCAGCAGCCCCCTCTCATCATATCCGGGATCGAGCTCGACCATCTCATCGCCGATGTCGAGGAAGATCTTCGAACCCTCCTCTGACAGCAGGTGCACCTTGCCGATCTGGTCGACGATGAACATCCTGCCGCTGCCGTCGTCCGGACATGCCATTGCCACGGGATTGACCAGCTCGTCGATGACGGTCTCCAGGCCAACGGTCACACTTCTGCCGGTGAGAGCACTGATGGTGCTACCTCGTTCCATGTCAACACCATATTAGGCCTTGGCATTCTCCAGTTAATATATCGCGATGGTCACGGGAGCACTGGGCGGAAACCTTCATAATGTGCGGCCTGGGATTGTTACTGATGCGCGCTCCGGGCTAGGGCGTGAGGAGATGCCGATGGAAGCTGTTCATAGTTGGTGGGTGTTCCCCGGTTTCAGGCTTGAACTGGTGGCATCAGGGCTTCATAAGCCGGTCAACATAGCCATCCCCCCGTGGCGGGATGGGGGCCCCATGCTGTACGTCTCGGAGCTGTACGGCAGCGTCCGCTACGTCACCCATGACTGCAAGGTCGGCACATTCGCAGACGGCCTGTTGAACTATGAGCCGGACTACGTGCTGCCAGGCTCGGGTGAATCGGGCGTCACCGGCCTGTGCGTGGACCCTGCCTCGGGGGACCTGTTCGCATCGATGCTGTACATCGATGACGGAAAGCCATGCTCCAGGATCGTGAGGATGAGAACGGCCGACGGCATGAGGATAGATGGCATGGAGGTCATACTGGATGGCATCCCGTCGACCTTCAACGCGCACCAGATACAGGCTCTCACCATAGGGCCCGATGGGAAGTTATATGCCACGCTGGGTGACGGCTATCACGAGCCAGAGGCCGCACGGCGTGACGATGACCTGAGGGGCAAGGTGCTGCGGATGGATCTGGACGGTTCGGTCCCTGACGACAATCCTATCAAGGGCAGCCTGGTCTACGCCAAGGGGTTCCGCAATCCCTTCGGGGCGGCATGGAGGAGAAGCGATGGCTCCCTCTACGTGACGGACAACGGGATGCAGTCCTATGACCGCATCGCCCGCGTGGAAGGAGGCGGCGACTACGGCTGGCCGCCAGACATGAAGAGGGGATCGTTGTTCTGGTGGACGTTCACCCAGGCGCCTGCGGCGCTCGACTTCGCCCAGGACGGGCAGTTCGGGGAACGTTTCAACGATCATCTGTTCGTGGCCCTCGCGGGGCCGGCAAGGTACAAGGTCCCGTCCATGAAGGGCAAGAGGATAGTGAAGCTCGAGCTCGGGAAGGATGGGGGCGTTCGGTCGTACGACGATTTCGTGGTGTATGCGGGCGATGGGCTGGCCATGCCGGTCGGCCTGGCGTTCGGCCCGGACGGCATGTATTTCACCGACCTGCACGGCGAGGGGGACGTATATGGCAGGAAGCCGGGCGGACATGTCTTCAGGGTGGTGAAGGCGGAAGGGGGTGAGGGTCCTGGCGAGGGGCTGCGCTATTGATTCAAGGGACAAATGGGTGGAGGACAACGAGCGTAACTTCCGGGAATGCTATTGTCCAGGATGCCCGACGCACGATGAGTGCATGAAGGCGGGAGGGGAGAAGCTGTACTGCGCGCGACAGACCTCCCGATGCAAGATAGTGCGCCGGGGCTGCGAATGCGGGGAATGCACCGTGGCCATCCGCTCGCGTCTTTCCCTCAATTACTATTGTGAGAATGGCCCGGCGAGATTCTAGGGGCCTCGCTCGCCCTCGGCGGCCTTCCTGCGCCTCGAGGCGACGGGATCCCTGGCCTTGAGGAGGGGAAGGCTTGCACCGATCGCGATCAGTCCGGCCATCACGAAGGGCGCCGCCTCGATGCCGCCTCCTTCACCCGGAAGGAAGAGGGTGAGGGTTATCGGGCCCAGGAACGAGCCCACATCCCCCATGGTGCGGAACAGTCCCATCGAGGCGCCAAGCTCGGATGGTCTGGAGACGTCGGAGATCCATGCCCCGATGGGTCCGGTGAGTCCCAGGGCCGCGCCCATCGCGACCATGACGGCCGCGAAGAGCAACGGGTCGTCCACGAACGAGAGCGTTATGGCCAGGAGACCGGTCATAAGCAGGCTGGTGAACATGAACGGGCGGCGGCCCAGGCGGTCGCTCAGGGCGCCGGCGGGGAGAAGGGTGATGAAGTTCGCCAGGGAGAAGGCCGTCAGGATGGCCCCGAACTCCACCGGCGACATGTCGAGGTTGCGAGCGGCAAAGACCGGGAGGATGGTCGCGATCAAGCCTATGCGCACCACCGATATCGCCAGCAGCCCCACGTTGATGGACGCGAGCGTACCGTCACGCAGGGAGCGGTTGAGCTGGCGGACGCCGATGCGGCCTCCGGAACCTTCCACCTGCGCTCCCCCGATGCCGAAATGGACGAGCGCCAGGGAGATCGTGGTGAAGGCGGCGTATATCAGGAACGGCGCCCCAAGTCCAAGGGTCTGGCCGAAGAGGCCGCCGATCAGGGGGCCACTGGTGGAACCGAGGAACTGCATGCTGACGAACATCCCCATATGCCTGCCCCGCTTGCTGGCAGGACATAGGCGGCTGACGGCCAGGTATGATGAGGTGAAGTAGACGGCCGAGCCGGCGCCTTGCATCACCAGGCCGACCAGGAGCATCCATTGGTTCACGGCGAACGCTGACACGATGGCCGATGCGGTGACGATGATGAGGCCAAGGACCATGAAGCGCTTGGTGCCGATACTGTCGGAGATGATGCCCGCAGGGATGTCCAGCACCACCTTGGTGATGCCGATGCTGCCCACGAGAACCCCCACCATCGCAAGGTCCACGCCAAAGGTCAATGCGTAGAGCGGAAGCACCGGCGTCAGCAGGCTGAAGCCGAAGCTGACAAGGAACCCTACGGCCGATATGATCAGCGTGGCCGCGAACCCCTGCCGCGGCGAGCACAGCTCCCTGGGTGCCTCCTTCGCCTTCATGTCCGGCTGGAATAACCTCAACTATCAGTATATGGCAACGTCGCGTGCCGGCGCTCCTTGATGGCCATGGGCCGCGAACGTGTTCATGGATATCATTCCACGTGGTAGAAGTCCCTATATATGTTGAGTCATTTCCCGTCCCTGGGTCTGTATGAGGGCAACCAAACGCTCGATGGACGTGTCCTACGCCATCCGCGATATCCTTCTGCCGGCAAGAGAGCTGGAGAAGCAGGGTCATGAGATAGTGAAGCTGCACATAGGCGATCCCAACAAGTGGGATTTCGAGACTCCCAAGCACGTCCGCGATGCGTTGTGCCGGGCAGTGGAGGTCAATGACAATGGTTACGCCGAGTCGGAGGGGTACGTCGAGCTGCGCCGCGCCATCCTGGACAAGGAGAAGCAGAAGAACGGCATCAGCGTCGACATCGACGACTGCATCATAACCAACGGCGTCACGGAAGCTATACAGACCATAACCGCTGCCGTCATCGATGCCGGGGACGAGGTGTTGCTTCCTGGCCCTGGCTATCCGACATACAGCGAGTTCACCAAGTTCTTCGGGGGCAAACCGATATCCTACCGGGCGAACGAGGATGACGATTGGCAGCCCGATATCGACGATATCCGGAAGAAGATCACTCCGAAGACCAAGTTCATCACCGTGATAAACCCGAACAACCCCACCGGGTCGCTGTACTCCGACAAGGTCCTGAAGGAGATAATAGACCTGGCCGGGGAGCATGACCTGTTCATCATCTCCGACGAGATCTACGACCTCATGACGTTCGATGGCGAACACCATTCCATGGCGTCGTTCTCCAAGGACGTGCCGGTCGTCCTGTTCAACGGTTTCTCCAAGGTGGACCTGCTGCCCGGGTGGAGGCTTGGCTATGTAGTGTTCAACGATCCCCTGGGGAGGCTTGATGAGATCAAGGAGGGCATGATGCGCCAGCTCCGCCTGCGCATATCGGCCAACAATCCATGCCAGATGGCGGTGATCGAGGCGCTGGAAGGTCCGAAGGACCACCTGGCCGTCACCAACCGCAAGCTCAGGGAACGCCGCGACTACATAGTGAAGAGGATCAATTCCATACCCGGCCTCAGCACTTCCACCCCGCGCGGGGCGTTCTACATCTTCCCCAAGATCGAATCGGACCACTGGAAGAGCGACACCGACTTCGTCCTGGACGTATTGAAGAACGCTCATGTCCTTCTCGTCCCCGGCTCGGGCTTCTGCCCCCAGAACGGAAGCATGCACTTCCGCGCGGTGTTCCTTCCCCCGGTGGAGATACTGGAGAAGGCCTTCGATTCCATTGAGGAATACATGGGCAAGATGGCCTGAGCCAAGGGTGGCATCCTACCTTCTCTTTATGTTCTCCCTAGGCGGCAGCGGGAGCTCCGATGGACTCGTAGAACATCCACTCGAGGCAGTCTCAGCCCTCTGCATCTGCATTGCTGTCATTTCGGCGGCTTGTTCGGCGTGAGGAAAATGCTTGACGGTCGACCCTGAAAGCGGTCAACACCATCGCATTAGCCCTGGGGTGAGATAGTGACAATTAAGCGCGGGATCGGAGCATCAACCATGTCTGAGCGCATCGGACGGTGAAATGAGAAGAAAATAGGTTTAGGAAAGGTTCTTGAGAAGCTTGACGCAAGCTTCCATGGCGTCCCGCCCCTTCTCGATGCGATCTTCCGCCTGCAGGCGGGTCATGCCGGGACCGCTTATGCCGAGAGTTACGGGCTTGTCGTACTGGAGGCTGAGGTCTATGATCTTGCGTGCCGCATGCTGAATGACGATCTCGTCATGCTCCGTCTCTCCCTCGATCACGCAGCCGATGGTGACCACGCCGTCTATGCCGCCGTCCTCTAACAACCTCTTGATGGCAAGGGGCATGTCGTACACTCCGGGCACGCTGATGACCTTGCTCACGTTGACCTCCAGGAATGCCGCGTGCGCCTTGGCGCGCTCCAGCATCATGGAGGTTATATCGTAGTTGAACTCAGAGACCACAATTCCAATGTTGTATCGTTCCATATGTCCTCACTCCCTTACCGGTCCGGCGTCTTCGAACCCCTGCCGCAGTCCCTTGCCGGCGTTCTTGATGAGCGCCTCGGGGCGGAACAGCAGGTCGTAGGCGTTCCGGGCATGCTCCCTCGCCCTCCTCTCGGCCAGCCAGGCCAGCGTCTTGGGATCGGAAGCCTCGTCCTCATGGACGAACACCTCGATGATGTGATGATTGGTCATCAACTGAGCGCGAATGAGCCCTGTGGAGGCCTCATGGGCGCAGTTCTTGTCCTTCTCCTTCGGCCCGGGCATGCCCAGGGCCATGACTATGTCGCATCCCTGCTCCTCGATTAGCTTCTTGCAGGCCACGGGCAGGTCCTTGATGCCAGGTACGGTGTAGCGAACTATCTTGAAGCCCGTCCCGATGCTCTTCAGCTCATCGATCGCCGCTCCCCCCATGTCCACCCTTGCGAAGGTGGTGTCGGCGATGCCTATGAGCTTCATGACTCGCCCCCGCGGCGATCGGAGGAATGCCATTCGATAATCTTGCGAATGATCTTACGCGTGCCGTTCAGGTCGTCGGAGTAGCGGGACATGCGGACCACCTTCACATCCAGACCTCGCTTCCTCAGTTCGTTCTCCAGGGTCTTCTCGTCGAACGTCTGGTCGTAGCCGATGGCGATGATGTCCGGGCGTATCTCCTCGACCACCTTGTACATGTCCCCCTCTCTACCCAGCACCGCTCGGTCCACGGGCTTGAGGCTGTCAACCAGCTCCAGCCTCATCTTCTCCGGCGTGATGGGGTCGTGCTTTCTTCGCCTGGCTGTGGCATCGGTAGCCACGACCACCACCAGCTCATCGCCGAGCTTCTTCGCTTCGCTGAGGTAGTGCACATGCCCGGTGTGCAGGATATCGAACACTCCGCTCGCCATCACTCTGGTCATTTTGACCACTTGCTAGCTTCCCATGCCTCGATTATCTCGGCGCCATCAAGGTATACCAGTCCCGAGCGACTAGCATACTCTTGAGCCTTTTCCTTCCGGAGGGACCTTCCATCGTCGCCTAGCATCTCGCATACCGTGGCCGAAGGATACATCCCGGCCAGGGTGAGAAGGGCGGACGCCAGTTCGGTATGCCCCCTGCGGACGTCCAGCATGCCAGGCTGAGAGTTGAGGAGGAATACGTGGCCCGGGGCTCTGAAATCCTTGCCCAGGGCTTCCTTCGCTTCCTCCTGCGTCATGCCCCTCACCCTCTGTCCGAGCTTGGCGAACTCGGAGATGGTCAATGCCCGGTCATGATCGGGGATGCCCGTGAACGTACGGCGGTGATTGATGGTGATGCCAAATGCGGATTTCGTGTCATACGGCAGGTCCGTGGGGGCCAGCAATCTCAAGCCAGGGTGCTTGTTGTAGGCTTCCACGAAGAGCTCGGCAAGATATGGAAGATCAAGCTTCTCCCAGGTCTCGGCCGGCACCGTGGTGCAGATGAGCCCGCCTGCATCCTTGCGCATGGTCCGTATCGACTCAGGGGTCATCTTCTCGGAAGCGATCACCATGTCGGTCTCCGCCTCCCTACTGTCAGAATCAAAAATTAGCACGAACTTGCCCTCTCTAAGGGCATTGATAGCTTGCTCTATGTTCGTTGTCATTGTCCCCAACGCCATGCTGACATTCATATTTATTTTAAGTGTAAGTACGCGAAATGAGGTATCCAAGCCGTACCAGTAAGCATCGGGATCGTTTCCCAGGTCAACAATTATAATTATCCCTTATCGCCCATAGGGAGGGCATGCTTGCTCAACTGGATGACCTGGCCTCACTTACCCGTATAGATGCATCGGGCATGTTGGACCAGATGACATCCTTTCCATCACAGCTCACCTCCTCGCTCTCGGTGGACATCCGCAGGGACGTGGAGGCGGAGAATGTGGTGGTGGGCGGACTGGGCGGCTCGGCCATGGGAGGAGATGTACTAGCGGAGTACATGGCGATGAACTCCAGCGCTCCAACCTTCGTGGTAAGGGACACAACCCTTCCTAGATGGGCCGACGAGAGGACCCTGGTCATCTTGATATCATACTCCGGGAACACCCGGGAGACCGCCTCCATGTACGCATCTGCCCGTGAGCGGGGCTGCCCCATGGTCATCATAACCTCCGGCGGCAAACTGATGGATGTGGCGGAACGAGAGGGCCTGGACGTGGTCAAGGTCCCCCCAGGCTATCAGCCGAGGGCGGCGCTCGGACATCTGCTGGGATCGGCCGCCTGCATAGTGGAGTCGGTCGGACTTGCACCCATGGCAAGCGACATTCGAGCCTTCTTACCTTCGCTGGAGACGCTCATGCAGGACCTGCTTCCATCCTCACCTCAGGCAAGGAACGCCGCCAAGAGGATCGCGTTGCGCCTGCTGGACACCGTGCCTTTCGTGTACGCTCCCCGGCCCATGCGCTCCGCCGCCACGCGGTGGCAGACCCAGATCAACGAGAACTCCAAGATGCTATGCCTCTCTGGCGAGGTCCCGGAGATGGACCACAATCAGATCGTGGGGTGGATCGACGGGGCCAGGGACGGGCGCAACCGCCCCGTGATGCTGCTGCCAAGGTCCGGTGGCTACATGGCCCTGGACCTCATGCGCGCCACCATCGAACTGTTCGACGATCATGACATCGACACCGTGGTCGCCGATCTCGAGGGCGCATCTCCCCTGGAAAGCGCGCTCCACGGGATCATGCTGGGGGATTTCGTGAGCTATTACCTTGCGATCCTCAGGGGGGTCGATCCCACTCCCGTCCCGTCGATCAAGGAGCTCAAAGGCCGATTGGTCTAGTTGCCTCGATTCTCGGTGCGCTTCCGGCTGTCATCCCCGGTCATCTCCCGGAACTTCCGCGGACCGGTGGCCCCGCCAGCTCCCTCACCGCCGCCTCTCTCCATCTCCAACAGGTCGGAGAGAACCTGTCGTCCTCGTGAGATTATGTAAAGCTCGCCCTCCGGGCCGCCTATCAGCTCTTCGGCTCGCAGCTCCTGTATGGCCCTCTCGACGCTGGCATAGGGAAAGCGATTTCGTTTGGCGATGTCATCGCTTCCAAGCTCGCCGTTGGAAAGGTCTTCGAGGACCGCCCGCCGATATTTGTCCCTCAGGATGAACTGCACGTCCACGATCTCACCTTCGCCTTCCTGCTCTCCAGGCGTATTTATTCCTTGCCAGCTCCTCCAGTGCCGCGTCCAGTCGGATTTGGGAAACCAACATGTTTTATTACGGGTTGGATTATGTCAAGACGGTAAATTTCATGAAAGAGGATGCATGCTGGATTAGAGAACAGGTGAAGGAACACACGAAATGGTTCGAGCAATCACTCCCCTTGATCGCCTCCGAGAACCTGATGAGCCCGCTAGCCAAGGAAATGATGATATCCGACTTCCATGACCGCTATGCTGAGGGCATGCCGGGCAAGAGGTACTACCAGGGCAACATCTACGTCGACAAGGTCGAGATCAAATGTCTGGAGCTGGCAAAGAAGATATTCAACGCGCAGTTCGCGGACGTCAGGCCCATATCTGGCACGGTCGCGAACATCGCAGTCCTCTTCGCACTCACCAACCCCGGCGATAAGATCGCCACCCCTGAACTGGCATCTGGCGCCCACATCTCCACCGCGCCCTTCGGTGCGGTAGGCCTTCGCGGCTTGAACCCTGTGCACTATCCCTGGGACTACAAGAACTGGAATCTCGACATCGACGCGACCAGGAAGTTCCTCGTCAAGGAGAAGCCGAAGGTGGCCCAGTTCGGCCTTTCCGTCTTCCTTTTCCCCACACCCATCAAGGAGCTGGAGGATGCGCTTCAGGAAGCTGGCTGCATGGTATGGTATGACGCGGCCCACGTGCTCGGCCTGATCGCCGGCAAGAAGTTCCAGGACCCCCTGAGGGAAGGCGTGGACATCATATCGGGCAGCACCCACAAGACCTTCCCTGGCCCCAATCACGGCATCCTGCTCGGGAACGACCTGAGCGAGGAGGTCGAGGCCAAGCTGCGCAAGGCCGCGTTCCCCGGCGTCACCTCGTCGCACCACCTGCACGCCATGGCCGCCCTGGCCATCACCCTGGCGGAGTTCGAGATCTACGGCAAGAAGTATGCCAGCCAGGTGATCAAGAACGCCAAGGCATTGGGCAGTGCCCTTCATGAGATGGGCATGGACGTCATGTGCCCACACCTCGGCTTCACGGAATCCCACGCCCTGGCGATCAGCGTTGCCGAACACGGCGGCGGCGCCCAGGTGGCGAAGGACCTCGAGCGGGCCAACATCATCGTCAACAAGAACATGCTGCCGGGCGATACAAGCTCCGTCAGGCCGTCGGGCATACGCCTCGGTACGCAGGAGCTCACCCGCTTGGGCATGGAGAAGGGGGAGATGGAGGAGGTCGCACGCCTCATCTACCGCGTGGTAGTCAAGAAGGAGGATCCCGAGGTCGTCAAGAAGGACGTCTGGGAGCTCAAGAAGGAGTTCACCAAGGTCCGCTACTGCCTGGGCGAAGGCGCCGAGGCGTACGAGTACCACGAGCTTCTCTGAACAGGGCAGCGCCCTCCCTTATTCCTTTTTACACATCTGAGCTACTGACTCAGATACTTCTTTCTCTCTTCTATCTCCTCGACCATCTTGCAGGCCATGCATCTGCCGGTGGGGGCGGGCTCACCGCAGACGCACGTTCGGAGCGCGGATTGCGGATACTTCTCCCCGAGCAGGGGCCGAATGGCATCGTAACTCGCCAGGATCGAATGCCTGGTGCCGGGCGTGCGCGATTCCATGCCATCGATGATGTCTCGATATTCGTTCCGCAGGGCCGCCTCCCAGTAAGGGCAGGTGGCATCGGCGAAGTCGATGCCGCGCAGGATGGCGTAAAGATAAGTCTCCTTCTCCGGTATCCGCCGAAGGGGAGCGATGCGGGGCACCAGCCCGGGCTGCACCCGTGTGTGCGGCCCGAGCCTTGCTAGCCTCTCCACGTCCCCACGGGTGAAGTTCATGAGGATGGCCTGCGCGGTATCATCGAGATTATGGCCGGTCGCCAGGGCCTGCACCCCCATGTCCCGGGCGGCCCTGTTCATGCAACGTCGGCGAAACACCCCGCAATATGCGCATGGCGTCCTGTCCCCCAGCAGCTCGGAGATCTCGTCCATGTGCATCCCGACCTCATCCTTGAAGGAGATCACGACATGCTCCACGTCCAGGGAGCGGCATAGCGCCCTCACCTTCTCTATTGACCCTGGCCTGTAGCCGGCGATCCCCTCATCCACGGTGATGCAGCTGAGGCGGACATCGCGCCTATCGCCTATGATCCCCTTCATTATGGCCAAGGCCACGCAGGAATCCTTACCGCCCGACACGGCCACGGCTATGTCCTTCGTAACGTCCAGGTCGACCTGGGCGCGCAGCTCCTTCTTGACCCGGCGCTCCACGAACTCCTCGAAGTGCGGCCCGCAAAGGTGGTTTCCATTGTATCGGATGAAGGTGACCGCTTCGCGGCCGCATTTGCTGCACTGGACCATCGCCGCGCCATGTGGCGGGACGCTTTATAAGGTTTCCTCATAGGACGGTAATGGCGAGACCGGCACCATGGGTGGAAAGCCATGCAGTGATGCCGCCCAGAATGTACTCGATCCCGATGGCGGCGATGAGCAGGCCCACTACCTTGGAGAAGACCTCAATGATGGTCGTTCCCAATATCTTGACCACGCGGTGAGCGTTTCGCATCAGCACCCAGGTTATGATCAGGGAGAAACTGCCCGCCAGCAATATCGTCAGCGGGCCGAACTGTGAGGAGAGGATGATCGCGGTCGATATGACCCCCGGGCCTGACAGGATGGGCGTGGCGATTATGACCCATGCCACGTTCTGATCTCCCGAGCGTATCAGGTTCAGGCCGAACACTATCTCCATGGCCATGAGCAGCAGGACCAGTCCGCCGGCCACCCTGAACCCCTCGGCGGTGATCCCGAACAACGACAGGAGAGGCTGGCCTATCAGGACGAATATCGAGAACAGCAGGGCCGCCACCAGGACCGCGCAGTTGGCCGAGGAGATGAGGGCACGATCGTCCAGCCCCTTAGTCAAGGCTATGAACATGGGGACGCTGGCGAACGGATCGAATATGAAGAACAACAGGGTGGCCGCATAGATAAGACCATCAATCTGCAAGCCTCCCAGATCGAACATGTAGCACCTGACTATCTGAACCAGCTAGCGACTAATAATCATTATGCAGTGCGACCGTGGGCCGTGTCGTCACGCATCCAGGGTTTGGCGACGGAAAAAAAGAAAGGAAGGGATAAGGCCTCACCAGGGAGCTTGCCCGGTCCGCCTGACCGTGTCATTGTACTGCTTGGTGAGGTTGTAGGCGTCGATCAGCTGGACGATCCAGATCACCAGTGCTATTATGCTCAGGACCGACATGATCGCGATGATGCCCGTATTGTTCATGATGTCCGATACATCGCCCGACGCGAAGCCCGGAATGGACGTGAACAACACGATCATCGAAATGGCCGTAATCCCGAAGTAGGAGACCAGGACGATCAGTCCCCGCGTGAGGCGGCCCACGTAAAGGTGGCCGGCACCAGGTATCAGGAACGCCAGCAGGATGGTCAGGATCTCGCTCTTGGTCGGTATGTTGAAAAACGGCTGTGCATATGGCTGGCTTGGGGCGTAAGGCGCGTTAGGCCTGGGGGCCTGCCCGGTCTTAAGTCCATAACCGCAGTTGCTGCAGAACTCTGCGTCATCTGGAACATTCGTCCCACAATTTGGACAGAACAT
>LFRW01000016.1 GCA_001512965.1 Methanomicrobia archaeon DTU008
GGCAGCCCGAGGAAGTGATCGCCATGATAGTGCGTGATGAAGATGTTGTTGACCCTCATGAACGATAGGGGAGAGAGCATGAACTGTCGCTGCGTGCCCTCGCCGCAATCGAAAAGGATTATCTCCCGGCCGATCTGGACGGCCAAGGCGCTGACTCCGCGCGATGGCGAGGGGAGGCCACCACCGGTTCCAAGGAAGGTCAGTTGCACACCATGGCAACGCAACTGCTCCGATTAAAGGTTGCGCTGCTCACCTGTCCTTCGTCTCGCCCTTCTCCCGTCTGGTCTTGTTCACCGTTGCGGCGGCGATGCGCTCCGCTTCCTCTTCCGAGCGCCCCTTTTCCATCTCGCTCTCCTTGATGTGCTCGTACTGTCTTTCCCTCTTCTGACTCACTCCCTTCATGGGCATATGATCACGAGGGCGGGGAGGCGAGTCGCGGCCTGATATATATTGTACGCAGAAAGGGTGAAGAAATTGCACCCAGGGGGATTGGTCAGCGCCCCAGGGTCTCGAGCTTTCGATCCGTGCGGGTGGCCTTCTTGAACTGCTTGTTGTGCTCCTTGCACAGGTGCATCCTTCGAGCCTTCTCATCCGCTGGCTTGAGGCCAGCGCTTTCACATGCCTCTCGAGCATAGGATCTGACGGCAGGCTGGTCACAGCCGGCGACCCCGCATTTGTCCTCTGCCATGGGCCAGGGATTTTCATCCTTTCGATAAATAGGTTCCGAAGGTGGACGTGCTCCCCCACGGCACCGTCCCAGAACAGTTATTAGCAGGCAAACGATAGGCGAAAGCATGATCAAGATCGCTCCATCCATACTCTCGGCGGACTTCAGTCGTCTGGGGGAAGAGGTCGGACGCCTCGAAACGGAGGGTGCTGATTGGGTCCATGTCGATGTCATGGACGGCGTGTTCGTACCCAACATAACCATCGGCCCCGCGGTCGTCAAGGCAATTCGTCCATGCACCTCCCTTCCGTTCGACGTCCATCTGATGATCACCTCTCCAGAGCGATACATCGAACAATTCGCTGATGCTGGAGCTGATTACATAACAGTACATGTGGAGGCTACCGAGGATGTCAAGGGAGCGATCGATCGGATCCACTCGCTCGGGAAGAAGGCGGGCCTGTCCCTGAACCCCGAGACGCCTTTCACCGCCGTCGAGCCTTACTTGGAGCATATCGACCTGCTACTCGTCATGACCGTCCGGCCCGGATTCGGAGGCCAGTCGTTCATGCCGGTCGGCCTTCCCAAGATCGCCGCGGCAAGAGAGCGGTTCGACGCCATCGGATCGAGCGCGGAGCTGGCGGTCGATGGAGGGATAAACCGCGATACGGGGCGTGAATGCATCGACGCGGGTGTGAGCGTTCTCGCGGCAGGAAGCGCATTGTTCAAGAGCCCTGACATGCGGGCCGAGATGGAGCTGTGGCGCGCATACAAGAGGTAGGCGTCCGAACGTCAAATGCGATGCATGGCGGCAGGATGAACGGGCCCAAGCGGAACAGGTCGTTCACATCATGGGCTCGTAAGGTTCATATCCGCCCCACCACATCCTCCGGTTGGTCGAATGAACCTTGAATTCACCAGTTCAAAATGGTTCCTGCTGCTGGTAACCATAATCCTGCCCCTCATCCTGCTGTTGGTGGCCGCCGCGCTGAACGCCGGCATATGCATCATAATGATCATCCTGTTCTGGATAGCCGCGGCGTTCCTGATCCTGTACATGCCAAGGAACGAGGATTGATGGCCAGAAGGGATAAATCACCTGACGGAGAATGAGGAAGCTCCATGGGCGTGAATCTTTCCGGCATCGTGCCGGTAGAGAACCTGTCGCTGGAGGACCTGAGCGGCAAGGCCGTCGCCATCGATGCGTACAATGCGATCTATCAGTTCCTCAGCACCATCCGCGGACCGGACGGCACCCCGCTGAAGGATGCCAGTGGCAGGGTGACGTCCCATCTGGCGGGATTGCTCTACAGGAACGTCAATCTGCTCGAAGCGGGCATTAAGCCCATCTATGTCTTCGACGGCGTCCCTCATGAGCTGAAGTCGCAGACGCTTGCAGAACGCTCGGAGAGAAGGTCGAAGGCGCAACAGGAGTGGGAGGAGGCCATCACTGAAGGCGACATCGAGAGGGCCAGGTGCAAGGCCACCCAATCGTCCCGCATGACCAACGAGATAGCTGAATCATCCCGCATACTGCTCACCTACCTCGGCATACCTATCGTTCAGGCGCCGGAGGAGGGAGAGGCCCAGGCGGCATACATGGCATCCACGGGACAGGTGTGGGCGGCATCGTCCCAGGACTTCGATTCCCTGCTCTTCGGCGCTCCGCGGCTCGTCCGGAACCTCAACATCACCGGAAGGAGGAAGATGCCAGGCTCCAAGGTGTACCGGGACATCAGCATCGAGCTCATAGAATTGTCCAAGGTGCTGGAGGCCAATGGCCTGCGGTCAAGGGAGCAGCTGATAGACCTGGCCATCCTGATGGGGACAGATTACAACCAAGGCATCAGGGGGATCGGCCCGAAGAAAGGGCTCAAGCTCATTCAGCAACATGGTGACCTCGATGGGGCGTTGCGCGCCCTGGGGGAGAGCATACCGCAGGCGGAGTGCGTGCAGGACATATTCCTGAGAAGCGAGAAGGTCGACGTCCAGGATATGGAATGGCGAAGCCCGGACCGCGAGAAGATCCTTGATTACCTTAGCGACGAGCATGGCTTCTCGGAGAAGCGCGTCCTTTCGGCGCTGGACCGGCTCGATGGAAGGAAGAGGCCCAGCAAGAAGGCCGAGATGCCAAGATCGCAGGTCAGCCTTGACCGATGGGTATGATGGCCGAAGTGGCCAGCGTATCAATCCTCGACGATATCTTTTAAAGAGGTAGTCCCTTACCGTGCCAGGGACCGAGCGATGATAAAGCAGGTTCAGAAAAATTATAACCCCCCAGAGCTGGAAAAAAGGGTCCAGCAGAGATGGAACGAGACAAACGCCTACCACAAGACCAAGGAGCTCCGGGCCTCCGGGCCGGACTACTACTTCGTGGATGGCCCGCCATACACCACTGGCTATATTCATCTGGGCACTGCCCTTAACAAGATCATCAAGGATTCGATCATACGGTTCAAGCGAATGCACAACCTCAATGTCCGCGACCAACCGGGCTACGACATGCATGGCCTTCCCATCGAGGTGAAGGTGGAGAAGTCCATCGGCATCAAGAGCAAGAAGGACATCGAGACCTACGGCATCGACCGCTTCGTATCGAGCTGCAAGGACTTCGCGCTGACCCATCAGAAGATGATGAACGAGCAGTTCAAGAGCCTAGGCGTATGGATGGACTGGGAGAATCCCTATATGACCATCACGCCCGAGTACATAGAGGCGGCGTGGTGGACGCTTAAGAAGGCCCATGACAAGGACCTGCTGGTCTCCTCGAACCGCGTCATCTCCTGGTGTCCGCGTTGCGAGACCGCATTGGCCGAAGCGGAGATCGACTACTGGGAGGAGAAGGACCCTTCCATCTATGTGAAGTTCCCACTGCGCAATGAGCCAGGCGTCTCATTGCTCATATGGACCACGACCCCTTGGACGCTTCCGGCCAACATGGCCGTGGCCGCCCATCCCGAATATCTCTATGCGAAGGTTCGCTACGATCGCGGAGATGAGAGCGATACCGTCATAGTTCTGGAGTCGCTCGCGGAGCAGATCGGACAGCTGGAGGGCTGGGAGCGGCATGAGGTCCTGCAGGTCATCAAGGGCGAGGACCTTGTCGGAACGGAGTACATGCCCCCATTGGGAGATGAGGTGCCCATCCAGAACGAGGTGTCTGGGGAGTGGGTGCACCGCGTCGTGCCCTCGGACACCGTGGAGGCAGACATGACCGGTCTGGTACATATCGCGCCAGGCCATGGTCCGGAGGACTTCGAGATCGGGCAGAAGTTCGGCCTGATGGCCTTATGCCCGATAGACGAAGGCGGCCGCTTCACCACCGAAGGCGGCGAGTACCAGGGGATGTTCGTGAAGAAGGCCAATCCCGTGATAATCGAGCGCCTCCAGGACAAGGGCCTCATGTTCCATTCCGGTACGGTGGAGCACCGCTACGGCCACTGCTGGAGGTGCAAGTCCGGCATCCTGTTCCGGATCACCGACCAGTGGTATCTCCGCGTGACGCAGGTGAAGGACCTGATGCTCAGCGAGATCTCTCGGGTCAAGTGGGTCCCGGAATGGGCAGGTTCAGGCCGCGAATATGACTGGACGGCGAACGCTCGTGACTGGTGCATCTCCAGGCAGAGGTACTGGGGCATACCCATCCCCGTATGGACATGCTGCAACGGCCACATGAAGGTGGTCGGCTCCCGGGACGACCTGGAAGGGGCGAAGGGGTACGAGCCAGGAATGGACCTTCACCGCCCGTGGATCGACAACGTGTTGTTCGAATGTGAAGAGTGCGGCGAGGAGATGAGGCGGGTCCAGGACGTTCTGGACGTATGGTTCGACGCCGGAGTGGCATCCTGGGCTCAACTGGGCTACCCAAGGGACAAGATGGAGTTCGAAAGGTGGTGGCCGGCCAAGTTCATCACCGAGGCGCACGACCAGACCCGCGGTTGGTTCTATTCGCAGCTGGGATCTTCCTGCATCGCCTTCGATCGGGCCCCCTACGATTCGGTGCTGGTCCATGGATGGATGCTTGACAGCCAGGGGCAACCGATGTCCAAGTCCAAGGGCAATGTCGTAGAGCCGTCGAAGGTCATGGCGGAGTTCGGCGCAGACGCCCTTCGCTTCTACCTCCTTCGCGTTTCAGCCCCATGGGAGGACATATCGTTCCAGAACGAAGGCGTGAAGAACGCCCGCAAGATGCTGAACATCCTGTGGAACGTGGCCAGCTTTGCCACCATGTACATGAGCCTGGACAACTACGACCATCTGGCCGTGGATGAAGCTGCCGTGAAGGCGGCCCTGCGCCCCGAGGACCGCTGGTTGACCTCCAGGACCGAGAAGCTGAAGACCGAGGTGACCCGCAACATCGAGACCTGCGACCTCCATAAGGCCTGCCGCGCACTGGAGGATTACGTCCTCGAGGACCTGTCTCGCTGGTACGTGAGGCTCATACGCGACCGCATGTGGAGGGAGGCGACGGACCTTGACAAGCTGGCTGCGTATCACACGCTCTACGAAGGGCTGATGACCGCGGTCAAGCTGCTCGCTCCATTCTGCCCGCACATAACGGAAGAGATCTATCAGGCGATGGACGGGAGGCTCATCACCCTTCACATGTCCGACTGGCCAGAGGCCGATGGGTCTCTGATCGACGAGGATGTCGAGGCCTCCATGGCGCTCATGCAGGAGCTTGTGGAGGAGATCGCCAAGGAAAGGCAGAAGAAGAACGTCAAGCTTCGCTGGCCGCTGCAGAGGATACTCGTCAGGGGGAGTGACCCGGCGACCTTGGACCTCATAAGGCCGATGGAGGAGGTTCTGCTCTCGCAATCCAACGTCAAGGAGATCGAATACCTCCCCGCCGGAGAGGAGCCGAGCTTGCCTGAAAATGTAGTGGCCGTGCCGTTCGATGGCGGCGACCTCTACATAGATTTCAACATGACCCCGGAGCTTCAGGCCGAGGGGTACGCCCGCGAGATCACTCGCAGGATCCAGCAGATGCGCAAGGATATGAAGCTCGACGTCGAGGAGTTCGTGCGGGTCGAGATGCATGCTCCCGCCGACATAACGGAGAACCTCAAACCATGGCAGGACCACATCATGAAGGAGGTCCGAGCCGTGGGGCTGGACTTCACGGAGTCCCCTCAAGGCAAGCATCTGGTGGAATGGGAGGTAGACGGTCTGAAGATCGATATCGCCCTCACTCCCTCGGGAACGAAGAACTGATGGGGGCCTGGCCCCCTGGGCCTCTCGATCGAGGCTGTAACCTTGTCGAAGGCCTCGACGAGAGCCCATCTACATGTCCGATTTCCTGATGACGTGATGATGGAAAACATGACGGATCATGCCCATGCCAGGACATCTCGTGTCAGCAGGGGTCCCGCATGCGTCAGATCCGGACGGAACATGGCCGGACCGGCCGACCTCGTCGGCCGGCCGTTCACTTGACCAGGGAGCGATACACGGCCTCCAGACCTGGGACTGTGTTCAGCCCCGCCATCTCGGAAGGGCTCACCCATCGGAACTCCGTATGCTCCCAGTCTATCGTGATCGAACGCTCTTTTGTCTGGAACAGGAAGGGATGCACGACCCAGATGACGTCGCCATCCCTCACTCGCATGGGCTGACCTGAACGGACGAGTTCGGGCTCCAGCATGTTCAGCTCTTCCCTGACCTCCTTCAGGGCCGTCTGCCGCGGCGTCTCATCCTCCTCCACATAGCCGCTTACCGCCGCCCAATGGCCCTTGAACGTCCCGACCTTATCGCTGCGCTTGAGCATCAGAACCTTTTCGTCGCATCGAAGGAAGCAGGACACGACATGGACCTCCTTGACATCGGGCAGTTCCACGGTCCCCGCCGTGCCGTCGACCGTGCATCGATCCCCCGTGCGCAACAGGGAGAGGTCGATGCCATCGACCAGGGGTACGCCGGAGAGCACTGCGCCAGTCGCCACGATGGGTTCGGCCGACTCGTTGAGGATCGCCGCGGGCAGGGTTCCAACCCTCTTCATCTCGAGCATCACGTAGGAACCGACCGTGCTGCCCTTTCCCCTGGGGAACGCGAACACCTGACCTTTGATCGAGCTGCCTGGGCAGCAGGTCAGCTCGCCCGTCGAGGGCGCCACCCCGCCCAGGAAGCTTACCGGGGAGTCGTTGAGCAGCACCTCCCCGCTGGCGATCCCGCGAGAGATCCCCCTTCCCTTCAATATCATGATATCAGCTCCACCATTCCCTTGGTATCACGATACACCACCTTCTGGGAGCATAACGTGGCGAGATAGTTGCATGCCTTCCCAGAGTTGGTGGCGGTGCATTTGAACCTCTCCTCTATCGGCGTGACGACCATGCATGTGTCGCATACCAACTTTCCAAAGCGCTCCAGTTCCTTGGCCTCTTTCGGGCACTGGGAGAGAGTATGGCGAGAGGTGCAGAACCAGACCTCGGCGTCCCCTCGCGGGCGGCGGTCCTTGAGCATGGATGCCAGCTTCCTTATCTCGTCCACCGAGAGATGGGGGCAGCCGAACGCGACCAGTTCCGGTTCGGTTCCCGTGTTCACCTTCTCCCTTGCCCGTTCCATCTCCTTCTTGCCTACGCCGATCCTCTCAAGGCCGTCGATGCTGAAGGAGCCTGCTTCCGGCGTGATGCCTTCGACATGGAACATGGCGACCGATCCAGCGGCGGCCATGGCTGCGGCCAGGGTCTTGAGCTGGTCGATGGTCGGCCTTATGCCCTTGAAATATGGTATGCGGGCGCCGGAGATCGCTCCCGCGGCCTGGCCAAGCATGGAATAGTCTATATCGTCGCCCTCCACCTCTATCACCACGGCAGGGGCCCGGTTGGCCGTGATATGGAGTCCATATTCAGGCGTCTTGCCGATGATGGCGGCTGCAAGTGCGCCCGGACCGCCCTCGCGATTGGTCCTGGCCCCGATTACAGAATTGGCGAAGCTCAGTGCGTTGGACTCCGCCCATGCGATATGCTGTCCACGCCTTGGCATGTTGGTTCCAAGATAAGGGGTACATGAACAGTCGGAGATCACGCCAAGCTTCTCGTAGCATCTGATGATGTGTTCCTGCCTATCGGCGAAACGGGGAGAGATGCCCATCTCCTTCCATCGTTCGCGATCCATCCCTGCCGGGTTCAAGGTCGTTGGAACGCACACTCTGGCGTCAGCGGCCATCTCTTCCAATAGGCCGATGCCACCCTCCCCTATCGTCTTGTAAGATACGCCCGACAGGTGCGCCGACGCTATCGGTACCAGCCT
>LFRW01000013.1 GCA_001512965.1 Methanomicrobia archaeon DTU008
ATCAAGCGCCTGCGTTATGATCGGGAGAAGATCGAGGATTCGATCCGCTCCATCCATTCGTTGGTCGAGCAAGAGGATGTGGTAGGTAAAACGCTCTCCCGGACCGAGTTGGACGAAGGTCTCGTTCTGGAGAAGATATCATGTCCCATCGGAGTGATCGGGGTGGTGTTCGAGTCCCGCCCAGATGCCTTGGTTCAGATCTCCTGTTTGTGTCTGCGTTCCGGCAACGCCGTGCTTCTGAAGGGCGGCATCGAAGCCAAGAGTACCAACGAGGCCCTGGCACGGACCATCGTGGGGGCTGCGACATCGGTCGATGAACGCTTTGCCGATGCCGTGCAGCTGCTCTCCACCAGGGAGCAGTTCCAGGAACTATTGAAGCACGATGACCTGATCGACCTGATCATTCCCCGTGGCTCTAACGAACTGGTCCGTTCAATAAAGGCGTCCACGCGCATACCCGTGCTCGGACATGCGGCCGGCGTCTGCCACACGTACGTGGATAGGTCGGCGGACCTGGACATGGCGATGAAGGTATGCTTCGACGCCAAGGTGCAGTACCCGGCGGTGTGCAATTCCATGGAGACCTTGCTCGTCCATGACGACGTGGCCAAGGACTTCCTCCCCATGATGGCGGCCAAATACGCCGAGGCTGGAGTGGTGCTGAGGGGTGACGAGAGGGTTAGAGGCATCATCGATGCCGAGGAGGCGACGGAGGACGACTGGTCGGCAGAGTATGGAGACCTAGTGCTCAGCATCCGCGTCGTGGGTTCGGTGGACGAGGCGATCGATCACATAAACCGCTATTCGTCGCATCATACGGACGCCATAGTAACGTCCGATCCCGGCACCGCGAGAAGGTTCCTCGATCTGGTGGACTCATCCTCCGTCATGTGGAACGCTTCCACCCGCTTCGCCGACGGCTATCGCTATGGGCTAGGTGCAGAGGTAGGCATCTCCACCAACAAGACCCATGCCCGCGGGCCTGTGGGGCTGGAAGGCCTGGTGATCTACAAGTACGTCCTTTCAGGGAACGGACACATCGTCAGCGATTACACAGGGAAGGACGCCCGGAAGTTCACACATAGGCGGTTGGCATGAGAAGGCTAGCGCCCAGGCGAGTAGTGGTGAAGATCGGCACGAACACCATCTGCCGCGAGGATGGCACGGTCGACCAGGGATATTTGGAAGATGTGGCCAGACAGATCTGGGAGCTGCAGGAGAGAGGGATCCAGAGCATAGTCGTCACGTCGGGGGCCATCGGTACCGGCTCTGCAGAGCTGGGGCTTGATGGGAAGAACAAGGACATTGCCATGAAGCAGGCTTGCGCCGCCGTGGGGCAGGCGATCCTGATGATGGCATGGCGCGATGCATTTCGCGCCTTCGGCATGAGCGTTGGCCAGGTGCTCCTCACCTATGGGGCGTTCTCCAACCGGGCGCGTTACCTCGATCTGAGAAAGGCCATCGACGAACTGTTCCGCCTGGGAGTGGTCCCGGTCGTCAATGAGAACGATGTCATATCGACCGATGAGATCGAGGAGGTGTTCGGAGACAATGACAAATTGTCAGCTCTGGTCGCCAGCAAGATGGATGCAGATCTCCTCATCCTGCTGACGGACGTGAACGGTCTGTATGATCGGAACCCGGAGACGGATCCCGACGCAAGGCTGATACCGACCGTGGACGAAATCACCAAGGACATAGAGCGGATCGCTGGCAGCCGTAAGAACGAGCGTTCTACCGGCGGGATGCGGACAAAGATAAGCGCCGCCCGGGTGGCCATGGAATCAGGATGCAACATGGTCATCGCCAATGGCCATGAGCCAAACGTAATAGTGAGGATCGTGAACGGCGAGGAGCTTGGCACGCTGTTCACCCCTCATGTGCGGTATTCAAACAGGGAGCGTTGGATTCTGTTCGCCTGTCCTCGTGGGAAGATAAACATCGATGAAGGGGCCGAGAGGGCGATCCGGGACGGGAAGAGCCTTCTCCCCTGTGGGATCATCTCGGTGGAGGGCAAGTTCAAGAAGGGAGAGGTGGTGCGCATCAACGGCATCGCCAAGGGGGTGGTGGACTACAGTTCTGCCGAGATCGCCGAAATGGTCGAGACCTGCCGAAGGGAGAAGGCGGAAGGCCGCCACAATGGTCATGACAAGGCGGTCGTGGAGAACGAGAACATAGTCCTCCATGATTGAGAAGATGTTTCAGGCCAGGTCCCTGGCCCATTTCCTTATCCGTTCCCAGTCGCGGAAATCATAAGGGCGGGATATGTCCATGCCCTTCTTCTCCATCTCTTCCTTGGCTCCCACTCGGGATAGAAGGAATCTAGTGAACATGCCGTACTTGGCGAAGTCCACCTCTCCCCCGAACAAGCCCATTGCTACGGGCTCAAGGCCGTTCGACCCCGCCACATCCTCTAGGTACATCTTGCGGGCAGCCTCCACTTTATCTTCGAACAGGATGTCGCTGCAGCATGCGAACAGCGCCACCTTCTTCTTCGCCAGAGCATCGGCGTTCTTGCGAAGGAACTCCTGTGCGGGTTTGGTCCACTTGCCGATGAAAACGGGGCTCCCAACGATCAACAGGTCATAGCGATCGAGGTCGGTGGGGATCCGTTCTCGAAGGTCGACCACCTCGACGGAGGCGCCCCTGGCGATCAGCTCGGAGGCGACGGCGTCGGCCACCTTCGCCGTGCTGCCATATTTCGTCCCGAACGCCACGAGAACGTTCATGCCGCCACCTCTCGGGAGGACAGTGCATCGCGGCGGACGAGCAAAAGGTAGCCGATGAAGAGTGCTGGCAGGACCATGCCCAAGATCGCGGTGCTCTGTATGGCCACGATGGCCCAGGCATCGTAGATGATGGTGACCACGCTGAGGGCGATGGTGCCGTAGGCTCCCCACGGCCGCCCTTCGAGCAGGCCGGCCGCAGTGATCATACCGAACGCTCCAAGCAGTAGGAAGGGTACGGTCAGAAGGAGCATGGGCTGTGTGACAGGGTTCTCCAGAAGGGTGGTCAACTGGGCCTCGATGTCACTTCCCAGCGCTCCAGTGGTTCCGAGGGCGAAGTAGAATCGCAACGCGGACTGCACGATGGCCAGCATGGCTATTGCGACGGTTCCTTTGGTTCTGTTATGTTTCATGATTTTCACCTTGAACAAGAATATGCCGGAACGGCTCTTCTTTTTCAGTCAATGCCGAGATTGAAAAGATGCACCATGGGAGCTGATATGGTGCATATCTTCTCGCCCACGATTGAAGAAATGAACGTCCGGGATCGCCCCCTTCATCTACTGGGCCCACCGTGGACCGGAAGGATCGATCCCCGCAATCCCTCGTAGTAGCGAGCATCGAGTATCAGGTTCGGTCGCACCTCCTCGAACATCCCGCTCATCTCCAGGTCGGCCACCGTGCCGTTGATGTCGCCGATGCTGGATGACCAGAACACCACGATGAACTGGTCAGGCCGGTCGCCGAAATGATAGGTGATGATCTCTTGTAGGGCCAGCTTCTTCACCATTGCCACCGCGGCCTTCTCGTGCTCTTGCCCTTTCTTGATGGTCAGATGCAAGGCGGCAAATAGGTCCGAGGAGCGATTGAGGTATAGTTCCATCGAGAAATGGACCAACATCTCTCGGGTCAGCCGATCTATGTGCCTGCGCACCGTCCTCGGCGCCACGCCCAGTTCCTTGGCGATCTCTGTGACGGGGCGGCGGGAGTCCTCGGAAAGGGCCTGAACTATCTTGACGTCCATAGGGTAGATGATCGGTTCATTGTCCGGTGAGGGAAGGGGGAACTGCACCACCCCTATGTCTGGATCGTCCAACTGGGCCTTTTTGGTCACGGCAGAGACGAAATTGCCTATGCGGTTGGGATCGAACACCACTCCCGATAGGTACAGGTACTTGTCCGTGGCCACCAAGGCCATGTCCATGCCCTGAACGTCCCTAAGCTCATCCAGCACCTTGTACAGTGAGGGGGCCCTGGACCGGCCATGAACCATCACCCAGATGCCTTTCAGCGCGACCACCGAGAAGGCGGCATGGAAATTGGCCACCATTCCGGACGAGATCAGGGACTGCACCCTACGATGCACGCTCTGAACCGTGGTACCCAGGGTTTCGGCAAGTTCAGAATAGGAAGTTCGCGAGTTGTACACCAATAGGCGACATAACGCGACGTCGGTCTCATCCATCAGCGGGAGGAGAGCACGGAATGGGTATAGGCTTTTTTACCAAACTCTCTGAATCATCTTAAAGTTCAGAAAAGGCTAATTACTCCAATCAGCATCGTAGAGGACATCATGGACGGGAAGGTGAGCGGTGAGGACTGCTGCCCTCGTGAGGAACTCCGGGTGGAAGCCATCGTGAGCGTGGACGAACGAGGGCAGATGGTCCTTCCAAAGGACATAAGGGATAAGTTCGAGCTTAAGGCCGGAGACAAGCTGGCAGTGGTGACGAAGGAGAGGGATGGCAGGGTCTGCTGCATATATCTCTTCAAGACCGACGAACTCCTTGGGATGGTCAAGGACCGGCTCGGCTCGCTTCTTTCCGGTAAAGTGGACGAGAGGTGATGGCATGAACGAGGTCATGTCGACCACATCGACACTGGGCCCCAGGGAGCGGCGTGACCACCTGCTCGCCCGCCTCGGCCATCGCCGCATGGAGCATAGGGTCCTGCCCGGCCTATATCGCCTGGGCCAGCCGGATCGCTCCTCTCCGGTCCTCGTCAGCGCCAACTACACCCTCAGTTTCGACGCCCTGCGCTCTTCTCTTCGCGGGATCGATGCCTACATTCTTGTCCTCGACACCAAGGGCGTCAACGTATGGTGCGCGGCCGGCAAGGGCACCTTCGGAACGGATGAGCTGGTAG
>LFRW01000008.1 GCA_001512965.1 Methanomicrobia archaeon DTU008
CTGCCCTTCCCGGCGATGGATGTGGCCAAGAGCTGCGGGGTGCCAAAGGCGGTCAACACCGCCTTCCTTGGCGCGCTCTCAGCGCTCGGCCTGGTTCCGATAGGGGACGAGCATCTGTTGGCCGCACTTGCAGACAGCTTCTCCGCCAAACCTCATCTGGTGGAGAAGAACGTAAAGGTGTTCGAGGAAGCCCGACGAGTTGCGGCTCGCGGGCAGTGACATCGAGAATGTAAAGAATAAAAGCTCGGATTTGGTTTCGGGGAAAACTCATCAGGTCGATCGTATGAACGCTTCAGACAAACTCGGCAGCCGCATAAGAACATACCGCGAGAAACTGGGCCTATCAGTGGAGGACCTGGCCAAGAACACCGGCATAGAACCGGCCCTCATCACCAATGTGGAGGAAGGAAAGACCTATCCGTCCATCGGCGTCATGGTCAAGTTGTCGAGGGCGCTAGGGCAGCGCCTGGGAACCTTTACCGACGACCATTTCAGGGAGGATCCCCTCATCGTGCGCAAGGACGAGAGAAAGGCAGAGACGCTGCCTCACCGCGGCGAGGGCAACAACGGCTACAACTACTATCTCCTTGGAAAGGGAAAGACGGACCGCCATATGGAGCCGTTCTTCATACAGATCGAGCCTACGGACAGCGTGGAGTTTTCCTCTCACGAGGGCGAGGAGTTCATCATCGTCGTCTCGGGCGAGGTCGTGCTGAGGTACGGGAAGAAGACCTACCAGCTCAAGGAAGGGGACAGCATGTACTACAATTCGGTGGTGCCGCATCATGTAGGAGCGGCGAACGGCGCTCCCGCCTCCATCTATGCAGTGATATACATGCCCGCGTGAGGTGCGTGACATGATGGAAGGACAGTTCACGCGCGATGTCACACTGGGGCAGTTGCTGGACGAAGCTGTGAAGAAGTACCCGGACAATGAGGCGGTGGTATACGCCGACCGCGACTACCGAGAGACCTGGAGGGAGTTCTCCGAGACGGTGGACAGGGTGGCCAAAGGCCTCATGGCCCTTGGCGTCAAGAAAGGCGACAAGGTGGCCATATGGGCGACCAACGTGCCGCATTGGGTCACGCTGCAGTTCGCCGTGGCGCGTATAGGGGCCATACTCATCACCGTGAATATAAACTACAAGAGCTCCGAGATCGAGTACGTCCTCAAGCAGTCCGAGGCGGAGAACATATTCATCATCGATGGGTACCGCGACACGGACTACATCAACACGATGTACGAGCTGATACCTGAGCTGAAGGTGCAGCCTCGCGACCGCCTGCGCTCGGAGAGGTTCCCGCATCTGCAGCGGGTCATCTTCCTCGGCCCAGAGAAGCATCGCGGCATGTACTCCATGAACGAGGTCATGGACATGGCCGTCCAGGTCAGCGATGAGGAGTACATGGAGAGGCAGGCGACGCTTTCCACCCATGATGTCGTCATGATGCAGTATACCTCCGGGACGACGGGCTTTCCCAAGGGTGTGATGCTGACCCATCACAACATAGGCAACAATGGGTACTGGATAGGTGTCAACGAGAACCTAGGTCCGAACGATCGCGTGTGCTTCCCGGTCCCGCTGTTCCACTGCTTCGGCTGCGTGCTGGCGGTCATGGCCTGCGTCAACCATGCCTCCACGATGGTCATCCTAGAGAAGTACGACCCCGTCAATGTGATGATGTCGATCGAAATGGAGAGGGCTACCGCGCTCTACGGCGTCCCCACCATGTTCATCGCCATCCTGGAACATCCCCTGTTCGACAAGTTCGACTTCTCCACCCTTCGCACGGGCATAATGGCGGGATCGCCCTGCCCGGTGAAGACGATGGAAGAGTGCGTGGAGCGCATGAACATGAAGGAGGTGACGATCGTCTACGGCCTTACCGAGTCTTCCCCGGGAATGACGCAGACCCGCTACGACGAGCCGTCACTGGAGAAGAAATGTTCCACGGTAGGGAAGGCGCTGCCCGGTGTTGAAGTGGCGGTGATCGATCCCGAGACGGGCGAGCATCTCGGCCCCGGGAAGCCTGGAGAGATCTGTTGCCGCGGCTACAACGTCATGAAGGGCTACTACAACATGCCGGAGGAGACCGCCAAGGCCATCGATAAGGACGGCTGGCTGCACTCCGGGGACATCGGCGTGATGGACGAGGACGGATATTTCGCCATCACCGGGCGCCTGAAGGACATGATCATCCGTGGCGGCGAGAACATCTATCCAAAGGAGGTGGAGGACTTCATTCACCGCATTGAGGGCATCAGCGACGCCCAGGTCGTTGGCGTACCGTCAAAGAAATACGGTGAGCAGCCGGGAGCGTTCATCATCCTGAAGCCAGGCGTCACCATGACCGCGGAGGATGTACAGGACTACTGTCGCGGGAAGATCGCGTGGTATAAGATACCGAAGTACATCGCCTTCGTCAACGAGTATCCGCTAACCGCCAGCGGAAAGGTCATGAAGTACAAGCTGAGGGAGATGGCGGCCGAGCTATGGCCGGACGCATGAGGCCTGGAGGCACCGCAACATATTTGATGCTCGTCGGCGTCGGAGGCGAACATGCCTTACCTTAACGTGGGCGAGGTTCGCATCCATCACCACACCTACGGCGAGGGCGAGCCTCTGGTCCTGATACCTGGGCTGTGCGGCGACCTGTACAACTGGAAGAAGATGGTTCCCCTCATCAAGGACCACTGTCACGTCGTCCTGATGGACTGCCGTGGCTCCGGCCTCACGGAAGCACCGGACAGGCAGTTCACCATGTCCGAGCTGGCCGATGATGTCTCAGGCCTCATGAACGGCCTCGGGTTCAGCAGATATCACGTCCTGGGATGGTCCATGGGAGGCAACGTGGCACAGGAGGTCGCGCTACGCCATGCCGATGAGGTGGCGTCCCTGATCCTGATGTCCACATACACCAGGCGCCCCGACCGCTCCAGCTATGCCATCGACGCCATGCTCAACTCGGTGAAGGAGGGCGCGAGCATCAATAACTTCATGCAGATGATGAACACCTGGTGCCTTACCCAATCATATTACTCTGGAAAGAAGCTGATCCCCCAGCCACGCAACAAGGAGGACGAGGGCAAGACGCTCCAGGGGTTCATGAGGCAGAAGGCCGCCCTTGACGCGTTCGACAGTGCCCGTCGCCTGCACAAGATCAAGTGCCCTACTCTGGTCATCCATGGAGAAGAGGACATAATGGTCCCTCCATACATGGGAGAAGCGATTGCACGCGGTATCTCCGACAGCGAGATGGTATACATACCAGGTGCGGGACACATCATACCGCCGGAGAGCTGCTACGCCCATATCATATCCTTTCTTGAGCGGCATTCAATAAAGCTTCCCCAGGCTGTCGACGTGAAGATGGCCTCCATGGCCAAGTGATGGAGCACGGAAGCCAGCGCCATGGCGCGCCCGCGACAAGATTATAGACAGTGGGGCGCCATTCTGGCATGACCAACATGAGAGACCTTCAGGACAAGTACGCAGATCTTCTTGCCATCGCCAAACGCCTGTCAGTAATCGGTTCCGCTGGAGCCATCCTTCATTGGGACCTCGAGACTAAGATGCCCCCCAAGGGGATAAGGCAAAGATCCGAGCAACTTGCCCTGCTAGAGGTGATAGCTCACCAGACGTTGGTCGATCCAAGGGTGGGTATGCTGCTCGATGCATTGACGAAGGAGCACGCCCTCGCATCTATGGACGATGTGCAGAAGCGAAACGTGCACCTCATGAAGAAGGCTTACGACGAGGAGGTCGCCCTTCCCGAGGAACTGGTGGAAGCGATCGCCAAGCAGTCGGCCATAACCGTGGACCGATGGAAGAAGGCCAAGGCGGCGAAGGACTATTCATTGTACCGGCCGGAGCTGGATAGTATGATCCAGCTTCGAAAGGAGTCGGCGGCCATCCTGAGGGATGTCAAGGGTTCCAGAACCGAATACGACGCTCTCCTCGACATATATGAACCGGGGATGACGGAAGGCCGCATCTCCGATGTGTTCACGGAGATGCGTGATGGATTGATGAGGATCATGCACAGCGTGGCCTCGTCCGATGCAAGGCCTGACCTCTCCATCATGAAACGCCGGGTCCCCGTGGAGATGCAGCTAGGCATAAGCAAGGAGGCCATGTCGTTCATTGGATACCAGACCGAGGGGGCGGAAGCCGCCGGTAGGCTGGATGAGACGGAGCATCCGTTCACCATCGGCTATTACGACGACGTCCGCATCACCACCCATTACTATGAGGACCGCTTCATGTCCAGCCTGTTCAGCGTTCTCCACGAGGGAGGTCATGCACTCTATGAACAGGCCCTACCCCGAGAGTGGATATACCAGCCAGTGGGCAACACGTGCAGCCATGGCATCCATGAGTCTCAGAGCAGGTTCGTGGAGAACATCGTCGGGCGTAGCCCGGAATTCCTATCATACATACTTCCTCGCCTCAGGTCGATGACTGGTGGTGCGCTGGACGACCTCGAAGAAAGGGACTTCGTCCTTGCGGTGAACGCGGTCATGCCGTCCAAGATCCGCATAGAGGCCGACGAGGTTACGTATGGACTACATATAATCATACGCTTCGAGCTGGAGAAGGACATCATGGACGGGAAGCTGTCGGTGGACGAGCTTCCTCAGGCGTGGAATGAAAAGTACCGTAGATACCTGGGCGTTGAGGTCCAGCATGACAGTGAAGGGGTCATGCAAGACACCCATTGGGCCGGCGGCTCCATAGGGTATTTCCCATCTTATGCGCTGGGAAACCTGTACGGAGGCATGTTCCTTCGCAAGATGGAGACCGATGTCCCTGATTGGAAGGAGAGCGTGGCCAGAGGTGACTTCGCTCCGGTCCGCTCTTGGCTGGCAGATAACGTGCACTCGAAGGGGAACCTGTACGATCCCGCCGACCTGGTCAAGGTCGTCACAGGGAAGGATCTCGACGTCGAGCCGTTCATCGGCTATCTTGACGAGAAGTTCGGTGCCATCTATGGTTACTGATGCCGCCGAAGGCTGAGGGTTTAAGAGCATTCAGCGCTTACCCGGTACCCATGCCTCCTGCTAAGAAGAAAGACCTCGATGCCGAACTGATCTCTGCCGCCCTGCCGTTGTTCGCGGAGAAGGGAGTCAACGTCACGATGGAGGAGATCGCTGCCCAGGCCGGAGTCGATGTTTCGGCCGCCAAGGAAAGATTCGAGGACCCCGTGGACATGCTCCATGAGGCTTTCCGCCGCGGATACACCGAGATGGAAAAGCTGTTCCGCAAGCCCATAACCGGAACCTTGGAACAGCACATGGAGGTCCTGTTCGACGGCATGATGCTGAACATCAAGAGCTTTGGACCAGAGGCCTACCTGAAGATCGTATACCGGGCTACCCAGGACAGGATTATGCTGGAGATAGTCAAGCGGCAGTCCGGAAAGGTGAACTTTGCAGTGAAGGCGTTCCTGATGGATATGGTAGGCAGGTCCATCGTCGAGGAGATCGAAGGGGTGGAGAAGGTCAACCAGGAATTGGTGGCCACTTTCGTCGAGCACCTGGCGCAGCTGTTGGAAGGGAAGAGCCTCCCTGCGGTGAGGAAAGGATGGGTCAAACAAGCCTCGGCGATGTTCCAGCCCAGTGCCAAGACCACGCCATCCGCCCTGTTCGAACAGATGGCCAGGGGCGATCTCCAGTAGGTTGAAATGGTCCGCCATCGCATATCGTCCGATGACCATGCATGAGGACGCTCTGTACGATGCGATATTCAAACGCCGCTCGGTAAGACGGTATGCCGGACCATTGGAACCTGGGACGATGGAGGAGGTCGAACGATTCGCCCACTCCCTCAAGCCGTTATTCCCTGACATCAGGGCCGAAGTGAGGTTCATCGGAGGCGATGATCTCAGAGGTCCGTTCAAGGTGGAGGCTCCGCATTTTCTTGCAATATTCTCTGAGGCCAAGGAAGGATTCGCGGCCAATGCCGGATTCATGCTACAGCAGATGGACCTCTTCCTGTCGTCTAGGGGCATAGGGAGCTGCTGGCAAGGGGGCCCGAGGCCTACCAGGGATGTCAAGAAGGTCTCCGACCGTAATTTCGTCATCTCCCTGGCCTTCGGGATGCCGGCGGAGGAGGTTCATCGCCAAAGCGTATCGGAGTTCAAGCGCAGGCCGCTCGGGGAGATGACCGACATTCAAGGGATGGAGCGATTGCTTGAGCCTGCCCGCCTTGCCCCTTCAGGGATGAACCGGCAGAGCTGGTACTTCACCGGGAACGAGGATGTCATCAGGGTGCACCATGCTCGCTCGGTGATCACCGACCGGATGAACCAGGTGAACGCAGGCATCGCACTATGCCACCTCTGGCTTGCCACGCTCCATGATGGAGGAAGGGCGGAATTGGCCCTTGAGAAGGATGCAGGGCAGGACGCTCCAAGAGGGTTCTCCTACGTGGCATCGGTCTTCTCAAGTGAACGTGGATCATGATGCAGCGTGCTCGAAAAGCGATCACCGGCTGCAGAGGCCATGTTCATGGAGATGCCGGTCCCTGACAGGGGCCCGGATGACAGAATGAGCGCGTTCAACAGCAAGAGGTAGGCGAACTGGTCATCAGGCTCATTGTCTGCACTTCCTGGCAGAGGGGATGGGGCCGTCAAGCTGCATCGATCATTTGATCCTTTTCATCATATTTTTGGATCGAGCGTTCGGGCGACATGTGCTGGATTGGTCGATTGTCCCCAATGAAACTTGATCACATTAGCCGACGAATGGTGATGGATCGACCTGTCTCGGCCTGAAAAGAAATGGTGAAAGGGTTTGAAAGGGTTTACTCGGTCTTGCTCATCTTTTCTTCGCGTCCCGTCCTCTGTAGGCGTCCAGGTGCCCACCATGCCCACTTGCCCATGAGGGTGACGGCGGCCGGCACGATGTATGTCCGGACCACCATGGCGTCGAACAGGACAGCCACCAGCAGGGCGAAACCGAACTGCTGCAGCATGGCGTTGCTCGACAGCATGATCGTGCCGAACGCTCCCGCCATGATGAGGGCTAGCGCGGTGATGATGCCTCCGGTCCAATCGACCGCGTCCACGACCGCCTGCTTGATCTCCTTGCCCTTGTGGACCTCCTCCCTGATGCGGGTCAGGATGAACACGTTGTAGTCCATCCCTATCCCCATCAATATCACGAAGAGGACCAAGGGGACCAGCCATAGGATGGACATGCTCAGCCAGACGCCGAACACCAGGTAGGTGAGGGCGAAGGCCCATGTGATGCTCATGGCGATGGATATCACCGCGAAGGCTGGCAGCAGTACGGACCCTAGCACGAGGAGCAGGACGATGAAGATGCCCACGATCACCGCGATCTCGATGATCGTGAACTGCTTCGTCGTGGAAAGGCTCAGGTCATGGTTGGTGGCGGTCGATCCGCCGACCAGTATCTCAGCGGTTTCCAGCGCGGGCAGGGTTGCCTTGACCTCGGCGATCCGTTCCCTCAGCTCAGGGATGAAGTTGACCGACTCGGCGGCCATCGGCTCCTCTTTCAGGACAACGGTGAGCAGTACGCTCTTCTTGTCTTCACTTAAGCTCGACAGCATGCTGCTCAGTGCACTGGCATCGGTCACGTTCCTGTAATCGAACTCCGTGCCGTAAGGTCTGGTGACGCCGCTGACCGACATCACCATATCATTCGAGGCTATGGCCGCCGTCAGCTCTTCTATGGCATCCAGGTACGCCATGTCGAATCGTTCTCCATCGTACACCAGGGTGTCGCCGGAGATCACTATCTGGGTTGGCATGATCTTACCTGCGCCAAAGTCCTCCGCCATGGCGTTCATGCCGTTGATGCTCTCCGATTCTCCCATGCTGCCGATGAAATCGAAGCTGGTCTCGGTGGTGAGGAACAGGTAGGTGGACGGGACGGAGACCAGTATGGACGCCACCAATATCACCTTGGCATGCTTCACCGAGAAGTTTGCGGCACGGTGGAAATAGCCATGGACGGCCTTGGATTTGGCCTTCATCAAGTTGGAAGCATATCTCTTCCACCGCTCACCGGTATTAGGCCAGAAGATCCTGTTCCCGACCAGAAGAAGGATCGAGGGCACAAGGGTCAGCGATACCAGAAGGGCGACCAATATCCCCAGGCCAAGGACCAGACCCATCACCTGCACCATCGGGAACGAGGAGATCGTCATTGCGAAGAACGCGATGATGACCGTGGCGCCACTGGTCGCGATGGACTCGCCAGCCCAGGTGACCGATGCGTGTACCGCTTCCTGGCGGGACGATCCCTTCACTCTCTCCTCACGATACCTGCTGACGATGAAGATCGCATAGTCGGTGCCCACCGCCATCAGGATGGAGAAGAGCAGCGTCGTGACCATCACATTGACCGGAGCGACGAGGACGCCTACCGCGAACATCAGGGCCTGGCTTATGCCCACGGCCACCCCGACCGCACCCAGCGGCAGGAACTGGGCGATGACCGAGCGGAACAGTATCCCCATCAGGATGAAGATGATGACGATGGTCACGGGCTCGATCATCTTCATGTCAGCTTCTGAGCTCGCCCTCATATCCTCGGAGATCGCGGCCTCGCCGGTGACGTACACGGCGCTCGGCGCCTTCATCTCCCCGTTCAGTGCGGCGATCTCCTTCCTAATGGTCTTCACGTTCTCAAGCAGTGGATATCTGCCGTCGTCGTCGACATAACTTGCAGAGACGTCGAAGTTGAAGACCACCAGCATGGTCCGACGGTCTTCGGACACGAAACTGTTCAGAAGCTGCTCGGGAACGTCGAAGGGGAGATCGGAGATGGTCCTCGTTGAGATGACGAGGTAAGCGAGTTCGGCGATGCGGGGGTCATCAATGCTGTAATCCGGCCCAAGATTATAGGTCTCCTCAAGGAACCACCGCAGAAACTCGGGGTCTTCGATGCGGAACCACCGCAGAAACTCGGGGTCTTCGATGCCGGAGCCTGCGATAATGACCTCTATCGCGAATTCACGTATGGCCGACTCGTTGTTGAAGTTGGTCGTATTGAATTCGTTGAAGACCCCCCTCAAGAACTCCTTCTGCTCATATGGAGGGGGAAGATCGTTGATGTATTTCGGGGCAGCATCACCTGCTGCCTTTTCCGCACGAAGCTTTGGATCGGTGTCTGAT
>LFRW01000043.1:0-8917 GCA_001512965.1 Methanomicrobia archaeon DTU008
GCTCACCGCCCCTGCCGGCCGTCCCACGGACATCTCTGCCGACCTCACTTGTTTCCTCCCTCCCTCGCCTCATGCGCTCCCTGATGCCGCGACCTTTTCTGGATTCGGAGCCTTCCATCGGACGTTCGACGGTGACATGTCTCCTCTCCTCGTACGTCACAAGCTCCTTGGCGGGCTCCACGCCCTCGATCATGTCTATGCGTGCCAGGGAGGTCATGTGATGGGTGTCCATCAGATGCCGTTTGAACATGTCGCCAAGTCCGACGGCGTCCCGGGACATCACGTTCTCTTCACAGATTGGGCATTCTATCTTGGCCATGGTATCTCCCGCGACACGTTTGCAAGCGATGCTGTCAAAAGGTTTGCCCGCATTAATAGCAGCTTGAGCGTTCGTACTGAAGGAAACGTGTGATGTGGGACGGCGCAGATGCGGCGACAGGGCGAGCCGGACTTGTCGTCAACGCTCTATCAGGGCCTTCAGGGCCTCGCCCACATCATATCGTTCGTGCACGATGAGCGATATCGCCTTCACCATCGCGGTCACGTCGTCGGCCTGGAAGACGTTCCGACCCATCGCCACGCCGGCCGCCCCGGCCTCCATCGACTCACTGACCATTCGCAGCAGGTCCTCCGGAGTGGCCATGCACGGTCCTCCCGCCACCACGACCGGGACGGGACAGCCCCTCGTCACCTCACGGAAGGAGTCGATGTCCCCGGTATATGACGTCTTGACGATGTCCACGCCGGCCTCTGCAGCCGCCCGAGCGGCTATCTTGATGTTTTCCGGCGCGTTCTCGGGCATCGCCTTTACCCCCCTGGGATACATCATGGCCAGAAGCGGCATCCCCCACGACCTGCATTGACTGGAGACCATTCCGAGAGTTCGTAGCATCTCGCACTCCGTGGCCGCTCCTATGTTGATGTGCACGGATACCGCATCGGCACCCATCCGGATGGCGTCCTCCACCGGCGTGATCAGAACCTTGCTGTCAGGGTCTGGTGCCAGCGAGGTCGATGCTGACAGGTGCAGGATGAGGCCGATGTCCCTCCCATAGCGGCGGTGACCATACAGGGGCAGCCCGATGTGTCCCAGTACGGCGTTGGCCCCTCCCTCGGCTATTCGATCCACCGTATCGCTCATGTCCACCAGACCTTTGATCGGGCCGAGGCTCATCCCATGGTCCATCGGCACTATGACGGTCTTTCCAGTCCTGCGATCTAGTATCCTTTCCAGGCGAATGGCCTTGCCAGTGTAGCTCATGCGAGGACCTCCTCATGAATGCCGGACGATGCCGGCGTGGATGGAGCGGGGAGGCGGCCCCGCGCCCTCCAGCATCGAACGTCGTAAGATGGGGAGGCAGATTAAGATTGCCATGAACTCACGGACCGATGTCTGGCGAAGAACCTACACGAGCCCGACGTACCTAGATACCCCCAAGACCCGATGGCATGTCAGGCAGAGACGGGACAGACCGGCGAGGTGTCTTCGACGGTCCTGCGGAGGAACCTGGTGCCGATAAAAGGAGAGCGGAAGTGTGGGCATAATGACACGGAAAAAAGGCCCGCATCCGCTAAATCGACCAATGGAACATATACTTGACCATGTTTACCGTATGAGGGGCATTACCATTTCCAAGTATACCATCCAGAATGTTGTTGCATCCGCAAGCCTAGGAAGAGAGCTCGACCTCAACAGCCTGGCGCTCCACCTCAGCGGGGCTGAATACGACCCTCAGGTGTTCCCTGGACTTGTATACAGGCTCAAGGACCCCAAGACCGCGACGCTCTTGTTCCGCAGCGGAAAGCTGGTATGCACTGGTGCCAAGACCTATGAACAGGTCGAGCAGACCATAGAGACGGTCGTCGCCAACGTTCGGAAGGCGGGGATAGACATCCCCAAGGCGCCAGTGTTCGAGGTGCAGAACATCGTCGCATCCGCTGATCTGGGTCAGCCCGTCAACCTCACGTCGGTGGTGATATCGCTAGGCCTGGAGCGGGTGGAGTACGAACCAGAGGTGTTCCCTGGCCTGGTGTACCGCATGACCGATCCAAAGGTGGTGATCCTCCTGTTCGGCTCCGGCAGGCTTGTGTGCACCGGGGCAAGACAGCCTTCGGACGTAGAGGTTGCCGTGGAGAAGATAACGGAGGAACTGCGAGCGGCAGACCTCCTTGTTTGAATTCCATTATATTCATCGAATCCAATCACGGGGAACGACGCCACACTCACAGCGGTGAGCCATGACATCCTATCTTGGCGACCTGAAGGAATATTTCGTCTTGAGCCGAAAGGAAGCCGCAGGCATAGCGGCCTGCGTCCTGCTGGCAATCATCTCATATGTGGTCACGAGGGGGACCCTCCTTGAGAACGGTCCGCGAGTGTTGCCTGCCGAGCTGTTCGTTCAAGACCCCGTCTTCTCCGCCCTGTCAAAGGTAGGGCCCATAGTCCTAGCTCTCCTGCTCGGGCTGCTCATCAACTCCAGGATTCTAATGCCGGGAGCAGCGTACTCCGGAAAATATCTCCTCAGGGTGGCAATCGCGTTGATGGGTGCCAGAGTGACCGTCGATGTCCTATCGATGGCATCGCCCATCGGTGTCGTCATCATCCTCGGGGTCATGGCGTTCACCCTTGGCATCGCGCTCTATCTGGGGAAGAGATGGGGGATGGAACGGGACACCTCCTCGCTGATCGGTACCGGCAATTCGATATGCGGGGTGTCGGCATGCCTATGTGTAGCTCCGGTCGTAAATGCTCGACCTCATAATCTTCATGCGGTCATCGGAGTGATCAGCATCCTTGGCCTGGTGGGAGTGTTCCTTGTTCCCTGGATCGCTTCGGCGGCTGGGCTGACGGACGCACAGTCGGCGGTGTTGATAGGGGGCTCGCTTCACGAGATCGGTAACGTGGTCCCGGCCGCCGAGATCTATCAGAACGTCCTTGGCGGCGGAGACGTCCTAGGCCTTGTGCTCGCATACAAGATGATCAGGGTGGCCATGCTTGTGGTGGTGGCCTACATCCTTGCTCAGATGGTCTCCAGGCAGACCGATGAAAACAAGAAGGGCGTCTTCGTCAAGCCTCAGGGCTTCCTTCTCGTGTTCGTCGGAGTGGCGGCGGCTGTCTCGCTCCTGATCTTACTGGAACCGTCGCTTGGTGGCGATGTGAAGACCATGCTGGTGAACGTATCCACCTCGCTGTTGACCGTTGCCATGGCCGGCGTTGGACTGGCCATGGAGCTGCGGGGAACCATACGAACGGGGGCGCGCCTGCTTCCCGTTACAACCCTGGTATGGATCGCTCAGCTCATCCTATTGCTCGGATTGACCGTGATCCTGGTGTAAGACGTATGAGCATCATGTGAAAGAGGTGTTGACCGATCTTGATGGCCCATATCCCTCCGGAAGATGTCTCTCTACCAAACGGGTCCAGGGGCCAGACCTTCAGTAATCATGGGCGTACTTCGATCAGATGCAGGATCCTCGTCCAAGGAGGTCTGTCAGGAAGGCCAGTGCAGGTACTGAGGCATAATGGCAGGTCATGCCGCATCTCGTGGATGTGGCGACCAACCTCATCCGTGACGCAGTTCCCTTCTCACGACGTCCGGGTGATGAGGTCGTTAGCCCTGGCGACCCTTTGCGCCCATCGACACGGACATGGCCGTTTCGTCATGGCGGCCAACCTTAATCACCTTCAGGCAACCGCGCTTCTTGCAGTTCGACACCAATGATTCCGGATGTCAGACGGGCCCTGTTGATAAGGGTGAAGACCACAGTCATCAGGGCCAGCAAGGCGGCCATTATCCAGCAGTTAGCATAACTCGAGCCGCCCGAGGCGACGCTTCCCATGATCATGCTGGCAGCGACAGGGCCCACGGACATGCCAATGGTCAGGATCATGGAATTCACCGAAGTCGCCGTGCCGAAGACCTCTTTCGAGCAGACGCAGGATAGCAGGTTGGTGTTGCCGACACCGGCCATACCTATGCCGGTTCCGAAGATCATCACCGTGATCAGGATAGCGGTCTGTGATGAAGAGAGAAGAGCCATGCCGACCAATCCTGCCGATGTGATGACAAGGCCTATGACCAGCACCTGCCAGTGTCCGATCCTCTGACCCAGTCGTCCGCTTAGCGGCGAGGACACAAGCTGCGCGGCGGCATTGGGCAAGAGGAACAGGCCGATGACGATCTGGTTCGAGATTCCGAAGCCGCCAGCCTCGGTCGGCATGCCTAGGAAGTAGGGCAGCGTCTGATACAGCATGAACATCACCATGCCGATGAAGAACATGTTGATGTATGCCACAGAGATGTTCCGGTTTCTCAGAAGTACTAACCTGATCATCGGCTCTTGACATCTCCGTTCCTGTGTTACGAACGCCGCGAACAGTACCGCCGCGGCTGCGAGAAGGCCGATCGTAGGGGCTGATGTCCAGCCCCACATCTCTCCCTGGGATAGTGCAAGAAGCAGAGACAGGACGGCGATGCCAAGCAGACCGGCTCCAAAGGCATCCATCCTTGCTGGACGTCTCTGCTGCACATCAGGGATGAAACGGTTTACTATTATGAGGGGTAGCGCAACGACGGGCAGCACTACCCAGAAACATTCCTTCCAGCCCAGTAGAGCTACCAGTACTCCGCCCGCCACCAAGCCAGTGGCCGCGCCAACGCCGATCATGGCGCTGATCAGACCGATCCCCACAGGCACCATTCGGGGCGGGAGCATGTCCATCGCCATCCCCATCAGCAATGGCACGGCGCTCATTCCAATGCCCTGGACGGCGCGGAAGACGATGAGGGAGAGAAGGTCCCAGGAAACCGCTGCCCCGGCAAGGCCTAGCATGTACACCAGCATTATGGATAGGAGAACGCGTTTGCGGCCCCACATCTCTCCCATCTTCCCCACGATGGGGATAGTGACCGCTCCGGCCAGAGTATATCCCGTGAGAACCCATGCGAGGTCGGATGATGAGGCCTTGAGCTCCTCTGAGATGGTTGGAAGAGCAGGTACCAACATTGTTTCGACGAAGACCGTCAGCAGACCTATGACGGCCATCAGAGTGATGGTCGATAGGGCGCGTTTCTCAAGGGTCCTCACATCGGGCATATTCCTGCCAGCATTCTCATTGACTGTCATCAGTATGAACTCCGATGAAGCCCGCAAAAATCATAGATACCTATTAAAAACTAATGGAAGCAGGCCGATCCAGCTCGAATTCTGGATGGTAAAACGTCGATGCGATCATGACCAATAAGGTCTAAGCGGTTTCTATCACTTTGAGAACCATATTGTTGGATAGTGACATAGAAGAGAATGATGGAAGGGGATGGTGGTGCAGGGGAAGGGATTTGAACCCTCGGACCACTAAGGACAAGGCCCTCAACCTTGCGCCGTTGGCCAAGCTTGGCTACCCCTGCTTCGACCAGCACAATACGGGAGCCATTTATTAAGTTTTCCTTCACCGAGCCATATCATTCTGGTCTTGCACGCCGGATATGTGTATGATAATGCGAAACTCAAGGACCATCGCATCTGAAGATGTTCGCTATGGCATGGCACCGGCAGGATGTTGCAATACCTATGATGGTACCTTCTCCGGCGCGGTCGATGACCTCGAGCATGTCCTTGATCATGTCTCCTCGAATCTTTCCTACCTTCCTCCCGTGGGTCACAAGGATCGAATGACGGTCCACCGTTTCGGCGAGAGCTCGTTCGATCAGCTTGTTCATGGGCGTCAGAGGCCCTTTTCCCGTCACCGGACAGATCGATGGTTGCTCACAATCTTCCTGGCAGTCCGTTCCTGAAGGCATATGGCTGGCCATCATGATGCCATTAACGCTGTCGATGAACTGTACGGTGCCGGTAGGCAGCACGTCCACCGCTCTCAACAAGGGACCTCCGAAAGGATGCAGGTTCCTGTACCTCTTCGAAGACCATGCCATGGCCAGGTGGGCGGCGAGATGTCCCGGCGCAGCGGGGATAACCTCGTCAGGGATCCACCGCAACATTATGTCGGCAAGTACGTCCGACCCATCACCCTTCAGGTAGAGCGCTTTCCCATCCTCATGGTCCAGAACCTGATCCGGGGTATCGACGGTTCCCTGGCATAACGATCTTGCCAGACAGTTCTCGTTCGGATCGACCAACAACACCCTTGCGCCCTCTTCCAGAAGGCATCGGATCCCTTGCCGGCCGATCTCCCCTCCCCCTAAGCAGACAGCGGTCGACATTTCGGAACAACATTGGTCTTGATTTAGATATATCTCTCCTCGAGACCAACGAAGGTTGTGAAGCTGTCAGAACTCGTACCGGAACATCACGATTATATATGACGGCGTTCTTGGATTGGATGGTCAGGAGAGGGAGGGCGGCCGACGGTAGGGCGAAAGCCCAGCTGAGGAAGGTCCCCCCTCCACGAGAAGGTGGTCCACGCGAGTGGGCTGGTGAGAGCCAGGGCAAGGGCGCAGAAACGACACAGCCTGGACCGAGGATGATTCGTCCGTCGATGACGTTGGTCCGGGATCTGGTGAAACGGCGACTCCCCACCGGAGCAAGCCCAAACAGTCGGGGTGACCGCTCGGGACCGACGGGTAGGGTGCTTAGTTGAATGCCGCCTGAAACAGAAGGGGGCCTACTACCCTCACCTGACCTCTCGCTTTTTCCGCAGAACATTTTATTCAAGCAGATAAAACTTCAGCCAGTCTCATGCGGACCGTTTGTTATTACCCGCGAATTTGACGAAGAATTCGTCCTTTAGTTAGAATTCAAATATTAAGTGATTCAATATTATCGCTGTTTCTGTGGATTCACTCCATGGAAATGGAATATTCGGCGGGAAACAAGTTAATATCGACCCGAGATTCCACAGGCTAAGGGTGAATTGGAGGAGTATCAGTGAAGTTGTTGCAAGGTAAGTTCTACCTGTTTGAGGAAAGAGTGCCGCTAAGAACACACCAGGTGCTGAGAAAGGAGCTGGACAAGGGACGGAAGACCCTATATATATCGAAAAACCCGCCTCGACTGCTTCGTACGCAGCTCGATTTCGATGAAACGAGATTGTCCACGATGTGGCTCAGCACACGTCCGAGCCCAGAATGTATTCCGCCCATGAACCTGAACATTTTCGAACAGAACATCATGGACTTTCTGTCAAAGAACGAGAATGGCATAGTGGTCCTCAATGGACTAGATGTTTTAGAAATGTGGAATGGGTTCAGACCAGTGCTCGATGTTCTGGCCCGGGCACAGGTGAAAGTGAACGCCAATGGAAGCAATCTGCTGATCAGTCTCGATCCGCACAACCATTATCCCCAGAAACTGGAAAAGCTTGAGAACATCTCGGACGAAGTGATCTCCAGCTACGCTTGAGCGAACTTGGGTAAACAATAAGGACGGCCTAGCCTTTCGTCCTCCCATGGACCCTCGCTTGGACCGCATCGCTGAAGATTTGGCCAGGGATTCTCACTCCGGTGCATCGGAAATGTTGGTCAAGATCGCTAGTTCGATCCTTGACCTATCCGATGGGGACATCGATGTAGTGCCGGAATCGGATTGGATAGCGTTCGGCATTCGCCTGCATGAAGCCAAACCGACCATTGCCACGATCTTCAACCTTGCCAACAACATCATGCTGGAGGCCGAGAAGGGCGCTGGATCCTCGAGACGCATCCTTGCTATGGTTGCCAGCATGATGGAGGGTGAGCGCTGCTCCGTGGAGAGGATCGCCGAGGCTGCCGGAAGCATCATCGAGGCTGGCCGAGTGGTGACCTCATCCTACTCTAGCACGGTCTCCGCCGCCCTGGCGTCCGTCGCAGCAAGGCGGCCCCTGAAGGTGACCGTCGCAGAGTCGCTTCCCGGGGGCGAGGGCAGGCTGTTCGCCAAGAAGCTAACGGACATGGGCATCGAGGCGGAGATCGTGCCGGATTCCAACATATATGCGATAATGGCAGAGATGGACTGCGCCCTCACTGGCGCGGACTCCGTTTCTCCTCATGGACTTGTGAACAAGGTGGGCACCAGGGCGTTGGTCGAGGCGGCTCGCTCCTATGGACTCCCGGCATATACGGTCTGTGGCCTGAGCAAGTTCTCTCCAGTGACCCTTTCAGACATGGTGGTCGCTCAGATCGGATCGACCGAGGGGCCGTCGGAGAGGTCCCAAATGTTCGAGAGCACGCCCCTTGACAGGGTCACATGCATCATAACCGAGGATGGGGCCCTTTCTCCCTCGGATATCAAGGAGCGGTTTCACGGCCGGACCATGGCATCGGGTTGGTCGTCCATCGATCTATGATCGAGATCGTCCAAGTTTGGGGTACCGCGCTGGCTAGTTGATGACGTTAAAGGTCATCGGCATTCTTTGCCATCACCCGGTCCGAAGCGCATTCGACCACTGCCAGACACCTGCAAGATGCTTCGAACATGTCTGATGGGGGCAGCTTGACGATCTCCCCACATCCATACCATGGGCATCAGATGATACCTGAACGGGTGTGCGAAGAGCAATAATGTACTAATATGTACATCAATACACACAAATGTTATATATTCCCCATTGCTTCCCCATGTTCATGTCGATTTCCAAGGACGACAGGGTCATACTAAACCCTGACGACATTCCGACCAAGTGGTACAACATCGCGGCTGACCTTCCCGAGCCCCTCCCTCCACCTCTCAACCCGGCTACCAACCAGCCTATGAAGCCCGAGGACCTGGAGGCCATCTTTCCCAAGAGAGCGATCGCCCAGGAGATGTCGGTGGACAGATACATCGATATCCCTGAGGAGGTGAGGGATGCCTATCTGATGCTCGGACGGCCATCCCCCCTCCAAAGAGCGAAGAGGCTTGAGAAATTCCTCAAGACCCCTGCCAAGATCTACTTCAAGAGGGAGGACCTGTCCCCGGCCGGTTCGCACAAGCCCAACTCCGC
>LFRW01000043.1:8970-21358 GCA_001512965.1 Methanomicrobia archaeon DTU008
GGCCAATGGGGAACCGCCCTATCGCTGGCTTGCGCTCACTTCGACCTCGAGTGCAAGGTGTTCATGGTGCGCTCCTCCTATGATCAGAAGCCCTTCCGAAGGCTCGTCATGGAAACATACGGTGCAACCGTCCACCCCTCCCCGAGCGACGTGACGGAATACGGGCGCTCGGTCCTCGCCGACCGACCAGACCATCCCGGGACCCTGGGCATCGCCATATCCGAAGCGATAGAGCTATGCCTGCATCAGGAGAACACGAAGTACTCCCTCGGGAGCGTCCTCAACCACGTGATGCTGCACCAGACCGTCATAGGGCAAGAGACCATGATGCAGCTGGAGCAGATCGATGCTGTACCAGACTACATGGTGGCGTGCGTAGGCGGCGGAAGCAACTTCGCGGGATTCTGCTTCCCGATGATGGGCAAGAAGATCCAGGGCAAGGTCGAGACCGAGTTCATCGCCGCCGAGCCATGCTCGGTGCCCTCGATGACCAAGGGGGATTTCAAATACGACTATGGGGACACCGGCAAGATGACCCCCCTGCTGAAGATGTATACGCTGGGATGCGATTTCGTACCCTCAGCCATACATGCAGGAGGTCTCCGCTACCATGGCATGGCACCCACTGTGTCGGTTGCCGCCAAGCTTGGATACATCAAGCCGGTCGCATACGAGCAGAGGGACACTTTCGGGGCGGCCACCATCTTCGCCAAGACCGAGGGTATCATCCCCGCGCCGGAGAGCTCCCATGCCATCAAGGCGGCCATGGACCTCGCTCTTGAAGCGAAGAAGACCGGTGAGGAGAAGGTCATCGTCTTCAACCTATCCGGCCATGGCCTTCTCGACATGACCGGCTACGACAGATACCTGCGCAACACGCTGTAAGGCTGTCGGAAAGAACACAAACCTCTTCCCTTTTTCAAATATTGCAAGAATGCAAGCCTTGAGAACATCGCCCTCTATTATCGAAATGTATTCTACATAATATGAATATATACATAATACCATATATTCTAAGTAAAAATTCTCGCGTAACGATTGTTGCAAGGTTGGTGCTCAACTGTCAGTCGAAGTTATAATTGATGGGATGGGGGAGAGGCCGACCGCGTTCAGCATCAAGCATGGCCATCAAAGCGTCACACTGAACCGCGGCAGGACATATATGGTCTACGAGAAGCGGATGGAGAGATCGGGCCGTATAGCAAGAAGGCTCAGCGACCTCGGCTCTCAGGTGCTCACCGTCACCAGGCTGCACCCCGACCTTGTGAAAGAAAGGATCGCGATGACCCCCGGGCGATTCGATCTGGTTATGTGAGAGGGCGGGTCAGAGGAACGTATCCCCCAATCAATTGAACAGGCTCTTTCAAAAAGCAAGCGAGTTCCTATCCGATAATCCGGATGGCACCATCATATTCGAGGGGATAGAGTACCTTCTCCTATACAATGAGCTGAAGAAGGTCCTGACCGTTCTGGAGAGGATCAACGACCTGATCATGTCATCCAACGCGACCATGGTCCTTTCCATAGACCCTCCGACACTGGAGCCAAGGACATTGGCCTATCTCCGGCGATCAGCTGAAGTCATCGGCTGACAGGGACGACCCGACCCTACCTGCGACATGACGGCCATGCAGGTCTGACCGGCCATCTCCGGAACCGTTGATCCCCATCGAGTCCCAGGCCGGTGGCTGATTTATATCTAATCTTGGTTTCCCCCATATCATGGACGTCGCGAGCTTCTCTGGCCGACCGATAAGAGCTGTGGTGCTCGATCTCGACGGTACGCTTGTTCACACCACTGTCGACTTCTCGAGAATGAAGCTCCGACTATTCGCGGAGATGGAGAGCAGGGGGGTGCCGAAGAACGTGATCGATCCCCGCATCACCGTAACTGAGAACATGGACCGGGTATTCTCCTTCCTCTCCTCATCGGGGAGGGCGGAGGAGTGGAAGGTGATCGATCGCATTGCCGCCGAGATGATGGAGGCAACGGAGATGGAACGGGCCCACCTGACCAGGCCGGTGGAGGGAGCGAGAGACGCCGTCCTTATGCTCAAGCGAAAGGGGTTGAAGGTCGGCCTCTTGACCCGGGGCTCCCGACGATATGCGACCGCGGCATTGATGTACGCAGGCCTCGACGGCATCCTGGAAGAGCTGATGTTTCGCGACGATCACGGCGAGAGGGAAGCTAAGCCGAACCCCATCGCCCTGCGTCGCATGGCGGCGAGGTTGAAGGTTCCGGTGGAAGAATGTCTCATGGTCGGAGACCATAACATCGACCGTTCATGCGCCGACGGAGCGGGAGCGGCGTTCATCGGCGTCCTGACAGGTTCCTTCACCGAGGAGGATTGGCGGCGGGAGAGATGCCATTACGTCAACAGCGTGGCCGATGTCCCCCAGGCCATCGGGGCATGGCGATGATCTAGCCAGCTCTCGGAGCACCATCTACTTCGGCATGGCCCCCCCGAGGTAGACGTTCATGCATGCCGGGGAGCACAGGTAGACATCGTTGGGGCCATCTCTCGTCCGGAGAGGCCTGTCGCTCACCTGCCTCCCGCATTGTTGACATGGCATCACGGCTTGAAGTCCAGGGACCACCGAGGCCCGGTCCTCCTCCTTCGCCACCCCTATCACGCTGGCGATATCATATTCCACTATCTCAGGGATATTGCCAAGCCTGGCAGCGAAGTCGTTGATGAGATGTGTGCCTGTGAAGGTGCATATCAGCATGAGGCGGCCGCTGCTGAGGAAGAAGAGCTGACGCACTTCGTCGTCATCCTTGAACCTCTCCGCCACCATGGGCAGGTCGGAAGGTCTCGCCTTGATCGTCACCACAGCGCTGACCTCTCCCAGCCTCTCGGTGTCGAGATCGGCCCGGTAGCCCCGGATGGCCCCTAGACGTTCCAGGTTGCTCACCTTGCTGCTTACCGTGGGCACGCTAAGCTTTACCCTCTCCGCGATCTGTCTGAAGGATAGGCGGCCATTGTCTTGCAGGATCTGCAGGATGCGGATATCGTTTCCGTCGAGGGTCATGAAGTTCAGTTCTGAGCACCGTCCCTATAATCTTTTTCAAGGATAAGAAAAAAAGACCGTTCGCATTACATATCGAAGCATAGCGCGGCCATATCTTCGGTATCGTCAAAATGGATAATGGATAAGATTGAATATCCACTCGACCTAATCATCGCCATGGATGACAAGCCCTGCAAGGAAGAGGCTGCCCAGTGCCCTCTTCCCTCGCCGCCTGGCACGAGAACATCCACCTTCGGCATCATCGGCATGACATGTGCAGGCTGCGCTGGTGCAGTGGAGGAAGCGATAGGTGGGCTTCCCGGCGTCAAGGATGTTTCCGTCAACCTCACCACCGAGCGCGCCAGAATCATATATGATGCATCGAAGGTCTCACCCGAGAGCATCACAAAGGCGGTCGAGGATGCAGGCTATCAAGTGGCCGTGAGCGAGGTGACGCTCTCCATAGGGGGGATGTCATGCGCAAGCTGCGCAAATGCGATAGAGACGTCCCTGATGGACATGGATGGAGTGTATTCCGCATCGGTCAACTTCGCCACCGAGAAGGTGGCCATCCAATATGATCCGGATTCCGTCACGTTGACCGCGCTCAAGGCGGCCATCGTCGACGCGGGATATTCCGTCATCGAGGCCGAGACCGTCGATACGGAGAAGGCCGCGCGGGAGAGGGAGAGGAGGAGGCAACTTGGGCTTCTCGCGTTCTCCCTCTCGCTGAGCATACCCACCATGGTGTTGATGCTTGGCTTCGATTTCCTTGACCTTGGGGCGTCCCTGGGCATATCCGAATGGCAGAACCTCGTGCTCTTCGCACTGTCGACGCCAGTCCAGTTCATAGCCGGCTACCAGTTCTATATCGGCACATACAAGGCCCTGCGCAATCGACGGGCCAACATGGACACGCTGATAGCGATCGGTTCGTCTGCAGCTTACATATATTCGGTGATGGTGACGTTCATGCCAGGCCTTTTCGGCCTTGGCCATCACACATATTACGATACCTCCGCGATGATAATATCCCTGATCCTGTTCGGAAAATATCTGGAAGCAAAGGCCAAGGGGCGAACATCGGAGGCCATCCGCAAGCTGGTCGACCTGCAGGCCAGGACTGCCCGGGTGGTGAAGAACGGGGAGGAGGTCGAGGTCCCTGTGGAGGATGTCGTAGTGGGCGACATCTTCGTCGTCCGGCCGGGAGAGAAGATCGCGACCGACGGCGTGGTCATTGAAGGGGAGTCGGCGGTCGACGAGAGCATGCTGACCGGGGAGAGCATACCGGTGGACAAGACTGCTGGAGCGACCGTGATCGGCAGCTCCATCAATCGAAATGGCCATCTCAAGGTCCGGGCCGACAAGGTTGGCAAGGATACCGCGCTGTCCCAGATAATCCGCCTGGTGGAAGACGCGCAGGCTTCCAAGGCGCCGATCCAGAGATATGCGGACAGCGTCTCCGCCTGGTTCGTTCCGGCCGTCATCATCATCGCCCTCTCTTCCTTCCTGACCTGGTACTTCTTCCTGTTCGACGCTCTAGCCGTGGAAGGCGAGCGCTTCGTCTTCTCCCTCATAATATTCATCTCGGTGCTGGTGATCTCATGCCCCTGCGCCCTTGGTCTAGCCACCCCGACGGCCATCATGGTCGGCTCCGGAAAGGGGGCGGAGAACGGCATCCTCATCAAGAGCGGCGGGGCCCTGGAAACCGCCGGCAAGGTCGACACGATAGTGTTCGACAAGACCGGAACGTTGACACGAGGAGAGCCAGAGGTCACCGATGTCGTGACCGACGGGATGGATGAGGAGGAGCTTCTCCTCCTGGCGGCCTCGGCCGAGAAGGGGTCCGAGCATCCCCTGGGAGAGGCCATAGTCCGCCGCGCGTCCGGCCCTGGCGTCACCATCCCGAACGCAGAGAGGTTCGAATCCATCACCGGCAAGGGCGTCCGGGCCTCCGTCCTCGGGAAGGAACTGTTGATCGGCAACCGCGCGCTGATGGAGGCCAACGGCGTCGATGTGGATGGCATGGAAGAGGGGCTGAGGAGACTGGAGGGCGAGGGTAAGACCGCCATGATCATCTCCGTCGACGGTCGGGTGGCCGGGATCGTCGGAGTGGCCGATGTCCTCAAGGACACGTCGGTACAGGCGATAAGGGAGCTGCGGGGGATGGGCATCGACATCATAATGTTGACGGGGGACAACCGCCGTACCGCTGCCGTCATCGCATCCCAGGCTGGAATAGAAAAATATATCGCAGAAGTGCTCCCAGAGAACAAGGCGCAAGAGGTGGCAAGGCTGCAGGGCGAGGGCCGCATCGTGGCCATGGTCGGCGACGGGGTGAACGACGCCCCTGCGCTCGCCCAGGCTGATGTGGGCATCGCCATCGGCAGCGGCACGGATGTGGCGATGGAAACCGGAGACATCGTGCTGATCCGCTCCGACCTCATCGATGTCGTGGCGGCCATACAACTGTCCAGGAAGACCATGTCGAAGATCCGCCAGAACCTGTTCTGGGCGCTCGGATACAACACGGCGGGCATCCCCATAGCCGCGGGCGTACTGTATCCGTTCTTCGGCATCCTCCTGAACCCCATCGTGGCCGCCGGAGCCATGGCGCTGAGCTCCGTCTCGGTGGTGTCCAACGCCGCCCTGCTGAAACGCTACACTCCGGGGATAAAGAGGAAGGAGGAAGCTGATGACCATGCGCCCGAAGAGCGTTATGGTCGCTGATGACACGGCGGCCAGATGGACTTCGGATCGTCAAGGCGTAAGCACCGGTCAGCGTTCCCAAACGCCAGAGGCGGTTCGACAAGGGCCGCGTGAGGTTCTGAACGAGCCTTGGAGGTGACCATATGGTGATGGACCAGGTATGCGGTTGTGAAGTGGATGAGACGGCTGCGCAGTTTAAGAGCGAGCATGACGGCAAGACATACTTTTTCTGCACGGCGGGATGTAAGGCCAAGTTCGATTCCGATCCCCAGAGGTGGGTCAAGGAGCCAGCGGTCAAGAAGGCCTGAGGGTCCCTAGATCAACTGGGCGTTCATCAAGAGTTCCTGCCGGGCCTCGTCGATATGCTTGCGAGCAAGTTCGCGGGCCATGTCGCGAGCGTCGGGAGCCAGCGGCCCCCATAGTCCCGTCACCGCCAGATGCATCTGCTCCGGCCAGGGCGCCAGGCCGCGCCTTCTCAAGGCCTCCTGGATGGTCCCTGCAGCGGTCCTGGGGGAGTTGCCTATCCGTTTTAGCGTTCGATCGCGCTTCTCGGCGTCCTTGGACAGCGGCCCTACGGTGTCGAACGCGACTATGCGGCGCCCCCTCCATGGACCGGTCACGAAGTTCTCAAGGAACTCCGCCATCCGCTTTGTCATCCTGCCCGACCTGGTCGGGGAGCCTACGAACATCATGTCCCCAACGACATCCAGTGGCATCGAGCTGCGAAGGTCGGTGACCTCGGCCTCATCGTCACCTGCTCGTACCTCTTCGGCAATGGCCTCCGCAACCTCTCCCGTGCTCCCGTGAACGCTGTCGAAGACGATCACGACCTTCATTGATCCCGCCTCGCTACATCATTCGTTCTCTGGGTCGATAATGATGTGCATGCGATAGAAAAGAGGAAGAGGAAATGGTTTAAGGGTGGCCAAGCGTCCCTGGACGCTTACTTCTTCTTGTGGGTCGGGTCCACCTTGTACTGCTCGGCCTTCTCCTTTTCGAGCTCCTCCATGGCGAATTCCTGGGACTTCTCATCGATGTTCTTGTCCCCGGGGAGGATCTTCTTCACGGCGGCCATCGCTCCCATGCCGAAGCCCAGCATGCCCGGACCCACGGGGAGCCCGAACCTCGTCTTCATTCCCAGCAGCTTGCCGGGGTTCATGATCTCCTGGGGGTCAAGGGCGTTCTTTATGCTGACGATGACATCATATCCAGGACCGCGGACGCCCTTGAGCAGGGAGCCGAAGAACAGTCCGAAGCCGCCCAGCATGCGCCCTCCGTTGGCCTTGGCGAGGTCGCCGCACTTGTAGTTGAAGGACAGCGAGGTCACGCTCTTGGTCAGAGAGGTGGAGTCGTAGACATAGTACGGCATGAACATGACCGTGTTGCGGTCAGCCATGATACCGATGATGCCGCCCTCCATCTTCATGGACTTGAGCAGGTCGTAGAGGTCGTTGGTCATCTTGCCAAAGGAGTACGTGGGGACCAGTACCTCCATGGGGACCGAGCCCAGACCCAACTGGCGAACGCGGAACTCGTAGGAGCGCTCGTCCCACTCGTGCTCAGCTACCTCGTAGGACAGTTTCTTCCCGCCATACTTGGCCACGATCTCATCGACCTTCTTCTCCTCCAGTTCCACGACGTCCTTGTCGCCCTCGAGCACGACGATCAGGGCGGAGCCCTGGACCTCGGGGTTCTTGCCGAGCTTCCTCAGGAACTCGAAGTGGTTGTTGTCGGACCACGCGATGTGAAGGGGCATCACCCTGCTGCGGGTGATGTCCATCAGGGGATCGTTCAGCTTGTCAAGGCTTTCGAACTCATAGGCCAGCGGGCGAAGGACCTCAGGCCTGGGGGCCAGCTTGAAGGTGACCTCGCAGACCACACCCAGGGTACCCTCGGCGCCCACGAAGAGCCTGTTGAGGTTGTAGCCGGACATGTTGTCGGAGAGGTCCTTGAAGCCCGTGTCGATGATGGTCCCATCGGGGATGACGACCTTCATGTTGCGGATGTTGTCCCCCGCGGAACCGTACTTGTAATTGCCAATGCCGATACCGCCAGTGGAGATCCACCCGGCAAGGGTTGCGCTGGGAGCGCTAGAGGGATAGGATCCGAGCAGGAAGCCTGCCTCCCATGCGGCGTCGTATACCTGCTTCCATGAGGCGCCCGCCTGCGCGGTGATGGTCATGTTCTTCTCATCGATCTCCAGGATCTTGTTCATCCCGCCCATCATGTCGATGAGTATGCCTCCAAAGGCGGTCACCGCTCCGGCCAGACCCCAGGTGGAAGCGCCCCTGGGGGTCACAGGTACGCCCTCTTCGGCCGCTATCTTGACAATCTTGGCAACATCTTCGGTAGAGCGAGGGCGGACGACGACGTCGGGGATGAGCTTGAAAGCGACCTGGGCCTCCTTGGGCAAGGGAGCCATGTCGTGGCTGTAGAGCAGTCTCTCTCCCTTGCTGGTCTTCACGTTATCGGCCCCAATGGCCATCTCGAGCTTTTTCACTATGTCCCCTTGGTACCTTTCAGAAGTGTCTGCAACGGATTCCATGATCACTCTCTCCATGACTGGAATATCAAACTTGACCGGATAGTTTCGTTGAGATATTAAAAAGCTCCTTCCTTTGGAGGCATAAAATGGGCTAAAAATTGCATGACCAGATGGGTCAACAAATGTGAAGGTTGAAAAGGGCGCTCAGGGTTCACGGGGCGGCGAGGAACAGACCGTTGATACCAATCGCAATCACCTCGCTTTGGTTGTTCAACGGCCCCCAATCCTTGCTTGCAAGCGCCGTTATCACGAACACCTTGCAAGTTTGGATACGAGCAAGACTGGTAGCCTCGTCGTTACAGTCTTGTCGCTCCGTTGCTTTTAGGCGAGCGGATGGTGCATTTCAGGTTCTATGCCGTTCTTGAACGGTTAGTTTCCTGTCATGCAGCTCCAGCCACATTCCGCCCCTGAGCGGTATCATTATAGATACTGGCCCGTATTTATACATAACTGGTTTACCCAGACAAGGGAAGCTACTTCACTTCTTTCCATCTCGTACATGGGGCCTTCTCGTCATTTCCGGAGGGAACGAAGAGCGCAGACATTCCGCCATTGGTCCGGGAAGAAGGAAGAGGTGGGAACGGCAGCGGCAGTCGGAACAGCCGAACCCTAGGACGGGTGAGGCCCCCGGGACGGACGAGATGAACGATGCGAGCTCGCACTCGACGTTGACCATCGATGGGATGAGAAGTGCCTCCGCATCATCCAAGGTCGATAGCAGATGGTCGATGTGCCAATGGATCCTCTTCTCCTTCCTCAGATGCCTGGCCACCCTCTGCTCCAGTCCGCCCATCGCCGAGCCCACGTAAGCATATGTCCCCTTCGCTAGATGCAATAGGCCTAGCGAACCCACGGTGATGTCGCGCGGTTCATCGAGGACCATCAGAAGGATGTACGCACCCTTCACATCCTCACCGCGGGGCATTTAACCTGACTCGACCTCGGCGCGGGTCTTGATGCGGATGAGGGTGCTGCCCCCGAGCCGCGAATTGCTTATAGTGGCGATGTCGCCGAGCCTGCGGCCGTAGACCTCCACATCGGCGATCTGGTCCTTCCACTCCTCGTACGGTATCTTGACCCGTAGCCCGTCCAGGTGAAGCACGATGGGAGCGGGGCGCAGGCTGCGCTGAACCGCCTCCAGCTCGGCGATGCGGTCCTTTATCTCGGCCGGATGCACGAACAGCGGGTCCTCGTCCAGTTCCTGCCTCTTCCGCCGGACGACATTCTCCACCTGGGAACCGACCTCCTCGAGCTTGTGGATCTCTTCCTCGCGACGCATCCTCTCGACCTTGCGCCCAACGCCGCATACCATTCCCTCGCAGGATGGCAATGAGCCTATCTCGGGTCCGCAGACCACCACGACAGGGACCTCCAGGTCCTCGAACAGCTTGACCTTGTGCTCCAAGATGCAATCCTTGAAATTGCCCAGTACGAAGACGGCAGCGTCGTACTCCTCTATGATCGCCTTCTCTTCGGCGCTGATCTGCGACGTCCGGCGGCCCTTTCCTCGGGCCAGACCCATCACCACCGTGATGGCCCCGGCGCGCCTCAGCTGCTCCGCGATGTCGCAGGTGGGATGAGGCATGTGATGGCGTCCGAGGGTTGGGGCGACGACGGCGATCTCCGTGCCGGCCAGCGGCACGTCCATCAGCTTTCCGCCCAGCTCCACGGTCTTCGCCTCTATCACCGGCCTCTCCTCCTCCGGTATCGCCAGCGTGACCGTTATCTGTACCTGGACCTGGGTCTTCTGGATGACGAAGCCTCCAACGTCCTCGATGAGCTCATACAGCTCGTTTATCTTGTACACACCGCCGTCGAACAACAAGACCTCGTACATCAGTCGCCCTCCTCGTCATGATGCATCCGCTCGTGCAGGTCCTCGGCGATCTTGATCCATTCATCACGCAGGTCGTGCTCGGTCCCGATGATCGTCATGACCTTGTCGTCGACCAGATTGTGACGGACCTTGAAACCCTCCGGGAATATCCTCCAGACGGCGTCCAGGACCTTGCTTTTCAGCTCCTCCCCGGGATCGAGCTCCATGGACTCCAGGTCCTCGGCGGACGCGCCATGAACGATTATCTCGAAGCGAGTGAGCTGTTCAACGGCGTCCCGACCGTATTCCTGCCACAGGCGCGTCAGGAGGGCAGGCGCCCACATCTCATCGGTGATCGTTATCTTCGCCCCCGCAGGGGAGGGATCGACCATGGCCATGTCGGATATCTTCACGGACGACCTTGCCTTTCCCAGGCGGAGGGATATGAGGAAGTACGGTGCGTCTGGATCGGCCATTATGCGGTAATCGGTGACCATGCGGGATACTCCAAGTTCCGCCATCACCTGCCTCAGGATGGTGTCGAAGTTCTGAAATGCGAAAGATTCGTCGTGTTCGCTCATCACTGCCCCTCGAGGAAGCCGGAGGACAATAGGGCTCCTCCCGCCGCGCCGATATATTGTGAGTTCATTGGAACGATGGGTTCGTCGCCGACCATGTCACCGACCGCTTTGACCAGACCGCTGATGAGCGACGTGCCCCCGACCTGTATGATGGGGCGGCGAACGTCGATCTCCTGGAGCTGTTGCTCGTACACCTGCTCGGCGACCGAGTGGCACGCCGCCGCGGCGACGTCCTCTATCGTATGGCCCGCGGCAAGGGAGGTGACGAGGTCCTGAATGCCGAAGACGGAGCAGTAGGAGTTCATGTTGACCTTGGACCAGTCCCCCTTGTCGGCAAGGGCGCCAAGTTCGGTAATCTCGACGCGAAGACGCTTGGAGACCATCTCCAGGAACCTACCCGATGCACCGGCGCAGATGCCTCCCATCGTGAAGTTGTCAGGTATGCCGTCCCGCACGGTGATGGCCTTGTTGTCCATCCCCCCGATGTCGATGATCGTGGCCTCTCCCCTCTGGCGGTCGGCTAGCCATACCGCCCCCTTGGAGTTGGTGGTCAGCTCCTCCTGGATGAGGTTGGCGTTAAGCTTCTTTCCGATAAGGAAGCGGCCGTAGCCCGTGACGCCTATCCCTTCAAGCTCGTTGAACCTGACTCCTGCCTCCGCCATCGCCTGATCCAGGACCTCCTGCGCGGAGCCCAAGACCTCGCCGGTGGGCGTCCATGCCTTGCCGATGATCTCGTTATCGCGGAGGATCATCGCCTTCGTCGTCGAGGAGCCAGAGTCGATCCCCGCGGTCAATCCGACCTGGCGCTCCCTGGCCAATAGCTCCTTCTTCGCCACGATGGTGACCAGGGCCTCCATCCTGGTCAAGAGCTGAGCGGCCTTCAGCCTCTCGGTGAACGAGTATGTCACGACGGGCAGCCTGGTATGCTCCTGGAGGTATCTTCGCACCTCGTTCCTCACCAGTGCACCCTCGGCACATCGGAAGCAGGTCGCGATGAAGACGGCATCGGCATCATAGTGGCCGTCCGCAAGGGCCTTTGCTCGAGCGATCATCAGCTTCAGCTGCGGGGAGGCGGGATCGAAACCGAACTCGTCCACCGCGCGGCCTATCTCCTCATAGCTTACGTCGGGATAGACCATCTTGCCGCCCACGGTGGAAGCGGCGTTCTCTATCTCCGACTGTATGCCGCTGTACTCCGTGCCGCAGGATATCTGAGCGATCTTTATGGTCATTTCAAACCCTCCAAGAATGTCTTGATCTTGGAGACCATGATCTTCCCCTCCTCCTCATCCTCTGGATACTCCACTTCCAGAACGGGGATGTTCCTCTTGCGCAGTAGGTACATGAGCATGAGGTTGGTGCGATGGCAGCCCACGCAGCCGAAGGTGAACGGCGTGTTGTGCATGATGATGGCGGCCTCGGCCTCGTCCAGCAGCGGCCCCCAGACGGCCAGTCGACCCCTGACGCCGGACGGCACCTCGATGCCTGCATACTTCAGCCCCTTGGTCACATCCTTCAGCGTGACGTTCAACGGCGGGGACTCCATCTCCTTCCCGGTCACGCGTTCTCTCAGCGTCCCCATGACGCTCAGCGGCTGATGTCCGAACCTCTCTACAAGATCATAGAGGATGAGGCTGTTGGGCGGAATGATAAAGATCTTCATTCTTTCATCTCCTCGGCTATCTTCATCAGGCTCTCCACCGAGAGCTTCTTTCGCGGCGGTTT
>LFRW01000043.1:21385-91419 GCA_001512965.1 Methanomicrobia archaeon DTU008
CAGGACATTTCTCCCCGCCCTCCACGGCGCACAGACCCGCCTCTATGAGCGGAAGGTCCATCCACTCCTTCTCTATCTGATTGAAACCGGGACGGGAGCCATGATGCGCCCTGCATCTTCTCTCATCGCCGATGGGGTATGCCCTCATCTTGGTGAATATTCGATTCGGATCGAGCTTTCGCACCTCGGAGACGACCTTCCTTATCAATTCATTGTCCCCTTCGATGTTGGCGCCGTAGCAGGTCTCCTTGATGGTGATCTTGTAGCCCAGTCCATGTATGAACCGCGACAGCTGATCCGGTGTGAGGTCCGAGCTCGGGGCGATCAGGATCATTCTGGTTTCGGTCTCTTCGCTCGTGGTCTTCCCCCCTTTATTTCTGGGCGTTCGAAGATCTCCTCGCTTCCATCGCCCGGTCCGTTACCATTGGGCGTCTCCGCGCCTTCTTGGCCCATGGGGACCTTGGGCGCATGTGCTGGCTGGCCAGGGGATCCTCGGAATTCCGCTATGTAGACTATGTCTCCGTCCTTGATGTCCTTCATCATCAGTTCGAGGTCCGAGACTATCCTGCCGGCCACGTTGGTGCCGTACGCCTCTTCCCCGGTGGGGCCGAACTCATCGCTGTCCTCTAGGCGGACACCGATGGAGCCGCGGTTCGGGCGGGACATGTTGGTGACGGCCACCTGCCCGCGGAACGAGCCTTCTTCTGCGAAGCTTTTCTCCGGCAGGAGGACGGCGGCCTGATCCGGATTGCCGACGAAAGTTATCATCGGCATACCCTCGAACGTGAAGAAGACCTTCAGCGTACCGATCGGCTTGTGATCCAGACCGGTCATCTTCCGGATGTAATGTGTCGTCGTCGGGGACCCTTCATCATCAGGCTCCCATAGGACCACCTTGTCGCGATGGATGCCGCGTGTCTCAACCTCGCTCCCGCCGACTATCTCCATGGTCAGCTCCGGCTCCTGCTCCACGACGATGGCGTCATCGTCAAGGGAGCCGGTCCTCTTCTGGGCCAAACCCATGGATGAGAGGAACTCGGCGGCTTCCGCCTGGGTCATGCCTATCGTCATGATGCGGGGAGGGTTTGGACGCAGCGTGACCTCCGTTCCCTGCGGGGCCATGCGAACGATTTCTTGACCATTGGTCACCTTGCCCACGAGGGTGTGGTTCGGCGACTGTTGCCGGCGCTCGCGATAGAAGTATATGCGGCCCGTACCTGCCCCGGAATTCCGGACGGTGACGTCCCCTACCTCACGGACCGCGACCTTCTCCGGCACGAGGGAGACGTCCATCCTTTGCGAGTTCGCCGAGTATGTCTCGGTGCGCTCGGTGATGCGCAATCTTCCTTCGGCCGCCACGACCAGGAACTGTTCGCATCCTACGGGGGAATCACGGTCCAGGTCGACGCCGACATATGTTTCGACGGACATGCCATCCTCAAGCACTGTGGACAGGTCGGTGGTGACGAATGCGTCCGTCTCGGACAGTTCGAGAACCACGGGGCGAATGCTCAGGATCGGGTCGCCCTCCCTCAGGCGGTCCAGCAGGAAACGTCCACGGGTCACCTTCCCGAACTTCCCGCCATCGCCAGCGACGCCGTAGCTTCCGCTCTGGTCGATGCGGGCGATCATGATGTACGTGGAGCGATTGTCAAAGCCTCCAAGGGCGAAGAAGCAGTCATATCTCGAGTAATCATGGCTTTCCCGAGACACTTCAAGGTCCGTCGGGAAAGAGCCGTAAGCGATGACCTTGGACGATTTCCATCGAATGTTGACACCGCCGAGCTCGTTCACAAGCTCACGGAACCTCTTGCCATTCTCAGAGTCGTCTGTTCGGATCACGAAGGACCCATGAGGCGTGGATACCTCGAACTCTTGCGTCCCCTTCTGTATGGAGCTCACGGGGCGGGTGAGCGCTATTTGGGTGCCCTCCATGTACGGCTCGCCCTTTATAGCATCGCCGAGGGCGGTGCCGTCCGCAACTTCGACCTCCCTACCATTCAGTCGGATCAACATCTGGTCATCCAGTGATAGGGTGAACGAATTAATAGCCTTTCGCCGGATTGCTGAACGGGGAGTGGAAAATATAAAATCCAGACTAAGCGATGTATCAATCGTGTCATCGAAACGGGAAACTGTTCTGGCCAACGTGGAGAAGGTCGTCCTAAGCATCCCTGGCGTCGAAGGGGTCAGGTTCCTTGAGCCAGAGCTTAAGGAGGAGCTTACCCGTTTGGAGCTTCAAGCGGAACGGAACGGCGCCTGCGGTGGCCTGATACCGTTTCGAAATGGAGGGGTCTGGGCGGCCCTCTCCCGCGAGGTGAGCCTGCTTGTCATCGGCAATGCTCATATGATTGTCGACAACGAGGGGCTGTTATACATGATGGATACCTCCGGACAGGTTATCGGAGAGTATGTGCCCCCGCACCTCAGGGAGAAGTTCATGAAGGAGAATCCATCGGCGAACTTCCTATCGGAGGATTTCGTGCTCCACTCCGATGTGACCGTCCAGGGCGAGCCGTACTTCCTCATCGACGAGATCGGCTTCCCTTACCTGGAAGGAGTGGAAGGAATAACGAGGATCACATCGGGCAGCGTATCCACCCTGTCGGATGACAGGATGCGCTCACTGCTGGGCTTCGAAGGACCGAACCTCTGGACCCATCTCGTTGGCTTCGATATCCTGCCCTGATCACAGATGCTTCCGCACCTTGGAGACTATCTCGTCCAGCTTGTGCTGGGGACTGTTCGCCCCTCGGATGACACCTGTCACTATCTCCACTATCTCTCCCTTGGTGGCGACATCTTCCTCCCTGGGGCGGACCACCCGGGTCTTCACGCCGATGCGGGCGAAGTCCTCGAAGTCCACCGGTGCCTGACACACCACCACGGCCGGTAGGTCCACGTTTCTAAGGATGAGTCGGGCCTTGTAGATGATGTGGTTCCTGACATTGCCCAGATGGATCAATGCCAGTTTGAACTGCTGGATGCGGTCGACCTCCAACTGGTCAAGGCCGAATATGGAACCCGTGCTCATATCAGGCGCATCGGCGGGGACGCCGGCGCCCGCATTGATCACGATGACGCTGGTGTCGATGCCTTCTTCACGGAGCGCATAGGTGATCTCACAAACCGGCTTCGTGATGTGGCGCTTGCCGGGGCCCATGGCCACTGCCACCACGTCCCTTCCGCTCTCGGAGATGGTGGCCCTCTGTGCCAGCCCGCCTCCCACGCCGAGCCCTCGGGACTCCCGGCATTCCACGAAGCTGAGATGTCGGCCGATCTTTGCCTTCATTCTTCAGCACCGCCCTCTAGCATGATGCGGGCCTCTCTATCGGTGAGGTGGGCAACGATCTCCTCCGGCTTGCCTATCGATACCACCTTGCCATCCTTCATGAAGACGGCTCGGTCGCAGCAATTGATGACGAAATCCATGTCGTGCGAGACGATGAGGAAGGTCTCGCCCAGTTCCTTTCGTGCGGTCAGGACCGATTTGGCCACCGACAGTTTGGTGATCGGGTCCATCGTACCGGTGGGCTCGTCGAGGATGACCAGTCTCGGCTCGCGTATGAGCACCTGGGCCAGTGCGACCCTTTGCTTCTCCCCCACCGATAACGTGTCAGGATAGGCGTACAATATGCGATCGACCTGCGTCCGTGTGAAGCCTACGGCCAAGAGGGTCTGTATCGCCTTCATCTTGGCGAGTTCGGCAGGAAGATTGATGCCAATGCATACGGTGAGGTTCTGAAGGATGGTATCGAAAGGATAGAGCGTGAACTCCTGATGCAAGATGCCGATGTACTGGGTGGCCCTCCCCCTCCCCTCTGGCCCAGGGACGGACATGTCGACCCAATCATCCCCGACCCTCACGGACACCTTCCCATCGGAGACGACGTTCAGACCGGCGATGAGCCGCGAGAGCGTTGTCTTGCCGGCACCGCTGAGGCCCACCAGGCCGATTATCTCCTTCTCGTTCACATCGAAGGTCACTCCGTCGACCGCCTTGACGACGCCCCTCGCGTAGGAGTAGAAGTATCTCTTGGCATTTTCGATCCGTATCAATGGCTGCCCGACGTCCACCTCTTTCTCGATGTTGGGCTCGAAGCCCACCATGAACTCCTTTGTAACCTCCTCAGGAGGACCGATCTTCATCATCTCCCCCGATTCGAGCCATATGGCGCGGTCCGCCATCATGTTGATGGCCTTGGGCCAGTGCGACGTTACGACCATGGCCATGCCGCTTTCCCTGACGGCCTTCACCAAGGTCTCATGGACCATATCGGCGGTTTGAGGGTCCAGCGTCCCCGTCGGCTCGTCCGCCAGGAATAGCAGGGGGTTGCGGGCCAGTTGGCGTGCGAGGACGCACCTCTGCTTCTCGCCTCCCGACAGGTCGCGGGCGATGTGGGTCACCCGATGCTGGAGGTTGACCATGTTGAGAAGTTCAAGGGAGCGATCTATCTTCCTATGGTCGTCCATGTCCGGACCGAGGGCTTCGAAGATGTTCTCGATGACGGACATGTCGCCGAAGAGTGCAAAGGTCCTCTGGAGCATGATGGCGATGCGGCGATGGATCGCACCGCGCAGCGGGTCATCCTTGTCGAGGGCCCAGAAGTCGATCTCTTGGACCTCCATATCCTTGCCGCACTTGCCGCATTTCCTTCCCGGGAACGGAAGGTCGAGATGACCGCAAGTGTTGCATGTGTTGAAACGATATATCACTGAGCCAGCGTCAGGCCGGTATTCCTCGGTCCCTCTCAGCATGTTGATGAGGACCGATTTCCCGGCGCCGCTCCTCCCGATGAGTCCAAGGATCTCGCCAAGATGAATAGTAGCACTGATATCTCTCAGGACATAATTGCCACCAAACTTCTTGCTGACGTTGTTGATGACTATGAATGCCTCTGCGCCCTCTGCCATATGATTCTGGTAAAGAGCTATATACCGTTTAAACCCTTTGTCGAATGCGCATGAGGCCTAGGCAGGGAATTAACGATAGATGGGTCCAGTCGTCGAGGTCCGATGGGCAGGGTGGCACACTCAAGGCATGTCCAGGCCCTGCTTGCGCAGCATATCCACCACCGTCTCGTAGATCTTGAGATATTCCTTGGTGGGGGTCACCCTCCGGACGTTGTAGCACTCCTGGAACGTCCTTCCGGCCGGAGCGGTCAGGAACCTGCGCTCATAGCGTCTCAGCAGCCTCTGCAGGATGTCGTTCACCTCTCCCAGGTCCATGCCGGCGGCGGCCTGGGCGACCTCGCCCAGCATGCGGGCATCCATGCCCGAGGTGTGGTCCTCCAGCACGCCCTTGGCCGATGCGCAGCCTGACATGAGCTCCCTTCCGCTGGCGGTGTCCAGGATGGCCTGGGTGGCGATCTCGGTCAGGCACATCTCGGTGCACGGCCCCGAGATGGGATAGTATTGGTTAGCGATCAGGAGGTCGGTGTTGTGATCGATGGCCGCCGCCACGTGCCCGGCTATCTGCAGGGTCTCGCGGGAGGTGGTGGTCCCCCACCGGATGTGGATCGGCCCGTCCAGATGATAGCTGGCATTGAGCAGGGTGAACGAGGCCAACGTGGTGGCGACGTCGCATATGGCCGTCTCCTCGATCCCCCCGATGTAGCCGCCGAAGATGGGCATCTGCTCCACCATGATGACGTTGCCGTTGTGGAGCCACCCGGCGATCATGCTGAGGGACGCGTTGTCGATCTTGAGCTCGTTGAGCTGGGACACCTCATGGCTGTCGCACGGGCGCAGCCCGCCCTTGGAGTCGCTAGCGAGACGTCCCGCCGCGGACAGCGGAGTCTCAGGTCCCTATATGGCGATGTCGGGCCTGCCCGCCCGGCTGCAAGCCTCGCGGACGGCCCGTATCTCGGCCAGGGCGGCCTTGATCTCGAAGGGGGTGTTGGTCGCCGACGGTATCCCGTCGATGGTGGCCATGACGCCGTTCACGATGGTGTCCACCACCGGCTCCTGCGCATAGCTCTGGAACATGGGCACGAAGATGTCCTCGGAGACGGTGGCGCCCGTCGGTCCTCCCTGGATGATCGGTTTTCTCCGGGAGTTGCCCTTGCGGGGCTCCAGCAGGACCATGTCCTTGTTGGCGCCCAGCTGGATGCGCTTGGGCGCATTGCGGATGGCCGCCATCACCTCGTCCTCGGTGACGTTGATGACCTTTCCCGAGTCCACGTTGAAAATGCCGGTCGACACCAGCATGTCCACCCCGGCCCGGAACAGCCGGTCGATCAGGTCCCGGTCGGTGGGGATGAGGTCCTCGCCGAAGACGATCTCGTGCTTCTCCTTGATCCTCAGCGCCGCGTCTGGGACCACCTTGTTGTCCCAGACGTTCTCGGTCATATTAGGCCCCTTCTCGGAGCGAAGATAAGTATCATAGACGGTAAGCGCTTTCTCGATCGGTGCCAAGCTTAGCCTCCAGTGTTCAACGGAGGAGCCGCTCTATGGTGGCCACCACCTCTGCGCCGCACGCGCAGTGGGCATCGCCGCCAAAGCTTTCCACCCATTTCGGGGTGCAACACGCGCCCCCGAATATAGTTTTAACGTCGAACATCCTCTCCGCCTTCAGGCGCTCGACGATCCTCTTCTGGCACACCAGCGTGGTGGTCATGAGGGCCGACGCGCCGATGACGATGGCGCCCTTTTCCTTGGCGGTCTGGACGAAATCTTCCGGGGGGACGTCCTTCCCCAGATCGATGACCGTATATCCTGAGCCGCGGAGGAAGGCGCATACCACGTGCTTCCCTATCTCGTGTATGTCCCCCTGCACCGTCCCCATGACCACCACGCCCTTGGTGGGGATACAATCTCCCGACAGGTAGGGCTCGAAGACCTTCATCCCCTCCTCCATGGCCTTGGAGGCGGCCAGCACCTGCGGCAGGAAGATCTTTCCCTCGTTGAACCGCTTGCTGATGCTCACCATTCCCAGGCCCAGGCCCTTTTCGATGGCCTCGAGTGGGTCGATGTTCAACCTCAGGGCCTCGTTGGCCGCCTCTCGCGCCAGCTGGAACCAGGACCTCATGCTCATGGGCGTGATCTGTGCCATCACGGTGGTCATTGCCATAGGTGTGTTCTTAGGAACCATCAAGATGTGGCAGTACCTCCTGGCGGGAGTCCTGTTCGCCCCCGTGTTCGTGGCCCTGGAGTACTTCCTGTTCACGGTCATGGATGCGACCGATCCCGGTGGATCGATGCTTGTTCACATGTGCGCTGCCTACTTCGGTCTGGGTGTCGCGTTGGCCGTCCGGGAGAAGCGGGCGTTCGACGAACCTATGTACACCACGACGCACAGCGTGTCGTTCGTTTGGCTGGCATCGATGCTTCTGTGGATGCTGTGGCCGTCCTTCGTGACCGCCCTGCTGCCCTCTGACCAGGTCACCTGGGGTATGATCACCTGCTACATGGCAGGTCTCGGTTCGATCATAACCACGTACCTGATCTGCCAGATCGTCCAGAAGAAGGTCAACCCGCTCATCTACACCTATGCGATGCTGGCAGGACCAGTCGCCATCGGCTCTCCCCTGCTGTCGGTGAACCAATGGGGCGCGCTGGTCGTCGGTCTGGTGGCTGGTGCCATTTCGGCGCTGTCGTTCATCTACCTGCAGCCCAGGCTGTGCAAGTTCCTGGGCGTCCTCGACGTGATGGGCGTCCACAACCTGCACGGCGTGGCCGGGTGGATAGGTGCGCTGTCCATCGTGGTGATCACTGGGACCTTTACCAATGCCATAGCGGCCGTTGGAACCATGGTCATCACGCTTGTCGGCGGCCTCATCGCGGGCATCATCATCCGGGCGACCCGTGGCAAGATACCTGATGAGGACCTGTTCAGCGACGATGCTGACTTCATCAAGACCGAGGCGCCGCCAGAGCAGACGCTTCCCCGGGAGGTGATCATGGGGACCGAAGGGTCCCAGAAGACCGCCTGAAGGTAGGTGGAGTTCGCACCTCTTTAGTAGCCCAAAGCTATGATTCCGCCGTAAACCTTTTCCAAACCCCTTCCAAACCCTTTCCGATCTTCTTCAATCACACCATTGCCTCGTTCGACGTGTCGATATCAAGCTTTATAGGATGGATGCACCATCCAGGTTTAAATGGCTCTCAGATTCCAATCATATACCGGTGGAGGACCTACTCCCAAGTTCTCACTTTTCCATGTCTGGAAGACGTATGATGTCCTCAATTCCCAGGGACCGATCGGCAGAAAGGGTCTATCACAGATCCTTGACATCGGCGAGGGGAGCACGCGTACCATCCTAGACAAGATGATCCGGGAGGGCTCGGTGGAGAGTACTAAGAAAGGTGCGGTGTTAACCGAACGGGGACGAAAGATGTTCAGATCCTCTGGCATCTTCGCCGCGCCCATCAACATCGATGGATTGACCATCGGGCCGAAGAACTGCGCGGCATTGGTGAAGGGGATGGCGGACCGGATCGCCACTGGCTATGAGCAAAGGGATGAGGCGGTGCGCTCCGGGGCGATGGGTGCCACCACCTTGATAGTCAGGGACGGAAATGTGCTGTTCCCGGATGATTCCAACATTCCAGACCAGGCGACCTTCCAGCCTCTCAGGTCACTCTTCACCCTTGAAGATGGTGACGCCATCATCCTGGGTACCGCCCACAGTTATGAAGCGGCGGAGAAGGGAGCTGTGACCGCGGCACTCGCCCTCAGCGACACGACGCAACCCTGTTGGAGGGATGGTGCCACAAGTCTCATCTCCGCCGATACGGGAGCGGAGGATCTGAAATGCCTCGCGCTGGCCGTTCATGAGCTGGTGGGCCGAATGCCCGTAACGATGAGGAGCCGCAACAACTACGGCGTCAGATGTGAGGACGGCGAGATCATCGACGATAAGTACACCGGCCCGGTCCTGGAGGAGGCGCTGAAGCGCAATGCAGTGGTGCGCAGGACAGCCCCATCGGGAGTCTATCGCGGCGTACCAGTCGTCGTGGTCCCGATCATTCGAAAGAAGGAGGCCGTCGCCGTCTTCGGCGTGGTGGACATAACCAAGGGTGGAATGTTCGAGCTTATCTCCAAATCACGGAAGGAACGCGCCTTTCCACGATGATGACCAGGCATGGGCGACCACACCGACCCTCTTGGAAAGGGTTAAGAGTTCGCTAGCATCTTCACACCCATGGCATCCAGCGAGGAGAACGCTAGAAAGACCCGCCTCTGCGTGGACGCAGGCGTCTGCCGCTTCCACACCACCGTTCGGGCCTTCAGCGATGATGAGGGTAACATATTGTACGAGATCGAGAGCGAGTGCCCGCACGCAAGTAAGATCCAGGATAACATCCCTCGAGAGATGACACCATTTGACGTCATGAAGATGCCCTTCTCCGAAAATCCCATCTATGAGTGCTGCGGGAAGGTCCTCCCGCATTCGGCCTGTCCGGTGCCTTCAGCGTTGATAAAGGCCGCTGAGGTCGCCGCGGGATTCGGCTTGAAGAGGCGTGTTTGCATGACGTTCGAGGATTAGTCAGCCTCTAGCGGCCCTCCCAGGATCGCATCCACCTTTTCAGACCAGACCACGGTGGCGGGCCCGGCCAGATACATGGCTACGAGCATGGACTCCCTCAGCTCATCCACCGTGGCTCCAAGCTCCTTGGCCCGTTCCGCCCATGTCTCGAGACAGGTATCGCATCGCATCAGGCACGAGATGCCTACGGCCATGAGGGCCTTCTCCTTCGAGCTTAGAGCCCCGTCACGAAATATCTCGTTCTTCAATTTGTACAGCGCATTTATCGCTGCCGGTTGCTGCTTGGCCAGCAGAGTTAAGCTCATAGCGTGAAAACTCCATGTCACATATATTAACGATATCTCTCAGGTGGTCCCCATCCTGAGCTCATGAGAATTGGGCGGGGATGCAGCGCCGCGAAGAACATCCTCACAATGGGATCCAGAGGAACCGGAAGGGAACGCCCGGATCGACGCTGTGGGCATTCGCGCTAATGCAATTGAATTGATGAATGCAATAGGGGTGGTGAAGAAGCCTTGACCTCGACCCCATGGGTCAGGTCGTTGATGGTTCACTCTCCTTTTGTCTAGAACCTGCAGCATCCTTTAAGAATCCAAAGACCGTTCGAGATGGCATATGGTGAACCTAGCGGACATCATTTCACGGATCAAGGAGATGAGGGGAGTGGTGCACGCGTTCCCTTTAAATGTCGAATGCCGAGAGAAGATACTCGAGATAGAGAGCAACATAACCGCTGCTCTAGGCATCAAGGTGATCAACGAGGGCGTCATCGAGTGTCTGAAGAGGCAGTATATCATATGCATCATCAAGAGGGCTTCGTTCCGCCCACCACCTGAACCCACCGTGATGTTGATCTCCGACGACGGCGTGGTTCTAGGTGAGGAGGTCTTGCCTCACTTCAAGAAGGAGTTCCTTGCCAATGTCAAGGAAGATATCATATGGCTGTCTGAAGAGTTCGTCATGTACCCTGAGAGGAAGGGGCAACGGAAGGAATACTTCGTCATGCCTCCGGTGTCGTTCCCTGAGGTGGAGGAGTTCGGCATGCTTGATGTGGTATCATGTTCCCCCTCAGCCCCGGCGGACATGATGCTAAGGCAGATGCACGGTCACGAGGACAATCCAAGACTTGCCTCGATCCTCGTAGGGTTCAACGCCCCTGATGGCGTCGAACTCTGAAATCTTTCCCTCATTTTGATGTTTATTTTTTGAGGACAGCGTTAGCTCTCCACTTGATCTATGAATGGAACATCGTGATGATCCGAGTCAACGAAGAAACGTAAAAAGGTGAAGGGAAGGGGTTTGGTTCGCTTGGGACTGCTTCATCCTCCGCCTGAAGGAGTTATCTGGGAGGCTTTCGCCTGGATGTCTTCTATCTGCTCGCGCAGACGGTTGACCTCCTCCAGTTGGTCCTCCAGGCTCCTGTCGCGTGTGGATTCCTTGCGGTACTCCTCCGGCTTGGCAGGAACAAGGGTCGAGACATCGTAGTAGAGGTTGGTGGTGTCCAGGAGTGCCCAGGTCCTTCCTTCCTCTTCCTTGATGTCCTCTATCTTTCCCACCGATCCGGTGTTGCGATACTTGGCAAGGTCTCCAACTTTCATCGCGATCACTTGGCGGGGATGATGATGGTCCTCTCACCCGCAGGCATGAACTCCCTGAGGGCGCCACGGCCGAACTCCTTCGTGATGTTCGCGAAGTCGAACGGCAGGCTCTTGTCGGCGAAGGCAACCTTGATGAGGGGGTTGCAGGCAAAGGCATCGCCGCGAGCTGCGTGAGGCGCCATCGCAATACCGGCGTAGCCGCTCATGTGACCGACGTTCATGGCGTAGTTCGGGTAGTTGGGTCCCCTCATCTCGAAGGCCAGACCCTCGTCGCTCCTGTAGGAGAACGAGTTCGCGGAACCGCACTGGTCCTGCAGGTCGAAGCCGTAGAAGCCGAGACGTCCGTGCCTCTCCTTGTGCTGGAGCATGGACAGGTACCAGCCGTTGACACCGAAGTCGGCGTTGCCGGTCGCCATCGCACATGCGATACCAGTGGCAGCAGCGGCTACGGTGGCACGCTGGGAACCGCCGAAGTGGGCTTCCATCGCGGCGGGGTACCTCTCGTACATCTCCAGAGCGTAGGAGTTGACCTCGGTACCGAGCTTCTCCATCAGGTCCATGGAGGGTTTGCTGTTGCACAGGCCGCCGTACTTGGTCTTGATCAGGTCAAGAGCCCAGTAGACGTAGTCCTCCAGGATGTCGTCGGTGTAGGCCGCAGTAGCGTACTGGGTGAATCCGACACCGCCGGACATGTAGGAACCAAGGTAGATCTGGTCGTAGATGACGGCACCGAGAGCGACGGTCTCGAGCGCAGCCCTGGCGGGGTCGTCAGGGTAGACGCGGGTGGACTGGACCATGTCGGCCAGGAACCCGAAGGGAATTCCACCGGGCTCGTTGGGGCCACGGGCCCTGCGGGCCGGCATCATGGTACCCATGTTCACGACCGAGGCGTGCTTGGCAGCGTAGGCGAAGTCCGCGATGGCGGCCTCACCGGCAGCGAGCCTGTAGGCGCTGATGAAGGACATCGAGATCTGCATGGCAGACCAGCGGGAGATGGTACCTCCGTCGCAGACGCGGCCGACAAGGGTCGGGGCGCGGACGACCTGGTACACGGACTTGCCGATGGCGTCCTTCAGCTGCTTGGCCTGGTCCTTGGGGAACTCCTTGTTGATGTCGATCACGAAGCGCTTGTCGATCTGGCTGATGAGCTCGTCGTCACCGCTGAAGACCTTCACATAGCAGTCCTCGGCCAGAGCGGGGCTGACCTCAGCCATGTGCTCCTGGACGACCGCACCGCCGGGCATGGCATGGTTGACGGTCTCGAGGTACAGGTTGATGGTCTCAGGGGTAACTTCCTTGCCCAGTCTCTTCTCGATGACGCTGTGAGCGGTGTCGAGACCCACGATGACGGTCCTGCGGATGTCATCCCACGCCTGCTGCATGGCGGCGTTGTTCATGAAGTGCAGGTCGTCAGCCTCGGCGTAGATGTCGGTGTGGGACAGCCTGTAGGGCATGAGGACACGCTGGCCAAGGGGAACGCCAATGTCCTGGTTCATCATCGGGATGCCACGCTTCTTGGCGATCTGGTTGGCCTGCTCTACCCACTCCCTCTTCCTCTTGGACTGCTTCCAGCCACCAAATGTGTAGTAGTGAGTGTTGACCTCGGTCGGGTCCTCTTCGAACTTCTTCTTCATCGCTTCGATGAAGAGCTTCTCCTTAGACTTAGCCATTTATTTACTCCCCCTTCAGAGCGTAGGCCTGGTAACCGCAAAGGGTCCTCAGCCTGTGGATCCTCAGGTTGATGGCCATGACCTCGGGGTCGTCCCTCATGTCCACGCCATCGGCCCTGAAGATGGTGGTCATATTCTTCAGGTCAGCTTCGGGCAGGGGCTTGCCAACGGAGATGGGCTTGTCCAATGGTAGAGCCACCTGGTCCTTGACGTACTCTACCTCTCCGGTCTTGGCGTTCCAGCGGTACCTCTGCCAGGCATCGAACATCAGACCGTTCTCGTCAAGCCTGCAAGCGTGGCCGTGCACAGTGGCGCCACGGATACCGGTCTTGGCGGGGTCGAACGTCTCGTTGTCGATGAGTTCCTTGGAGACCTTCTCGAGGTCACGCTCCCTCATCTCAATGATCTGCCTTCCAGAAAGAGTACCAGTGTCGAAGCCGCGAATGCGGGTCATGTACATCCAGGCCCTCAGGTATGGAACCATCGGGGCGAAGTACACCGAGTCGGTGAACTGGACGTACCTGATCCTGTCTCCAGCCTTGGCACCCTCGATGGGGGTGACAAGTTGCCTGATCAGGTCTTCGGGCTCGCTCCCCTCAGCGAGTGGGGGGTGGATGCTCTTGTAATCTTCTCCAGGAGCCCTGTGTCCAAGGATCCTGATGACGTCGTCCATGGCCACATCGCGAAGCTTCTTCAGCTTCTCGGAGGGGTCCATGTAGCGGCGCCTGTTCTTGGCCACCTGGCTCTCACCGGGATAGAACTGTCTCTTGTATGCCATGTTAACACCTTTTACCCTTTTTGTAATCGGTCACTGTCGGCCTGTATTTCGAGTACCGCCCCACTTCCAGGTTGAATCCAAAGGTCAGGATCTCCTGGCAAACCTTCTCGATCTCGTCTAGTGCACCCTGCAGATGATCGATGTCGTCTATCTCGACGAACACCCTTCCCACCTGGAGCTGCAGTTCGACTTCCTTTCCCTTGACCTTGATCACCCGGCGTTCGGAGTGGTCCACGGGTAACCCGATGTGAGGACCATAGGTGACCTTCGTCGGGAGGGATTCGCCAGATAGATTGATCTGACGGACATGCGGAACCTCATAGAGCCTGTTAAGGAGCTTTTCCGTGGTTTCCGCGGAAAGGAGACGGTGTGGGAATATGAGAACCTCGGGGAGAGGTATCGATTCAGCGTCAGTACTCGTCATCAAGCCACCGTAACCGCTTACTTCAGCTTCTTGGCCTCCTTCCCGACAGCCTTCAACGGGGCCTTGAACTCAGGGATGTCACCATAGACGTCCTTGATCAGGGTCGAAGTGGCCTCAGGAGAGAAGTACTGGGTTCCGGCATCGAGGCTGCAAGCAGCGGCGATACATGGGATCACGAAGCCCTTGCTGTGCCTGGTAACGACGTGGTTGCCGTGGAACAGACCGGGACCGCCACCACCATAGATGGAGTGCGAGAAGAAGGACATACCGACGGAAACACCCATCGCACGCCCAAAGTCAACGCTGGGAAGTCCAGTCTCGTGCTCGAGCAGGTCGTTGTAGTACAGAATGGTCGCAGGTACAGCCTGAGATGCCCTAGCAGCACCGATGTTCACCATGACAGCGGCTAGCATACCAGTGGCCGCGTAGGCGTTCCACAGGGGGAAGTCGTTGGTGGTGTACACCTTGTACCCAGAGGGCAGCTTCTCCTTCACCTTGATGACCTTGTCCTCGATAGCGCGGCCGACGATGGCGCCGACGACATCGCCGACGGTACCGTTCTTGCCGCATTCCTTCACAAGGTCAACGGTCAGGTTGTTCGCGTTCAGGCCCTGGTAAGCCAAGCCCAAGAGGTGGTACCTCTCGAAGGGACCGATAGCGTCACCGAGCTCGAACATGGCGGTCTGCTCGAAGATCGAAGAGATCGCCGCAGCATTCAGAGAGTTCTTGCTGGCAAGAGCAACCACGTGGTTGGCCATGATGTTCCTGAGAGCGTAGCCAGCACCCTCGTTGTTCTGGGGAACCTCGAGGATGGACTTGACGTTGGAGCCCAGGAAGTTGATGGTCTGGGGGTATCTGCCCCACACGGCGGTCTTAACCATGTTCGCGTGGAACATGTCAATTCCGAACTCATCGATGATGGCCTGCGTGACCGCTGCAGCGGCTGCAGTGAAACCGGTCGTGTACTCGACACCGGTCTCTACCCTGCGGGTCGGAACCTGGACAACCAGCCTCTTTCCGCCAAGGATGGGGTGCACATCGGTGTCGTCGTCCTTGTCGACCTTGAGGATGTCCTTGACCCTCTTGGCGATCTTGTCAGCGTTGGCCACTACCTCTACGTCGATCTCCTTGCCCTTGATGTATCCGCCGGCGACACGTCCGGTCTTGAGACCCTTCTCAATTCCGGCAAGGTCTACCGCGATGGTCCTCTTGGCAAGAGATACGATTCTCTGGATCGCAGGGTTGTACAGAGGGTTGATCGCATCGAGGGGCACATCCTTCTCGATGAGTTTGCCCTTGTCGTCATACAAGTCTATTTTGTCCTTGTATTTCGCCAAATTTCTACCTCCTTTTTCATCTTCCTTCAATCGCCCGGAGTTCCCCCCGCGCGATTAAGACGTTTATAGATTATATAGATTATCATCAGGTCGGTTTTTTTCCTCACTGATGAAAATCGAATCCCCTTGCGTTGGCTTGTAAGTATAGAGATGCATATAAGACTAGTGATGGATGGATTAACCATCCAAGATAAACAATCGTGATTTTTTGAAGGGAGCCAGTCATTTTTTGAAAAACTTAACGGCAGTTAATTTTTCTCAATTTTTTTGAGCCGATTTAACAGCTTTAATGACAGAAATAGCGTCGATTCGTTTAAAATTTCGATTCTTAGATTTAATATAGGATTCGAATTTTTTCATCGTTGTCTGTTGCAAAACTTTTCTAGATATGGCCAATAGCATTTCATAGGATCTCTTGGGGTAAAACGTTGATTTCAGTTGCTCAATAATAATCATTGCATCTGATTCTGATATGACTCTATCTTTGACCGCCTCCTCCACATTGAGCCGCAGGTTGACCAACGGCTCTGAGAGGGCGGCAAGGGTGAACGGATCGAACATTAGCACCACCTCATCGTCGCCCTCGATGCGCCCAGAGGAATATTCCTCGTAGATCCGTCCCACTCCTATCATGCCAAGGCTGTCCAGCTCGGCCGCGCGGAGCGCTCCCATCGAACCGCCGCCGATGACCCTTGTACCTCGCTGCATCAGCTGAAGTATCTCCCTATGGCCGACCGCGGCATCGCTGAGCAGTACGCCATCTATTATCCCTACCACCTCCACTCCTTCGGGGAGTTCTAGAAGATCCCCTCGCTTCACCGGAGGGCGGTAGTCCGCATCGAGGATACGCCTAGCCTCCTCATGAGGGAGGCTGGGGCCAAGGAAGATCACCGGCTTCAGCGGAAACCACCCATCAGGCGTGCGCCGACGCGATCCTCGTCGATGGCGAATACTTCCATCCCAGGCACGATCACGCGAACCACTGGAATGCCCAGCTCCTTCCGGGTGAGGTCCACGACCACGGTGCGGTTCATTCCCTGCGCATTGATCTTGGCTCTGACTATCTGCAGGTCATCGAAGATATCGTCCGTCCCCATGCGGGGGAGATCGTCAAGGGAGCGCTTGTTTCCCGAGGGGGTGAGCCACATCTTGTTTATCCTCTTCATTCGCTCATAGCCCAACTTCCGGTTGCCTATCGCATACACGGCATCCTCCCTTGCACCATGGATCTGCGTGAGACGGCTCTGGGCCACCTCCAGCAACGCCTTGGTGGCGGCCACCTCGGGATCGAGATGGGTGCCGATGCCCAGGTTCAGAAGTGCGGGGTCCTGCATTATGGTGTCATCGACGGCTGCGGCGATGGTCGGGATCCCTATCTCGGTCGTCAGGTCCTTGAGGTGCACATCGATGCCATTGCTCGTGAATCGCTCGACCAGTTCCTTCACCGGCCCGGACGACGGCACCTCTATGTCGCCGGTTATCCTGCGCCTTCCCTCCGCGAAGGACCAATCATTGCGCTCCACCACCTCATATAGGCCGTGCAACACCGCCTCCTCCACATTGTTGCCGCTGGCCAGACCGTTCGTCGACGTTCTGAAGAGAGGGAAATCCATCTTGGACACATATGGATGGAACACAGCACTGGCCGGCACCCAGGTCTCCTCATTGCCGTTCAGCTCCCATCCCTTCACCCATGCCACGGACTGGCGCATGACGTAGAACGCCGCATGCTGCGAGAGGATCAGGTCCATCGGGTGAACGGCGACGTGGGAGGCCATGAACTCCTCGACGCCCTGCCTGATGATGAAGTCGTCCCGGACCTCCGCGCTATACCTCTCCAGGGCCTCCATGATGGCGGAGACCTTCGCCTCCTCCTTGGTCAGCCCCTTCCCATTGTACACCGAGATGGCGCCGCTCTTGGCGGTAGGGCGGATGGCCGAGAAGACCGGAATTCCCACACGGTCGAGATCCGTGATGTCCGCAACCCTGGTCACACCCGCAACGCCCATCAGGGGCTCAATCCTGGCAAGGGTCTCGGCAGGCTCGACCGATCGATGCCCGTCAGAGGTGAATTTCTTGGGAGTGCTTCCGAGCTTCATGCCCTCGCCATAATCTCCTCCCCTATTAAATCTCACGAAGCGGACATATACCTGGGATACATTGACGGGACGGTTTTCGCTGATGAGAACAAGTGAGATCATGGGCATGAGCGCCAGGTTCATCGAACCGTCCTTCGATGCGCTGGTCGACGAGTCGTTCACCGGGATAATCCTCACCCTGCCCGCCCAGGAGGCTCGATTGGTCGTAGACGAGGAAGACTGGCCCCTTGCGTTGGCGGTGCGCGACGGCGAGGCGTGGAATGCCGCTTCGTTCCTGCTTCGCCCCCCGATCATCGAGGTCATCGAGAGGTTCGAAGAACTGGGGGGAGATGTCGTTCATACCACCCAGGACGAGTTCATGCTGGCAATGCGGGAGTACTACTCGCTCCATATCCTCAACAATACACTGATGGCCATGGAGGACCTGTCCCCGGACCGTACAGCCAAGGTCGAGGAGCTCATAGCTTCGGTATGGAAGGGCCGACGAGGAGAGGAGTGCATGGACTGCGGGTGCGGCTCGGGCATGGGGTCCCTCGCCCTCAGGAACCAAGGCATCATCCCTCTGGCCTTCGACAATGACGCTGGCCTCATTGCTCGCGGCCTGCACGAGGGTCGCCTGATCCCCGAAAGGACCATGTGCATCGATGCCACCTTGCTATCCCATTATGCTAGACAGGTGCCTCTTGGGCTCGCTCTGATGGCTGGTTCCATAATCGATCAGACCGCCATGATGTGGAGAGCCATCCTGGAAGAGCTGTTCTCCATGACCAGGGAGACGTTGATAACCGTGGAGACGGAGAAGGAGGCGAACATGGTTCGGACGTGGGCCCTGGAAAATGAGAAGAACGTGGAGATGTTCGAGAACGAGCGTGACCCCTTCTACGATCGCTGGGTTTGCCTGGTGAAGGATTGATCAGCGCAGGTTCCCCATCTTCTTCTGGTAGAGGTCCAGTTCAGCGTTGGGGTTGATAGTCACGCTGTCTATGATGATGTCGACCTCGACATTGTTGATGTTAGGTATCTTGAGTATGTGCGTCTGAATCAGTTCATAGAGGGAATCGACGCTAGTGGTGTAGATGTTCAAGACCAGGCTGTGGTCGCCGAACGTCCTCATCACCGACTCCACTTCTGGATACTTCTTCAGCTCCTCCACCACATTGTTGACGGCGGTGCCAGTGACCTGCAGGCCGACCAGTGCCTTCATCAACCCAAGCTTGGCCGGGTTGGTCTCCATAGAATAGCCAGAGATTATTCCTTCCTCCTCCATCTTGGAGAGTCGGCGAGATACCGTTGCCTTTGATATGTTAAGCTCCTCAGATATTTTGCCGAGACTGTCCCGGGAATTTTCCCGTAGGCATTTCAAGATAGAGATGTCGGTTGGGTCCATTCGTCACCTTTGCAACATTGTTCCATTTCCAGCAGATTGTCGGCTCATAATTGGGACAATGTTTCAGAGAAATACCATTTTATGTATTAATCGTTGTCGAATTTTGGTATTGTGGGAACGTTGGGATCGATGAAGGGCATCGAAGGAATGGATGCGGGGGCGCATAGGACGGAATAGAAATAAAATAGAATGGATAAAGGGGGTTTATGAGAGTCCAGCTCAAGCGCGCTGGGTGACCTTGAGGTCGCCGAATCGGTACACCTTTTGAGGGCAGACCGACTCGCAGTGCTTGCAGGCCGTTCCAAGGCAGTGCTCGGTGGCGATCCTGATGGTGAAGTCGTGGGGGCCGCCCTCGAGCACCTGCAGCGCCCTCTCCGGACACTCCTCTTCGCACATCTTGCAGCCAATGCAGCCCTCGAAGCCGCCAGTGAGGTATACGCCGACATTGTCGAGGATGTGCAGCCCATGGTCGCCTATCACGGGGATGTCGGATACCACCAGACGCTTCATCTCCTTGGGGCGGACTATCGGCGGCAGAGGCTGGAGGCCGTTGCTCTTGAGCACCTCGTTATACATCTCCTCAGGCATCCCTTCCGCCCAGAACGCGATCTCGTTGACATACATGTCCTCGAAGATCTTGCTGGTGGCGAACATGATGTGCTTCGACGCGATGGAGTCGGCGACCTTCTGCATCTCGTCGAGAGCAGAGTCGTCCCTGACTAGATCATATGCCATCATAAGCGAAGTGTTTCCCACCTGGACCGTGGCGTCTATGACCCGAGGCACCATCCCCACCCTCTGCGCCTTGAGCGGATCGACATATGTGCCAGAGGCTCCCGCCAGGTACATGGTCTTGACATCGTTGTCCTTGATACCGACCTCTTCGATGAGCGTGCGGTGGCCTGCCCGTATGGCGCCCATGGCCTTTCCGGCCTCCGCCAGGTCGGTCTCGGAGAAGGTTATGCCATCCTGGAAGTGCAGTAGATGGTCGGGCGTCCTGATGCCCGGCAGCGAGATGAGACCGGATTCGAGACCCACCGCCACTGCCGCAACTACTCCGGTGCCTGTGATGCCGCGTGCCCTGATGTCTGCCATCCGCTTCGACGTCCCGTTCGCCGGGTCGGTCAGGCTGCCCACAACGGGATGCAGGTTTGGATCCAGCACGACGTTTTTCCAGAGATCGTCCTCGCCGATGTTGAGGTCGGATATGGCGAACGGGGCTGCGAGCATCCCATGGTCGATGGCCTGCCCCTCCATGGCGGGACCCGCCGCGGCGGAGCCGCTATACAGCTCCCCGTCATGGAACAGCCCCATCTCGGCGTTCGTGCCATAATCGGTGACTATGCAGGTCTCCTTCTTTTCCAGTAGGCCGGACTTCATGATCATGGCCAGGGCGTCCGCCCCGATCTCATGTCGGATCGCGGGAGGTATGACCACTTCAACCTCGGACCTCACAGATGTAAGGCCGAGATCGCCGGCCGTCGTCACGTGACCACGGCGCTCAGGAATCTTCACCTGGAGGCGTTTCAACAGCGACTGTCCGGCATATGCCAGGTCCCTGATCTCGATGTTCTCGAACATCGACACCTGGGCGGGATTGCCGCAGACCGCTATACGCTCGATCTCCTTGAGCGGTACGCCGTGAAGCTCTATGAGACGGCTCACGGTGTTCATTATGATGCTGTGACCCACCTCTGCCCCGTTCTCCAGCCAGAAATGCAGATGGTCCATGATGTTTGCCCCTGGAAGGGGGTGTCTCATGGTGATCGCCGTCGAGACTATCTTGCCGTTTTTTGACAGGTCCACAAGGTGGGTCCTATAGCCACTTGTTCCTACGTCGAGTGCAACACCGTAGCCCATTGGTCTCTCCGGCCAGAAATCAGAACGGAGCTATAAAAAGAATAACACGAACAAGCCAGATGGCATAATGGACATTTCGTTGCGATCGGTCGATCGAACATCGGGGTTCTCTCGGCAGCATCGCGACCACATCGAGGTCATCACTTCGGCGGTCCAGGCGCTTACATGCCCGTTCCGGATCACTGCCATACCATCATCATCGCGGAACCGAGGAAAATCTGGATAACACCATGCGCCTAGCAAGTTGAGTTCCCCCATGAGGATGGAGAGTTACGGCATAGTTCGACCATGCATCGCTTCCATTTGCCGCTATATATACGTAGCGTCTCGTCAAGAATCCAATGCGGCGAACAAATGACGAGCTGACTCGCAACAGTGAAATGAAAATAAGAAAGGAATAAGGGGTTTCGGAAAACTGCAAGGCAGTTTATCCCTTGATGGCCTTGACCATCGCCTCGATGTTCGCCTTGGGAACACGAGCGGCGAGACCGCAGCCAGGAGCGACGACGTTGAAGCCGGCGTTCTTGATGTCCAGGGCGTGCTCGCGGCACTCCTCGGGAGTTCCCTGAAGCAGCGGGCGGACGACACCCATGTTACCGACAAGGGCGGCGCGGCCAGCGACGAGCTCGACGGCCCTGTGGGGGTTTACCTTCTCCTCGATCGAGAGCGCATCTGCACCAGTGTCGATCATGTGGTCCAGGAGAATGGTGGTGTCTCCGCAGATGTGCAGGATCTTGAGAGCGCCCTCGGCACCCTCCCACGCGGTCTTGGTGTACGGCTTGGCGAACTCGTCGAACATCTCACCGGACAGCATGTCGGTGGAGGCGGAGGGGTCGCTCATGGCGATGACGTCAGCACCAGCGGCGACAAGGGCCTGCAGGTACTTCTTCTCCATCTCAGCGGCCACCTTGATGAACTTGTGAACGGCATCGGGATCGGTGATCATCATGAGCAACAGGTTCTCGGTGCCGACCAGGTGGCCAGCGATGGTCAGGGGACCGGTGGTGCCCACGACGATCGGGAGCTCGTCGCCATACTGCTGCTTCAGCAGCTTGGTGGCCTCGATGACCGTCTTGACCCTGCCCTTCTCAAGGAAGTCCTCGGGGTAGACGGGGGTGTCCTCAGCGGTGTAGATGTGCTTCTTAACCATGGGGGTGCGGTCTACCTTGCCCAGGTCCACGAGGCAGCCAAAGGCCTCAGCCTCGACGGTCAGGCAGAACGGGATCCTGGCGTTCTCGAATCCAAAGACCTTGTAGCCAGCAGCTCCGAGCTCAGCCATCTGCTTGGCGTCGGTGTGTGCCTCGGGCCAGAAAGCACCAACAGCTTCCATCTGGTCAACGGTTACGGATTGGGTGACGCATCCGACTGCGGGCCTGTCCAGCTCCTCACGCTTAAGTGCTGCAATGAACCTCTCTTTCGGGGTCGTAGAATTACCTCCTTATCCAAAAGATTTAGTTGGCAATTGGAATAACTATATAATTAGTTTTCGTCAATTTTGGTGAACAATCGTTGGTATCGGGAACAGTCTGGCTCATGTTCATGTTCGCTTTCAAAATGCGAGCGATATGTATCTTTTCATGGATGTAAGGAGGTCAAGGACATCACCCCCTTGAGTACATCTGGGAGAAGCGATATGATGGCCTTGAAGCATCATTGCTCCGGCAACCGGCCGCCCCGGAAGTCGATATCGCTCCATGGGTCCTTCGAGGCCTTTTCCCATACGTTTCGTATGTTGAAGCTCCGTGGACCCAGGTCAGGATCGTCCAGTTCCTCCCACCGCAAGGGCGCTGCCACCGGAGCGCCGTCCCTTGCCCTGACAGCATACGGGGCCACCCCGGTCTGGGCATAGGCGTTGCGGAACACGTCCACAAGCAGACGGCCTTCCCTCTCCGTAACAGAGCGTTCCATCGTCAGCCTGTCATCCATCTGGACCATCTCATCCGCTATGCCCATGGCATAGGACCTGACGGCATCGAAGTCAGCGGTGCGATCGAGCGGTACCACGACATGCATTCCTCTGGACCCCGTCGTCATGACGAAACCTTTCAGCCCATCGTCGGAAAGGAGCTCCCGCGCCAGAAGGGCGGCCTCCTTCACCACCTCGAAGTCATCATCGCCAGGGTCGAGATCGAGAATCATGCGATCCGGACATTCCGGACGGTCCACGCGGCTCAACCATACGTGAGGGGTGATGCAGTCGAGGTTGGCTAGATAGACGAGGTCCGCGGTCTTCTCACACACCATGTGCCTCACATATCCGCCCTGCTTGGGCATGTTCTCGGTTCGTAACCAGGAAGGCGCCCCTCGGGGTACGTTCTTCTGTATGAAGCCAGGGGCATCGATGCCATTTGGATGCCGTACCATAGACACCGGCCTCTCCTTGATGAATGGAAGCATGAACGGAGCTATGCGCCTGTAATAATCGACCAGGTCTGCCTTGGTATACCCATTGCGAGGAAACAATGGACGATCAGGGTTCGTGATATCGATCTCTATGATCCCAGGGGATCCTTCGACCTCGATATCGATACCGCATGAACTTGCATCCTCCCTCGGATCATGCATTCGCCAGACCATGGGAGGACGATGGGTGCCCATAGCTTCTATAATCTATCACTCGCTCGGCTGCGACGATAGGAATCGATCGGAAAAGTAGGTTGAAAGGAGGGACGTGGTCCCTCCGTGGTTTGTGTGGTTATGTTTACTTCAGAAGGTTCTGGACGACCTGGACGGCCTCGACAGCGTCGTAAGCCCATCCATCGGCACCGATCTGAGCGGCGAACTCCTTGGAGGTAGCACCGCCACCGATGATGGTCTTCATCTTGCCCTTCAGGTTCTCCTCGGCGAGCATGCGCTCGATCTCCTTCATGGCCGCCAGGGTGGGGGTCATGAGGGTAGAGGCAGCAACAACCTGGGCCTCCTCGGCCTTAGCCTTCTCAACAATGTTCTTCACGGGCACATCGCGGCCGAGGTCGAAGATGGTGAGTCCAGCTCCGGTCAGCATGGCCTTGACGATGTTCTTTCCGATGTCGTGCACGTCACCCTCGACGACAGCGAGGACGATCTTACCAGGAACGGCGTTTGCATCAACGACGAGCTTAGGCAAGGCAACGTCAAGAGACTGGTACATGGTCTGAGCGGACAGAAGGACCTGGGGCAGGAAGTACTGCTTGTTCTCGTACTTCTCGCCTACGACAGCCATGGCCTTGCTGAGGCTATCAAAGATGATGGTCTTAGCGTCGATGCCAGCAGCGAGTGCTTCCTCGGTGAGAGGTTTGGCCTCCTTGATCTTTCCCCTAATAACAACATCTGCTAGCTTTTCGAGTATCTCATTGCTCATGCTCTGATTCCCTCCGTAGTTATTCTACTCGGTTAAGGAGTTTCGAAATTGCATCAGGTTGCATAATAATAAACCCTTTTATGGATGGATGATACATCCACGAGGGCCGTCCTAGTTGTTTTCTAACATCTGACTAGCGATTCTGAGAACAACAATTGTTACATTGTTGCATGGCCGCAACGAGGGCATTGTGATTTTAAAAAATGCTGATTTCATCAATTGTTTGAGGTGATTCGTATGATTTATATTCCATCATAGGCGGAGGCCTTCAAGCCCAGATAGGCATCCCAGGGGGAGCAGGCCTATGTCGGTGCAAGCGTAGATGTCCGCGGCACCGATATCCGCACAACGGAGTATCGGGGAGAGGCGATCGGTCGATGATGCCGTAAGGTCGGTCCCGCTGGCAAGAGGACTGAAGGCTGGTAGGACGATGATCCCCTCCTTCTTGAAATGCACGAAGCATGGGAGCTTGAGATAGGCGCCCACCCGGTCGACAAGCTTTATGGATGGGTGCTCATGCCCCATTACCAGCGGCCGTTGGGCGCAATCGAAATGGCCGTGAACGATCGTGACCCCTCCTTGGAGAAGACTGTCCACCACGGGCATCTCGATCCTAGAGACTATGTTCTCCAGGTAGTTGTCATGATTCCCCTTCACCAGGACGACCTCGGTGCGGTCCGAGAGACCGTTCAGGACACTTCTTACATCCTTGAACTCCTGACCGAGATTTCGGCTGAACTCATGTTTTATGTCTCCAGCGACCACCAGCCTGTCAGGGTCATACAGGTCGACGATCCTGTTCAGCATCTCCTCGACGGCAGCGGTCTGTATGCGGGGTATGTGAATGCCATCATACTCAAGGGCGCTTTCATAACCGATATGGAGATCCGCGACGACCACCGCAGCATCCTCTGGCATCCATAGACACCTATGCGAGGTTATCCTGATCCCGGGCATCAGTTCGATCTCTTCCATGCGATCCGATCCGGCCGCCTAGGGCGGCTTCTCCATGTTGAAAAAAGGGACGCTATTAGTATCTTCTTGAAGATGATGTATCTTCGTTGAAGCAACTTTCGAGCCTCCCTCCGAAAATGACTTCATGGACCGATCCGTATGGGATGATATGATCCGTCGGACCTTTCTCATCCTCCCTTCCATCGGTTGCAAGACCGAGTCACGCCTATGGCGGTGTGGGATAGAGGATTGGAGCGATTTCATCTCTGCCGATCGCATAGAAGGGCTATCTCAAACGAGAAAGGAGAAGATGGACAGGCAGTTGGGGCAGGCCGAGAGATTCCTGGACCGGCGCATCACCGAATATTTCTGCCAGATGCTCCCCTCGACCGAGCATTGGCGCATGTTCGACCGGTTCAAGGACGACTGCGCCTATCTGGACATCGAGACGGATGGTCAGTATGCCCATGCCAACGTGACCATGGTGAGCGTCCATCTCAGGGGGAGGACCACCACCCTCGTGAAGGGGGAGGACCTTGATGCCTCGAGCCTATCCAGCGCCCTGGAGGGCGCGAAGATGCTGGTGACGTTCAATGGATCCTCCTTCGACCTGCCCATCTTGCACTATCACTATCCCATGGCAGTGCCGAGACTGCCACATTATGACCTGAGGCATGCCTGTCGGCGGGTAGGCCTCACCGGAGGGCTGAAGAGGATAGAAAGGGAGATGGGCATCGCCAGGCCAAGGGAAGTGGAGTACGTCACCGGGGAGGAAGCGGTGTATCTCTGGAGAGCATGGAAGAGAAGCGGCAGCAAGAACGCCCTCAAGCTCTTGAAGAGATATAATCAGGAAGATACTGAGAACCTCGTGCCGATAGCCCAGCGTATATATGAAGAGCTGAAGTTACGCACCCTGGATGTGGAGGACGGATGAGCGACCGCAACGAAGCCGGCTTCGAGAGAGCAGCCGCTAAGGCCGCGTCCACGCTTTGTCAGGCGAAGAGCGTGACGGTCGTGGCACATATCGATGCTGACGGCATAACCGCGGCATCCATCGCATCGGCCGCCCTATCGAGGTCGGGAGTGCACCACAGCGTACGTTTCGTCAAGAAGGTCGACGATGAGGAGGTCCGCCGTGTGAACGACGACCCCTCCGACATCGTTTGGCTGGTGGACCTCGGCAGCGGTTCCTTCTCGAAGTTGGATCCCATGAAGGTGGTCGTGACCGATCATCACCGGGCCGACCGCTCAAGCCGGGCAAGGATGGACCTGTTCTCGTTCGGTTCGGACCATGTGAACCCGCACCTTTACGGACTCGACGGCTCGAAAGAGATCTCGGGCGCAGGGTCGACCTATGCCGTGGCCAGGAACATGGGCTCCAACAACAAGGACCTGGCTTCACTGGCCGTCGTCGGGGCGGTGGGAGATCTCCAGGACCATGACAGCGGGCGGCTGGTCGGATATAATCGCAAGATCCTTCAGGACGCTGTCGAAGCCGGCAGGGTGAAGCCGCTCATCGACCTGCGGCTGTTCGGCCGGCAGACCAGGCCGCTTCACTCATATCTCGCATACGCGAACGATCCAGCACTGCTTCCTGTGATAAGGCAGACATATCAGGCGTCCTTCCAGCGTGCTGATGAGTTCGAGAATGGAGACCGTAAACTGATATCCTCCTTCCTGGCAGGCCTGGGGATCGAGCCCCAGGACGGCTCAGGATGGAGAAGCTGGGCATCCCTCCGCCCGGAGGAGAGGACAGTGCTGGCATCCGCCCTTTGCACCTGCCTCCTCGATGCAGGCCATGGCGTCAGGGCCATCCGCCGCCTCATCGGGGAGGCGTATGTCCTCGATCCCCGATTGGTGGACGCCCCCGATGGCTGGCTGGCCGGACCAGGCGTTAATTGCGATGGCGACGGCGAAGCGATGCCGAACGCAAGAGCGCTCCTTGACGCGAAGGAGATGGCCACCCTTCTGAACGCCTGCGGGCGGCACGGCCGCCCCGAGATCGGAATGACCATATGCCTTGGGGATAGAGGAGAGGGGCTGTCCGAGGCCCTTCAGCTACAGACCAGACACCGCAACGCCCTGCGGGAGGCGGTCGCCCTGGTACAGGAAGGAGGGGAGTTCGGCATCAAGGAGTGTGAAGAGCTGCCCTGCCTGCGTTATTTCCACGGCGGAGACCGCATCGAGGACACGATCGTGGGCATCGTCGCGGGGATGCTGATAGGGGATTCCGTGCCCGCCGACCGTCCGCTCCTAGGTCTGGCGAACGCCACCGACGGCACGTCAACCGTAAAGATATCCGCGAGAGGCACCATGGGCCTGGTCGGACGCGGGCTGGACCTATCGACCGTCATGCGCAAGGCCGCCGAGGCCGTGGGGGGCGCGGGAGGCGGGCACGATGTGGCCGCCGGCGCTTCCATACCGGAAGGGACGGAGGAAGAGTTCCTCCGTATCGCCGACGGCATCGTCAGAGAACAGATCAGCCGTTGAGGACGGCGATCAATATGGCCTTCTGGGCATGGAGACGGTTCTCCGCCTGATCGAAGACCACGCTGTGCTTGCCGTCCATCACCTCGTCTGTCACCTCGTTCCCGCGGTGCGCGGGGAGGCAGTGCATGAAGATCGCATCAGGCTTGGCGGCGGACATGAGCGCCTCATTGACCTGATAGGGCATCATGGCCTTCTTCCTCTGGGCCATCTCCTCCTCATCGCCCATCGACACCCAGGTGTCGGTGTAGACGATGTCGGCGCCCTTGACCGCCTCGAATGGATCGCGGATGACCTCCGAGACCGCCCCGTTCTCCTTGGCGATGGAGGCAGCCTTGGCGGCTATGTCGGGATCGGGGCAATAACCGTCAGGGCAGCCAATTGCGACATCCATTCCCACGAGGGCCCCTCCCAGCAGGAGGGAGTTGGCCACATTGTTGCCATCGCCGACATATGCGAGCTTCAGACCTTTCAAACGCCCCTTGTGCTCCTTGATGGTAAGCAGATCGGCGGTTATCTGGCATGGATGCTCCTTGTCATCCAGCGCGTTGATGACAGGTACCGTGGCATGTTTCGCAAGGTTGACCATGTCGACGTGCCTGTACGCCCGATACATGATGACGTCAACGTAACGGCTCAGCACCCTGGCGGTGTCGGCGATGGTCTCCCCCCTTCCCAGCTGGGTATCGTTCTGACTGAGGAATATGGCGTGGCCTCCCATCTGCGTCATGGCCACCTCGAAGGACACTCTCGTACGCGTGCTGGACTTCTCGAAGATCATGGCAAGGCTCTTACCGCCCATCTCCCTGCCAGTGGTCTGACCGTTCTTCAGCTCTACGGCCCGATCCAGGATCTCCTCTAGATCGGGCAGGTCCAGCATCGATAGGATGTCCCTCTTCATACAGATCGGTGGTCCTAATCCGGTCGTCCACTTAACCGTTATGTATGGTGGCGAACATTCCACGCGCAGGGTGTCTTTTATTTGACCAGTGTCTATATCTCGAGAAGAGTTCTTGCTAAGTTGCGCTGGAAATAGGAAGCTGGAAGAAAATTTTATGTACCTCAACGCGTTGAGGTGAACCCGTCATGGCCGGGTTGGGGTAGCTTGGTTATCCTGAGGGACTGTGGATCCCTCGACTCGGGTTCAAATCTCGGACCCGGCCCCTTACTTCTGTCCGATCCCTTGTGAAAAAGCTGCGAAGCGCTTCATGCGGTCGCATATTGGACGGTGAACTCCTTCTCCATCATGGCAAGATCCTTCTCATGCAATATCTCTGGATCGAGCAGGATTATGAGCTTGGATCCTGTCACGATCGCCGAGTCTCGCATGGAATACAAGGTGCGTAGCACCTCGCCCACGGAGTTCTGGGTTATCAGACATTCGACGCCTTCGATGAGGATCACGGCAGGAGCCGACCTTTCGATGAATCTGGTGACAGTGTGCAGGAGGATGTTGAGGGAGGTCGGATCGACATGGTCCTGCCCCGGCTGGGATGACAGCCAGATCATCGGCACGTCCAGGGGGCTCAGCTCCTTGCGCACGCGATCCGGATAGCGCCTGCAGATGATCAGTCCCGAATATCCGGCCGAGACGTCGTTAAGGAAGGTCCGGTAGGCGTAACGCATGTCGATGCCTTCCATGAGGATGGAGCCCCCACTTGCGGCCCTCCTTGTCCTAGGAGCACGGCTCGATGATGGGATGGACATTATCTTGTGCTTCTCCACCAGGTGAGCATATATCAGGGCGGCGGCGAACAGTCCGGGAGATAGCAATATCGGCATGCCGAAGGCCATGAAGGGAGCGGCGGCAACGAACGGAAGGAAGGGAGCGGCAGCAAGGAGGAGGACGTTGCTTCGAAAGGATGCGTCCTTCGAGCCCTGCCTCGCGGTGACCGCGATGAACGATGCCAGTGTGGCGAGGGCCAGGGATGTCCCGTATCCAACGAGCGCTGAGGGCGCTTTTTCGATCATGTATCCCCATGGAGTGTCGACGACACTGTCGAGCGCGATGGCGGAGACGGTCGCAAGTATCGCTATCCCCGCCCAATAGTGAGCGGAGTATCTGGCAAGACCGCCCCTATATCGAGAGTACGGCAAGAAGGATGCCAGATAGCAGGTCGAACCATAGAAGAGGACCGTGGCTGCCATGACGGCCTTGCCCCGCATCAATGCCGCCTCCGGTTCCGTGGAATGCAGGAAGTATGTGGTCAACAGGCAGCGTATGGCTATGATGATCATGAGGATGAAGAAAGCCTGCCCTGGCCTGTGATAAGGGTTCTTGAGCATTATGTGTAAACCCAGTAAGAACGAGAAGGCCGCCAGCGCCAACAGCAAGAGCGTGTAGATGAGGCTTTCCATGATCCGATCGTTCAAAATCCTATAAGATTAGATAAATCTACCACCTTAAATTATCATAATTATGATATTTGATAATAGATGTTATTTCTACACCCAATCCGTGTCCCCGAGCATGATATGACATGCAGGAGATGGCGATGACAGCGTGTCAAGATCGTGATCGCCACGGGGGAACCATATCATGCGCATAGGCTCATCCCCGGTCATGCGCACCTCGGCGACGAAGCCTGATTCGCGGAGATTACGCTCGTACCTATGCCCCTTTGGCAGACAGCAGGTCAGGGATTCCGAACCATGTCGCTGACCCTGCTCCAGGGCGTCCTGCAGCAAGAACGGGATGACGTCCGGGCGTCCTGGATCGGCAAGCATGTCCACGATCATCATCTCCCCATCGCCCTCCGGCTTCAGGACCGCATACCCTAGCAGCTCCTCGTTCTCGCGCGCCCCCCTGACGATGTAGGCGCCTCCTCTTGGATCGCAGAACCTCCAGTTGAGGTAGCGATGGTCTCGGACGGCGATGAGATCGAAGTCGGTGGCAGCCTTGCGGTATAACCTGTCATCATCATCGGAGAACCGTTTCACGTCATCGACGTGAAGGCCGGTCTCACCGGAACGGTGGATGGTTCGCTGCAGCGCCACATAGGAGACGTATCCGAGCCTCTTCAACGAGCCCATGCTGACCTTTTGGAAGTATCTTTCCCGATCGATGATGAAGCGATGCTGCATCATCGTCATGTCGACCTCACGGAAGCCTTGCCGCTTCATGCTAACGCGATAGGAGCCATGGTTGGGAAAGCCGAAGTCGAAGGCCACTCCGTGGTCCGCCTTCAGTCGGTCGCGGTGGTCCAGCAGACCGCTCATCAAGCCCTTCCCCCTATGATCTGGATGTGTGCAAAGGTCCACTCCTTGAGTGGCAAGAACCTCCCAGCCGCCGACGTTCATGCGGACCGGCAGGCTGGCGCAATAGGAGACCATCTCGTCCCCGATCTCGATCATGCAGACGATCACCGGGCCAGCGGGATTGGATAGGAACTTCCATCTCCAGTGATCGACCTTGGGGACGTCCACGGATGCCGCGGGCCAAACTGTATGGGCATCGAGAAATTCCACTATTCGGTGCTCATCGCCTGGATGATAGCTCTTCACTTCTCCGACGAAGGATGATTGGAGGCTGTGAACGGTGTCCGTCAAGTGTTCTCATAATTGATTTGGAGCGGGTGGGATATTAAGCGTTGCCATATTCGGACGTTCCTGAGCGATTCCCGCCGTGACCTCTCAGTAATCTTAAATCAAGGTGCCATCATAATCAGCTCGATTCACATGGCATACACTGGACCTCTGGAAAAGGTGGACGATCATCGTTGGCGGATACCAAGGAACTATAAGGACGGAATGAGGACCGACGCGATCATCTTCGCCTCAGAGGACATGCTGCCCTCCATCAGGGAAGACAACGCCCCGGAGCAGGCAGCCAATGTGGCGACCCTGCCTGGAATAGTCGGACCATCACTGGCCATGCCCGACATCCATTGGGGATATGGCTTCCCGATCGGCGGCGTGGCGGCCATGGATGCCAAGGAGGGAGTGATATCTCCCGGCGGCATCGGCTTCGACATCAACTGCGGGGTCAGGCTCGTCCGCACGGACCTGGAGGTCGACGATGTGCGGCCTCGCATCAAGGAGTTGATAAACCGCCTGTTCAAGAACGTGCCCGCCGGGGTCGGCTCCAAGGGTGTCATAAAGTTCTCCGGCAGCGGCTTCGATGACGTTCTCAAGTACGGCGCGGAATGGGCGGTCGAGAACGGATACGGCTGGAAGGAAGACCTGAAGGCCACCGAGGAAGGGGGCCGGATGACCGGCGCCGACCCGTCCAAGGTGAGCGACAAGGCCAAGCAGAGAGGTATCCCGCAGATAGGTTCGCTCGGGAGCGGCAACCACTTCCTTGAGGTCGACGTGGTGGAGAAGGTCTTCGACGAGGAGGCCGCCAAGGCGTTCGGGCTGCGGGAGGGGCAGGTCACCGTCACTGTGCATTGCGGCTCCAGGGGCGCCGGTCATCAGATCGCCACGGACTACCTTCAGGTGATGGAGCGCTCGGTGCGAAAGACCGGGATCCAGCTGCCAGATCGCCAGCTGGCCTGCGCCCCCGTCGGATCTCGAGAGGGCCAGGATTACTTCGCGGCGATGTCGTGCGGGGCCAACTACGCATGGGCCAACCGGCAGATGATCCTGCATTGGATAAGACAGTCGTTCGAAGAGGAGTTCCGCACCGACGCCGAGAAGCTGGGGCTGCATCAGGTGTACGATGTCGCGCACAACATCGCGAAGGTGGAGGAGCATGAGGTGGACGGCCGCCGCCACGAGGTGTACGTGCATCGCAAGGGGGCCACCAGGGCCTTCCCCAAGGGACATCCGGACGTACCAGAGCAGTACCGGAGCGTCGGCCAGCCTGCGCTGGTCCCGGGCAACATGGGCGCCGGGTCCTACGTGCTGGTGGGAGAGGAGAGAGTGATGAAGGATGCATTCGGCTCCACCTGCCACGGTGCCGGACGTGTGATGTCTCGCTCCCAGGCGCTGCGAACCTTCACGGTGCAGGGCATCAGGGAGGATCTCGACAGGAAAGGCATCTACCTCAAGTCCGCGACCAAGGATGGCGTTCTGGAAGAGGCGCCTGAAGCATACAAGAGCATCGAGCAGGTGATATCGGTCGTGGTCGGAGCTGGACTGTCGCGAAGGGTCGCCAAGCTCACGCCGCTTGGCGTCATGAAGGGTTAGGAGAAGAGAACCTTCACCGCCACCTTCCTGACGCTCTCCCGGCACTCGGCGGGCGCCGATACCATGACCGCCCAGTCATGCACTCCGCGCGACTGGATGGCCTTGGCCAGCGGGCTGTATCGGGACAATGGCCTGACGCGGCCACCGTCCAGTATGCCCACGTCGGTCTTGCCTATGCGTGGCTCCGACAGCAGTAGCGCCTTCTCCGGCACGTCAAGGACCACGTCATCGACGCTGACCCCTGCCCGGTCGGCGATCTCTCGCTCCTTGGCCTTCCGCCTTTCATAGTTCACCAGGGGGATCAACGCCTGCGACTGTTCGTCGGTCATGGCCATTATGGGCAACGTGTACGCCTTCTTGTACAGCCGGCGATAGCGAAGCATGGTCATGAGCCGAGACGATGCGCCGCCTGCCGCGGCCAGTTTGGATGAGAGTGAGCAATCGGTATCGAGGAACAGGTCCTCCAGGATCTCCTGGGGGGCGGCCTCGACGGCCTTGCACATCATCATCTCCGCTATTCGCACCGTCTTGTGGAAGTAAACCGAGGTGTACATCAGGGAGCGGGCGACCATGAGGCCCTCGACCGCCACGAGGCCGCTCTTGTCCACCACCAGGTTGCCATGGTGCACCATGAGGGTCTGGAACAGCCTGTCGACGTCGATCGTCCCATGGGCCACGCCGGTGTAGTACGCGTCCCTCAGCAGATAGTCCATCTGGTCCACGTCCAGCGGTCCTGATATGATCTGTTTGAGGAAGTTGTTCTGACCAAAATGGGCCTGTTCGCCGTCGACCATCAGGATGCTTTGGCCCACCTCCTGCTGGCGCGCCGACGTCACCAAATCGGCGACCCTTTCCGGGTCCAGGCCGGCACCCCTCAGGACGTCGGGCAGCGGGGGTATGCTGCCCACCACTTCGGTATCGCGGTCCTTGTACGGCATGTAATCGCCGACGATGATGTCCCGGGAGATGTCCATGTGGTCCTTGCCAAGGCGGTGATGGATAACTTCCTCGAGAGTGTGGGAGAAGGGAGTGTGTCCTATGTCATGCAGCATCGCGGCGGCCCTGACCTCCATTTGGTCGAGGGGGTCGATCTCCAGCGAGGAGCACAGCTTCGATGCGATGTGATACGTGCCCAGGGAATGCTCCAGACGGGTGTGGTTGGCACCCGGGAAAACGAGGTGTGCCAGGCCTAGCTGGTGAATACCATGCAGCCTCTGCATCTCGGGGCGTTCCAACAGTTCAAGGAAAACGCCGTCTACCTTGACCGTGCCGTGTACGCTGTCGTGGATGACCTTATAGCCTGGCACGAGCTAAATATTACGTGTTTGCTATATATTCCTGCCGACGAACCGGGCTCAGCGGAAGCCGCCGCGAATCTTCTGGCGATCGATGCGCATGCCGTTGGGGGCAATGACGATGAAGTTGCCGCCGATGGCCGCCACGTCGCCGTTGGTGTCACGCGCCACTGACTTGAGCTCAGAGGTGATCCGGCGCAAGGACTCGGTATCGTTGGCGATGTGAGAATAATCGATCAGCATCACTGAACCCTCATACACGGGCTGGGTGATGTCCGCGAGATCCTCGTAGCGGTAGACCTCCGCGACCTTGATATTTCCCTTTCCGCCAGAGGAAGCCTCCCCCTCGAACGACATCGCTCCGAGGTCGATAAACTGGTCGGATTCAACCGTGGGCACTTCATCCCTGATCTTGCCGAAAGGCTTCCTGCTCAATAAGGCCAAACTGCATCCCTCGACGTGTGAATATGATAGTGCATATTTAGCTTTTACATTCGACAAGTTACATATTTCACTCTGGAGGCCGTCTCTTCACTCCTCATCCAGCTTCCACAGCTTGTCCGTCACGTGGTGTATGCTCTTTATCGCCTTGCCTGGCGACCGCTCCCTCATCTGCAGGCCGGGGATCAACGCCTCGCCGACCGCCAGGGGCACCCCGTTCTTGATATCCTTGACCCAGACCATGTCTCCAGGCTGGATGTCGGGGTCCGCATCCACTATTCCCGGGCCCATCACATCTGCGCCCTTGGTGATGAAAGGTACCGCTCCCATGTCCACCGTGACCGCCGCCTTCTCCGGCCGGCAGCGCAGCAGCCCACGCACGGTGAGGAATATCTTGTCCTTGTAAACGAGCCCTTCCGCGACATTATTGATGAACAGTATGTCGAAATCGGTGCTCTCCGCCCGGTCCACTGGCATCCCTGGCCCTATGGGTTCCACCCCCAGGGTGGTCTCCAACTCCTCGGCCAGGGCCCTTACCTCCTTCTCTCGCAGGCGGCGGCGTCTTCTCACACGGATGTCGCTCATCGGCACAACATTCCTGACCAGATAGAGATATTTTATCGTTCGGAACTGTGCGACGGCTCCGATGTCCAACGCGGTCCGCCCTTACGCTCGCCATCATAGCGACGTCTTACATGTTCCGACATGGTCCCGACCATGGGTCCCGATCGCATGCTTGCGGTGGACAGGGATGTGTTGGAGCATTAAACATGAGCTGCCGGGCAACGTGACATCGCTCCTTTCCCTGCCCCAGAGGTGTTTAGGTTTTTTATTTGGAACTCTCGACCTCAATTAAAATAGAGCAATAATGCAATGGGGTGTCATGCGTTGGGGACCCCTCGCCTTCACCTCCGCCGCGATAGCGGTGGACCTGTTCGTCGCAGCCATCCTCATGCTGAGCGTCATGCCTCTGGCCTCAGGAGGTTTGCAGATAAACCCGGGAGATGATGGTTCGACCGATACATCTTTCCAGGATGGTGTGCTCACCATGAGCCTTCCCCTGGAGGCGTACAACGGCGGCTACTTCGACATCGATGACGTCCGTGCATCGATCAAGCTGAGCAGGGGCGGTGAGGTGCTGGCAGAAGGCATCTCTGGTGCCATGCATGTCCAGGCAGGAAAGGTCAACGAGCTCCATCCAGTTCTATCCTTCGATCTGAAGGAGGTTGATAAGGATAAGCTCGCCGCCCTGGTGTTTGAACGGAGCGAGCTGGAGTTCGACATCAGGGTGGAGGGGTCGTACGCGCTCGGCCTCATCGATGCCAACGTCGGCATCAAGCGGACGGTCGAATGGGAGCCGTTGGTGAGCGACCTTGGCATCGAGCTCGAAGGGTATGAGATCGTTGACAGCTCCGTCGATGTGATCTTGCATTATAGCTTTGGCGCATCGTCCGTGCTCCATGGCCTGTCGACGGACCTTGCCCTGACCCTCAAGGGAGCGGGCGGGGTGCTAGGGGATGGAGGGACCTCATTGGTCGTCGGCCCCGGCAACGAGGGGACCATACGTGTGAACGTTCCGGCAGATGCCGTCGAATCGCTGAGGGACCCGCAGGTGCTGACCCTGGAGATCGGCATCATGGTAGAAGGACTTGAGGCGCAACTCGAACGGACCATCGACTGGGAGGGAATGGAGGGATGGCCATGAACGATTTCTCCATCTCCCACGGCAGCTGGAAGAAGGGTGCGCTTGCCGCGGTGGGCGGCGTGATCAAGTACGTTGTCGTACCCATCCTGATAGTGTTGGGCATGATCACCGTCATGGAGCGCGCCGGCGTCGAGGAACTGATAGAATCGCTTGGCCTTCGATCGCTGGTGATGCAGGTGGCGATCCTGGGCGAAGTGGTGGCGGCCCTATCGTTCTTCCGGGGATTCTATCCCAAGGGCTCGTTGTCCCGCATGACCTTCGGAGTCATCAGCATGGCCGCCGCAGGCGTTTGGCTGTGGACCATCGTAAAGGGCGGAGACATCGCCCTAACAAGCGGGGAGCTGGACCTGGGGGTCCGGTACACGAGCATCGTGCTGCTGCTCCTCGTTGCAGTGGCACTGCGCGGAGGATACTATGTTGCAGAGATGCTCTCACATCGCAAGGAGTGGCTTGACACGCTGTAGCCAGCATGAACTGGAACATCGAGCGTACGGGGATGGAGCGTTCTAGGAAAGACAGATATACTTACTTGGAGCTTGACGCCAACACAAGGGGGCACTCGATCAATGGGTATTAGCATCGCGATCTGTGAGCTCGACAGCGACGAGTCATTATGCAAGAAAGGAAAGTTGACCATACTGAAGGCGCGCCTCGATGATGTATCCGGTTACGAGGCTATCGCCGATTATGATGAGGTCGTGCCCACCGCCGAGGCCAGGCGTCTGCTTGGAGGCGAATGGGAAGCGTTCCTGAAGAGGAACCGCATCGATGGCGAAGGTGAGAGCTTCCTCCTTAGCAAGGTGAAGAACGAGGCCGACTCCGCAAGATTGAAGGACGTGGCCCGCAAGGAGTACAGCGGCTGGATCGACCTCTCCCAGCTTCCGCCCGAAGAAGCGGAGGCCGTGATGAAGAAGGCGGGAGAGGACAACCTGATGAGCGAGTGGAACACCATACCCCTGGACGAGACCAATGAGATCTGCGCCAGGTGCGTCATGTCCTGGGACAAGGGCCGCGGATGCATCGGCAACTTCGGGCCAGAGAATTCTCAGCTTCCCGACATCGCTAAGAAATACGATTGCGAGATCGTGGCATCGGTTCCGGAATTGGCCAAGAGCGGGAAGAAGCTAAGCCCCGAGGAAGCCAGGCGTCTGTCCGAGGAGTGCAAGGTCTTGAGGGAGAAGTTGCCCGAGGAGGGCAAGGGTCCAGCGCGCCGCTACGGCGGGGTGGTGGATCGCCTGGAGACCGTGGCAGACCTCTGCGCCGCCAAGGGCGTCCGCATATATTTCCTGTGAGGTAATGGCTTGCCTTCAGATCATGTCGACCATACCGTCAGGGAGATATTCTTCGCCAGGGCCTTCAGGTCAGGCTTCCTCAAGCTCGCCATCCTTCGGCTGGTGGCGACGAAGCCCATGCACGGATATGCCATCATGAAGGAGATCGAGAGGCTGACCTGTTCCGATTGGAGGCCAAGCCCTGGCTCCATCTACCCCACGCTGCAGGAGCTGGAGGACAACGGGCTCCTCTCCCAGCATGTCGAGGGACGCAAGCATATCTATGAGGTGACATCGCTCGGGGCCGACGTCCTGGCGGCGGCGTTGGAGTACACTCGTGAAGGCATAACGACCCTTCAGAAGATCCTAGATTACCGGCCCGAATGACCTAGGCGGGAACAGGCCGGGCACTCCCTTGCGCGGCCGATGTCCACCACATCCCAGTATTGAGAGCTCAGGTCGCCTATCAACATCCTTGATTCAAGGGGCTGGCCGATGCCGGTGATGAGCTTGATGGCCTCTCCGGCCTGAATGCAACCGAAAGTGCCGGCCGTGACGCCGATTATCGGTATGAGCCTGTCGTTAGGCGGAACGCGCGGATAAAGGCAGGCAAGGCACGGCGTTCTACCTGGCCTCAACACCGTAACCTGCCCATGCCACCCTTCCACGGCGGCATGGACGACCGTCGTCCCGGTCCTCAGGGCATGATCGTTCAGATCCAGCCTGGCGGACACGCTGTCCAGGCAATCCATGATCATGTCGCATCCCTCGAACACGGTCGCTATGTTCTCGGGCGACACCTTGACCGCCTCTGTCACCACTTCTACGCCGGGGTTCAGCGCGGTGAGCTTGGCGGCCGCCGACTCCACCTTGCTCCTTCTTCCGACGTCTTCGGTCCAGTGCAACACCTGGCGGTTCAGGTTGCTCTCCTCCGGCACTTGAGGGTCGGCGAGCACCAGGCGCCCTACCCCCGCAGCGGCGAGATACATCGAGACGGGGCTGCCCAGGCCACCCACGCCCATCACTCCCACCGTGGCGCCTGAAAGCTTCCTCTGCCCTTCCTCCCCCATCCCTGGGATGATCGTCTGGCGGACATAGCGGTCGGCGGTCATGCCCCTGCAATGTCATCAGGATAAATCATCATTGCGAACGATACCGTGTCGTTGCCCAATATATCGAGGGCCAGCATCTGAAATCGGAACGATTCTACTCGATGGAAAAATGGTTAAGTATGGTGCGGATGGTACCGACACGGTCACTTCATTATGAGCGATGTTATCACTGTTAGAGGGCTCGTCAAGCGATACGGGGACCTCCGCGCGGTCGACGGTATCGATCTGGACGTAAGGAGCGGGGAGGTGTTCTCCATCCTAGGCCCGAACGGAGCCGGGAAGACCACCACCGTGGAGATCCTGGAATGCATTAGAAAGGCCACGAGCGGGGAGGTCAACATCCTGGGGCATGACCTTGGCAACGGGAGCAAGGAGATCAAGAAGGAGATCGGAGTGCTGCCCCAGCAGTTCAACGCCTTCGAACTGCTCACTACAAGGGAGAACATCGCCTTCTTCGCGAACATGTTCGACCGGAGAGTGGACATCGACGAGCTCATCGCCCTTGTGGACCTGGAGCACAAGAGGGACACTTACTTCAAGAACCTGTCCGGCGGGCTGAAACAGAGGGTCGGCATCGCGATAGCCATGGTGAACGACCCCAAGATAGTCTTCCTGGACGAGCCGACCACCGGCCTTGACCCCAAGGCCCGGAGGGAGGTCTGGGATGTGATCAAGGGTTTGCGGGCCAAGGGAAGGACCATCATACTCACGACCCACTACATGGAGGAGGCCGAGGTCCTCTCGGACAGGCTAGCCATCATGAACGGGGGAAAGTTCATCGCGATGGGGAGCCCGAGGGAGGTCGTGGAGCAGCACGGCGGCGGCAGATCGTGCATAGTTCGCGGAGGCGGCGATGCGGCCATGCGTTCCCTCCAGGACATGATGCCGCGGCAGAACGACGGTGACGTGTCGGTATCCATAGCGGACAAGGGCGATCTGGTCCGCATCGTGTCGGCCCTCGAGCGCGACAATGTCCCATACGATGAGATCATGCTGAAACGACCATCGCTGGAGGATGTCTTCCTCAAGCTCACCGGTAGAAGGATCGAGGAAGGTGATGTCAGTGGTTAATCGCGTCAAAACGGTCTTCGCCGGCCTGGCCAAGCAGTTCTTCCGCAGCCCTGGCTCGGTGTTCTGGACCATCGCCTTCCCGGTGATGCTCATCCTGATATTCGGCGCCATCTTCGCTGGAACCGGAGCCTCATCGTTCGATCTGTACCTACAGGACCGCGATGACACCATTGCCTCCAGCGAGTTCATCAAGGGCCTGGAGGCCACGGGGGTCTTGAACATCCATATGGTCCCTGCGGATGAGGATGTCGACGCCTTCATAGAGCGCAACTCGATCGCGAACATGCTGATCATACCGGAGGGCTTCGAGGATGCGATAATCTCTGGATCCTCCACCGAGCTGATATTGCGCCAGGACACCACATCAGGCGCTTCGACCGCCGTATTTACGGCCGTCAACGCGGTGGCGCAGGAGGTCAACATCAACGCGACGGGCGGTAAGAAGATAGTGAGCGTGAGCCAGGGGAGCATAATCGGCAAGGACCTCTCCTACATCGACTTCTTCCTCCCGGGCACCATCGGCCTCATGGTCATGATGATTGCGGTGCAATCCATCGTGGGCTACCAGACCAGGTACCGCAACACCGGCATATTCAGGAAGCTTGCCACGACGCCCATAAACAACGCTGAATGGCTGTTGGGCATGATGCTCTGGATGCTGGTGATGGTGGCCATATCGGTGGCGGCGATCATGATAACAGGCATACTGCTCTACGATGTGCGAATGTCCCTTGACGCCGTGTCCATCGCAATGATCATGGCGGCCACGGGCCTGTTCACCGCGATTGGGATGATCATATCCCAGTTCGTCAGGGACGAGGAGGTGGCGGCCACCGCCGCCGGAGCCATCACCTTCCCGATGATGTTCCTGGCCGGCTCGTTCTTCCCCCTGGAGAGCATGCCCAGCTACCTGCAGTCCTTCGCGCAGGTGCTGCCGCTGACATACGTGAACAACGGGCTAAGGGACGCCATGGTGTATGGGAACGCCGCAGGCGCAATGGACAACTTCCTGATCGTCCTGGCGATGCTCGCGGTGGTGACCGTCATAACGATCGCCATCTCCGGTTGGAAGAGGGAGTAGGCAGCCCTCAGACCTCTTCCAGCGCCGCGGCGAGATCGTCGGGAAGGTCATCGGGGCAACCATGTCCCATACCTTCGACGACGCGTATCTCGTTATCCACGCCGGCATCGTCCAGCAGGGAGCCGAGGCGGGCCAAGCGCTCAAGGCACTCCTCGTCGCGCTCGCCGACGACGATGCGGACCCTTACCCCCTTCAACGTCTCAGGGCGGAAGGCCGTCCCGTCTAGGACTGGCAGTCTTGGAGAGATCAAGAGGAGCGTGGATGCCTTCACCCTCCCTTCCAGGATCGCCCTCATTATCACGTCGCAGCCGGAGGAGAAGCCCGCGAGGACTGTACGCTCCGGCGGGACGGAGAACCTTTCCTGAAGGGGACGGAGGTGGCCTTCCAGCTCGGCGGCGCCCTTCTCCACGTCATCCCAGATGAACGCGTCGGAGAAGCTTTCCACCGACGATTGCGCCAGAGCGGCCACGCCGCCCATGTCCGCGGCGAATCTCCAGTACATCTCGCTGATGTCGTTGCTGCCCAGCTCGCCATGAAGTACGAGGAGCAGGAAGTCGTTGCTGCCCTCGGACAGCATCCTAAGCCGGGGGGCGGCGCTCTGCCTCGCCTCCTCCTCCCTCTGGGCGCAGGTGTTCAAGACATCCTCGAACGCATCGAAGCGATGCAGAGGCTCCAGATCGGGATCCGAACGAAGGCGGTCCGGCGAGAGCCAGAGCCCCTTGTCCACGGCCTCCTGCATGATGGCGAGCGCGAGATTGAACTGTCCCATGCGGCTCGTCAATGAACATAGGCGATCGTAGATGTGCGCCACGTTGCCTCCCACCTTGTGCCCATGGAGGTTGAGGAGGCGTACGGCCTCCTGGTATCGCTCCTCCTTGTACAGTACGGCGACCTCATCGAGGAGCCGCAGGTATGTCATCTCCCGCCGTTCTTCCATGCCCTCACTTCCATCGTACGAGGATCTCCTCCCTCTGGAAGGTCTTCAGCGTCAGGTAGGCGATCCCCACGTCCACCAGACCGATCGCCCCGCTGATGGCCAGCATGACGAGCGGTCCGAGGGTGAACAGTCCGGACAGGGAGATAACGAACAGCGCCACCACCGGCAGGACGACCAATGAACCGATCTGCTGGGAGGCCCGCACGTCGCTGACGCGTGACGATACGATCACGTTCAGGGCGATGGACATGACGCAGAACAGCGGGGCCAGGACGAACACCCCGATGAGCCATGTCAGGTCGGGCAGGGGCGCATGGCCTATGATGGGCGTGGCAAGGAAGTTCACCAGCAGGACGAACGGTATGAACGAGAGCCACGTGACCAGCATGGTGGGCAGGAATATCGAGAGGCTCTTTCCTGCCAGCAGCTCGGCGTCCGTGGTCGGCGTTGCCAGAAGAGGCTCCAGGCTGCGGTTAAGCTTCTCGCCAACGAAGGTGTAGGACGCGATGACCGTCGGTACGATGGCCGGGATGAGGATGAAGAACAGCATCAGGAAGCCTATGAACTGGAACAGGAACCCTTCCTGCTCCGTGTCCTCACCCAGGATGCGGGTGTCCGATCCCACCGAACCGTCGAACGTGACGTTCAGAACGTTGGAACGCATGACCGCCCCGTTGATCACGGTGGTGTTCGCCACATGCGACGATCGAACAAGGCTTGACCGGATCTCGCATGATTCGAAGCGGCAGTTCTCGGCCACGACGTTCTCGAGGTTGCAGTTGATGAACGTGACATTGGCAAACGTGCCTTCGTTGAAGGTCTCCCCTATCCTGATGTCGGTGTCAGGGATGTTGATATCGAACGGCTCGTTCGGCTGGGCGAACATTGTGAAGGGTGCGAGATAGATCGTTGGGAGGACCACTGCGATCAAGATGGGCATCAGCACCAGCGAGTAGATGATGTATTTATTGGTGCGGAACTCGGACATGTCCTTCCTGGCCACGGTCCAGATGCGGTCCAGTCTCATCTCCTTTCCCCCAGCAGCTTGATGTATACATCCTCAAGCCCGCGCTTCAGCTCGCCCATGGACAACACCTCGCCGCCCATGTTGACCAGGGTCTTCGTGATCAGAGGGTTGACGTCTTCGGGGTATCCGACATCGACCAGCATCGCCGACCCTTCCTGCTTCACGCCGGTGACGCCAGGGAGAGAGCTCACGGCATCTATCATACCTGGAGCGATGTGGCGGAGCCTCACCACGGTGGTGTTTCCCCAGAACATTCCCGAAAGTTCGTCCGGGGTGCCGACGGCGAGCAGTCTAGTGCTCATCACGCCGACGCGGTCGCACAGACGGGCGGCGTCATCCAGGTTATGTGTATTGATGAATATGGTGCGCCCTTCCTTCTTTAGGTCCAGCAGGTAATTGCGTACTGTGAGGGATGCTTCGGGATCCAGACCGGAGGTGGGCTCGTCCAGGAAGAGATAGTCGGGCTCATGGACAAGGGCTCGGGCCATGGCGATCTTCTGCTTCATCCCCTTTGAGAACTTGCCCACCGGATCGTCCCTTCGCTCCCACATGCCCAGTGTTTGAAGCAGCTTCTGTATGCGCTCCTCCCTTACTCCTTTCGGCACGTCGTACAGCTGGGCGTAGAAGTCCAGGTTGCGGTACGCCGACAACGACTCGTACAGGCCAGGCATCTCGGGCAGCAGCCCTATCTTGCCCCGTATCATCAGCGCCTCCTCCGGCTTCGAGATGTCCAAGCCGTGGATGTGCGCCGAGCCGGACGTGGGGGCGATAAGGCAACATAGCATCCTGACGGTGGTGGTCTTTCCCGCGCCGTTCGGGCCAATGAAACCGAAGACCTCGCCATCTCGTATCTTCAAGTTCAGATCGTCGACGGCGGTGATGGTTCCAAATTTTCGTGTGAGCCCTCGTGTCTCGATCATCCGTTCACCAAGATGGCAGTACAACGGGAAGGAGGGCTTTAAGGATGATTATCGGTCGCGCCCTCCGCCGGCGCACTGGCGATCTGCCGCCTCAGGTCCTCCAGGTTGATGTCCAGCATGATCATGTCCCCCATCGCTCGGATGTCCACGGTGCGCACCGGCACAAGGGGAGCGTTGAGGAGGCTCTGCTGCAGATCGAGCGCTGACACCGCCTCGCGGTCCAGCTTCACCTGGAGAAACCGGATCGGCCAATCCCCCTGGGGGTCGAAGAGGATGTTGTCGACCGTCCCGAGGCTGCGGGCATTGCGGCATATCACCCTCATGCCCAGGAGGCCTCCCACCGGGATCAGGGAGCTATCGTCTTGCCGGACCGTCTCGCTGACGGAGGAGACGGGCGTGTGCATGATGACCGTGTCGGAGACCATATCGACGAATTCGGTGGACATCATGATCTTCTCCACGGAGAACATGTGGCGCCTTACCCCCAGTTGCTCCTCCAGTCCCCGGCGGAGCCCGACGCGGAGGGCCTTGATGCGCCAGTCCTTCACGTCGATGCCTACCCCCTCCACCGTCCCCACCACCCTGGCGTCCGAGCTGACCACTTCAAGGCCTATTATGTCCTCCAGACCCAGCATTGAACGTTACAACGATGCTGCGTCCATATGAGGTTTTTGAGGATTCGGCTCCCTTCGGATGAGGTCTAGCGTATTCTCCAGCTCTACGGCGCGAGGCCTGGGGACGCTGATGTCAGTTCCGGATGACCGTTCGAGACTGTTCGCGCATGAACTGGGGCAGGTAATAGCGGGAGCCGGTCCCCATGCCGGTCGAGCCTGACGCCTTCCATCCGGCGAAGGCCTGGGAGCCGACCATCGCCCCTGTCGTGGCACCTCGCCGCCTGTTCACGTAGACCACGCCGGATTCGATCGTCTCGAGGAAGTAGCGTATTTCCGTCTCGTTCCTTGAGAAGAGACCGGCGGTGAGGCCGTACTCCGAGGCGTTGCATCTCACGACCGCGTCCTGCAATGTGCGATAGCTCTGCGCGCAAAGGATCGGCACGAAGAGTTCGCGGCGCATCAGCTCATGCTCCTCCGGCAGCGACTCCACGATGGCCGGGCGTGCGAACAGGCCGTCGCCGCGTGCAGGGCTGGAGGCCTCCCCGCATATCGTCAGCTTTCCATCCCGGCGGGCCATCTCGATCCACCTGAGATAGTTGTCCATGGCGTTCCTCGTTATCACGGGCCCTATGTCGACCTCCCGCTCGAACGGGTCGCCCACCACCATCCTTGATGCCCTCTCGATGAGCTTGGACATGAACGACCCGTAGACGGATTCGTGCACGTATACACGGGAGCATGCGGAGCACTTCTGCCCCGAGAACAGGAACGCCGATGCGGCCACGCCATCGGCCGCCGCATCCAGATCGGCCTCCCCGCTCACGATGACGGGGTTCTTCGACCCCAGCTCCGCTATGACCCTTCGTCCATCGGAGGCCGCCGACCGCATGATCCTCCTCCCCACGTCCAGGGACCCTGTGAAGGCGACGCCGTCGACCGCGCTTCCCAGCAGCGCCTCTCCCGTCTCGTTGCCGCCCCCGGCGACGAGGTTCAGCGCCCCGGGAGGGAGGCCAGCACGGTCCAGTATCTCGTAGAGCATGTGCACCGGCAAGGGCGCTGCGGACGAGGGTTTCACGACCACCGTGTTGCCCGTGATGAGCGCGCCGACCGTCATCCCGGTGCTTATGGCTAGGGGGAAGTTGAAAGGGCAGATGACCGCCCATACCCCATATGGTCGAAGCGTGATCGAGATCTCTTCCTCCGGATAGGCGGGATCGGAAGTACGCTGGAAGCCATCGGTCCTCCTCATCTCCTCTGAATAATATGTGAGGAAGTCTATCGCCTCATCTACATCGGCCACCGCCTCGTGCCTCGTCTTCCCGTTGTCAAGCGTGATGGCGGCCGCCAGCTGGAACTTCTCCTCCCGCATCAGTTCCGCCGCCTTCTCGAAGATCTTCACGCGGTCGCCCCAATCCGTTCGCGACCACTCCAGGAACGCTTGCCTCGCCGAGCTCACGGCACGGGAGACCTCGTCCGAGGTCGAGCGTTGGAACCTTCCTACCAGGATGTCCGGGTGAGATGGACTGCGATCGTCGAATGTGTCGCGGGCCAGGCTGGGAGCGCCGTCGATATGGTTGGGGTATACGATAGGAGCGCCCTTGACCGTTGTCAGAAGTTCGTCGGCCGCCTGCTCGTATGACGAGTGGTATTCCTCCTCCCGTCCTTCCGCCCTCATCCTCTCCCAAGTGAGCTCGCTCCTGAAGGTCATGGAGTTAGGATTGATCTCCAGGATTGATATGGTTTCTTATCGGCCCGAGCGCGACGCTCATCCCACCAGACATCTCCTCTCTCGCTCGATCACGAACAGGTAGAGGGAGGAAAGCGCTATGATGAAACCGCCGGTGATGGCCATGACCTCGGCGAGCAGCTGTGGGGTGAACAATGTGCCAGTGGAGATGACGCCGCCCACGAGCGCGAAGAGCACGAAGACGGCCGTCAACAGGATCACGACATATGCGTGGCTGTCGGTGGCCAGACCGTACAGCATGAAGACGTTTGCCAGGCCCAGCAAGGTCATTGCTATCGCGAGGACCTGCATGGGACGGGCCACTAGAGGCAGGTATGGATTGTTGGGGACCAGGATGTTCAGGACGAGGTCGGGGAAGAATATGAACGCCAGGGCAACGACGCCGGAGAGCGTGACGGTCGCCAGGATGGATGTCTTGAGCATCCTCCACGTGCTCTTTCGCTGGGCGTACAGCTTGGCGATCTTGGGGAACATCACCGACGCTATGGCCCCCGGAAGGTACAGTATGATGCTCGCCAGCCTCGTTGCGGCGGTATAGACGTTGGCGGGGTCCTTCTCCATCAGCAAGGCCGCTATGATGATGTCCACGTTGGTGAGCACGGTGAATCCCAGGGCGGCGATGGTGGTGGGTATGGTGAATCGCCACACCTCCCCGCTCTCCGCCCTCTCGCCCTTCATGATCAGGTGCTTCCGCATGGCCAGCATGGAGAAAGCCACTCCGAAGGCGATGCCCACCACCACGCCCCCGACCGCTCCCGCGACGCCAAGGCCCATCACGACCAATCCGACCCCGAGGCCCAGCTTGATCAGGTAGTTGCCTCCGTAACTGATGCCGAACGCGGTGAAGCGCTGCAGCCCCTGCAACGGACCGGAGCCTACCGGAAGCACCAGGGACAGAAGGACGCCGACGCCGACGAGCGCGATGGCGGCCGATGAGGTGAGATTGAGCGATGAGCGGACCTCGGGAGCATTGAGGATCGCCACGATGCCTATGGCGGCCAAACCGCCCAGGCCAAGGGCCAGCAGCAGGGTTCTGCGCATGAGCCAGGCTATGGACCCGTCGCGGCCCTGGGCGTTGTACTTGGCGGTATAGCGCACGAGAACGTTGCTGATGGCCGTGGAAGGCACTCCGGCTATGATGATGATGGCCAGGAACGTGTTTATCTCGGCGAGCTCGGTGGCCGCAAGATTCTGCATCATCAGCTGGTAGAAGAAGTTGCATGCTCCACCGCCGACCGTGGCGATGAACATTATCAGGACAGGTCCGCCCATCCCCTCCACCGATGTCAATCTTCTCAACCGATCGAGCATGAACCCCCACGCCATGATGCCCAACCGATTTTAATATTTATGCAGAAAATTGCTCGAAAATGTTTAATTGCGCTCAGAGCATGGAGCCGCCCAGGGATGATTGAGTGAAGGTATCGATCGTGGGGACGGGCTATGTCGGCCTGGTGACCGGCCTCTGCCTTGCTGAACTTGGGAACGAAGTGGTATGCATCGACGTCGTCCCGGCCAAGGTGAAGAGCATCATGGAAGGCCGTGCGCCGATCTACGAGCCAGGCATAGACGGGTTGTTGGAACGCAACCTGCGCTCCGGGCGCTTCCGCGCGACCATGGACATGGGCGAGGTCGCAGCGACGGATGTCACGTTCATAGCCGTGGGGACCCCATCCAGGGAGGATGGGTCCCTCGATCTCGAGTATGTCAAGGGAGCGGCCGAGGACATCGGAAGAGCGCTGGCGTCCAAGGAGGGATATCACGTCGTGGTGGTGAAGTCCACCGTCACCCCCACCACCACGGACACCGTGGTCGGCCCGATCGTCGAGAAGGCGTCCGGCAAGAGGATCGGAGATGGGCTGGGAATAGCTTCCAACCCCGAGTTCTTGAAGGAAGGCATGGCCATCGAGGATTTCATGCATCCGGACAGGGTGGTCATCGGCGCTTCCGACGCGAAGGCCGCCGAGGTGGTGCGGTCCCTGTACTCGTCGTTCGACTGCCCCGTGGTGGAGGTCCCGACCGCCACCGCCGAGATGATCAAGGTCGCGTCCAATTCCTTCCTGGCGACCAAGATATCCTTCGTCAACGAGGTTGGGAACATCTGCAAGGACATGGGGATCGATATGCGCCAGGTCGCCGAGGGGATGGGGCTGGACCCAAGGATCGGCAAGCAGTTCCTTCGAGCCGGTTGCGGCTTCGGCGGTTCCTGCTTCCCCAAGGATGTGTCCGGCCTTGTCGCCGAGGCGGAGCGAAGGGGGATCCGCCCGAGCGTGATGAAGGCCGCGCTCGAGGTCAACGCGAGACAGCCGTTGAGGCTGCTGGAACTGCTCGACCGGCGAATGGACGTCCAGGGGCGAACCGTGGCGGTGCTAGGCCTGGCGTTCAAGCCCTTCACCGACGATATCAGGGAGGCAAGTTCCCTCAAGATCGTGGCCGGCCTGCTGGAGAGAGGCGCCCAAGTGCGTGCATACGACCCGAAGGCGATGGACAACTTCCGCAATGTGCATCCCGAGGTGACGTACTGCTCATCGGCGAAGGAATGTCTGGAAGGTGCGGATGCCGCCGTCATCGTGACCGAGTGGCCGGAGTTCGCACCGCCCGAGCTGTACGGCGACATGCTCGTGGTGGACGGGCGAGGCGTCACGAGGACGTCTAACTACGAGGGAATATGCTGGTGAGAATATGAAAGCGATCATCCCAGCGGCCGGAACGGGGGTGCGGTTCCTCCCCTTGACGAAGGACATGCCGAAGGAGATGCTCCCGGTGGTGCACAAGCCCACCATCCAATATGTCGTGGAGGAGGCGGTGGCGGCCGGCATCACGGACATCCTGATCATCACCGGCCGGGGGAAGCGATCGATCGAGGACCACTTCGACCGTTCCCTTGAACTGGAGAGCGTCCTTGACAACAACGGGCGCCAGAAGGAACTGGACGAGATAATGCGGATCGCCAACATGGCCACCATACATTATGTGAGGCAGAAGGTGCCGCGCGGCCTCGGGGACGCCGTCCTGCTGGCGAGGCAGCACGTCGGCAACGAGCCGTTCGCCGTCATGCTAGGTGACACCATCAACCTGTCCGCGGTTCCGGTGGTCAAGCAGCTCATGGACGTCCAGGCGAGGATGGGTGGGTCGGTGATCGCCGTGGAGCCTGTCGCCCGTGAGAAGGTCGGGGACTACGGCATCATCAAGGGGACTCAGGTCTCCGACCGCCTCTATGACATCGACGATCTGGTGGAGAAGCCGTCCCCCGAGGAAGCGCCGTCGAACCTGGGCATCACGGGGACATATGTCCTATCGCCGCTCATCTTCGATTGTATCGAACGAACGCCTCCGGGACGGGGAGGGGAGGTGCAACTGACCGATGCCCTGCGGTTGCTGAGCAAGGAGGAGAAGGTCTATGGGCTGCAGTTCGATGGACGACGGTATGACATCGGTGACAAGCTCGGATGGCTGAAGACCACGATGGAACTGGCCCTCGGAGATCCTGACCTTGGCCCACCGCTCCGGGACCACATGCGTTCGCTCATGGAGAGGCAAGGGTGACATCGCATATGCCATAGTCCTCCTCCAGACGGTCCAGGTATGGAGGGATCAGTATGGCCACCAACGCCCCGCCGAGAATATCGACCGACAGGTCGACAGCGGTGTCATGGAGGGAGTATTGGGTCAACTGACCGAGGAACACATCGGCAGCGAACTCGGCCACCTCCCACACCATGCCCAGGACTATCACCATTCCGAGGGAGATGAGCGGCACATATCTCACCGGGAGCTGGCGGGGAACCGCCCTCCTCCCTCGCACCACGATGACGAGGTTGGCCGCCACCGCGATGACGGAGGTGGCCATCATATGGGTGAGCATGTCCCACCACCAAATGACGTCGTATGCGCCGATAAGTATGCCCATGGAATGGAGGACGGTCACGATCGCGGTCAGGGCCGCCATGATCCATGGAAGTGGCATGCAGAGGCGAAGACGGGCCTGGCGCGGCAGCGCCACCATGGCCATGCATAGGAGGGAGGTCAGTGCAGGGTACGGCTCCCAGACCAGGACCGATGCGACAAGGATCAGGGCCAGGGCGTAGAGGCCCAGCCGCGTGCTTATCAACTCCTTGCGCTCGTCGGACATCATGCCTTCACCTCATGGATGGAAGCCAGGTGGAATATCAAGGCCGTCAAGCCTATGCCGATCAGTCCAGAGGACAGATGGAGCATGAACGTCTCGTTGGTAGGGATGAAGGACGTCCCGACGATCCGGTCGACGTAGTAGAAGGCCAGGGCGCTGAGGCCTATGAACGCGTTCGCAAGCAGGAAGGACATTGCAGGGATGAGGTCCTCGGCCCCTATGTCCATGGTGATCGACGTCAGGTAGGATAGCAGGAACGCCACCACGGGCAACAGGATGAACTGGACATCTGGAGCGAGAGATGCGCCGGCAAGATTAGGGGCAAGGAGCAGGATGGCGAGGGTGGAGGCCATGAGGGGAGTGGTCGTCAGGTGCCTGTACGCGGTTATGGCCAAGGCGAGGGCCCACACACCCGCCACCGGCCAGTAGATGTTCCCGTCCGGGTATGGGATGAAGGAGCAAAAGGCCGCCGCCGCCAGCAGGAAGGAGGGGAGGAAGCCAAAGATCATCTTTCGCACGGCACCACCAGAAGAGGAATGGGAGACCTCCTTATCACGTCTTCGGAGTTACCGCCGAGCGCCACCTCTCGAAGGAGGGACCGGCGGCGGATGCCCATCACCATGATGGACGAGTCCAGCTCCCGCGCCGCCTCCAGGATGTTATAGGACACGGTTCCGAAATGGACATGGTAGGACAAGTCGCATCCTCCGCTGGACAACCTGAGCCGGATATCGTCAAGCATGTCGGCCACCTGTGTGAATCGGTCATCATCGTCGAGCGAGTAGTGGGTCGAGGGGATGACATGAAGGAGCACCGCCTTCTGAAGACCAAGACCTATCAGGGCTGGAAGCACGCGGTCGACGATCTCCCGGCAGGACGACAGGTCAAGGGCCACCAGGGCATTGCTGAGGATCGGGCGGTCGCTAACATCCATGGACCCGCCTATCAAGACAGGGCGGTCGGTGGAGCGGAGCACCTTCCAGGAAGTGGAACCGATGAACAGTTCCCATGCCCTGCCCTTCCCGCTCGAGGCCATGGCGATGAGGTCCGCATTCTCCCGCCCCGCTGCGTTCAATATCTCGGCGGCGGGGTCGCCGAACACTACGATCTCCCTTGATGTGATACCCACCTCATCCAGCCTGCGATGCATTTCGTCCAGGGTCGACCTGCGATCTTCCGTCAATCGCTCATCTGGGCTGGAGACGAACATGAGGATCATCTCCATGGAGGTGAGGTCCGGCATCTCGAGCAGGCGGTCGAACAACCGGAGGGAACGGTCGGAGAAATCGAGAGGGAACAGGATGCGGCCGAACATCGCAGTGATACATCATGTGGCTCATTTCTACAATATCTTATCGGAGACTCATGTCTGGACGAGGTTGAAGGGGATCGGCGCCGCCCGCCTCGTCCGGGATGCGGTCCATCTCACCTGCACGGCCTCTCGTCTTCTTTATTAGTCTCGACGGCCTCGCCCCCTGAACGGCGTGCCTATACATACTTGGGCGGTAGCGAGAAAGCCTAAGTGCATGGAATGGCTTCAACAAGGGTCATCGGTGAGGTTGGGATGTTCGGGGTATCGAGCGAGGGGGAGCGGAACGAGCGATCAGCCGTGGTCCTATCGATCATGGCCGCCCTCCTCTTCGGTTCCCAGTATGTGGTCATAAAGTTGGGGATGAAGGACATCGACCCATTGTTCTTCGGCGCGATGACCACTGCCATCGGAGGCCTGGTAGCCCTTACGTACATGCAATGGGTCGGACGCTTTCCCCTCCGCACGTTCCTTCATTGGGAGGTGTGGGCGGCCGCCGTGTCCACCGCTGGCCTGATCGCCTTTCAATACATCGGACTCACGATGACCACTGCCTCGGTCGGCGGCCTCATCATCGGAAGCAACATCATCTTCGTTGCGCCGATCTCCGCCGTGGTTTTCAAGGAGCGGCTTGGCTGGCGGAGAACGATGGGAGTGGTCATCGGTTTGCTCGGTGTCTTCACCATATCCACCGGATGGGACCTGTCATCCCTAACCTCGGGCGAGATACTGGGAAATGTCCTCTTGACGGGAGCATCGTTGTGCATCGCCCTGTCCTACCCGATAAACAGACTTGCCACGAGGAAGATGGGGTTCGAGGAATGGGTCACCGGCTTTCACCTGCTGGCTCCGCTGTTCCTGTTGCCCCTGGCGGTGATGGACGGCGAGATAGGTACGGCTTCCTGGGAGGCTGCACCCGCGGTCCTGTTCGTTGGAGCGCTGTGTACTTCGGTGCCGACGCTGCTATGGGCAAAGGGCCTTCAGTCTCTCACCTTCGTGACCTCGGCCACCATCCTGCTGTCCGAGTCGGTGTTCGCGGTCATATTGGGGCTGGTGATACTAGGGGAGCCCATGACCGCCCTTACCATCGCGGGAGCGCTTATGGTGTTCGCGGCGATATTCCTGGCCTCTTACAAGAGATAGGTGAACGTTAGGATAGTGAGGATGATGGAGCGGCTCGCTCATCACTTCATCACTACTTTCTCCTTCCTGCCCTTCTTACCGTACCTGTAAGGGATCATGCAAGGGCCTCCATCCCGGTAGCTCCTCGCATTCCTATGGGGATCGCGATGAACGACTGGCCGGAACCAGGTGAATCTTATTATCAATAATTCTATTTATTACCGAGAATCTCTACGAAAAACCCATCTGGCATGTGTAGAATCCTAACATTCAAGAATGATAATCAATCGAGATTCATTATATAATCTGCATAAGGGTCGCGACCCTCACAGGGTGCAATACCATGCATGCTCTGGAAACGTCAAGGTTACTAACGGAAGAATACTCGGCAAAGATACTGTTAGCCACCATGGGCAGGGCCAAGAGCGCTTTCGAACTGTCCGAGAAGCTAGGCATACCTATCGCAGCCTGCTACCGGAAGATCAACCTGCTTGTCAGCGCCGGTCTCCTGTACTGCGAGGAGAGGAAGCTAACGAGGGCGGGCAAGAGGGTCAACCTCTACAAGGCGAAGGTGAAGAACGCCAGGATCACCTTCGAGAAGAACTGTATCAAGGCCACCATAGACATGATCGACGGCACCACTGAGGACTATAACTACAACATCGACATGAGCCTGTTCATGTCAGATGGTTCGGCCAGTCAGTGATCATTGAAAAAAATCACGAAGACCTTCTTCCAGCCCGGTCCTGGTCTCGAAGCCCAGGACCTGCCTGGCCCTTGAAATGTCCGCCACCGAGTCCCTTATGTCGGAGGTACGGGGGGGCACATGCTCCACCCTCACCTTTTCGGGGAATATATCCGAGAAGGTGCTGGCCAACTTAATTATGCTGGTCCCCTTCCCTGAGCCGCAGTTGAGCGTCTCGCCTGATAGGTCCGACTCCACGGCCATGGTCACCATTCTTGCCACGTCCCGGGCGTGAAGGAAATCACGGGTCTGGAGCCCGTCGCCTTCGATCCGAAGAGGCCGATCCTCCCTGACCGCCTGTGCGAACTTCGTGATCACGCCCGAGTAGGGAGAGGATGGGTCCGCCCGGGGGGAATAGAAGTTGAACGGTCTGATGACGACCCATTCCAGGCCGAAGGTGCTGCCGAACGCTCTCACATAATGCTCGCCGCACAGTTTGCTGGCACCGTAGAAGGATTTTGGAGCCAATGGATGCTCCTCGTCCACGGGCACTCGCTGCGGATCGCCGTACACGGCCGCGCTGGAGATGTATACGACCTTCCTGACACCGGCAGCCACGGCGGCCCGCAGGACTCCGATGGTCCCCATGACGTTGGTGTCGGCATCGCCAGAGGGGTCCTCCGTGGAACGCTGCACCGAGACCTGGGCAGCGGTATGCACCACGGCATCGCACCCCTCCATCGCGGAGGTCATGGCCTCGACGTCCCTGATGTCGCCCATGGCGACCCTGCCCATCGCCGGTTCATGGACCGGCGGTCGGATGTCGACGCCCGAGACTTCATGCTCCGATGACATCTCCTCGAAGAGGTAGGATGCCAACTGACCCGACCCACCGGTGATGAGGACCTTCATGAATGGCCAGAAGGGGTGCGGGTCGATAAATACGTTATTGGACATAATATGATGCTGGCCATTGAGGGTTTTATACCTGTCCAGCGTTGCAGTGTTCATGGACAGGGTGCTGGTAACGGGTGGCGCTGGATTCATAGGCTCCCACTTGTGCGCTCGACTGGTCACCGAGGGCCACATGGTCTATTGTTGGGACAATATGGAGACCGGCTCGGAGAGCAACCTTGCAGCCATCATGTCCTCCCCGCGGTTCGAGCTGGTACGCCACGACATCATAACGCCAAGGGACCTCGCGGTCGACCGCATATACAATCTGGCATGTCCCGCCTCTCCCGTCCACTATCAAAGGGACCCCATCCACACGATCATGACCTCCACCGTGGGGGTCATGAACATGCTGGAACTGGCAGAGCGCTACGGCGCGACACTGCTGCAGGCCTCCACATCGGAGATATATGGCGATCCCAAGGTGCATCCCCAGAAAGAGGACTATTGGGGGCACGTGAACCCCATTGGCCCTCGCGCCTGCTATGATGAGTCGAAACGACTTGCCGAGACGCTTCTCGTTGCCCATGAGAGGCAGCGGGGAACCAATGTGCGCATAGCTCGCATCTTCAACACATACGGCCCCCACATGTCCGCTGACGACGGCAGGGTCGTATCCAATTTCATCGTGAACGCCCTGCGAGGCGATGACATCACGATCAACGGCGATGGCAGCCAGACGCGCTCCTTCTGCTATGTCAGCGACATGGTGGACGGCCTTGTCCGCCTCATGCATTCTAACTTGCGCGGCCCGGTCAACCTTGGCAACCAGGTGGAGACGAGCATAATGGAGCTGGCCGAGAGGATCAATGCCCTTGCCGGGGGCCGGTCAGCCTTGGTGCATCGTCCGATGCCGATCGATGACCCATATCGGCGAAACCCGGACATAACGCTCGCGCGGCAACGGCTCGGATGGGAGCCGAGGGTCTCATTGGACGAAGGTCTTAGGGCAACCCTGAAGTACTTTCGCAGCATGATGGGGACCTAGCAAGGGCGCCCGCCCTCGAAACGTGAAGAACATGCTGATACTGGACGGAGGATTGTCGCTCCTCGCCACCTTGGCAATGCTGGTCGTTGGCATAATCTTGCTCATCCTGCTCGTAAAGGTAGTGCTCTTCATAGCCATCCCGGGCATCCTGGCCCTGGTGGTCTGGTTCATGACGAAGGATCCATTTCTGACGGGTGCGACGTTCCTAATCATAGCCGTGCTGACCATCATCTTCAAGCGTTGAGACACATAGGTCATTAAATAAGCCCAGCTCGAATAGTTCCGTTTCGACGGGGCAGGGGAAGCATGGGGTTGGTACGTAACGTTGCAAGGAACAGCCTAGCCCTGGGCACGGTCCAGGTTGCGGGCCAGATCTCCACCTTCATCCTCTCGATATTTCTTGCCTCGCATCTGCCGGATCAATATGGGACATACACCTATGCGTTCTCCCTCTCCGCCCTCGTGTTCATCCTGGCCGACTTCGGCCTGGGGTTCCAGATGGTGGTCGAGGTGGCGCCCGATCATCGGAAGGCTTCTCAGCATCTCACCAACACCATCTTCCTGCGAGGGGTGCTGGGAGCTGCGTCATTGTTGGTGATGGTGGCGATAGTCGCCATCGACAGGCCGCCGGAGACCGTCACGTTCGCCATACTGATAATCGGCCTGTCCACGGCGTTCAACTGGATCACGATGACGTTCAATTCGATCCTGACCGCCTTCGAGAGCATGCATTACGTCATGTACACAAACCTGGTGGAGAGGCTATTCACCGTCTCGATGGCCATCGTGATGCTGTTGCTAGGCTTCGGACTGGAGGTCATCGTGATGGTAGTCCTGGTAGGCAGCATCCTCAACGTGGTCCTGAGCTACCTGGTGACAACGCGATATGTATGCGTCCCCGCAAGGAGGGTCGACATCAGGGGGGCGATAAGCCAGTTCAAGCGTGCGACGCCGTATGCGACGGCAGGCCTCCTTCAGACCTCGCTGTACTCCCTCAACGCCGTTCTCGTGTGGCAGATCATCCTTCGCGTTGGAGGGACCGTGCAGGAGGCGAGCGAGGCGACCGGCTACTATAATCTGGCGTTCAACATGGTGGTGGTGCTGGTCTCCGTACCCACGGTGCTCATGAACGCCCTATTGCCCGTTATCTCCCGGCTGTATCATACATCGACCGACCTTGCCAAGCTGACGCAGCAGAAGACCATGAAATACATGTTCGCCCTGGGCCTGCCGATCACGGTCGGCGGCATGTTCCTCGCCCAGGACATCATCCTCCTATTCTATCCAGAAATGTTCATCCCATCGGCTGCCGTGTTCCGCGTCCTGATCATATCGGTGGCATTATCGTTCTTCGGAGTGGGCATAGGAAGCGTGCTTGCCTCGGCATCCCTGATCCGTTTGAACACCCTGGCGGCCGGCGCCGGCGCGCTGGTGAACGTGCTGCTGTGCCTTGCCCTGATACCGCTTTTCAGCGAGGTCGGCGCGGCCATAGCGTTCACTGCCGCCTTCTTCAGCATCACGGCGACCGCACTGTACTTCATGAGCACCAGGGTGTTCAAGGTGAACTTGACGGACATCCTGCTCAAGCCGCTCGTGGCGGCTTCAGGCATGGCGCTGGTGTTATTGATATTCCCTGACCTGGGCCTGTTCCCCTCGATCGGACTGGGAGCCGTGGTCTACTTCGCCCTTCTGTTCGCCGTCAGGGCCCTGGACAAGGAGGACCGGGACATACTGGTCAGGATATTGAACAAGGAGGCATAACGATAAGGTTATAATGGCCGGATTGTGTCTTTTTATCCAGAGGGATAATGATGCAGGAAACTACCACCCAGAGCCGCCCCCTGGAAGTAGGGGAGATCGAGGAGAGGGATGTCATCACCAGAGACGGCCGCATCATCGGCCATCTCAAGGGCGCGTGGATCGACACGAGCAACTGGACGATATCCAGCTTGATCATCGACCTCAAGAAGGACGTGGTGGACGAGCTCAACGTCAAGAAGCCGATACTGAAGGCGGCCCGAATCAACCTGCCGACGAACTACGTGCAGAGGGTAGCCGACGTGATCCAGCTGAACGTTGACATGTCCGGCCTGTCCGCCTCCCTGGCCACAGGGACGGGCGCCTAAATCCCTTCCATATTTTTCTTAACCGACGGCATTGGACACCGAACCGGCCGCATCGACGGCGCGCCGACATCACCACGGCATGAGTCCAAGCGCGATCTGGAAAATGATGAAAAGGGAAGGGTTTGGGGCATCGATGCTTACATGCCCAGCGCCTGGCGTTTCTGCTCGATGTGGTCGAAGAGGATCGCACACGCCTTCCGCGGGTCCGGCTCCACCCAGAACTTGGCATTGATCAGGTGCTCGATGTCGTCGGTGAGCAGCTTGGTGACATATGGGCTCCCGCCGATGCGCGGCATCACTCCCAGCAGCGTGCTGACGCCCGTGCCGACGAAGTACTCGGCGATCGAGACCGCCTTGGGAGAGTACCACTCGGGCGCGGCGCCGGCGACAGGGAGCTGATCGATCCGCACTCCCGCCAGATTGGCCAGCTCTGCCACCAGGTTCAGTATCCTGGTGTTGTCGACGCATGACCCCATATGCAGCACCGGAGGTATGCCGAGCGACCCGCACACTTCCTTCAGCCCCTTTCCCGCTTGATCGATCGCGGAGGGCAGCAGGAGGCCGGCCTTGCCGGACGCGATGGATGCGCATCCCGTCTCCACCACCAGGATGTCCCTCTTTATCAAGGCCTTTGCCAAGGCCACATGCCCCTGGTCGTGGCGTATGTGGGGATTGTTGCATCCTACGATGCCCACCGCCCCTCTGATCTTCCCTTCCACGATGACGTCCAGCAATGGCTTCAGGCTCCCCCCGAGCGCCTTCTTGATGGCCTCGACCGAGAAGCCTACCATCGCCTCCATCGGGTCATCGGGGATCTGTACCTTCTCCGGGATGCGGTTGGGATAGTTGTCGATGGCCATCTCGAGCATGCGCTTGGACTGCTGATAGGCGTTCTCCGGGGTGACCTCGATATACTCGGCCCCGGACATGGTGGCCTTGGGAGAGGTGGAGAACACCTTGGTGTGATAGCAGGCCGCGGTGAACGGCAGGGATGGGAATATGCACTGATAGTCGACTATCATCGCCTCCAGCGCCCCGGTTATTATGGTGAGCTCCTGGTCAAGGTGATTGCCGGCCTGTGGAACTCCCTTTCTCATGAGCAGTTCGTTCCCGGTGCAGCACAACCCCACCAGGTTCACGCCGGCCGCGCCCACCTTCTTGGCCCTGGCCACGATGTCATGGTCCGCCGCCGCTCTGACGATCATCTCGGAGAGGACAGGGTTATGTCCATGCAGCGCCACGTTCACATGGTCCTTCTTCAGGACGCCGAGGTTGACCCGCGAGGTCTTGATCTCCGGCGTGCCGAACAGCACATCGGATATCTCCATCGCTTGCATCGAGCCTCCCCAGCCGTCCGACATGGAGGTCCGGAAGCCATGCATGACCACGCCGAAGGGATCGTTCCCGACCCCCATATGGATCCGGTGCATCGCCTCGACCACCTCGCGGTCGATGCCGCGAGGCAGGATGTCGGCCTTCCTCATCACCTCCAGGCTGGCGGCCGGTACGCGCTTGATCATCTGAAGCTCGCCGCGCGTGGTGCCGAACTCGTCAAGCATGGCGAGGGCAAGTCTCTCCGCGATCTGCTGGGTCGTTCCTTCGGTATCGATCCCATACTCCTTCGCCAGATCGTTCAGCTTTTCGACATCGGTCACCGTATATTCCGGCGCACTGCCTGTTACGCCCTTCAGCAGCGCCTCCACCACATCCCTTCCATGGTCGGAGTGCGCGGCCGCCCCCATGGCGACCCAGTCGAGCAGATTCCTGGCCACGATGAGGTTGGCGTCGTTGCCGCACACCCCCCTGGTGCGGTCTCCGCCCATGATGCGGCAGGGGCCCATGGCGCAGCGCTGGCAGGAGACGCCTTCCGAGCAGAACTTGCAATGAGGGGTCTGCCTCTCCAGGCGATCCCATACGGTGTCGGTGCCCTCCTCCATGGCCTTTCGAAGCACCATCTGCGAGGTGCGGTCCAGCGTTCTCTCCTCGACCTTCTGGTCCATCTCCTCCGGGGTGAGAGCTTGCTTGGCAGGCCTCCTCAAACACTCCACAGACAAGATCTCGGGATAATCGTCCGCCATGGGCGAACATACCTAGGACAACTCATATAATAATAGCAGTGAGATGCTTCATCATTCCCGTCCTTTGATCACAGCGCCGTAGATCCTCTCCTTCAGAGCCGATATGGCCTGCTCTCCGACCGAAGAGAGCCCGACCGGCCTGCCGGCCAGGTCCGCCGCCACCAGACCTCCATCATGACGGATGACGGCCGCAACCTGGAGACCTTCCTTCTCGACGAGGGAGCGAAGCTCTTGCTGCTGGGCATCGTCGTGAACCTTGTTCAGGACGGCCAGCACGCTGCCGACGCCCAGTGAGCTGGCCATGTCGGCTATCCTGACCGCCGTTTCCACCGAGCGTCGGCCCGGTTCGACTATGACCAGCAGCACATCGACATCACGCACGGTAGAACGGCCCAGATGCTCCAGGCCCGCCTCCATGTCCAGTATCACCACGTGTTCCCTGTCCAGCACAAGGTGGTTCATGAGGTTCTTCAGCAGAGCGCTCTCCGGGCAGAAGCATCCCGATCCCGGGGCCTTTATCGTACCCAGGACCATCACCTTGACGCCTTCCATCCCCTGGACCGCGAACCTGTCCACGAGATCGTCCACCTTGGGGTTCAGTGAGAACATGCCGCCATAGCCCTCCCCCGGCCTGACGCCCGTCCGCTCCTCTATGAGGTCCAGCATATCGGACAGCGGCGTTATGCCGTTGCGCACCTCCTCCGGCACCCCCAGCGCCACTGGCAACGAGGACGCTGGATCGGCGTCCACCGCCACCACGTCCATACCCTCTCTGGCATACTGCAGTGCAAGCGATGCGGCGACCGTGGTCTTGCCCACGCCGCCCTTGCCGGATACGGCGATCTTGATGGCCATTCAGAACCTCTCCAGAATGATGCGATGTCGCAGCAGGTCTATCTCCGAGATCCTGGCACTATCAACGGTCGTCTCTCGGCCGATGATGTCCACACATCTGATCTTGTCTCCCTCGACGCGCACCGAGATGGCTTCAGGCATGACCGTGGTTATTCCTGTCTCCGACTTCATGAGAACGGTCGACTCGCACATCGTATCTTATGAAAAACACACACTTATTTCAATACGGGGGCAGGAGGAAGTTGATTTACACGCAAAAATGGTAGCAGCTAAGGGAATGGTCACTTCATTCTGTTGGATGGCTTCGCATCGAAGTATGTGCGACCTAGCGGCGTGAGGACATAGATCCGCCACCTTTTCTGGGGTACAGACCTTATCAATCCTGCCTGCTCTAGAACATTGAGATGATATGACAATCTGGAATCGGATAGACCTGTGATCTCGGTCAAAACGCAAGGGCATAGGTCGCATACGGACAGTGTATGTACGATCTGAAGTCGAATAGGCTCAGCAAGTGCTTGGAAGATCCTGGCTTCACCCTCAAGCTCTTGCCTATCGGGCACAGCGGAACGTATCGCATCCAGGCCACCTCGCTCCCGTAACGTTTCCTCTACCTCATCAGGGAGATCCCTGAAATCGGAGCAATCCTGCTCACGAGATCGCTTAGCGATATCGTTCCCTTCGTTCATCTTGCATAAGCAAAGTGATGGAGGCCAATTATAATTTCCCTCCACTCAACCAACATCCTTTACTCATCCGATCGACAGAACGTCGTTGGAGGCTTTTGAGACATCGGGTTCGGGCACGACACCATGGTTTCGATATGGTGTCATGGGACCGAAGTGATTCTCATAGCCATACCTAAGTATCAGCACCTGATCGTTGGTCTTGCTAGCCTTACAGGTCGATCGCGAATCGACGCAGTAAGCGCTCATGCGCCAAAATAACAATGGGTAGGTATCATTTTATATGAGCTTTTTCATTTCAAGAATATTTGAAATCATAACAGAGCAAAGCATGAGCGAAATTGCTGGAGAATACTGCCCGCCGTCAGGGTCGGAGACTAAGAGACTATCATTCTTGAATCGCTACCTGACCATATGGATATTCTCCGCTATGGGGATCGGCATCGCCCTGGGAGCGTTCTTACCAGGTGTTGCTGACGTCATCAATTCTTTCAGCGTCGGCACTACGTCGATACCTATCGCCATCGGCCTCATCCTAATGATGTATCCACCATTGGCCAAGGTACGGTATGAGGAACTACGGAAGTTGACCGTGATGCCTGGGTCTAAGGCCATGTTCACGACATCACTCGCCTTGAACTATGTGGTCGGACCGTTGCTCATGTTCGTGCTAGCTTGGATCTTCCTTCCTGACCTGCCAGAGTATCGCATAGGCCTGATCCTTACCGGTGTGGCAAGATGCATCGCCATGGTTCTGGTGTGGAACCAGCTGGCGGATGGTGATAGTGGATATGCCGCCGTACTTGTCGCGTTGAACTCGCTCTTCCAGATAGCACTATACTCGTTCTACGCTTACTTCCTCATCGCCGTGCTGTCTGACGTCGTCTCGCCAGGCTCGGGTGTGGTGGTGAACATTTCCGTAGCATCGGTCGCAGCGAGCGTTCTTTTCTACCTGGGCATTCCGTTCCTTGCCGGGATCGTCACGCGGTATACGCTCTTACCGCGAAAGGGGGCCGATTGGTATGATAATCATTTCATGCCTAGGCTTTCCAAGCTATCGCTTCTAGCACTGCTCTTCACCATCGTCGTCATGTTTTCCCTGCAAGGAGGGAACATCCTGAGGCTCCCGGTGGACGTCGTTCGCATCGCAATACCCTTACTGGCCTATTTCCTGATCATGTTCCTTCTGTCATTTGGGGTATCGATATGGCTGAAACTCGATTACCCGCATGCCGCGGCACAGTCCTTCACCGCCGCGAGCAACAACTTCGAGTTGGCGATCGCCATCGCCGTCGGTGTGTTCGGCATAGGTTCAGGTGTTGCCCTGGCCGCGGTCATCGGCCCCCTGGTAGAGGTGCCCGTGCTCATATCATTAGTCAATCTGGCGCTGTACTTCAAGAGGAAGTATTACAACGCTGACGGTTCGATAATCGATGGCATAGCGAAGGCTGAACGGCAATGAGGAGGAGTATGATCGACGAAGCATGATGGGAGAATGGGGGATATCATGACGATCGAGGAGATCGACCTGTATCGACTGGAGGCAAAGGACATAAAGAAATATTTGCCAGAAGGTGAGAGGACCGCCTGCGGTGCTGGTGATTGGGACGAGTTCGCGCAGATGCTGCTAGATGGTGAGGCGAGAGCGCGTGAATGCGAGGTAATGGACCCACGCCTGGCGTTAGCGATGGACGCCGTGCTATCTCTGGACATCCACCTTCCTGAAAGCGATCCGATGCAACAGAAGGTTCCCGAGAAGCTCATTGAGTTCAATTCCCCGGACGAGAGCTCTCCGGTATTGCTCACTGGCAATTCCATCGTCACTCATCGCATATTGAGGATGATCTTCGACGCCGCTCGCGTGCCTGCATTTCTTATCGTCGTCGACACCAACGGTCTAACGACCGACAACGCCGTAGCGGCAGGAGCGTTCACCCCGATGGCGGTCATGAAGGCCATGACCGAAAGCGGCATATCGACCCGTTCAAGATCGCGAAGGATCATCATCCCCGGTCTGGCTAGAGACCTGAAGAGCAGTATCGAGCGCGTCACGCGCTGGTCGGTAGAGGTCGGCCCGGTCAGCGGCTTCGAGCTCCCGCTATACCTATTGAAGAGAGAAACGTCTGAAAGGTGAGCGATGGGTACGGAAGGGCACACCGCGGTCATGTATCGAGCTAGGCCGCCAGCCTGGCTGAAGGGTGAAGTGACGAGGCATTGCGCCCGATGCGAGGGCCGAGTGGACTGGATGCAGATCGTCTGCCCCAACTGCGGCGCTCAGCTGCTCAAAGAATGCCCACGGTGCCATTGCCATGTGGCAATGGACACCACGTTCTGCACCATTTGCCGATACAGCTTCCCGTTGCCACCTCCTCCCAAGGCTACTGTCTGCATGTGGCATAGTCATATCGTTCCATCTGGACAATATGAAGGGCTATGACCCGATACTACTTGGGTCGATTATCGAAGCGTTCTCGCACTGACCGTTCATTGACACGGGGTTGAGCGCGAGGGACATTGTGAAATGAACTAGATGCATCTTGCACAGACCCAGGACCATGGCGCGAGCGTTCATAGAAAAACATACGCTTCGAAGATGTCGTGGAAGCGAGTCGTGTCACCCTCGCACATCCTCGAAGGTCGATACATAAGCGATGATCCGTTTCGATATCAGCGAACGACACCGCGCAACCTATCACCAGCGAGATGCTTGATCTTCTCTATCAGCTCACCTATCGTTCCCGGGTACTCGATCTCATCCTTGCCGTGGAATATCCTCTCACGGACCAGGGCGCCGACCTGATCGTCGTTGCTTGGACGTAGAACGATCCGAACCGATCCTTCAGCGGCCCTCCGGTCCATACAGATACCGTCCTCGTCACCGTCCACGATGCCTATCACCGGTACGTTCAATCTTGCAAGCAGCGAGGTCGCGATGCATGTTGTGTCATCTCCCACCGATACCGCGGCCTTTATGTCCTGTCCACGGAACAGGGCGTCCTCGGCGCGATGATCGATTAGTATGACCCTATCGCCGGCCACGTGAAGACGTCGATCGCCACCTATGGTCCTACGCACCGAACCGGACCGGATTATCGCCTTGCTGAGGTCCGTGATCGATAGTTTGGATATGCCATGCTCCTTCGGTTCCAGACCGGTGAAGACCAGCTCGCCCTTGACCAATCGCACTTCCACGACCTCGTCGATCGCCTTCCCGACCACTATGCCGTTTATCCACACGTTCTCCCCGATCTCCACGCCGGATATCACGCGCCGGTTCGGGGAAGGCGTCGGAATGATGGAGGGCGGCGCCTCCCTCAAGCCCATCGAACGGATGAGGGATGCGGTGGCCGGACTCATCGGCGGTTTCCACCCGATGTAGAAGCCGTCGTCGATCTGCACAAGTGGGACCTTGAGACGCTGGATGACGCGGGATACCACCATCTGGCCGAAAGCCTGTCCCGATGCGGGCGTCTTGGAGGAGTTCAACAATATGACCTCGTCGCTGCGTCGGTCCATCTCCACTATCGCTTCCGACACGAGTTGACGACCCTTGACGATCACCCGGTCCTGCAGACCAGCGTCGATCAGGGCAGCGAAGCCCATGGCGCCACCTATCGTCGCCTCCACCTCTCCCAAGGCGCCTAGCCTATCGAGCACCTTCGCCGCGACCCCGGAATCGATGACCTCTGGGCCATGAATGACCACGCCATACCTCATAGCGCGTCCCATTATGGCGCAATGATTGATAAAGTCAGCCCCGGCCCGTCGCTATGCCCTGCTCCATCGAGCGTATCTCAAGTGTGCGGATCAGGTCCGAACGCGAGACGATGCCCACCAGCCGTTCCCCTTCCATGACAAGAAGTCGTCCCACCTGCTGCCTTGCTATCATCTGGATGGCGTCCTCCGCCGGGGTGTCCGGGGATACCGCGATGATGTTGCGGCTCATGATGCTGCGGATCTCCGTATCATAGTGGTGCGAGGCGGGAACGCCCTGGGCATCCTGAAGGGTGACGATCCCCACCACACGGTCGCCGTCCATGACGGGATATCCCATGTGCTTCTCCCGCATTATCTTGTCCAGCAGCTCCCTCACCGTCATGTTGGGCGTCACGACGCTCAGTTCACGCGTCATGATGTTGCCCACCGTGACGCCTTCCAACGCCTTTCCGACCAGCGTGCTCCGCTCCTCCTCCTTCGCCCCGAAGTATATGAAGAGGGCGATGAGGATCAACCAGATGTTGAAGAAGAATCCGAAGATGGCCATGGCGACCGCTATCGCCTTGCCGACCGCCACCGCGATCCTGGTGGCAGGTATGAACCCCATGCGCTTGGCCAAGGCCGAACGCAGAACCCGGCCCCCATCCATCGGGAACGCCGGGATGATGTTGAACCCTGCCAGCAGGATGTTGTAGAAGCTCATCATGCTGAACATGGTGGCCACTATCACGCTGACGAGCCCCGTCTCCTCTCGCAGCAGCAGCCAGAAGGGGAGGAGGACAACACCGATCACGAAGCTGGTCGCTGGCCCCACGAAGGCCATGAACCCTTCCCCCAACGCCTCCTTGGGCTGCTTCTCGATCTCCGACACCCCGCCGAAGATGAACAGGGTGATTCCTGAGATCTGATAACCGCGGCGAAGGGCTACGATAGAATGGGCCAGCTCATGAAGGAGCACGGCGGAGAAGAACAGAACGGCGGCGATGAGGCCCAGGCCCAGCTTCCCTGGCCAATCCAGAGGGAGGTCGCCGAAACCAAGACGGAAGCCGAACAGATCGGGGACGAAGGTGAACCCGAAGACCAGCGCGAAGAAAGGGAGGATGAAGAGGAAGGAGATGTGTATCTTGATGGGTATCCCCTTCACCCTGCCCATCTGGAGCGACGACCTCATGCCCATACAATTGGCAGGGCGGGGATAATTATGGTTTGGTTAGTGCGAATGGCCCGTCATCAATGTGATGATGTACATGAAGACGATGCCCAGCACGACCATGAGGAAGGCACGGTACCCTCTCTTCTCAAGGTGGAACGCCTCCGGAAGCAGATCGCATATCCCCACGTACAGGAACGTGCCTGCCGCCAGCGCCAGGGGGAAGCCGACCTCTATCCCCTCCATGAAGTCGATGAGCGGCACCGCCGCGAAGGCCGCCACGGGAACCAGGAGGGAGAATGCGGCCACGAGGAACATGGATCGCCTTATCGAGAACTCGGCGAGCCGGAACGTCGTTGCCAGTGCCAGGACCTCTATGCCCTTGTGCGCTATTATCGCGGTGAACAGCGCCGCGCCCACCTCCTCCTCGACCATGGACGCCACCCCCAGTGCGAAGCCGTCCATGATGCCGTGGACCGCCAGGCCGACGAACGCCGCCGTCGATGTCAGGGCATGTACATGTTCGCATCCATCGTCCAGATGCTCATGCTCATGATGATGCGTGTGATGACGCGTCAATATGACGCGCTCGATGAAAAGGACCGCCACCAGTCCGACCACGACCAGTAGGAGCGCATCGTGCGGGTCCGAGTTCTCCACCGCCTCCGGTATGAGGATGAGGAACGCGGCGGCGATGAAGAAGCCCGCGCTGAGTCCGGTGAACAGGTGCAGCTGCTTGGACGACCAGTTGTAGAGCAGGGGGAGTGAACCTCCCACCAGCGATACCGCTATGATGAGTACGGAGTAGATGGCGAGCATCTCGAGGGATTCCATGTGAGGGAATGAATCTTGGAAGGGGTTATTAAATATTTACATGAATGTTAATAATATCGAGGCTCTAATGGAACTTCCGTTAATAACTGGCGGAGCTTACGGGCCCATGTGCGTTCAGGACCTCGACGGAAGGAGAGAAGGATTAGGGGAAAGAGCCGTGCCTCCATCTCATCGAGGGCACGGCGCCTTCAGGCGTAAGGTGGGATCACTGGATGAGTGGACGTGGCACCCTCCCATTCCCGTCAGAACGGTCATCATCACCGTTCGATGCCATCCCTTGCCTTGATCCCTTTCTCATAGGGATGCTTGATCATCCTCATCTCCGTCACAAGATCGGCCAGGTCCAGCACTTCCTGGGGCGCGTATCGCCCGGTCAGGACCAGCTCCACCCGTGGAGGGCGGCCCTTGATCACATCGACGACCTTGTCGACATCCACCAGGCCCATGTGGACCGCGACGTTGACCTCGTCCATGATGACCATGTCATATTTCCCTGAGTGAAGAAGCTCCTTCGCCTTCTCCAGAGCGTCTGCGGCAGCATCGTAGTCCTCCTGCTTCGCCTTCCCCTCGTAGACAAGGCAGCTGCGCCCCATCGGCAGCAGGGTGAGGTCGGGCAGCATCTGCGATATGCGATATTCACCGTAGTATTGATCGGACTTCATGAACTGGACCATGGCAACCTTGAGGCCGTTGCCCATGGCCCGCAATGCCAGTCCCAGGGCGGCTGTGGTCTTTCCCTTGCCGTTTCCGGTGTAAACCTGCACCAGACCCAAGTGCTCCCTCGGATCGCTCTCCTTTCTCATGCAGGCGGAAACGTCTCATGGGCGGTTATATTTTACCTCATGTTGAGGGCCGATACGGTCGCTCTTGCCCTCCGTTTCGCCAGGGCTTCCTTCATCGCGCCTATCATCGCCCGTCGTGACATGGAGAGCATCGTCCTCGCCTCCTCGAGCTCCTCGGGGAACATGACCTCTGACATCAGCAGGCCGCACAGCACCGTCCGGTCGCCGGCCGGAATGCTCTCGTCCATCCAGACATCGAGTATGCTGTCCTTCAGCTCACCGCCCTCTTCAAGCTCGTTCCCCATGAGGTCCTCTATCGCCCTCTCGTAGCAGTCGAGCCGTGACATGTCGTCCAGGCGGACCGCCGCCGCAGCGACGGTTCCGGCCCCCTGGCCGCACGCATATGATGGTATGATGCCCTCTCCCACGAACGCCAGCGTCTGGCCGGCGGCGTCGCCGGCGAACAGCACGTTGCCACGGCGCGGTCCGCCCAGGAAACCGGGCAGCGGGGCGTCTCCCGTCTTGACCTCGATCACCTTGTCAACGTCGAAAAGGTCCATGAGCAGAGGGTTGGTGGTGAGCCAATCGTTCAGGCGGTCCCTTCGGTTTCCCTGCATCCCTATTGCCGCCAATCCCACGTTGGCGCGACGCGGGCCCTTGGGGATTATCCAGCCATATCCAAGACCTACCTCAGGCTCCAGGAAGATCTGCATTCCCATCGGCAACTTGCGGCTGGACACCATCTCATACTCGATCCCCTTGGCCAACGCCTTCTCGGTGAAGAGCTCCACCTTCATCAGGCGGGAGAGGGTGCTGTGCACCCCGTCGGCGGCGATTACGACCTTCGGATGGACCTTTTCCTCCACTCCCTGGCAGACGATGGTCGCCTCGACGACATTCCCGTCCTCCATCTCGATATCGGTCAGTCGGGCGTCGGCATGCACCATCGCGCCCGCCTCCGCGGCCTTGGCCGCCAGTGCCTTGTCGAATATCTTCCTCTCGAGCGTGACGGCCTTCCAATATGGCTCACGGCTGGTCAGCTGTACTCGGCGGTCGAGCATGAACCTTGTGTGGTCGAGCTTGGCGGCCTGGGCACCAGGTGGCAGCTTCAGGTTGAGCTTCTTCAGCAGCGTCTCTCCTACCACCTCCCCGCACTGCACCGGGGTGCCGATCTCCTTCTTGCGGTCGATGAGCAGGGTCTCGGCGCCCCCCTCCGCGGCGGCGGTCGCGGCGGCGCTGCCTGCCGGCCCAGCCCCTACAACCAGTACTTCACATTCCTTGAACATCATCACCAACCCACTATTGCAGAACGTACATAGGCCAGATACAGGTCGCGATATTGCGGGTAAAGGAACATGGCCTTAAGAAATGAAAGGGGGAGGTTGCCATTGCCGAAGACGCGCGCCGATTCGGCATATGCCGCGTCGCTCAGTCCGGCGAAGCGGTTGAACGCCTGCATGAAGCAGGGGTGGCTGAACATGGATGAGCGCCACCATCCCTCGTACATGCCAGGGTCGTCCCATAGGATGGCTTCCGCGGCCTTGCGGCCGGAGAGCATGGCGGTGCGTATGCCTCCAAAGGTCAGGGGATTGGGCATCGCCGCGGCATCCCCCACGAGATAACATCGGCCTTCCGCGATGCGTTCCAGGCCACCGGTGGGGATGGCCCGGCGGTGCTTCTCGACAATCTCCTCTTGAACGATGTCCGTCCCGCGCGGGAAGCCGATGCGAGCGTGCTTGCCGGCAGGGAACTCCCACCGGTATCCGCCGTTGTACCGCTCTCCCTGGATGAATACTATCTTGTTGCCCGGCACGTCCTTTTCCACGATGTATTGCTCCGTCCAGATCACCATGGGCGGCTCGGTCCCGAAGACGTCCCGGCGAACGCGGGAGTTCACGCCGTCCGCACCGATGAGGAAGCGAGATGCGATCGTACGCCCTGAAGAGCATCCGATCAGATACCTGCCGTTCTCCCTGCGCACCGAGAGCGCGGCATCCCTTTCCAGGACCCCGCCCCGAGAAAGGAACCTGTCCTGGATGGACCGCAGCAGGCGAGGTCGGTCGACTATGTACCCTCTATGACGGATGCCCATCACCACTCCGCCTGGCCACCTCTCCTCGACGAAGTTGATGTCGTGGACCACGTGCTCGGCCCTCAGTGGCCTCAATTCACGGAAGGCATCCTCGGATACAGCCTCTCCGCACATGCGATGATAGAAGTCGAACCTCTTTCCATCAAGGCGGTCGATGAGAAGGACGTTCATATCGGGACGGTACTCCTTGAGGAAGAAAGCGGCTGATGTGCCTGCGCAACCTCCGCCCACGACCACTGCATCATACTCTTCCATTTCCACACCCCGAAGTGCTTGCGACATCGATCATGGAATATCCAAAGTCGAACGAGAGGAAAGCGAACAGATACATGAATGATGGCAAAGCCCCGGTCAAGCAGAGAATGAGGACCCCTATCTTCAAGAAGGGGCGCTGGCGCATGATCTGGGCCTTGAACGAGAGGTCGTCATCGGCAGGATAGGCGTCCACCATCTCATCGATCAGGGACAGGACGAACACCGCGGCTATGCTTGTCAGGCTGATGTCACCGTGCATCATCAGGATGGCGGAAAGAGACAGTATCATCGCCGCCGTGAACGCGATGCGGAAGGCGGTGTTATCATACTTCCCCGCGACAAGGAGGGAGAGCAGCAGGCCGATGAATATCACCGCCGTCCCTTCATCCAGCATAACGAGGGAGCCGAGCCATAGACCGGTGGGCAATGCCAGAAGCAAAGCCGTTCTCTGGCAGTACGTGCCTGAATCGAACGCCTGGTCCCCATACTTCACCAG
>LFRW01000043.1:91493-122082 GCA_001512965.1 Methanomicrobia archaeon DTU008
GACGGCCATGACTGCAGCGGCGAAGGTGAGGGTGGCGAAGATGGGTAACGCCATCGCCCTTTGTGTTGCCGACGCGAACTCCATGACGCCGTCGTATGGCATGATGCGTTAAGAAGCTTGGCCAACCATGGCCAGGTTGCATCGGAGGCCAACATGTCGGCAGGCGCAACTATCCCGTTCCCTCCCTTTCACTGCAACCTCCGTTGGCTGGCCTGACGGTCCACACATCGTCTGGGTCGGCAAGAGGCTCGTTCACCAGACCGGATCGAAGAACGGACGTTGAACGTCAGCTCCATCTCAGAGCTTCGCGCGTCCGTGAAAGAGAAGGGAGGATCAGACGATCCTCTTCAATAGCCAGGCCATGTTCCGGCCCAGGTCCCTCATGATGCGCTTCCCTTCCTCGTCCGATTCCACGTCACCCTGCTCAAGTCCGAACAGTACGTTCCAGTATGATGAGCCGACGACCATCATCTCGGCGATGAGGAAGAAGTTGTTGATCTCCTGGAAGGTGGCGAGTGCACCCGCCCTGCGGTTCACTGCGACCGCCGCCCCGACCTTTCGCTTCAGAATGCCATTGGCGCCGCATACGAAGCCTACTCGATCGACGAACGCCTTGGTCTGGGCGCTCATGGTCCCGTAGTAGACCGGGGAGCCTATGATGATGCCGTCTGCCATGGCGATCTTCGTCACATACTCGTTCACGCGGTCATCCGTGATCTTGCACTTCCCATCCTTCTTCTGCCGGCAGATGCCGCACGCCTCACAGGGAGCGACAGGTTCCGCACCCATCTCGACCAGTTCGGTCTCGATGCCTTCCTTCTCGAGTTCATCGAGCACCATCCTCAACGCCCTATGGGTGTTCCCGTTCGGTCTCGGGCTTCCGTTGAACGCTATGACCTTCATGGACTGACGAAAGGCGATCGCCCTATATTCACCCTTGTCCCGCCCCACCCCATCCTTAAATAGGTCAACGGCGCCACGCTGAACGATGCGACCTTGGACCCACCCTTGCGGCGATAAACATTGGCTCCCACTAGCTGCGGATACTGCCGCGATGAAGTGGCCCAAGGACCGTTGGAGTGATGGGGAGAATGACGGCGGGTAAGGAGGTATCGGATCCTGACGATCTCTTGGAGGGACCCGTGCAAGGGGCCCGCCGCCTATGGATCATTAATCATCGTATTACTAATTCAACCTATCGTAACACGTTGTCATATTGGTTCGGCTGAGCTCCTCAGAGATGGTCATCGATCGACTTGAGGGACGGAACGGTCCTCGTCGGCCATGCCGATACATCATGCATATGAAACAATTTTTTATACGAAGCTGACAATGGAGTAACACGAAAAATATTATCGTAACACTTTGGGGGCGATAATTACGCATATTCCTGATGGAGTGATGGACCCAGCAGTGCTCATGGCCGGATGGGTGCTGGCCCTGCCGGCAATTGGCTGGGCGTTCTGGAGGCTCAACAAGACGATCGATGAAAGATCGGTACCCCTGATCGCTTTGCTGGCAGCAGGCCTGTTCGTTGCCCAGATGTTGAACTTCCCGGTCGGTGGCGGGGTCTCCGGGCACTTGATCGGGGCGGCGCTGGCGGTCATCCTGGTAGGGTTGCCTGCAGGCATGGTCGTCATGACCACCGTTTTGGTGATACAGGCATTATTGTTCGGCGACGGCGGAATCACCGCGCTTGGACTGAACCTGCTCAACATGGCCGTCATCGCCCCCTTGGTAGCCTATGCGATAATGGCAGTGTTCAAGGGGAACAAGCTGGCGGTGCCAGTCTCGGCATGGTCCGCGGTGTTCATCTCCTCCGTCATCTGCGGACTCCAGCTCGGCCTGAGCTACAGCATCTCCGGCGGTGCATACGGCATCGAGATGGCGATCGCCCTCCCTGCCATGGCAGGATGGCATGCCATCATCGGGATCGGTGAGGGCGTGATCACCGGCGGAGTGGTGTTGTTCCTGGGCAAGGTGGCCCCAGAGACACTGAGGATGTCCCAGGTGAGAACCGACAAGGAGGTGGTCGAACATGGAGCGTAGGTACCTGGTAGCGTCCGTCGCCATCCTGATAGCCTTCGCGGTGGGGCTGGTGGGATACTACGCGCTCTCCGCAGACCTCGGCGATGGTCTCGAGGTGACCCTTGAAGAAGGAGGCTGGGAGGAAGGGGAGCCCGCTTACCAAGCTCCCTTCGATTACGGAAGCGATTACTTCACCGGCCTGATCATGGGCCTGGTCGGTTTCGCTGCGACCTTCACCATACTCTTCCTGTACCTCAGGGCGGTAAAGACCCGGAAGAGCGACCGATGAAACCCCTTCCATCCATTTCCCATAGAGGTTGAGGTTTGAGGCATTACGAGATCGACCGATACTCCCGCACTTCCACATTGTTCGGGTTCGACCCAAGGGTCAAGCTTGCCTGCGTCGTATCGCTCGTGGTGGTTACGGCGCTCCTTCGGTCGCTCGAAGCGGTCGTGATCGTGCTCGCCTTCTCCATCATATTGTTGCTGTCTTCAAGGGTGCCGCTGCGGCATGTCTGGAAGGGTCTGGCCATCGCACTGCCGTTCATCATAGCGCCCCCGATCGCCCTCTTCCTCACCTCGGGACCGATACCTGCCCTCACGATGGCGTTCCGCATACTCGCCTCGGTGCTCATCCTGACCGCGATGGTCACCACCACCCCGTTGTTCGATGTCATCAAGACACTGAGCTGGTATCGCATGCCCAGGCTGCTGATATCTCTGATAATGTTCACATATCGCTTCATCTTCGTTCTTCTTGACGAGATGGAGCGAATGAAGATGGCCCGAATCGCCAGAGGCCATACTGGACGTGGAAGTCTCCTGTCCAGGGAAGTGTTCAGGACCCTCTCGTACACCATCGGCATGATCTTCGTACGCTCCCACAAGCGGGCCGTGAACATGTATGACGCGCTTCTGTCCAGGGGATACACCGGTGAGGTTCGGACAGGCGAGTGGATGAAGGTGAAGGGTCGGGATGCCGCTCTGGCCGCAATCTTCTTCTTGGTCGGTAGTCTCTCCGTTCTAACTCAGGTTGGCTTGATAAATTGGACGCTATTGGTCTGAGCGGCGTAGGATATACCTACGAGGATGGGCACCGGGCACTTCGCGGGATCGATCTCCAGATAAAGAAGGGGGAGAAGGTCGCCCTAGTGGGACCCAACGGTGCAGGCAAGAGCACCCTTCTTCACATCATGTCCGCCCTGTACATGCCCACCGAAGGGGAGCTGGAGATCATGGGGGAGAAGGTCACCAGAAAGGTCGCTGAGAAGGCCCGTCTGAGTGTCGGATTCCTGTTCCAGGACCCGGACGACCAGGTGTTCATGCCCCGGGTCTGGGACGATGTGGCGTTCGGTCCGAACAACCTGAAGCTCTCGGCCGACGAGGTCAAGCGACGTGTGGAAGAGGCGATGGAGGCCGCCGGCATAAAGGGATATGAAGACCGCGCCCCGCATCATCTAAGCTTCGGAGAGAAGAAGAGGGTGGCCATCGCCGGCGTTCTGGCAATGCGTCCGCCCATACTGCTTCTCGATGAGCCGACGGCCAACCTCGATCCGCAGGGGAGGCGAGACCTGGTGAACGTCCTTATGCCGCTCAGGGACAAGACGATGGTCATCGCCACGCACGACCTCTCGGTGGCGTTCGAGCTGACCGATCGCGTCATCGTCCTCAAGAGAACCGTCCTGTACGATGGCGACTTCCGCGGACTGGTGGAGCGGCCGGAAATTCTTGCGGAGGCGCGACTGGAGCTGCCGTCGGTACCGCGCCTCATGGAGCGATGGATGGAGCGCACGGGCCGCAAGGGCCCGCTGCCCCTGACGATCGATGAAGCGTTGGACATGCTGGATGGAGACGACGGGCGGCGATGACGAATGACTCAGGTCGATCAATAAAGCCGACCCTCCATCGATCCTGATGGTCGCTTCTGGAATTATTGCGCTCCATCTGAACCGTCCCGGCATGCTTCGCTTGAAAAGGAAACATGTCCAAGACCATCCCTTTCGGGCACATTGAGGCCAACCTACAGCGTTCAGGGAGATTGTGGGTTTTCGGAATATTCTTTGCAGGCCACCACGAAGTTCCGCGCCCATTCGGGACAGGAACCGAAGTGCAGATGGGTGTATGAGGCGAGCGTCCTGTTACGGACGAACGCGTCCGCAGGTCCCGCGATCCCTTTCTCCTTGTCGAGGTCGTACGCGAAGCGCTCATCACCCATGCGTATGACATGAGAGTAGTGGAACACGTGCCCTCTCGCCGTTCCTCCAGCCTTCGACAGCACGTTGTCCCTCACTACCTTCGCCTCCACGTATCCCAGGGCCTGCAGCCTCTCGGTCATGCGGACCTCGGCGTCGAACACCCCTGTCATCTCATGCCTTGTTCCATCGAGAGTGATTAGGCCGCGGCACATGTACATCAGGCCGCCGCATTCCGCGTAGATGGGCATGCCGGCGTCGGAGAGCCGCTTGACCTCGGCCCTGGTGTTCTCGTTGGAAGAGAGCTGTTCGGCGAAGAGCTCTGGATATCCGCCCCCGAAGTATAGGCCGTCGACGTCCGGAACCTCGCCTCTGATGGGAGAGAAGAAGACCAGTTCCGCACCGGCGTCTCGCAGGTACTGCAGGTTGTCCTCATAGTAGAAGTTGAACGCTTCATCCCTGGCCACGCCGATGCGGGCGATCGTGGGCCCGGGTGCTGACCTGACGTCCGGAAGGGTGATGTCGGGCGCGGACCTGGCGATCTCGATCAAGCGTTCCATGTCAAGATTGCTCTCGATGAGTTCCCTGATGCCCTCGTATCGCTCGCCGTCGAAATCCTCCTCGGCAGGCACCAGGCCCAGGTGGCGGCTCTGCAGCTTTATGTCCGCATTTCGAGGTATCCCTCCAAGGCATTCGACCCCCCTCAGCGAATCGCGGAGGATGTCGAGATGGCGCTTCCCTCCGACGTTGTTGAAGATGACGGCCCTGACGTCCACATCAGGGTCGTAGTTCTTGAATCCCAATGCGACCGCGCCCGCGCTCCTCGCCGATGCGGAGGCGTCCAGGACCAGGATTACGGGTGCCTTCAGCATCTTGGACAGATGCGCCGTGGAGCCCTCCTCGCTGCGACCGTCGAAGCCGTCGTACAGGCCCATCACGCCTTCTATGACAGAGATGCCCGCCCCCTCCGAAGCGCGGGAGAACAGTTCCGGCACCGCGCAAGGGAACATCCATGTATCCAGATTTCGGGACTTCCTGTCAAGGAGGATGGAATGGTGCATCGGGTCGAGGAAGTCAGGCCCTGCCTTGAACGGCTGGGGATCGAGTCCCCTCTTCTTCAGCGCGAGCAGGATTCCGACGGTGATGGTCGATTTTCCCGCCCCGCTGCGCTCACCCGCGATGACGACCCTGGGACGTTGCATGCTTCACTCCCGATATGTGCGCCGGGCATGGACAGATGCGGCGTAAGGACATGGCTGCCGCGACGGCCATACTTGGAGCATATATCCAACAGTGGGAGGAATGACCAAGCCGATATAAATCATTGTGGCGAGGACTTTTCCTCCCTGGCACCCTCGTCCTCCACGGGTCCGAGGTTCTTGGAGATGGTGAACCGGAACGTGCTCCCGTGAACGCCGTCCGATTCCACCCAGATGCGGCCGCCGTGCCGCTCCACTATCCTCTTGGCCAACGCGAGACCGATGCCGGTCCCTTCGTACTCCGTCCTGGTGTGAAGGCGGGAGAACATCTGGAACAGCCGCTTCTGCTGATCTGGAGGTATGCCTATGCCGTTGTCGCGGACGGCCACCTCCCACTCGTTGGAACGCTCGACGGCGCTCACCCGGACGATAGGATCGTTCTCTCCACGATACTTGAGGGAATTGCTGATGAGGTTCTGGAAAAGCTGGATCATCTGCGTCATGTCCGCTGCCACGGTAGGCAGGGGTCCGATCTCTATCCGAGCGTTCGACTCCTCGATGGCCGCGCCGAGGTTCGTCCTGACCTTTTCCATCACATCCATCAGGTCCACACGCTGCAGGACAATCGGGGCCGTTCCTGCCCGGGAGTACGTCAGCAGGTCAACTATCAGCGTGTCCATGCGCACCGCGCCGTCCATCGCGAAACGCATGTACTCCTTTCCGCGATCGTCAAGCTTGTCAGAGTATCTCTTCTCCAGCAGGGCGATGTAGCCCGACACCATGCGCAGCGGTTCGCGAAGATCGTGGCTGGCGACATATGCGAACTGCTGCAGGTCCTCGTTCATATGCCCGAGCTCATCGGTCGTATGCTCGAGCCTCTCGACCAATTCCTCCCTTGCCATCTCGCCCTTCCGCCTTTGCGCTCCCATGAAAGCGACGAGCCAGATGATGCCGGCGCATATTGGGCGGTTGAACGCCACCAGAAACACCTCTTGCGGCGTCTTCGGGGCCACGGCCGCGAACGTGAGGACCGTGGCTATCAAGGCTATCAGGTAGAGATGGCGAAGCTTCTTGACCCTTGAGGCGAAGGTGACCGGAAGAATGTAGAGCATGCTTCCGACGATGCCTATTGGTAGCGCCAGATCTAGGAAGAATATCACCGCCATCATGATCAAGCAAGCGGCGATGGTGACGCCATCCCCCCTTAGCCAACCTGGCCTAAACATTATAAAATTGCTCCGTTCGAGAAATGAGGCTCTATGCTATTTATCAACATCAGTGGCCATGATCTGCGTGCTCGGCGAGGAGGGTGGAGCCATGGACCCCGGGACGCCATCGGGCGGTCACCAGTGGCCGAGCATGACGGCGAAGAGGTCCGATGTGGGCTCCGGAGGAGACCTTGACGTGCCGTGGATGAACCTCTCCTCCTCATACCCCAGGTCCTGGCAGACCACCATCTTGCACTCCAATTCCTTGGACAGCAAGGCGTCTGCTAGCGCTTTCACGTCGAATTTCGGGTCGGTGGCGACGAACACGTTGCGACCGCGCCCGACCTCCTCGACCGCATCATCGATCGAACGGGACGTATGGTCCTTCCCGTGGGCGAGGACCACGCTGACAGTATGCAGCGGAACATGCAGCCGGGCCAGGGCGACCTGCATCGACGATATTCCCGGGACGTAATCAGCGCCCTCGGCATGCAGGCCGGCCAGCATCGGGTCTCCGGTGGTGAGGATCACCGTGTCGGAAGGGAATTCCTCCAGTTTGAAATAGTCCTTCAGAACGTAGACGAAGCTTGTCTCCTGAATGTATTCCTCTGCAAGCGTGAGCGCCTGCTCGGAGCCGGCGACCCTCTTCGCGTTCCATATGATCTCGGCCGCCTGCATCGTTATCAGATCAGGCGCACATCCGACCCCAACAATAAGCATGGTCACCACCGCAGCCCATGAAGGCGCTTACAAGGTGTATCGCCTTCATACCTTATGGTTCCTTCCAAGGGCGGTGACCTTCCGGTCCTCCTGAGCCCCACTCCGCTCCCGGGAAGGTCTTCGATCCGCCCTGCCATATGGATTTCTCAAGGGCGCCATGCGACGCTACTCCTCCGCCGCATCCGTATGGCCGACTTCACTCCCCTCCTCAGGCAGCATCAGTAATGCCGGAATCCCCATTCCAAAGTTAAGCGGCGATGGCTCACATCGCCGCGAGTCGGACCATTACGGGACCAGCAGCGTGCAGGCGCCCTAAGGTCAGTGTGATGGCTGCGTTCGCCTACGACATACGCAGGTAGATGTGGATATCTAGTTTAACCTACTTAAGCTTTAAAATCGGACAGCGATAATTGAATCTTCCTGGCAACCCACTGGTCGGACCATGCCATTGGAATATCGACGATGGTCAATTATGCGGTCCTGCCCGATCTGGATCGGGGCCATGCGCCGCAGGCCGGGAACGATGACGACCGCCGGGCCTAGCGAGCGCGATATCCCACTATCGCCACGAGCATGGCAATGAAGGTGGCCTGCTCGGGCATGACCTCCACCCGGACCCCCATGCTTTCCAGCTTCCTCCTGGTGGGCCGTCCGATCGCCGCCACAAGGCGCTCGTTCAGCATCGCGATGATCTGGTCTCTCACCCCCATGAGCTCCGCCGCCTCGATGAAGGTGGCGGCGGTCAGGGCCGAGGGGAAGGCGAACGCGTCTACGTTCCCGTCCAGCGCCTCCTGCACCAGCGCTGCCAGGCCCTCGTCCTCCGGCCGAGGCACCAGCCTGTAGACGGCGGCCTCGAGCACCGATGCCCCGGCCTCCCGCAGGCCCGTGACCAGTACAGGGTCGCCATGGTCGGATCGCAGCAGGCCTACCGTCCTGCCGCTGACGTTCATCGAGGTCAGCATGTTCACCAGGCCGGCCGAGGTGTACTCCTCGGGCATCATGTCCACCCTTATCCCGGCAGCGGTCATGGCCCGGGCGGTGGAAGGGCCGATGGCCGTGACCCTGCACCTGTTCAGCATGCCGATCATATCGACATCGCACGACCTCCCCAGCTCTAGTATGGACGAGACCCCGGTGGAGGACGTGATGACCGCATGGTCCACCTCGCCAAGCTTCAACGCTTCCATCAGGCGCCTGGTGTCGGCGTCATCGTTCGGGACGATGGCGAGCGGGGATGCGGCGACGGTCTCGAAGTCCATGCTCCTTGCCAAGGCGATCGATCCATCGAGCCGATCGGCCGGACGCATGATCGCCAACCTCATCGAAGGTCCCCCAGCACGTCGAGTAGCGATGCGACGCTGCCGACCACGGTGATCGCCGGCGAGCCGATGTTCTCCTCCCTGCATCTCCTCTCGATAGTGGCGGCGGTGGCAAGCACCGAGCGCTGTTCCGGCCGGGAGCCGCAACGCACCACCGCCACCGGCGTGGACGGGTCCAGCCCTCCATCCATCAGCCGCTCCATGTTCCTGCCCAGCCGCGCCATCCCCATGAGGATGACTATGGTGCCGCCCAATGTCGCAAGGCCCTTCCAATCGATTCGCTCGTCCTCCCTGTCCTCGCTCTCGTGCCCCGTGACGAACGTGACGAACGATGCGTGATCGCGATGGGTCACGGGAACGCCTGCCAGGGCGGGCGCCGCGATGGCGGAGGTGACCCCCGGGATGACCCTTACCTCGATACCAGCGGCACGAAGCTCCTGAGCCTCCTCCCCTCCCCGGCCGAACAGGAACGGGTCCCCTCCCTTGAGCCGGACGACCGTGGACCCGGCCTTCGCCCGCTCGATCATGATGCGATTGATCTCGTCCTGCTCGACCTTGTGATGACCTCCGCGCTTTCCGACGTCGATCAGTTCCGCGCCCTCCTTCGCCTCATCGAGCAGTTCCTTCCCCGCCAGGGAGTCGTAGACGACGACGTCGGCGGAGCGAAGGGCCTCGAGGCCGGCCACGGTTATCAGCTTGGGATCACCGGGCCCGGCTCCGACCAGTGTGACGAGGCCGGTCATGCACCCTCCCTCAATAGTTCCTCGATGAGCTCGTCCAATCCTTTTTCGAGCCTGTCAGGGGTGAGCGTCCTTTCCGCTCTCACCTCACCGTTCTCCAGGTTCACGACCGCCTTGATGTTCATGTTCCCGTCCACCATCCTTGCCCAGACCCCGATGGGCACCGAGCACCCCCCGCCCAGGCCCTTGAGCACGCGCCGCTCGGCCTCTACCTCCGCCCTTGTAGTGGCATCGTCCAGCTCCCTTAATGTCGGGAGGTGGGGGCTTCCGGCCCGGCACACCACCGCTATGGCCCCCTGCCCGGGCGACGGCACGAACACGTCCGGAGGAAGCACGTGGTATGCCTCGTCCAGGCCGAGCCTAACCAGTCCGGCCCTGGCCACCACTATGGCGTCGTACTCTCCGTTCTTCCACTTGCGAATGCGTGTGGGGACGTTTCCTCGAAGGTCCTTGATGTTCAGGTCCGGGCGCCGGGCCAGCAGCTGCATCTTCCTTCTCACGCTTGACGTTCCGACCACCGCTCCGGACTTGAGCCGATCGAGCGCGACGGAGGATAGGAGGACGTCCTCGACCGGGGCTCGAGGAAGGACCGCCGCCATCTCCGTCCCCTCGGTCAGGTCGACGGGCATGTCCTTCAGACTGTTGACCGCCGCGTCGATCTCCCCGTTCACGATGAGGCGGTCCAGCTCCTTGGTGAAGGCGCCGTAGCCACCCAGCGCGCCTAGCGGCCGGTCCCGAACGATGTCACCGGTCGTGGTGACGGTCCTCACCTCCACGTCCAGTTCCGGGTGCTTCTCCTTCAGCATTGCGAGGACCATGTTCGTTTGAACCATCGCTAGCTCGCTTCCCCTCGTGCCGATGATCATCTAACGACCTCCAGCGCCTCGTCGTACGCGTACACCGTCCTGCTGATGTCCTCGTCGGAATGGGCCGTGCTGAGGAAGCACGTCTCATACTGTGACGGAGGGATGTACACGCCCCTCTCCAGCAAGGCGTGGAATAGGCGCATGAACTTCCTGGCGTCGGATGCCATCGCATCCCTGTGGTCGCGAACCGGCCTGTCCGTGAAGAACATCTGGAACATGGAGCCGATGCCCGCCACCTGATACGGCAGGCGATGCTCCCGCAACAGTTCGGCCAGCCGGGACCGCATCATCTCGCCCTTTCGCTCCAGCCCCTCATGTCCGATGGATCCCAGTTCGTTCAAGGCTGCGAGCCCGGCGGCCATGCTCACGGGGTTCCCTGCGAACGTGCCCGCCTGATATATCGGCCCGAGGGGCGAGACCTTCTCCATAATCTCCGCCCTGGCGCCGAACGCCCCGATCGGAAGGCCGCCGCCCATCACCTTTCCCAGGGTGGTGATGTCGGGCCGTACGCCGAACCGTGCCTGCGCGCCGCCCATGGACAGCCGGAACCCGGTGATGACCTCGTCGAATATGAGCAGGGTGCCGTGCGCCTCCGTGACCTCCCTGAGATGGGTCAGATAACCTTCTTCTGGCAGGACTGGACCGATGTTCCCGAGGACCGGCTCCACGATGACGGCCGCCACCTGGCCCCTGTTCGACGACAGAAGGGATTCGACGGCCTCGATGTCGTTGTACGGCGCAAGCAACGTGTTCGACGCCGACTCCTCCGGCACTCCGGCCGAGTCGGGCACGGCATGGGTCGCGGCGCCCGAGCCGGCCTTGACGAGAACGCCGTCGTGAGCGCCATGGAAGCCGCCCTCCATCTTCACGATGAGCTTTCGCCCGGTGAAGCCGCGGGCAAGGCGTATCGCGTGCATGGTGGCCTCCGTGCCGGACGATACGAACCGCATCATCTCCATCGATGGGAAATGCCTGCGAACCGTCTCTGCCAATTGAAATTCCAGCTCGGTCGGCGCGCCGTACAGCGTACCCTGCTCGGCCTGCCGCTGGACGGCCTCCACGACAGCGGGATGCGCATGTCCGAGTATATGAGGCCCGAAGCCCATGCAATAATCGATCATCTCGTTCCCGTCCACGTCATAGAGCCGGGAGCCGCTCGCTCTCCGTATGAACGTGGGATAAGGTTTGAACGCCCGGACCGGCGAGGACACGCCGCCCGGCATCAAGCGCAAGGAGCGTTCATACAGTTCGTGAGAGAGATGGCGGTCCATTCAATCCCCCCGCAGGACCTTGGCCGCCTCGGCGGCGAAGTAGGTGATGATCATGTCCGCGCCGGCCCGCTTGATCGACAGCAGCGACTCCATCATGGTCGCCTCAGGGTCAAGCCAGCCATTTGCCGCCGCGGCCTTCAGCATGGCATATTCTCCGCTGACCTGGTAGGCCGCCATTGGCACGTCGAACTCCCCCCTGGCCATGGCGACGATGTCCAGGCACGGCATGGCCGGCTTGACCATGAGGATGTCCGCTCCCTCAGCCAGATCGGCCCTCATCTCGCGCATGGCCTCCCGCCGGTTCGCCGGGTCCATCTGATGGGTGCGGCGGTCCCCTGACGATGGTGCGCTGTGCGCCGCATCGCGGAACGGACCGTAGAAGGCCGAGGAGTACTTGGCGGCATAGGCCATTATTGCGACGTGCTCGAAGCCTGCCTCGTCCAGGGCGTCACGGATGACCATCACCTGGCCGTCCATCATGCCGGACGGCGCCACGATGTCCGCGCCGGCCTCTGCCTGGGCGATGGCGGTCCGGGCATACAGCTCCAGCGTCGGATCGTTGTCGACCGAACCGTCGTTCAGGACGCCGCAATGGCCGTGGGACGTGTATTCGCACAGGCACAGGTCGGTGATGATCGTCAGCCCCGTCCCCTCCTTGATGTACCTCACCGCCCTCTGCACCACCCCGTTCGGGTCCCATGCCTGGGAGCCGATCTCGTCCTTTCGCTCCGGAACGCCGAACAGTAGCACGGCCGGGATGTTCAGCCCCTCCAGTCGCCGGGCCTCCTCGACCGCGGAGGCGATTGTTTGAACGCTGATGCCGGGCATCGACCGCACCTCGGCCGGCCTTCCAAGCGTCTCGTTTACGAACATCGGGGCGATGAGGTCGTCGACCGACAACATGTTCTCGCGCACCATCCGCCTAATGGTGGGATCTGACCTCAGCCTTCGTGACCTGCTCCTTGGAAACATCTGGTTCACCTGTCCCTGTAACCTTGAAAACATTGCCTATCGTGATCAGCTTGCCCATGTCCCCTTCACGCGATGCTTCCCGCAGCGCACTGGTGGGCTCGAAGAGGAACTTGTTCGTCAAGGCGCTGGCTAGGTCCTCGAGCACCGCCTCCGCCGGCTCGCGCCCTGCCGCCAGACGGTTCATGGCCTTGCGCACCTCCCTCTCCTTCATCGAGTTGTACTTCAGGTACATCCTTGAGATCAGCGCGTCGGCGTGCATCTCGTTGAATCGCATGTGGAGCGATTCGAGCTCGGCGGCGATGATCCTTTCAGCATCCCTTATCTCGTTCCTCCGCCGGCGGATGTTCTCCTCCGCCTGCTCCCTGAGACCATCGATGTCGTACAGCCGGACGCCAGGGACCTCGGCCACGTCGGGGGCGACGTTGCGGGGGAACGATACGTCGATTATCAGCAGACCCTGGTCCCCGCGCCCCTCCATCGCCTGCTCCACCTGCTGCCTGGTAAGGATCATGTGCGTTGCCGACGTCGCGCACAGCACCACGTCGCACCTCGCCATGTGCTCCACCATGCTGTTGAAGTTGACCGCCCGGCCGTTGAGCTCCCATGCCAGCTCGATCGCCCTGGAATAGGTGCGGTTGGAGACGAACACGGCGTTCGGCTCCCGGCCCGCCAGATGCTTGGCGATCAGCCCGGCCATCTCACCGCCCCCGAGGATCAGTATGTTCTTGCCCCTCAGGCCGCCGATGCATGCCTCGGCCATCTTGACGGCGGCGGAGCCTATCGAGACCTCCCCCTTGTTGATGCCGGTCTCCGTCCTCACCTTCTTGCCGGTGGATATCGCCCCCCGGAAGACCATTGATAATATCGGGCCGATGCGGCCTTCCGACAAGGCCAGCTCGTACGCCTCCTTCACCTGCCCCAGGATCTGGTCCTCCCCTATGACCATGGAGTCCAGCCCGGAAGCGACCCGCAGCAGGTGGGATATGGAATCCTTTCCGTTGAGATAGAGGACGGTGTCCTGCCTGGCGTCGAACGGGAGCATGGCCCCGATGGCACCGTTCAGCGCGCTCCACGTGGCCGAGGTGTCGTTCGTGACTGTATAGAACTCGACGCGGTTGCAGGTCTTTAGGACGACGCACTCCTCCACGCCTGGCAAGCCGGCGAGCATGCTCAGCAGCTCGAGCGGCGTCCTTCGCCCCACGCTCTCAAGCTCGGACATGCGCGTCCGCCTATGTGTGAGATGGGCGCTGAGCAGGGCGCTCATTCAATCCACCATCCTGCTGAGGGCCAGCTCCCTCGCCTTGACATGGTCGACCTCGAGCAGGCGCCATACCTCCTCATCGTCCAGGATGGAGCGCAGGTACCGCTCCCTCTCCCTCGGTGATGGAAGGTGTTCGCGGGCTTCCTCCCTCAGCTCCTCCTGCAGCCTGACCATGAGATCGTATCGCTCATGGAGGTCCTTCTCCAGCTTTAGCCGTAGGAAGCGGGACATCGCAGGGGAGCGTCCATGGGTCGATATCGCGACCGTGTACCCTTCCCTCGATACCACGGAAGGTATGAGGAAGGTCGAGGGCCCGTCGGCCCTGTTGAACAACTTCCCCCCACTCGACGCCTTGGCCGCCAAGAGCGCGTTCAGCTCGTGGTCGTCGGTGGCCGCCACCACCAGGTCGGCCCAGTCCAGCCACTCGTCCATGACCTCCCGTGCGTCGGCCTTGACCGTGCGCGCCTTGGGATCGAGGCCTTCGGTGAAGTGGAGGGCTATGACGGCGACCTCGGCCTCCTGTACAAGGTAGTTGGACTTGCGTACGCCCACCGGACCGGCCCCGAACACCGCCGCCCTCTTTCCCACCAGATCGACGAGCAAGGGAAGCAATCCCTTCACCGTCCTGACATGGCCCTAGAACATGTCGATCGCATGCGCTATCCCCATCATAGATAGGCCTTGAGACTCTCCTCCCGGCCGTTTTTCGTATGACATCCAGAACAAACGGAAGCATAAAATACTTCTCATTCGTGTTACGCGACCGGGCATGTCGATGCCTGCATTTGGAGAGTTGAAAATGAGCTCAGGAGTACTAGTGGTGGGACACGGAAGCAAGCTGCAGTTCAACAGGGACCTCGTGGTCAGCGCGGCCGCCAAGATGGAGCGGATGGGCGAGTTCGGCCCCGTGACGGCGGCGTTCATGCAACTGAACGAGCCGGACATAAGGACGGGCATCAGGACCCTGGTGGACAAGGGAGTTGACACCATCTATGTCCAGCCATGTTTCCTCGCCTCCGGCATCCACCTCACCGAGGACATTCCCGGAGAGATCGGGCTGGAGAAGGGGAAGACCGAGACCACCATGAAGGTGGACGGGAAGGAGGTCCTGCTTCGCTACTGCGATCCCATCGGTGACGACGATCGTATCGCGGCCATCCTGGCGGACCGCGTCCGGGAGAGAGCGCGGAAGGGCTGAGATGAAGGTGCTGGTGCTGGACCTGGTCCATGGGGGCGAGGTGCTCGCCCGCGCCTATGCCGAACGAGGCGACGACGTTACGGCCGTGGACGTCTACCGGACGTCGCCGGCCGAGCTGCGCGACGGCCTCGACTCGATGGGCATCCGCGTCCTCGAGGAAGCCCCGGCCGAGCGCTTCGACCTGGGCGTGGCGCCGATACACTGCCCCGACCGCTTCTTCGGAGCGTCGGTGTGCGCCGAGAGGATGACGCATCACCAGGCGGTGGGCGAGCTGTCCAGCTTTCCATTCCCGGTGGTCGAGGTCACCGGCGCACATGGGAAGACGTCCACATGTCAACTGATGGCACGCATGCTCGCCGACCGGGGCAAGAGGGTCCTGCTGCTGAACAGCGGCGGGCTGTCCATGGTGGGCGCCGGTGGCGTGCGCGTGTTGCGTGAAAAGGTCTCGATAGCCCCGCCCACCATTCTGGACATCTCCCAGGGGCGATACGAGGCGGACGTCGGGGTGTTCGAGGTCAGCCTGGGAGGCACCGGCGCGGATGTCTCGGTCATCACCACCATAGGCGACGACTATGCCATCGCCGGCGGCACCCGGAGGGCGTTCGACGGCAAGGTCCAGATGATCCGTTCCGCCCGCGGGACGGTTGTCTTCCCAGAAGAGGAAAGGTGGCTGTGGGAGCCGCACATCCCATCGGGGAAGACCATGACGTTCGGCCCGGGAGGGGGCGTCCAGCTCGACATCCGAGACCTGTCGCTAGGTCGGCCGGCCCGGTTGCACATCAAGGCCAAGGGCGATACGGCGTCGGCAGAGCTGCGGGGCGGATATCTTGCACCAGCTTATCGCACCGCCTTCGGCGCCGCTGCCGCGGCCGCCCTGTCGATGGGAGTGACGGTGGAAGACATCGCTTCAGCGCTAGGTTCCTTCGAAGGAGCGAATGGGCGAGGCGAAGTGACCGTCGAGGGCGAGAACGTCCTCGTCCGGGACCGCAACCCGGGGGTCAGTGCCTCATCCATCGAGTGGAACCTCGAGTGCCTGGACGCCTACGGCTGCCGTGACATCGGGGTTGCTATCGAACCCGTCAGCCTAAGGGTGTGCGAGAAGCTCGACCTCTTGGCCGTGAGGTCCGCGGTAGAGGAGCATCCCGCGGTGACCGGCCTGTACATCCTGCCCCCGGGGGGAGGGTGCGAGGGCTTCACGGCGATCGGCTCCATAGATGAGGTGAAGGAACGACACGAGGTCATGCTGTGGTGCACCAAGGAGGGATACATATGAACGACATACTTCATCCGAGGCCCAACCCGATCATCGCGGCCATGTACACGCTGCGCGATCTCGACGCCGATGTCGTCCTGATGCACGGTCCGGCGGGCTGCGGGTTCATGGCGGCACGGAGGCTGGAGGAGGCGGGCGTTCGCGTGATGACGACGGGCATGCGGGAGAGCGACCTGATCTTCGGCGCCGAGGAGAAGCTCATCCGAATCCTGAGGTCGATAGACGACCGTTTCCGTCCAAGGCTGATCGGCGTGGTCGGCACATGCGCATCGATGATCATCGGCGAGAACCTTGACGGTGCGGTGAAGAAGGCCGGCGTCCGAGCTACTGTGCTGCCGGTCGACATACACGGCTGCTCCGGTCCCAACACCACCGGGGCCATCGCCGCGCTGGAGGCCGCTGCCGCGCATCGACTTATAACGTATGAGGAGAGGGACCGGCAGAAGAGGCTGCTGGAACGGGCCACCTTGATCGAGAGGGAGAGAGGCCTCACGTCCAAGAGCTATCTGGAGCCGCATCCCGGAACGACCAAGCTGAGCGCCGCCCAGGCCATCGTGCGAACGCTGCGGCGCGGAGGGAAGGTGGCTGTGGCCCTCAATGCAAAAAAAGAGACCGCATACGGGTTCGCCGACGTTCTGCGAGCCGTCGAGCATGCGAGCTCCGAGGTGGGCGGCGAGACCTATCACATCGGCAATCTCGATCCAAACATCGGACTCCCCCGCATCCGCAGGTACGCGTCGGACATCCTTCGAGACCTGAAGGAGGCCGATGTCGAGGTGGAGATCACCGGCGGGCTGGACGAGTATGCCGTGAGCGGGGAGAAGGCGGCCGAGGCGCTCGCGCGATGCGATGCCGACCTTCGCGTGATCGTCGGCGTCCCGCACACGGTGCCGGGGCTGTCAGCGAACGACATCCTGGTGACGGACCAGCCGCGGCAGCTGCGCAATTACCTGGAGAAAGGGTTCGCCATGGCGGTCGGCGAGCTGTCGACGCACGCAGATGTCATGTCCGCCCGCTCGGTGCTGCGCTCCGAGCTTGGCGAGACCATCAGGCAGGTGGCCGGCGGGGGGCTGGCATGAGGCAGATCGCCATATATGGGAAGGGCGGCATCGGAAAGTCGACCGTCGCGGCGAACCTGGCCGCCTCCTTCGCCACGTCAGGGTTGAGGACATGGTACATAGGATGCGATCCCAAGTCGGACGGTTCCATGACCCTCCTCAACGGCCGCAAGATACCTACCTTCCTGGAGCAGATGAAGGACAACGAGGAGACGGGCGTCTTCGAGGGTTACGCCGGGGTGAAGTGCGTCGAGACCGGCGGGCCCCTGGCCGGCGTGGGCTGCGCCGGGAGGGGCATAATCGTGGCGGTGCAGGAGCTGGGGCGGAAGCATTTCCGCGAAGAGGATGACATGCTGATATACGATGTGCCAGGCGACGTCGTCTGCGGCGGCTTCGCCGCACCCGTGCGGGAGAAGTACGCCAACGAGGTGTACATCGTCACCAGCGGGGAATATCTCGCATTGTATGCGGCGAACAACATCGCCCGCGGGATGGCCAACCTCAACGTCACCCTCGGGGGCATCATCTGCAACTCCCGCGACGTTCCCGGCGAGCGGGAGATCGTGGCGGAGTTCGCCCGGCGCATCGGGACCCGCCTGATCGGGTTCGTTCCAAGGGACGGCATCGTGCGGGAATGTGAGAACCACGGAATGACGGTCATCGAGGGCGCTCCCGAACATCGACAGGCCGAGGCGTACCGCCGGTTGGCGATGGACATCCTTGAGAACTCACAGCTGGCCGTCCCCACTCCCGTAGGCCCGGAGGACATCCGTGCGATGCTAAGGGAGATGACATGATGGTGCCCCGCATCGTACTGGCCGGGGCGGGAAGCGGGGTCGGCAAGACCACCATCGCGACGGGGCTCATGCGGAGGCTGTCGCGAGGTCACCGGGTCCAGGGCTTCAAGGTGGGACCCGACTTCATCGATCCCATGTTCCATACGGCCGCCACCGGACGGCCGTCAAGGAACCTTGACTCCTTCATGCTCGAGCCTGACGTCATGAGGAACCTCTTCGGCTGGTCCACGAGGGATGCCGACATCGCCATCGTCGAGGGCGTGAGGGGGCTGTACGATGGTCTAACCGCCGTCGGCGATACGGGCAGCACGGCCGAGATAGCGAAGATGCTCGACGCGCCGGTCGTCCTGATCGTCAACGCCAGAAGCCTTGCGAAGAGCGCGGCGGCCGTGGTGCTGGGATTCCGTCAGCTCGATCCATCGGTGCGCATAGCAGGCGTGATCCTCAACCAGATCGGCGGCCCCCGTCATCTGGCCAAGGCCGCCGAGGCGGTGGAATCCCTGGCCGGCGTGGAGGTGGTAGGGGCTATCGAGCGACAGGGGGAAGCGCTCCCGGAGAGGCATCTTGGCCTCATCGCGCCCGGTGAGGCAAGGAAGGACACCATGGATTCTCTGGAGGCGCTTGTCGAGGACGTCGATGTGAACAGGATCATGGAGATAGCATCCTCAGCCGGCGACGTCGACCTTCCAACATCATCACCCTTCGTGGAGCAGGAACCGACAGGCGTCAGGATAGCCGTGCCGTGCGACCGAGCGTACCGCTTCTACTATCCGGAGAACATCGAGGCCCTGTCGGCGGCAGGCGCCGAGGTGCTGCGGTTCCGGCCCTCCGAGGGCGAGGACCTCCCGGACTGCGACGGCGTGTACCTGGGCGGTGGATATCCAGAGCTGTACGCCTCCGCCATCGCGGACAACCGGAACTTCCTGGAGGGTCTCAGGACGCTTTCCGAGGACGGCGGAGCCGTGTACGGGGAATGCGGAGGCCTCATGACCATGTGCTCCTCGCTGCATGTGAACGGCGAAGAACATCGGATGGCCGGGATATTGCCTTCCATGGCCGTGTTCACGGGGAAACGCCATGGGCCATCGTACATGAGGGTGACGGGAACACCGGACAACTTCCTGCTGCCGAACGCGGCGATGCGGGGGCACGAGTTCCACTATTCCGAGGTGCGGCCGATGCCAGGCAGTTCTTACGGCCTCAGGGTGGAGAGGGGGCTAGGCATCGCAGGGAGCATGGACGGCCTCATGGTCCGTCGCTCCATGGGCACCTACATGCATCTGCACGCCCTATCATGTCGGCAATGGGCCCCTGCTCTTGTGGCGGCGGCCGGGCATTGAGCAAGCGGCAGCGAACCCGGCGATACGTTTGATGATGACAAGCCTGGGAGGAGCTATCGTCAACGAACGTTTCCCATCGCCGTGGATGCGGTCGCAGAAGAAAAATCAGCGGTGATTAATCAACCGCTGGCATATTTATCTAAACTCGCTCAATCTATATCTATTCGCTCCTTTCAGTACCCGGCCGGGTGATCTACTGCACAAGCGCACGATCTGGAGCTTTGTTGCGGTGGCGCTCCTGGCCTTGGCCGTTTCCACCATCCAGATATCGGCCCAGACGGGGACGCCGTCCAGCACCATGCCTGCGAACGATGCCTTCGGGACCACCGGAGGCGCTGAGATGGGTCAAGAAGAGATGAGACAGGCGGTGGAGGGCATCGACGACCCGCTGTTCGGCATCCTTGAGCAAAGCGGCGACCAGGTGACCGGCGAGTACGTGTCGTTCTCCGCCCAGCAGGACGGCGGGACGCTGACCGACTACTCCCTCATGAAGGGCGGAGAGGCCATGCCAGTGTTCAGCGAGGTCAGTGTGGAGGGCTTCCAGCCGACCGAGATGAACGTCAGCGGTCCTCTCTTCGAGGCCGCCAGCGAGGAGTTCTCGCTGTTCGTCCACGACAACCCTTACGGCACGATGCATGCCACGGGCAACGGCACGGTGAGCCTGGCGACCGATCCCGGACTCTCGGCGGTCGAGATGGAGCCATCCAACCCCAACGCACAGGCGTGGATGCTTACCGGCCAGAACGTCACCGGCGTGCTGGTGGTCCTGAACGGCTCGGTGGAGAGCATGATGGGCGGCGATGGTGGAGGCGGGATGATGGAGCAGATCAGCGACTGGTTCGAGAACCTCTTCGGAGGTGGGTCCCAGGAATCCAGCTCCGGTCAGACCGGACACATCAACGTGACCCTGCCGTCCGAGGGGAGCATGATCTTCCGCGCCCTTCCTGTGAACGACGCGTTCCCCGAGGCCAACGAGCTGGCCCTTGCACGCCACCTGGCGAACTGGACCGTGGAGGGTGAGATGGCGGTCATGACGGTCGATTCCACGACCATGTGGTATACCACCGAGGCCGGCATCATGATGCCCGAGGTTCAGGCCGAGCCGGGAAGCGAGCTGACGGTCGAGCTCACCCCACCGGATGAGGTGCCCTCCGTCATGTCGGACGTGGAACAGCTGTTCTACGTGATAGCCGTGGACGAGAACACCTTGAACATGTCCTCCGGCTCCCCTACCGTGATGGTGAACGGGGAGGAATTGAACGAGGCGCAGGACATGAACGGCATCATGGACGGCTCCTCATACTTCATGTACGAGGGGAAGAACGCCACCAAGGTGGTCCTGCCATTGCCCCAGAACGCCACATCCGAGCCGGTGAACATCACGCTGTCCACCGGACAGTGATCTGGTCGAGGGCATCCATCAAACCTCTTCCAACCTTTCCCCTTACTGTTCTGAACCAATGTCGTCCCGAAATGGCATCGTGAACAGCTGCCTGTTCGATGCCGAGTAACTGTATTGTCACGATCGAATGTTGTGATAAAGAATGATGCGCCGGGCGATGCGAGGACACGTTATGAGGACAGACGAGAATGGGCCGCGAGACCTCTATCGACCGACCCTCGTCTTGATGTGATCGTCGAAGCGACCTTCCCTAACGATGCTCTAGACCATGATCTTACACCCCTCGTGTTCGGACGCATGAGGACGCCGCCCGATCCCGCGGGAAGTGAGCGCATAGGTCGGAGAGGGCCGCCATCGAGCATCTGGATTCCATCATTCAGATCATATGGATGTCGACTGATATTTTTAGAGATATCAACGATGATAATGGGGTCATAACGAGTTTATAACCTCTCTGCGTGGCGAGAATCGAGGCCCCCAAGGGCCTCAAGTGAGAAGAGATGGGATGCACTAACACTTTATCGGAGAAGGAGGTGCAGAGGGGGCTCCGCAACGTCATCGGGGATGGGTTGGCCACGCAGGTCATGACCACCCTGACCACCAGCGTGTTCCTGGTGGCGTTCGCCCTGGCCCTGGGGGCCTCCGACCTTGTCATAGGTATGTTGGCTGCGATCCCGCCCCTCAGCGGGATAATGCAGATCCCCACCATCTACCTGGTGGAGAAGTTCAGGACTCGCCGGTCCATTACCATGATAGCGTCCGCCCTCAGCCGCGCGTTCCTGCTGGTGATAGCGTTCATCCCCCTCATCGTGCCGTTCAGCACCGCGCTGCCGATCGTCCTGGCAGCACTGGTCCTCAACTCCCTGCTCGCCAACGTGGGCGGATGCAGCTTCAACTCATGGATGCACGACCTCGTGCCCCAATCGGTCCTGGGCCGGTTCTTCTCCAAGAAGATGCTGCTGTCGACCGCCGTCGCCATACCCACCGCCCTGCTGGCCGGGTACTTCGTCGACGTCTGGATCGCCACGTTCCCCGAGCTGGAGCTCGTCGCATACACCATCCTGTTCGTGGCCGGGTTCATCGCTGGCATGCTCGGCATCGTGCAGATCTCCAAGATACCGGAGCCGCAGATGGCCTCCGTCGAGAAGATACCGCCGTTCGTCGAACTGCTCAAGCAGCCCTTCCAGGACGTTAACTTCAAGAACCTCATCTGGTTCCTGACCTCGTGGAACTTCGCCGTCAACCTTGCCCTGCCGTTCCTGACGGTGTACATGCTTCGAGGCCTGGGCATGGACATGACCACCGTCGTGATCCTGACCGCCCTGCAGCAGCTCACCATGGTGGCGTTCTTCAAGATATGGGGGAACCTGTCCGACAAGTACTCCCACAAGTCGGTGCTGCGCGTGTCCGGACCCCTGCTGCTCGTCTCGTTCGCCCTGTGGGCATCGCTGTCCCTGTTCAAGGGAAGCATGGTGGTGCTGCCGATGGTGGTCGGCATCCACATGCTGTGGGGAATGTCCACCGCCGGCGTAAACCTGGCGACCAGCAGCATCGGACTGAAGCTCGCCCCCCAGGGGAAGGGGACGTCGTACATGGCGTCCTTCATGCTGTTCACCCAGCTGGCCGCGGCCATATCGCCGCTGCTAGGAGGGATGGTCTCGCAGTACTTCGAAGGCTGGACCATATTCTTCGTGGTGGCCCTGGTACTTGGCGTATTCGCCCTGCACCGCCTCACCAAGGTGAAGGAGGAGGGCGAGGTCGACGACAAGATAGTGGCCCGCGAACTGGTCGTGGAGATGAAGCAGAGCGTTTCGCTCACCCGCATCAAGGCGGGCGCCATGATGGCCACGGCGGGGCTGGCGGCCCCGTCCGCCCGAAGGAGGAAGAGAAGGAACCGGGGAGAGGTGCTCCCCATATTCACCCTGAGGCGGTGAGCATATGACCCAGAGGCCCCCGATATTCCTGTTCCTCGAACCGTTCGTCCTACTGGCGACAGCGATGGCGGCCATGCTCCTGCTGCTGTCGGTCAAGATACGGAGGAGGGCGGGAAAGGGGGCGCTGGCGCTGCAGTGCGCCGCCATACCATGCATCGCGGTGGCCGTGCTGATGCCTTCCATCGGCCCGGCCGCCCTGCTGCTCTTTTTCGGCATCTCCCTGATAGCGATCATGAAGATGCAGGGCAGTTGAACCCGACCGCCCGATCGACCTTTCTTGGGGCCATCATTCGCCTGCCGCGGACCTTTCTCCACTCCCCCCGGGATCCAGCCTCGGCAGCAGCATGCTTCCGATGACCAGGACCGCGGCCAGGACCACCTCGTTCTGGGCCCCTTCCGGACCGTCGAGCAGAGCAATGGCTGCGATGACCACCTGGACCATCGCGACGATCCATAACACGGCATAGATCACACGTCGATTTCGTATGAGCGCATCGCTCACGCCCCTCAGCTTGGGACCGAGGCGGTCGCCCCATACCGCCGCGGCGATGATGACGATCCCGAGGAGGAAGACGTATTCCGACGGTGCGGTCAGCTCGGTGATGACGGCGTTTCCGAAGTAGTCGGGATAGTGGTCCCTGGCGAACGGTCCGAGCAATGGCCAGAACAGCGTGGTCGGATCGTCCCACATGCCGTCCAGGACCAGATGCGACACCACTCCAGCGACCAGGGCGGCGCCGAGCGGTCCCCGCCACTTCCAGAGCACGAGCGAGGCGGCGGCCACCATTCCCAGGAACAGCAGGCCGTGTGCGAATATGCGCCCATTGTCGAGGGTGCCCTGCAACAGTATATGTCCCAGCGGCTTGTCCACCAGGTCCGGGAGGATCGCTGCCACCATCGCCACGGGGATGGCGAGCGCGTCCCCCTTCCATCGATAGATGGCATATCCGATGAGGGCGCCTATGAACATATGGCAGAGCAGAAGCACGATGGATGCATTGGCGGCTGCTCTTAAGAAATCTCGCGGCGCTTGTTACCTTACATCACCATCTAAAGAGATATTATCCACGAGCATCCAAATGGACAGGGATGACGGAGAAGGCTGCCACATGGATCGGGGAGTTCGACCTGCTGCGTGGCTTCGCCATATTGGCGATCGTCACCATCCATGGCGGGTCGTTCTACAACACCATCGATGGAAGCAGCCCCATAGTGCCCATCGCCGCCTATCTCACCCACCTATCGGACTTCGGAGTGCCTGTGTTCTTCTTCGTCTCCGGATTCGTGCTCACGCTGAGATATTTCGACGCCAGCGACCTGAAGGGCTTCTACCGCAGGCGGCTCGCCACAATCGCCGTTCCGTATCTGGCCTTCTCCGTCCTGTACATAGGGTACAACTTCATCACTATGCCGGACTACACCATCTCGCAAGCGGCATGGTCCATCGTGCTGTTCGACGCCACCGGCATCTTCTGGTTCATCGCGGTCCTGCTGCAGCTCTACCTTCTCTTCCCCCTATTGATGCGATGGCAGCGCTCGTCTGAGCGGCGCGGCCGGGGCTGGGAGATGCTCGCCGTTTCCACCTTCGCATACGTCATCTGGTATGCGTTCCTCGTCGAGCCGTTGGCGGCGGCCATCGATTCGATCGCCCAGCCGGTCCCCGGATTCGGGGAGATCGTGGCGGCCCGCATCTTCATCGGCTCCCTGCCGTTCTTCGCGCTGGGCATCTGGGCGCAACGTTCACCGTCCCGGGAGAGCTGGACGGACCGCCTCGGCTCCTTCGCCCTCGTCCCCGTCGCCCTGGTCTTCGCCGGGGTCCTCACGTTCCTTGGATCCGGCACCTGGTGGGCCCTCGCCGTCCTGCCGTTCTCCATCCTCATGATCGCCCTGCTATACCGCCTGTCACGGTGGCTCATCGCCCGCGGAGGGCTGACCACCGGCGCGGTCAGCACGATGGGGACCTACTCCTACGGGATATATCTCGCGCACATGTTGATGATCGCGGTCATCGTGAACCGCCTATGGGCAGTGGACATATTCGCCGACCAGGCGATCTTCTACCTTCTCCTCCTGCCGGGGACCATCGTGCTGTGCATCGCATTGTTGTTCATCATGAACCTCTTGCCGTACGGAACGATGCTCACCGGGGTGAGGACCAAGAGCAAGCCTCATAAGGTCGGCGACGCGAGCAGGGCCGAGAGGCGGGCATAGGCTGCGAACGTCAGGCCGCCGAGGACCGCGCGGTCACGACGAACGCATTCCCCATGCGAAGAAACTGGCATCGCGCCGATAGCGTCGCGGATGTTCGGTACGGGTCATGTAAAGGTTATTTACTTAGTCAATGCTGTCGAACAGTCGGTAGGACCATGCTCGAGATCAAGAACCTGACCGTGGAGGTCGGGAACCGGAGGGTGCTCAAGGACATATCCCTCACCGTTCCATCGGGCTCCACCAGCGTGCTGTTCGGCCCCAACGGTTCCGGGAAGTCATCGCTGCTCAACACCATCATGGGACTAAGCAATTACCGCGTGTTGGAAGGCCAGATCATCTTCGACGGAGAGGACATCACACATATGCCGGTCCACGAGAGGGCCAAGCTGGGCATTGGACTGATGTCCCAGCGCCCTCCGAACCTGGTCGGGGTGCAGCTTCGGGACATGCTGCGCGTGACCTCCCGCGGGAAGAGGGACCCTGGCAAGCTCGCGGAGACGCTCAACATGAAGCGGTTCCTGGACAGGGACGTCAACGTCGGGTTCTCCGGAGGGGAGATCAAGCGCTCCGAGCTGCTGCAGCTGGCGGCGCAGAACCCCTGCTTCTACATGCTTGACGAGCCGGAATCGGGCGTGGACCTGGAGAGCATCGAGAGGGTCGGGACCATGATCCGCGACCTGCTCACCGGCGGCGTCACATGCGCGGGCCGGCGCGCCACGGAGGGCAAGAGCGCCCTCGTGATCACCCATACCGGCCAGATTCTTGACTACATAGAGGCCGACCGCGGCTATGTGCTGTGCGACGGCATGATGGCCTGTTCCGGCAACCCCAGGGAACTGTTGCGCGAGATCAGGAACAACGGATACGAGGAGTGTGTGGATTGTCGTCTAGTGAAGCAGAAATGAGGAAGCGCGCCGAGGCCGCGCTCGAGAAGAAGGCCGCGCTGGGCGAGGACATAGACCTGTCCAAGTTCCGCGAGGGCGCGCGCGACATTCCCGAAGTGTCGTCATTGGAGGAGCTGCCGGAGAGGACGCGGGAAGCCATGCTCCGCGCCAGCGTCGTGCCGTCGGGAGAAGGGCGAGAGGGCAGCCTGGTGATTCTGGACAACTCCATGGTCGCGCGCAGCGTCGCCTCCGACGCATATGAGCTGATGGACGTCCGCGCCGCGATGCAGAAGCATGACTGGCTGAAGGACTACGCATGGAAGCTGGTCCAGCCGGACGCGGACAAGTACACCGCCTCGACATATCTCGCCGACGCCCCCGGATACTTCATCAGGGCACTGCCCGGCCAGCATGTGAAGATGCCCATCCAGACCTGCCTGCTCGTGGGCTCCCAGAACACCGCCCAGACGGTGCACAACATCATCATCGTGGAGGAGGGCGCCTCCCTCGAGGTCGTCACCGGCTGCGTGTCCGAGGGCGGGGTCGAAGAAGCCATCCACATGGGGATCTCGGAGTTCTACGTCAAGAAGGGCGGCAAGCTGACGTTCACCATGATCCACAACTGGGCCGAGCAGATAGGAGTCCGGCCGCGAACCGGAGTTCTCGTCGAGGACAACGCCTCCTACATCAACAACTACGTCATCCTCAAGAAGGTCCGCACCGTACAGACCTATCCGACCGCACACCTGGTGGGAAGGAACTCGGTGGCGCAGTTCAACACCGTGGCCGTCGCCCAGCCCGGCGCCGACCTCGACCTCGGATCGAGGGCGGTCCTGAGCGGGGTCGGCTCGAGGGCGGAGATAATCTCGCGCTCGCTGACCACCGGTGGCAGGGTCGTCAACCGCGGTTCGCTGGTCGGCAAGGCCGCCGACATCAAGGCGCACCTCGAATGCCGCGGCCTGATCCTTGGGGACAAGGGCGTGAACATCGCCATCCCGGAGCTGGAGGCGCACATACCCGACGTCGAGATGACCCACGAAGCGTCCCTGGGAAAGATCGCGAAGGACCAGGTGGAGTACATCATGTCCCGCGGCCTGACCGAGGACGAGGCGGTCGGCATGATCGTCCGAGGCTTCCTGGAGGTGGGCATCCGCAACATCCCGGAGGAGCTGAAGGCCGAGATCGACAAGACCATAGCCCAGGCCGAGCTGGCCAAGGGCTGAAACCTCTTATCAATCCCACGTTTTCTCCTCGAACGTTTATTACAGTACCTGCTCGATGGCCGGCCGATCGCATGGCAAGAAGAAGTGGAGCCCTGGATCGAAGCGCGAAGAGGGCCATCGTGGTTATCGCCGTGGTGGTCGTGATGATCATGCTCCTCATGACCGCCTATTACGGCACCGGACTGAGCATGAAGATCGAAGAGTACACCACGGCCGAGGTCCCCCTCGCCGGGGTGGGATTCAGCGTCATCCTCGAGAACGACGGGGCGTTCACGAAGACCAAGGTCGTTCATTGCGAGGTCCGCACCTCCGACGGCGCTTACGAAGCGTCAAGGGGGGTCACCCTTGGGCCGGGGGAGAAGACGAACATCATCATGATGGTCCCGATCATCGGTCTAGATGTGAACGACATCGAGGAGAAGAAGTGCTACACCTCCCTCCTCTGAAATCCTTTCCCTTTTCCCTCATTTTTCCTTTTCCAGGAATGACCGTTTTTGAGCATTCCATTAGAATCAAGCCAGATAATGATGGATTCGATTCAAAAGATTAATATGCTATCTATTAATCGGGAAGACTCAAAGTTTGGAGGCACTCTAATGCGTACTACTGGAGATCAAGAAGAAGTTTGCATCCTTGAGGCCATAAGGACGGCCAATATGCACCGCGACGAAGTTGCTGAATCGCTCGTGGACAACTCTGTGCTCATCATTGCCGCCGCTACCGCCCGCAGGGCGCTGACCGTCAGGGAGATCTCCACCGTCACCAACATTCCTTTGGCTACTTGCTACAAGATCGTAGAGAAGATGTCCACACTTGGACTGCTGGCCGAGACCGGAAAGGTCCGAACCTCCACTCGCGGAAAGGCCTCGATGTACACTGCCTCGATGAGAAGCTTCTCCGTGGACCTGACCAACGGAAGCATCGACATGCATGTGACGTGGAAGAACGGGCAGATCATGAACATCAATCGAGAGGTGTGCATGACCGTTCCGCAGGGTGAGGTCCCCGCCGGAGCGGACGCATCCCTTGGAATGATGGCGAAATGATGTTGGAGCGTTGAGCCCAAACCCCTTCAAACCGTTTTCATTTTTCTGATGATCTCGCCCTTCAGCCGGTTCAGGTGCTTGTTGACCTCGACCATGCGAGGCATCAGGTCCTTCGGTCTTCGATCGATAAGAAGAATCATCTCCTTTTCCAATTCATCCACGCTTTCTGGAAGCAACGGTCCTTTGAGGTTATCTGAATAACGGCTGAATCAGGTGACAACAAACTCAATTGTCCTGAAAGCACCATCTTCGAAATCACATGTTTGAGAAGCTGTCTATTGATCATACGCCATCAGTTTCTTGAATCCGTACGGCTAATAACCGGGATGCTCCTTCAGCTTGATGAGTAATGAAATTTCATTCATTGTCATTATCTTCCAAATTTTGGTCCATAATGACTGCAAATAATAATATGTTCTATGCAAGCGACTTCAGCCAATATAGGCCTGTGCAGTGATCATCTGAATAACTAGTGGATGGCAGACGGAATCTATTGGGGAGAATGACTATTATGAATGAATCCATCCCATCTATTCGATCGATCGCCGGATAGCTCATTGCTTCCTACGTCTCGCTCCACATCGGCCCCCCATCATGCTCTCCTCGGTGGCCTTCGGCCTGGGCGTCGGCACGGCGGGCGGGCGATCGACCACCTCTATCTCGTTGCCATCGAGATCGAGTATTCTCACGATGAGGCGGCCAAATCGATCGCGCTCAGGCTTGACGACGAACTCCACGTCCTCATCGACCAGAACCTTGTGGAGATCATATATGGAGTCGGTCGCCAGGACTATCCCTGTCCTGATACCAGGCTCCTCCTCCCCAGGCGCGGGGCGGTATAGCACTATCCGGGCCCCGCCCTCCGGCAGGTCCAATTCCACACGCCCCATGGCGCGGCGGTCGTCCGCTATCGTGAAGTTGAGTATCTCCGTGTAGAACGTCAGTGCCTTGTCGATGTCCGATACTGGTATCATGACGGCATCGACGCTCAGATGGCTACCTCTATCCGATTCGGGAGTTTCTCCGCCCATTGGATCGCCGATAGGCATGATATTGTGCATGCCTCGCGCCATTTTTGTTACTATCGCCCGGACGATCGGTGACGGGGACTAGATCAGCCTCTCGTACACTTCTCTTGTCATTCTGGCCGTCCGTTCCCAGCTGAATTGACCAACGCGCTGAAGCCCCCTCTCGACGAGGCGGGCGCGCAGGTCGGCGTCCCGCAGCACATCGAGCATGGTGGCGGACATGTCATCTTCGTCCGCCGGATCGAACAACACGGCAGCGTCGCCGGCCACCTCGGGGAAGGAGCTGGTGTTGCTCGCGATGACCGGGCAGCCGCAGGCCATGGCCTCTATCAGAGGTAGTCCGAAGCCTTCGTACAAAGAGGGAAAGATGAACGCCTCTGCGTGGCGATAGAGGCAGGCCAACAGCGGATCGTCGACGTCGGTGTAGATCGTCCTTTCTAGGATTCCCAGTTCGCCGAGCATTGCCGTCTCGTGCTCCCTGAAGGGCTTCCCGCCGGCGCACACGAGATGGAGGCCAGGCTCTTCCTTCATGATCTTGGAAAGGGCGGGAGCGAATCGCTCGAAGTTCTTGTAGGTGTGGCGATTGCCGACGAAGAGCACGTACCGGGTCGGCAGCCAGCCCGGCCTAGGAACGGCAAGGCGGGGATCGAGCGTAGGGCCATGATGGACCACATCCACCTTGTTGGGGGATATGTCGAAGAATCGGACGATATCCTTCTTCGTCGATTCCGATATGGCTATGATCCTGTCGGCCCGCTCGGTCAGCGATCGCTTGTTCGCGCTCGTCGGATCGAAGGGCTTGAACATGTCGGGAAACGCCTCGTGAATCATGTCGTGCACCGTCACCACGAACGGCCTGCCGTCGAGATGCTCCAGAAAGTAGGGATAATAGTAGGTCGGATGGAAGAGGTCCCACTTTCCCCGCTTCAACGCCCTGACGGAGCGGCGCCGGTCCATGAACTCCACGACATCGATATTGGCCCGCCTCTTCAGCATTCTAGCCAGGGGCCATGCGGTCGGCGCCGGCATTGAGCCTTCCGCCAAGGACGCTCGTCTGAGATGCTCGTTATCTGAGTACCACAGCGAGATAGTCGCTTCAACGCCCGAGGCGCGCAGCCGTTCGATGAGCTCTACGAAGGTGCGAGAGATGCCGCCGTAGTTCTGCAGCCAGAACGCCTGATGATCGAACAGTACGCGCATTGTAACAGGACATGGACCAATCCCCTCCGCCTATTTTATTGGTGCCATCAAGCTCCAATTATGAAGTTACAACGCCCAGGGCATGCCTTCTTATCCAGTCATACCGTTCCCCCAGGAGCGAGATGCTGCCGAGAACGGCTGGCATCGCCGCAAAGTACTCGCTCTCGGTGAACCCATGGCCGACGATATTTCCAAGGTTCCAGTACTCTTCATAATCTT